>CANGNF010000020.1 GCA_947455205.1 Acetobacteraceae bacterium | reverse complement strand
GGGGCGCCGCGCCGCCAGCCCAGCCGCCAGGGCAGGCCGGTCGGCCAGCGCCGCGCCGGGCTGGCCCGGTGGCGCATGCGCCCGGCCGAGGGCGATGGCGCGCTGGCCAGCGGCAGCCCCGGCTGCAGGGCGCGGGTCACGGTATCCAGCCAGGCGTCGCCGCCGGGCATCTCGGGCGCGGGCTGGTTGAGGAACGCCTCGGCCAGCACATCCGGCAGGCGGGCCAGTTCCTCGGCATGCAGCGCCAGGTGCCGCACGGGCGGCCAGGCCCGGCCGTAGACCGCGCCGAACCGGGCCTGCTGCAGCCGCTGGAACAGCCGTGGCTCGGCTTCCGGCGTCAGCTGCGGCAGGGCATCCACCAGGGCGATGCCGTGCCGCGGGTGCAGCGCCACCACCGCCAGCGCACTGGGCAGCGGCCCCGGCAGGGTGCAGCCGCGCAACAGGCGCCAATCTCCCAGGGTTTCAACCGAACCGTCCAAGCCGCCGCCGCTCCCGTTGGCCGGGGCGTAACCGCCACCGGTTCGGTCGCAACGCGGCGAGCGGGGAGAAGTTACCCGCGCTTCGGCCGGTGGGCGAAGCTGCCGAGCATCCGCACCGGCTCCTCGGTTTTCCAGCTGGCGGCAAAGGCGGGAATGCCGGCCTGGACCGCGTCCTTCAGCGGCAGGTTCTCCCAGGCGCGGATCAGCGCCTTCTGGTTGCGGATCGCCTCCGGCCCGGCGGCGGCGATCAGGCCGAGCCATTCGTCAACCGCCGCGTCCAGCCCGGCGGCGGGGACCACACGTTCCAGGAAGCCCCAGGCTTCCATCGTCGCGGCGTCCAGCGTCTCGGCCAGCAGCAGCAGGCGGCGGGTGCGGCCCCAGCCGATCAGCCCGGGCAGCAGCGCGGCTTCCACCACGCTGGGGATGCCGACGCGGACCTCCGGCATGCCAAACTTCGCGGTGTCGGCGCTGATGCGAAGGTCGCAGGCGGCGGCAAGTTCCAGACCGGCGCCCAGCGTGTAGCCGTTGATCCGGCCCAGCACCGGCACCGGCAACTGCCGCACCGCGTGGCAGCAGCCATGCACCAGCTTGATGAAGGCCTTGGCCTGCTTGCCGTCCTTCAGCCCCGCCATGACGTTGATGTCGGCGCCGCCAACGAAGGACTTGGGCCCGGCGCCCGTCACCACCACCGCGCGCAAGGCCTTGTCCTTGGCCAGCGCGCCGGCAGCAGCGATGAAGCGCTGCATCAGCTCCGGCGTCAGGGTGTTCAGCTTGGCCTCGCGCGAAAGCGTCAGCCAGGCGACGCGGCCATGCGCCAGCGTGTCCTTCACCTCGACCAGCACCTCGCCTTCCGGCGGGGCGGTGCGCTTGATCGCGAAACCTGCCATGGCGGCATAACCGCCGGCGATGGCCGCCAGTTCCTCCTGGCTGGCCACCTTCCCCAGGTCCTTGAAGCCGCGCGGGGCGCGCTGGGCCACCAGGTCCACCACGCGCTCCGGCCCGCCCTGGCGGTTGCTGGCGACCACGGCGGCGGTCTTGGGCAGGCGGTCGGCTTCGTAGGCGGCCAACGCGGCGGCGGGCTTTTCGCTGGCCAGCAGGTCGGCCAGCAGCCGGGCGTCCAGGAAGGCCTGGGAGGCGCCGTTGCTGCCCACCGGGTACATCGGGTGCGCGGCGTCGCCCAGCAGCGTCACGCAGCCTTGCGTCCACCAGGGCAGCGGGTCGCGGTCGCACATCGGGTATTCGTAGAAGTCACCGGAGGCGCGGATCATCGCCTGCACGTCCAGCTGCGGCAGCTTGAGGCGCTTCGCGTACTTCATCACCTCGGCCAGCTTGCCGACGCGCGACCAATCCTCTCGCCGCGGCGGCGGGTGGGCGGGGTCGCCAGCGCGGGCGTAGATGACCCAGTTGGTCAGCCGGCTGCCCGGCGTCTCGCCGGGGGCGATGGGGTAGAAGACCAGCTTGGCGACCTCGTCGCCGGCGATGAGCATGACATCGCCGGTCTCGAAGGCCGGGTAGTCCAGCGCGCCGCGCCACATCTGCACGCCCTGCCAGCGGATGCCGCCGTCATCGGGGTGCAGCAGCCTCCGCAGCGCGGAGTGGATGCCATCGGCGCCGACCAGCACGTCACCCTTGGCGGTGGCACCGTTCTCGAAGGTGGCGGTCACGCCGCGGGCGTTCTGGGTGAAGCCGGCCAGCCGATGGCCGGGACGCAGCGTGCCTTCCGGCAGGCGGGCCAGCGCGTTGTCCCAGAGCATGCCGTGCAGCCGGCCGCGATGCACCGAGAATTGCGGCATGGCGTGCCCGGCAAAGGTGCCGCGCGGGTCGGACCAGATGGTCTGGCCCAGATGGTTCAGGTAGCGCAGCTCCCGCGTGCGGATGGCGATGCGGTCCATCTCCGGCAGCAAGCCGAGCTGGTCGAGTTCCGCGATGCCATGCGGCAGGGTGTTGATGCCGACGCCGAGCTGCTTCACCTCCGGCGCTGCCTCGAACACCGTGGCGCCGATGCCGCGCTGGTGCAGCATCATGGCCAGGACCAGGCCGCCGACGCCGCCGCCGGCGATGAGGACATGGGTCATTGGCTCAGGTGGCCGCGGGGGCGGGCTTTGCGCTTCAGGTCCATCAATTCCTCCCGCTCCCGCGCGGTGTTGCGCATCAGGGCGTCGCGGCCGGGCGCGTATTGCGGCGGGCAGGCGACATCGGCCACACCATACTGTGCGGCGGCGCGCAGCGTGAAGGCGGCATCGGTGAGGTGCGGCCTTGCCAGTGCGACAAGGTCGGCGCGGCCGGCGGCCAGGATGGTATGCGCCTGGTCGGCGCTGGTGATGTTGCCGACGCACATGGTGGCGATGCCGACCTCCTGCCGCAGCATGTCGGACCACGGCACCTGGAACATGCGGCCGTATTGCGGCGCGCTGTCCGCCACCGTCTGGCCGGTGGAGACGTCCACTAGGTCGCAGCCGGCCGCGGCGAAGGCGCGGGCGATGGCGATGAGGTCGGCCTCGGTGATGCCGCCATCGGCCCAGTCGGTGGCGGAGAGGCGGACGCTCATCGGCTTGTCCGCCGGCCAGAGGGCGCGGAGCGCGGTGAAGACTTCCAGCGGGAAACGCAGCCGGTTGGCGACGCTGCCGCCGTACTCGTCCGTGCGCGTGTTGGTCAGCGGGGAGAGGAAGCCGGCCAGCAGGTAGCCATGCGCGCAGTGCAGTTCCAGCAGGTCGAAGCCGGCGCGCAGGCCGCGTTGCGCGGCGGCGGTGAACTCGGCGAGGACGCGGTCCATGTCCGCACGCGTCATCTCGCGCGGGACCTGGCTGTGCGGGTAGTAGGGGATGGCGCTGGCCGACATGATCGGCCAAGCGCCTTCGGACAGCGGCTGATCCATGCCGTCCCACATCAGCCTGGTCGCGCCCTTGCGGCCGGCATGGCCGAGTTGCAGCGCCATGGGCGTGCCGTGCCGATGGGCGTAGCCGACGATGCGCGCCCAGGCGGCTTCCTGCGCGTCGTTCCAGATGCCGGCGCAGCCTGGGGTGATGCGGGCATCCGGCGCCACGCAGGTCATCTCGGTGAAGATGAGGCCGGCGCCGCCCATGGCGCGGGCGCCGTAGTGCACCAGGTGGAAGTCGCCGGGCACGCCGTCCTCGGCGCTGTACATGCACATGGGGGAGACGACGGCGCGGTTGGCGAGGGTGAGGCCGCGCAGCTGGAAGGGCTGGAACAGCGGCGGATGCGCCGGGTTGCCGCCGACATCGCGCGCATAGGCCTGCTGCGTGGCGGCGACGAAGCCCGGCGCACGCAGCGCCAGGTTGTCCCAGGTGATGGCCTTGCTGCGCGTCATCAGGCCGAAGGCGAAGCGCGTGGGGTCCAGGTGCCAGAAGCGCTTCACATGCTCGAACCAGACCAGCGAGACATCGGCGGCGTGCTGGGTGCGCTCCACGTCATCGCGGCGCTGGGTTTCGTAGCGGTGCAGGCAGGCGGGCACGTCGCCACCGGCGGCGAAGGCGCGGTGCAGCGCAATCGCATCCTCCATGGCCAGCTTGGTGCCGCTGCCGATAGACCAATGCGCCGTTGCCTTGGCGTCGCCGATCAGCACCGTGTTGCCCTGCACCCAGCGCTGGCACTTGATGGCGGGGAAGCGGCGCCAATGGCTGCGGTTGGTCAGCAGCGGATGGCCCTGCAGTTCCTCGGCGAAGACGCCTTCGAGGAAGCGGGCGCTGGCGGCTTCATCCATGTCGCCAAGCCCGGCGCGGGCGAAGGTCTCGGCGTCGGTCTCCAGCACCCAGGTGCTGCGACCCGGCTCATACTGGTAGCAATGGGCGATGAAGATGCCGTGCGGTGTCTGCTTGAAGAAGAAGGTGAAGGCGTCGAACGGCCTGGTGCTGCCCATCCAGGCGAAGCGGTTGGGGCGCAGGTCCAGCGAGGGCCGGAAGTGGTCGCGCGCGGCTTCCCGGATGGGGGAGTTGATGCCATCGGCGGCGACGATCAGGTCGGCATCGGGGAAGTCGGCCGGGGTTGCGTTCTCACCGAAGCGGAGTTCCACGCCCAGCGCGCGCGCACGAGTTTGCAGCAGGCGCAACAGCGTCGGCCGGGCGCAGCCGCAGAAGCCGTTGCCGCCGACGCGGTGGACCGCGCCCTGCTGATGGATCTCGATATCGTCCCAGTAGGCGAAGCTCTCGGTGATGGCGCGGTAGCTGGGTTCGTCGGCGGCGCGGAAGGTCTCCAGCGTCTGGTCGCTGAAGACGACGCCGAAGCCGAAGGTGTCGTCCGCCTGGTTGCGTTCCACCACGGTGATGCGCGCCTGCGGGTGGTCCCGCTGCATCAGGATGGCGAAGTAGAGCCCGGCGGGGCCGCCTCCGATCACCGCGATGCGCATCGCCATAACCTCCGCTGTGGTCGCGGGTTAGTTTAGGCTTCAAGCAAACGCGCGCCAAGCAAATCCGTGCTTGCGGGCCGGCGCGCAATCGCTTTAGGCTTCAAGCATCGAGGAGGCCTCATGGCGGCAATGCTCGCAGGGCGGAAGGTGCTGGTCACCGGCGGCGGCAGCGGCATCGGCCTGGCCTGCGCCCGCGCCCTGACCGAAGCCGGCGCCCATGTCACCGTGCTGGGGCGGCGAGAGGCCGTGCTGCGGGATGCGGTGGCCGCCGGCGCGGCGAGCGCGTTCCTGGCCGGCGATGTCACCGCCCTGCCCGCCTTGCCCGCCTGCGATATTCTGGTGAATGCGGCCGGCGCGGCGGAGTCCGCGCCCTTCCTGAAGGCAGACATGGCGCTGTGGCAGCGTATGCTGGCGGTGAACCTGCTGGGTGCGGTCGCGGCGACGCAGGCGGTGCTGCCGGGCATGCTGGCGCAGGGGTTCGGCCGCGTGGTCAACGTAGCCTCCACCGCGGCGTTGAAGGGCTATGCCTATGTCACTGCCTATACGGCCGCCAAGCACGGGCTGCTCGGCTTCACCCGTGCGCTGGCGCTGGAAGTGGCGGCCAAGGGCGTGACGGTGAACGCGGTGTGCCCCGGCTTCACCGAAACGCCGCTGCTGGCCGAGAGTGTCGCGCGCATCACCGCCACCACCGGGCGCGATGCGGATGCAGCACGGGCGGAGCTGGCCCGCCACAACCCGCAGCGCCGCCTGGTGCAGCCGGAGGAGGTCGCAGCCGCCGTGCTGTACCTGTGCGGTGCGGGCGCGGTGAATGGCGTGGCGCTGCCGGTGGCGGGGGGCGAGGCATGAGCCCCGACGACCAGCGCCCGGTGGATGCCGAAACCGCCCTGGCCGATGCGCCCGCCGGTCACAAGGATGAGTTGCGGCTTTGGCTGCGGCTGCTGACCACCGCGACCATGGTGGAGACGGAAATCCGTCGCCGGTTGCGCGTTCAATTCGCGACGACATTGCCGCGCTTCGACCTGCTGGCGCAGTTGCAGCGCGCCGGGCCGCTGACGCTGGGCGGGGTGTCCCGCCGCATGATGGTCTCCAACGGCAATGTCACCGGCCTGGCGACGCGGCTGGAGGCCGAGGGGCTGATCGAGCGGCGGGTGAATGCCGCCGACCGGCGCGAGCAGAGCCTGCGGCTGACGCCACGTGGCAAGCGCGAATTCGCCCGGCAATCGGCGGCGCATGAAGGCTGGATCGCCGAGTTGTTCGCCGGGCTTTCGGCCGCGGATCGGGTGGCGCTGCACCGGCTGCTGGGCCGCGCCAAGGCCAGCATCGGCGGCGCCCTGCAGGAGGAAACGCAATGAGCCTCAGCGACTTCAAGCCCGAGCACTTCCTGCTGCGGGTGGATGGCCCGGTTGCCGCCATTACGCTGAACCGGCCGGAACGCAAGAACCCGCTGACCTTCGACAGCTATGGCGAACTCGCGCGGCTGTTCCGCGCGGCGACGCTGGACGACGCGGTGACGGTGTTCACCATCAGCGGCGCCGGTGGCAATTTCTGCTCGGGCGGAGATGTGCATGAGATCATCGGCCCGCTGCTGGAGCGTGATACCCGCGGTCTTATGCAGTTCACCGCCATGACCGGCGAGTTGGTCAAGGCGATGCGCGCCTGCCCGCAGCCGATCATCGCCGCGGTGGATGGCGTGGCCGCCGGCGCCGGCGCCATCATCGCCATGGCCAGTGACCTGCGCCTGGCGACGCCGCGGGCCAAGGTGGCCTTCCTGTTCAACCGCGTCGGCCTGGCCGGCTGCGACATGGGCGCCTGCGCCATATTGCCGCGCATCATCGGCCAGGGGCGGGCGAGCGAGTTGCTCTACCTGGGCCGCAGCATGGGCGGCGAGGAAGGCCATGCCTGGGGCTTCTTCAACGCCGTGCATGCGCCGGAAGCGCTGGAGGAAGCGGCGCGCAAGCTGGCGGTCGAGATCGCCGCCGGCCCCGCCTTCGGCCACGCCATGACCAAGCGCATGCTGGCGATGGAATGGGCCATGAGCGTCGAGCAGGCGATCGAGGCGGAAGCCGTCGCCCAGGCGCTGTGCATGACCACGCAGGATTTCCGCCGCGCCCACGACGCCTTCGTGGCCAAGCGGCGGCCGGAGTTCAAGGGAAACTAGTCACGCGGCGCAACCGAGCAACGGAGGCGACCATGCATGGTATGACGGACGGGATGGGGCTTTCGCCCAGCGGCCATCGCGACAGCTTCTGCCGCGACAACCTGCCGCCGCGAGAAGCCTGGCCGGAACTGCGGTTCACCCTGCCGGCGCTGCGCTACCCGCCGCGGCTGAACAGCGCGACGGCGTTGCTGGACGCCAACCTGGCCACGCGCGCCGACCACCCCGCCGTCATCACTCCGGCGGAGACGCTGACCTATGCGCAGCTGGCGGAGCGGGTGAACCGCATCGCCAATGTGCTGGTGGGGCCGCTCGGCATGGTGCCGGGCAACCGCGTGCTGCTGCGCAGCGCCAACAATGCCTGGATGGTCGCAGCGTATTTCGCCGTGCTGAAAGCGGGCGGCGTCGTCGTTGCCAGCATGCCGCTGCTGCGCGCCAAGGAACTCGGCGCCATGCTGCGGAAGGGCCGCATCAGCCACGCGCTGTGCGATGCGCGGCTGGCGGCCGAGTTGCAGGCCGCCGACGCGCCCCTGCTGCGCAGCGTCACCTGCTGGGGCGCGGGCGAGCTGGAGAGCCTGTGCGCCGCCGCCAGCCCTGACTTCCAGGCCTGCGACACCGCGGCCGATGATGTCTGCCTGATCGGCTTCACCAGCGGCACCACCGGCGAGCCGAAGGGCACGCTGCACTTCCACCGCGACATGCTGGCGATCTGCGACACCTACGCCGCCGAGGTGCTGAAGCCGCTGCCCAGCGACATCTTCATCGGCTCGCCGCCGCTGGCCTTCACCTTCGGCCTCGGCGGGCTGGTGCTGTTTCCGTTCCGCGTCGGCGCCTCGGCCGTGCTGCTGGAGAAGGCCGGGGCCGAGGAGTTGCTGGGCGCGATCGCGCGGTACCGGGCGACGGTCTGCTTCACCGCGCCGACCGCCTGGCGCGCCATGGCGGCCGTGGCCGCGCAGCACGACCTTGCCTCGCTCCGCCGCTGCGTTTCGGCCGGGGAGGTACTGCCGAAGCCGGTCTTCGAGGCCTGGGAGCGGGCGACCGGCCTGCGGCTGATGGACGGGATCGGCGCGACCGAGATGCTGCACATCTTCATCGGCGCGCCGCATGACCGGCTGCGCCCGGGCAGCACCGGCCTGCCGGTGCCGGGGTATGAGGCTCGGGTGGTGGACGAAGCCGGCGCCGAGGTGCCGCGCGGCAGCGTCGGACGGCTGGCGGTGCGTGGGCCGACCGGCTGCCGCTACCTGGCCGACCCGCGCCAGGCCGCCTATGTGCAGGGCGGCTGGAACCTGACCGGCGACAGCTATGTGCAGGATGCGGACGGCTACTTCTGGTACCAGGCACGCAGCGACGACATGATCGTCTCGGCCGGCTACAACATCGCGGGGCCGGAGGTGGAATCGGCCCTGCTGGCCCACCCGGCCGTCCGCGAATGCGGCGTGGTCGGCGTGGCGGATGAGGAGCGCGGGCAGATCGTGAAGGCCTATGTGGTGCTGGAAGCCGGCGAGACCAGCGACGCGGCGATGGCGGCGGCGCTGCAGGCGCATGTGAAGGCGACGATCGCGCCGTACAAATATCCGCGCGCCATCGAGTTCTGCGCCGCCCTGCCGCGCACCGAGACCGGCAAGCTGCAACGCTTTGCCCTGCGCCAGGGGGGCGGCCGATGAGCCTGAAGGTACTGCAGCCCGCCGGCTGGCCGACGCCCAAGGGCTACGCCAACGGCATGGAGGGCCGCGGCCGCCATGTGGTGGTCGGCGGGATGATCGGCTGGGACAGCCGCGGCCACTTCGCGCCCGGCTTCGTCGGCCAGGTGAAGCAGGCGCTGGTCAACATCCTGGCGGTGGTGCGGGAGGCCGGGGGCGGGCCGGAGCATATCGCCCGGTTGACCTGGTACGTGACCGACATTGCCGAATACCGCGCCAGCCTGGCCGAGTTGGGCCTGGCCTATCGCGCCGTGCTCGGCCGCCACTTTCCGGCGATGACGCTGGTGCAGGTGGGCGCGCTGGTGGAACCCGAGGCGCGCGTGGAGATCGAGGCGACCGCGATCATCCCGGATTAGCCACGCCGGGGTGGGGTTCGTCGTTACCGGACAAGCTGGCGACGATCTCGTCGCGGTGGTCCGGGCCGCCCTTGCCCCAGTCGCCGCGGCGCTTCCTGGCGCGGCGAGCCAGGCAGGCGGCGCCGACCGAGGCCAGGCCCAGCCCGAGCCCGGCCGCGGCGCCGGCAGCGAAGGCCGCGCCGCTCAGGGCGACGGCGGTGGTCATGGCGGCTGTGCGCATCAACATGCTCGGCTCCGTCTGCAGGTGGACGGCAAGGTTGGGCCGGACGGCGGCAAAGGCAAGGGCGCCAGGCCCCGGCCGCTCAGGCGACGCGGCTGAGCAGCCCGTTCAGCGCCGCATCGACCTGCGGCGGCAGCGCCTGGGCACCCAGGCGCAGTTCCAGGATCTGCTCGGCGCGGGCCGCGGCTTCCAACTCCGCCAGGCTCTGCGCCAGGGCGGAAAGGCCGAAATTGGCGGCCACGCCGCGCATCGTGTGGGCTTCCATCCGCGCCTGGGCGGCATCCCCGGCGGCGGCGGCTTCCAGCAGCAGCGGCAGGCGGCGGCGCAATTCCTCGGCACACATGTCGGCCAGTGCCGGGGCGGGGCGGGGTTCATGTGCCGGCGCGGCCACCAGCCGGGAGGTCAGCAGCAGCCCTTCCTCCAGCCAGGTCCAGCGGTCCTGTACGCGGCTGCCATCCGGCCGGAAGCGCATGGCGCAGCCATTGCGGCGCTCGGCCGCCTCTCCCAGCCGATGCGGCAGGGCGGTGCGGATGGCACCGCCGGCACGCGCCTCGGCGCCGAGGCCATGATCCAGGTCGTTGAAGGTCCGGCCGCGGAGCAGCGCCTGGGGCGCCACCCCCGCCAACTCGGCGAAGCTGTCGTTCCAGGCCAGCAACCGCAATTCGGCGTCCAGCAAGCAGGCGCCCAGGTCCAGCCCGTGCAGCACTTCCCCCAGCAGCTTTTCCTTGGCGGCGGCGCGTTCCAGCGCAATGCGCAGGCGGTTGTCGGCGGCGGCAGCCGTCATCAGCGCGGCCGCGCGCTGGCGGTGGCCATGGCGCAGCAGCAGGCCGCCAGCCAGGGCCAGCAGCGCAAGCCCGGCGGCGGCGATGGCCAGCAGCGCGCCGCGTGCGGCGCCGGTGGATTGCGGCAGCAGCGCCACCACCTGCAGCCCGGTATGCCGCAGCGGCAGGGCATGGCGCAGCAGGCCAGCGGCATCCGTATCCCCGGCGTCCTGGCCCAGCGCCCCGGCGGCGGAACCGGCCGACGCTTCCACCCGGCCATCGGCGGCCAGCAGCATGGCACCGGTGCCGGCCGGGACCGTCAGCAGGCGCTGCGGGTCCAGCGCGGCGGCAACCGGGGATTCCCCTTCCGCCTGGGCGGGCCGCAGCACGGGCAGTATCCATTCCCCGGCCCCACCGCGGCGCGGCGTGCCGAGCAGCAGCGGCAGGTCGGCGGGGGCGCGGGCGTCACCGGTGACGAAGCTGCGCTCCTCCCCCGGTTGCAGCACCAGGACCCCGCGCACCAGGCCGTTCAGATGTTCATGCCCAGAGGCCAGCGGCGCCTGTTGCTGCGCGGCGTGCAGCAGCCGTTCCACGGCCTGCAGCCGGCCCTGGACCAGGCTCTCGGTCTGCTCGGCCAGGTGCACAACCTCCGTCGCGCGGTGGTTGCGCTGGCTTTCCTGCTGCCTGTCGAGCAGCGCCAGCGGCACCAGCCACAATACCGCCACGAGCGGCAGCGCGAGGGCGACCACCTGAGCGGGTTGCAGCGAACCAAGGCGCCTTCCGGCCATCTCTGATCCCGGACCGATTCGACAAACAGGGGCATTTGCCGGAAGTTCTTCTACCACCGCGTGCAAGGCCGAGGCAAGAGGCATCCGCATGACGTGTGCGGGCGCGCAGCACACCCGGCCGGCCGGGCCGGGCGGAAAGCAGGCATCGCTTTGCTACTGGTTCTCGAACCGCAGGTTGTTGTCGCGCGCCACGCCAACCCACTTGGCGATGTCGTCCGTCATGAAGCGCACCAGTTCCTCCGGCGTGCCCAGCGGCACCAGCAGGCCGCTGTCGTCCAGCCACTTCCGCACGCTGGGCACCGCCGCCGCCTCGCGCATCGCGTCGCCGATCCGCCGCACCACCGCCGGCGCCATGCCGGGCGGGCCGTACAGCGCGCTCCAGGCCACAGCCTCGAAGCCTGGCGAGACCGCCTCATGGAAGGTCGGCACCTCCGGCAGGATGCGGCTGCGCGCCAGGCTGGTCACGCCATAGGCGCGTAGCCGGCCGTCGCGCAAAAAGGGCACCGCCGTGGAAGCACCCATGATGCCCAGCGGCAGCGTGCCGCCGGCCAGGTCGGTCAGCATCGGTCCGGTGGAACGGTACGGCACCGGCGTCAGCTGGATACCGAGCTTCGGCCGCATCAGCTCTGCGGCGAAGCGGCCCGAGGTGGCAGGGCCGGAGGTGCCGATCGGCGTGCCCTGGTTGGCGCGCAGATGCGCCAGCAGCCCCGGCAGGTCGCGCGCCGGGAAGTCCGGCCCGCTGACGATGACGTTGGGGTCCAGGCTGATCAGCGTGATCGGCGTGAAGTCCCTGACGGGGTCATAGGCCAGCGGCGCCATGGCCACGACCGAGACGCTGTGGCTGGCCGAGGTGGCCCAGAGCAGCATGTGGCCATCCGGCCGCGCCCGCTGCACGAACTGCCCGGCCGGCACGCCGGAGGCACCGGGGCGGTTCTCCACCACCACCGGCTGGCCGAGGATGCGGGCGAGCTCCGTCGAGAACAGCCGCGCCGGCACGTCGGTGTTCCCGCCAGGCGCATAGCCGACGATCATGCGGATGGGCTGGCTGGGGAATGGCGGGTCCTGCGCGAAGGCGGGCATGGCGAACAAGCCGGCGCCGCCGCGCAGCAGCGCGGCCCTGGTGATCCTCATGGTGGTCGCCTCCCCTGGGTTGTGCGGGATCATGGAACGGCGCGGCGCAGCAAGCCAGGGGGATGGCGACATGGCTTGGCGTAGCGGCGCGGCGCTTCTAGGCTGGCCAGCGGAAGGGAGAGAACGACCATGAAACGCATTGCGCTCGGCGCGCATTTTCCTTCCATGGGCCAGCACGTGGCCGCCTGGATGCACCCGGACGCGCAGATTGATGGCGGGCACAATTTCCGCTGGTTCACCCGCATGGCCCAGGCGGCGGAGCGCGCGCGCTTCGACTTCGTCTTCATGGCGGATACGGTGGGCACGCGCGACGGCGACATG
Organism: Acetobacteraceae bacterium; assembly: GCA_947455205.1. GTDB lineage: Bacteria > Pseudomonadota > Alphaproteobacteria > Acetobacterales > Acetobacteraceae > CAIMOR01. Next base: position 66,819 of record CANGNF010000020.1, on the reverse strand, counting down.
CGCGCGTTGAGCCGTTGGCCGCAGTACATGGCGCATTTCGAGCCGATCAGCCTGCTGAGCGCGACCGCCGCGGTGACCGAGCATGTAGGGTTGGTCTGCACCGCCTCCACCAGCTACTACGAGCCGTATAACGTGGCGCGGCTGTTCGGCACGCTGGACCATATCAGCGAGGGCCGCGCCGGCTGGAACGTGGTGACCACGGCCAACGCCGCCGCCAGCCACAACTTCAGCCGCGACGACCATTACGACGTGGCGGACCGCTACAAGCGCGCGCGCGAGTTCGTGGAGGTGGTGAAGGGGCTGTGGGACAGCTGGGAGGATGATGCCTTCCTGCGCGACCGCGCGACGGGCAGCTACTTCGACCCGGCCAAGCTGCATCGGCTGGACCATGACGGGCGGTTCTTCAAGGTGCGCGGCCCGCTGAACCTGGCCAGGCCACCACAGGGCCACCCGGTCATCGCCCAGGCCGGCGCCAGCGAGGACGGCATGGAGCTGGCCGCCGAGACCGCCGAGGTGGTGTTCCAGTCCAAGTCGCGCATGCAGGACGCGCAAGCGTTCTACGCCGAGGTGAAGGGTCGCATGGGCAAGTACGGCCGCGCGCCGGGCGAGCTGAAGATGTGCGCCGGGCTGAACGTGACGGTGGCGCCGACCGAGGCCGAGGCGCGAGAGAAGTTCGCCTACATCCAGTCGCTGATCCACCCGGATGTCGGCCGCGAGTTGGTCAGCGTGGAACTCGGCGGCGCCGATCTCTCCGACCTGCCGCTGGATGGGCCGATCCCGTGGGAGCGCATCCCGACCGAGAGTGTTATGTCGCCTTCGCGCCTGGCAGCGATGCGGGCGCTGGTGGCGCGAGAGAATCTCTCGCTGCGGCAGTTGTATGAGCGTTACGCCGGGTCTCGCGGCAGTGCGCAAATCATTGGCACGCCAACCCAGGTGGCGGACATGATGCAGGAATGGGTAGAGCGCGAGGCCTGCGACGGCTTCATCATCCAGGGCAGCTATTTCCCCGGCGGCTTCGACGATTTCTGCCAGATGGTGGTGCCTGAACTGCAACGGCGGGGGCTGATGCGAACCGAGTACGAGACGCGCACGCTGCGCGACCACCTGGGGCTGCCGCGCCCGCGCAACCGGTTTGCGGCATGAGCGCGCTGCGCTGCCGCGGCGTTGCGCCGGAAGCCCAGCGGGCGGAGAGCTTCGCACGGCTGCGGGCCTTCCTGGCGCGGGATGTGCTGCGGTATTCGCCGTTCTACCGCGCGCGCTTCGCGGCCCTTGGGCTGGGCGCGGACGACATTGCCAGCGAGGCCGACTGGGCGGCGAAGGTGCCGTTCACGTCGAAGGATGAGCTGCGCGACCAGGCCGCCGACTTCGTGCTGGCGCCGAACTACCCGGGGCGGCGGGCGGACCCGCGCACCGAGGAGATCGACGCGGCGTCGCTGGCTCGGTACGCGCAGGACGCCGCGCGCATGGCTGAGGAGGCCGGCGATATCGAGCCGCCGACCAGCCTGGGGGAGCGGGCGTATCGCGCCTTCCTGAATGACTGGCAGCCGATTTTGTACACCCGCACCGGCGGAACCACGGGGAATGCGGCGCAGTCGGTGTACACGCTGAGCGACCTGCACGGTCCTTTCAAGCGTTGCGCGCTGTTCCACCACAACATGGTCGGCTGGTCGCCGGAGCAGCGCTTCATGTCGCTGCTGCCGGCGGGCGAGCACCTGGGCTTCTACGGCAACCTGCTGGTGCCGATCCTCAACGGCCAGCCGCTGCGCGCCATGATGGGTGGACGCACCGTCAGCACGGAAAACCAGGTGCTGGTGGCGGCGAAGGTCGGCACCCAGGCGCTGTATGGTACGTCAAGCTACCTGGTGAACTGGCTAGAGACCGCGGTGGCGTTGCAGGCGGAGGGGAAGATCACAGGGCTGCCCGCGCTGCAACTGCTGTCGGCTTCGGCGGAGGCGCTGAGCGAGGGCTACGCCGCCAGCATCCGCACCGCGCTGCGCCAGCTTGGCGCGCCGCATGCACGGCTGGTGCAGGGTATGTCTTCCACGGAGCTGAAATCCGGCGGCTTCCGCGAATGCGACGAAGGCATGGGCCTGCATGTCGACCCGCAGCACTACTTCATCGAGATCATCGACCCCGACACCAAGCTGCCGGCCAAGCCGGGTGAGCGCGGCGTGCTGGTGTGGAGCCACATCGACTGGCACGGCACCGTCATCCTGCGCTACTGGTCCGGCGACACCATCGATGGCGGTACGCGCTTCGACGAATGCCCCGGCTGCGGGCTGACCGTGCCACGGCTGTTCCCGCCGTTCCGCCGCCTGCTGGCCGACTTCATCAAGGTGAAGGGCGCACGGGTGGACCTGGCGGAGTTGCGCGCGGCGATCGAGACCGCCTTCCCGCGCGACAGCTACCAGATAGAGATCCGTGGCGACGAGCATGGCAAGCTGAGCATCCGCGGCCATCTGCTGGAAGGGCTGGACGCGGAGCGCTTCCGCACCATCGTCTTCGGCGCGGTGGAGCTGCGGCTGGACAGCGTGGACGCATGCACGCCGGAACAGATGAACCATCGCCTCTACGGCGCCGGCGGGTGGAAACCCCGCTGGCTGATCAACGAGCAGGCCCCATGACAGACAGCGCCATCGTCGGCATTGCCGAACTGCCCCAAGGCAAGATGCCGGGGGTGACCCCCATGGGGCTGCACAGCGGCCTGGCGCGGATGGCGCTGGACGACGCCGGCCTCAAGCCCGGCGACGTGGATGCGATCATCACGCTGTCGCCGCGCTCCGACCCCTATCTGATCCACGCCACCGCGCTGGCGGAGTTCATGGGCATTGCGCCACCCGTCGCGCTGACGGTGGAAGGCGGCGGCGCCGCGCCGGCCGTGATGACCGACATGGCGCGGATGATGATCGCCGGCGGGCGGGCGAAGACCGTGCTGGTGGTCTCGGCCGACATGCCGCTCTCGGTGGTCAGCCGCAACGCCTACGTCAACACGCTGGCGGATGCCGGGCCGGTGCATCCGGATATCGAGCGTCCCTACGGGCCCTCCGTGCCCTCGCTGTTCGGCATCTGCGCCCGTGCCTACATGGACCAGTACGGCGCCACTGATGAAGACCTGGCGGCCGCGGCGATGCACGACCGGCGCCACGCCATGGCCCACCCCAACGCGCATATGCGCCAGCCGATGACGCTGGAGAGCTATCGCGCCACGCAGATGATTGCCGACCCGCTGCGGCTGCTGGACTGCACCCCGGTTTCCGATGGCGGCGCCGCCGTGGTGGTCACCTCGCTGGAGCGGGCGCGCGACCTGCGCCAGCCGGTGGTCAAGGTGCTGGGTGCCGGCTTCTGCGCCGCGCGGCTGCATCTTTCCGCTGCCGCGTCGCTGACCGATTCCGGCGCCGGGCCTTCGCTGGGCGACGCGCTGACGCAGGCCGGGCGCGCGGCGTCTGATCTCGACCTGGCGTTGGTGTATGACTGCTTCACCATCGCGCTGCTGATGAACATCGAGGCGCTGGGCCTGGCGCCATCAGGCGGGGCCGGCGCGGCCTTCCGTGCGGGCGAGTTCAACGCCGATGGCCGGCTGCCGCTGAACATCCATGGCGGGCTGCTGTCCCACGGCTATCCCGGCCGCGCCGCCGGCATCTCCAACCTCATCGAAGCGGTGGTGCAGTTGCGCGGCCAGGCCGGCGACCGGCAACTCAAGCGCGTGGAGACCACGCTGACCCACGGCATGGGCGGCGTCTTCGCCACCCATGGCACGCTGCTGCTGGGCAAGGGCTGAACGACCATGGCGATGATCCACTCCGCCCCGCGCGGCAACCGCGAGGCACGGCCACATTGGGTGGCGGCGCGCGAAGGCCGGCTGGCGATGCCGTTCTGCCAACCCTGCAACGCCTGGAACTGGCCACCCGCCGGCGCCTGCCCGCATTGCGGCACGGCGCTGACCTGGCGCGACTGCAGCGGCGCCGGCCGCGTCGTCTCCTTCTCCATCGTGCGTCGCGCGGTGCAGCCGGAATGGAAGGACCACGCGCCCTACGTCGTCGCCGTCATCGAGTTGGCGGAAGGCGTGCGGCTGCTGTCCAACGTGGTGGACTGCCCGGCCGAGGAGGTGACCATGGGCGCCGCCGTGCAGGTGGCCTTCCACGAAACCACCGACCCGGAACTGGGGCTGCCGGTGTTCCGCCTGGTCGGCTGAGGCCGGCGCCGCCGCTCAGATCCACAGCACCAGGCGCAGGTAGTCCACCACTCGGTGGGTGACGATCCAGGCCAGGGAGCGGTAGCCGGCATGGATGCGCGCCACGCCGCTCATGCCCGGCCGCCACCATTCGGGTAGCGCCGCCTCGGCTTCGGCACGAACGGGGAAGGTGTTCACGCCGTCCTTCACCGCCGCGGCCGGGATCACCCGCGTCACCCGCATCGTCCAGGCGGTGCCGGTATCGGCGATCAGCGTCACCTCGGTCGCCATGCCCTCATGCACGCGGTGGATGTCGCGTTCATCCACCGCCAGCTCGGCGAACAGCCCGGACAGCGCGGCCACCTTCACCACCATCTCGCCGCGCCGCACCGCGCCGCCCAGGTTCTTGCCCGGCTCGCCCTCCACCACGATACCGTCGCTGGGCGCCACCACGGCGGCGTTGCGCAGGCGGTATTCCACCTGGTCCAGCCGGGCCTGGGTCTGCGCCACCTGGGCCTCGGCGATCCGCATCTCCACCAGCTGCCCGGCGGCCAGGCGCTTCTCCACCTCCCGCCCGTATTGCGCGATGTCCGCCAGGTGGGAGACGCGCTCGAGCAGCAGCTCCTGCGTCGCCAGCGTGAACAGCGGCGCGCCGGCCTGGACCGTGCTGCCCAGCGTCACCGCGCTGGCCTCGATATAGCCGTCGAACGGCGCGCCGACGAAGGCGATGCGGTCGGTGCGGATCGCTACCGCCGCGTCGATCCGGTACGGCACCGGCAGCGCCAGCAGCAGCAGCGCGGCCAGCGCCAGACCGCCCGCGAACCAGCGCCCTTCCCGCGAGGTAGCCGCCAGCCGGCGCGGCAGGCTGCGCGCCACTTCCCGCGGCAGCCGGCGCCACAACGGTGCCGACTGGCGATGCAGGTCGCGCAGCGGCCGCGCCATCTGGTCGCACAGCAGGCGCAGCGCCCATTGCTCGGACTGCGAGAAGGCGGCCAGCCGGCGTTCCAGCACCACCGCGCCCAGCCCCTTGTCGCCGATGACCAGCGGCAGGCTGAGCAGATGGCCCGGGCGCACCGCCTCGGCATAGGCCTGGTGGGCGCGGGCGGCGCCGGCCTCGGCGGGCCAGGCCACTTCCTGCCATTGAGTCAGGGCTTCCTGCCCGGCTTCCTCCAGCAGTTCCGCCAGTTCGGTGCGGCGGTCCAGCTTGTCGCCATGGCTGACGGCGCGCAGCCGCAGCCCGGCACGCTCCTGCCACAGCAGGGATGCCTGCTCGCAGCCGAAGCGCTCGCACAGCTCATTGGCGAAGACCAGGCCGGCCTGGTCGAAGCGCTCGGCCTCCAGCACCCGCCACAGGGTTTCCAGCAGCGCCTTCTGGCGGTCCAGGTCGCGGGCCAGGCGGCGGCGGTCGCGCGCAAGTTCAAAGCTCCGCGGCGCCATGGCCAGCAGGCCGAGCCTGGGCGCCGTCTGCTCGGCGCGCACCGCGGTGGGCACATGGACGCAGAGCAGCAATTCCTGCCCCGCGCCTTCCGGGCAGACAGAGATCAGCCGCAGGTTCCAGTTGCCCTGCCGTGCCACGCCGGAGGCCAGGCGCTGCTGGCGGGCCTGGGCCAGCAGGGCCGGGTCCACCGTGGCGGCCAGGCTGGGCAGGGCCTCCGGCCGGGCGGCGGCGGCTTCCGGCGCGGCGGCGAAGACCGCCCAGCCGGCCAGCGGGTCCTGCCCCGATTCCGCCAGCGGGCGCAGGTACAGCACCGCCAGCTGGCCCTGCAGCTGGTCCAGCGCGGCCTGGGTCCAGTGGCGCCAGAACTCGGCGGGGGTGCCGGCGAACTCGACCAGCCCTTCCAGCGGTTGCGGCACCGATGTCAGCGTATCCATGCGTCAGAACCCGGTCCGGTCTAGGTGCAGATCCTGGTCCAGGATCCGCTTGCGCTGGGTATAGCTCAAAGCCTCCGCCCGGCGCTGCGCCCGCACCAGCAGCGCCGGCGCCAGGCGCTGCGCCAGCCCGGGCGGCAGCCGCCACCAGGCCGCCCGCGCCAGGGCCGGCAGGAAGCGCTGCACCACCTCGTCCTGCGGGCAGAGGTAGAGCCGGTAGGAGCCGGGGTCGCCCTGGCGGGCGCAGCGGCCGATCAGCTGGCGGTCGATCCGGCGATAGTCATTCGGCTCACCGATGATGACGTGCAGGCCACCGCGCTCCCGCACGATCGCCTCCAGCCCAATGTCGGTGCCGCGTCCGGCCATGTTGGAGGCGATGGTGATGGCCCCTGCCCGGCCGGCTTCGGCGACGATGCTGCTTTCCTGCGCGTGGTTCACCGCATGCAGCAGGCGGATGCCGGCGGCGCGGGCCGGGCTTTGCGCCGCGAAGCGCGCCAGCAGCGCCTCCCCGCTGCGGACGCTGCGGATGCCGACCAGCACCGCCCTGCCCGCCTCGGCCAGCGCCAGCGCCTCGGCGACGATGGCGTCGAACTTGGCGGCCTCGCTTGCCAGCAGGCGCAGCGGCAGCCGGGCGCGCCGCACCGGGCGGTGGGTGGGGATGGCGACGCTGCGCTGGCGGTACACCCCGGCCAGCTCGCCCCGCGCCTCCCGCGCCGTGCCGGTGGTGCCGGACAGCAGCGGGAACAGCCGGAAGAAGCGTTGGAAGCTGAGCCGGGCGGAAACCTCGGCCGGCGCGGTCAGCTCCAGCCCGGCGGTGGCCTCCAGCACCTGGTGCAGGCCCAGCGACAGGGTGCGCTGCTCGGCCAGCCGTCCCGTGAGCTCGTCCACCAGCACCAGCTTGCCGTCGCGCACCACGTAGTGCTGGTCGCGCAGCATCAGGTGCCTGGCGTGCAGCGCCTGGCCGACCAGTTCGCGGGCACGCTCGGGGCCGCGCCAGAAGGCCGAGAGCGAGCCGGTCAGCGCGGCCAGCCGGTCCTTGCCGGCGGCGGTCAGCTCCACATGGCGCAGCGCCGGCTTCAGGGTGAAGTCCTCGCCTTCCCGCAGTTGCGCCGCCAGCCGCACCGCGTCCAGCGCCGCCGCCTGCAGGGAGGCATCGGGGCGCGGGCTGGAGATGATCAGCGGCGTCACCGCCTCGTCCACCAGCACGCTGTCGGCCTCGTCCACGATGACCTGATGCAGGCCGCGCATCACCGGCTGGGCGCCGCCGGCCACGCCGTGCATGGCGCGCAGCGCCAGGGCCACCGGGCTGGGCTGGCGGCCCAGCGCCAAGCGGTCGCGCAGGAAGTCACCCAGCAGATCCTGGGCGGTGGTGTAGACCACGTCATGGGCGTGGGCGCTGGCGCGGCTGGGCAGCGGGGTCTCGCCGGTGATGGCCGCGACCGACAGCCCGCAGAGCGCGTAGAAGGCGGTGAACAGCTCCGCGTCGCGGCGGGCCAGGTAGTCGTTGGCGGTGACGATGTGGCAGGGCCGGCCGCGCCAGGCGGCCACGGCCGCGGCGGTGGCGATGGTCAGCGTCTTGCCCTCGCCGGTCGCCATCTCGGCAATGCCGCCCTCGGAGAGCAGCAGGGCGCCCATCACCTGCTCGGGGTGCGGGGTCAGGCCCGTCACCAGCCGCACCGCGGCGACGCTGCCGGCCAGGCAGGGCTCCAGCGCCTCGGCCAGCGGCGCGCTGCGCATGCGCTGCGCCAGGCCGGCCAGGTGGTGGCGCAGCGGCGCTTCCTCCAGCGCGAAGAGCGGCTGCGCGGCGGCCAGCACCCGCAGCGCCCGGCGGCGCAGCCGGGGCACCGGGCGCTGCACCGCGCCGCGCAGCCAGGTGCCGAGGCGGTGCCCGGCGCGGTCCAGCCAAGGCATGGGCTGGGGCTCGCGGTGCGCCTCCAGCAGGAACAGCCGGCTGAGCGGCGGCTGGGTCTCGGCCAGCGGCATCAGACCCGGTACCGGCGCTGGAAGAACTGCCGCAGGCCGGTCCAGGCCTGCGCCGCCGCCGGGCGCCACGGCAAGGGGATGCGGATCCAGCCGGAACGGCCGGTACGCACGCCGTGTTCTCCCCCTGGCGCCCCGCCCTGCCAGTCCGGGTCCTCGATCCGCGCCTCCAGCAGGAAGTAGGGCTCCACGCTGCGCCGGCCGCTCGGGTCGCTGGCCTCGACCGCGATCTCGCCGCCGGCCGCCGGGCCCAGCGCGGCCGAGGGCAATTGCGTGCTGGAATGCGGCACCAGCGTCAGCCGGGTGGCGTGCAGGGAATGGCCGCGCTCGCCTTCCAGCCGTACCTCCAGCCGTTCCTGCCGGGCGCCGGCGAGGATGGCGCCGGCATCCTGGCGGATGACGCCGCGGAACAGGTGGGCGCGGTCATCGACCAGCCGGCCAAGCTCCACGCCGCGGCCGAGCCAACTGCCCTGCCTGGTGGCGATCTCCGGCGCGACCCAGATGCCGGCCTGCCCGGCCAGCACCGCCAGGCTGGCCAGCTGTGCCTCCAGCGTCGCCTGCATCACCGCCAGGGTACGCAGGCGTTCCATCTGCGGTTCCAGGTCCACCGCGCCGCCGTCCAGCGCCTTGTTGGCCTGCAGCTGGGCCCGCGCCACCTGCGCCCGCACCCCGGCCAGCTCGGCTTCCAGCTCGGGGTTGGCCATGGTCAACAGCGGGGCGCCGGCTTCCACCCAACCGCCACTGCGGGCGTGGACCTGTTGCAGCACCCCGGCCGCCCCGGTGAAGACCGGCGCCTGGGCGGCGGCCTCGGCCACGCCGTGCAGCACGCGGTTGTCCGGCAGTGGCACCAGCAGCAGCGCCAGCAGCAGCAGCACCGCCGCCACCGCGCCGTGCCGCAGCGGCCGGCCATGGCGGGCGCGGAAGAACGGGTCGCGCAGCCGGCCCAGCTGCTGGCCCAGCGGCCGCAGGAAGGAGGTGAAGGCCAGCGCCAGCGCCACCACCAGGCCAATGCCCAGATAGGCATCGGCAATGAACAGCACGATGCCGCCCATCACCATCAGCCGGTACAGGTTGGAGGCGACGAAGAAGCCGGCCAGCGCCCATTCGGTGCCGGGCGGATGCTCGGCCGCCTTTTCATCCCGCGCCTGGCGCAGCGCCAGCGCGCGCCAGCGCCGCCCCGCCGCGCCCCGCGCCTGCTCATACAGGTTCGGCACGCCCACGAGGTCCGACAGGATGTAGTAGCCGTCGAAGCGCATCAGCGGGTTCAGGTTGAACAGCAGCGTATAGGCGGCGGCGGTGAACATCAGGTTGTGGCACAGCGCACTGAGTTCCCCGGCGGGCGAGCGGGTCCAGACCAGGGTGGCGACGGCGGCCACCAGCAGGTCCATCAGCATGCCGCCGGCGCCGATGGCGGCGCGCTGCCAGCGGCTGCGCAGGCCCCAGCTGGCGGTGACATCCACATAGGGCAGCGGCGTGAACATCAGCAGCATGACGCCGGTGGTGCGGACCTCGGCGCCGAAGCGATGGCTCATGGCGGCATGGCCGAACTCATGCAGCCCCTTGGAGATGAAGACAGCGACGAACAGCAGCGGCAGGTTCTGCGGCTGCAGGATGCCCGTGGTCTGTTCCACCGCGCGGGCGCTGTGCAGCAGGAACTCGGCGAAGCCCCAGCCGAGCAGGAGCAGCGCCAGCACCACGGCGGGCGGGCTGAACAGCAGCCGCACCAGCGGGTCCAGCCGGCGCAGCAGCGGCTGCGGGTCGGCCAGCGGGATCCGCATGAACAGCAGTTCCGAGATGCGGGCCGAGAGCGGCTTGCGCGCCCGCGCCTCGGCGCGTTCCAGCAGGCGGCGTTCGTCGGCACCGCCTTCCACGTACAGCATGTTGCCGGCGGAAAGCGCCACCAGCAGCTGGAACACCTCCTCCTGGCCCGGGGTCTCGGTCGGTGTCGCCTCGATCGCCTCGCGCCAGACCTGGTCCACCGTAGCTTCCGGCCGCAGCCGGGTGATGAAGGCCCAGCCGGCCGGCGGCACGCGGAAGAAGCCGTTCTTGATCCGCTCATGCAGCACATGCCAGCGCGCGCCATGGCCCTGGTGCAGCCGCACCCGCACCGTAGGACGCAGCGCCACCCGCAGCGCCGAGACGCGATGCCAGTTGTCTGAGAAGGTGCGGCTCATGCCTGGCTACCGGGTGGGCACCAGCCGGGCCTGCAGGCCGGGGCGGATGCCGGCGGCCAGGTTGGGTTCCAGTTCCACCTTCACCTCCGCCAGGCCGCTGGCGGCATCCACCACCGGCGAGACGAAGATAACCCGGCCCTCCACCGCCACCGGCTCGGCGCCGGCCTGCACCATGACCCGCGCCGGGGCGCCGGCTTCCAGCCCGCCCAGCGCGGCGATGGGCACGTTGACCACGAACAGGATTTTCGAGAGGTCGCACAGGCGGATGGCGGTCTCGTTGATCTGCACGCTTTCCCCGGCATGGCGGATGATGCGGGTGACCACGCCTGGCGAGGGCGCGCGCAGGATGCGGCGGGCCACCATCTCCTGCGCGGTGCGGTAGTCCACCTGCTCGACCAGCTTGGCGTTGCGCAGGCGCTGCACCTCGGCGGCGGCCAGGGCGCTGGCCAGTTCCTTGTTCTCCAGCTCCTCCCGGCTGATGCCGCGGTTCTGGCTGAAGATGGCGCGGGCGGCACTGGCCTGGGTGGCGGCGGTGGCGGCGCGGGCGATGGCGGCGCGCAGCTCGGCCTCGCTCTGCCAGACCAGGCGGCGGCGCTCCACCTCCAGTTCCTCGGCGACCAGTTCGAAGTTGGCCAGCACGTCGCCGGCCTTGACCACGCTGCCCTCCTGCACCGGCAACGCGGCGATGCGGCCACTGACCGGAAAGCCCAGGCTGAGGTCGCGCAGGCATTGCGTCACGCCGCGCACCCCGCCTTCGGACAGCAGGCGCGGCGGCGGCTGCTGGGCCGACGCCGGGGTGGCGGCGCAGGCCAGCGCCAGCAGCAGGCCCAGGCGCTTCATTCCAGTTCCAGCCGCGTCAGGATATCGCCGCGCGAGAGCGAGGTGACGTAGCCGGCGCGGTTGGCCAGCATGACGTTGTCCATCAGCAGTTCCTGCGCCTCCAGCGCCTCGATCTGCCGGCGCATGACCTCCACGCGGGAGCGGCGGCCCTGGCGCAGAAGGTCCTCGTCCAGCGTCACCAGCCGGCGCTGCTGGTCGTAGGCGGCCTGCTGCTGCTCGACGATCTCCATCACCCGGTTCAGCACGTTGATGCTGCTGACCACCTCGTTGATGACGCGCTGCTGCACCGCGCGCTGGGCGGTGACCGTCTGGCTCTGCCGCAGCCGGGCCTGGCTGAGTTCCGCCTGACGGCGATTGTCGCCGAACATCGGCACCTTCAGCTGAATGCCGACCATCCAGCTGTTGTAGCGGATGCCGCGGCTGCTGGCGTAGTCGTTGATCGGCCGGTAGCGGTTGGTGGTGTTCAGGTCGTCGATGCCGGCGCGGGCGATGAAGTTCAGCTCCGGCAGCGCCTGGTTGCGGGCGAAGCGCACCTCCACGTCGTCGCGCGACAGGCGGTTGTCCATGAAGCGGCTCTCCGGCCGGCGGGCCAGGCTTTCGGTGAACAGCGCGGGCAGCTCGCCGAGGCCGCGGTCCGGGCCCATCTCCGGCAGCGGGATGCGCTGCGCGGTCAGCACCAGCTCGTCCGCCGCGGCGTAGCGGCGCGGGCGCTGCGGCCGGCCCCGCGCGGGTTCGCGCGCGGAAAGCCGGGCCTGCAGGTCGCCCATCTGTTCCTCAAGGTCCTGCTGGGCCTGGCGCAGCGCGGCCTGGCGTTGGGCAACCGAGACCTCGATGCCCATCACCTCCCCGCTGGAGCGCAGGCCGCTGCCCTGCTGGGCCCGCAGGTCGCGCGCCAGGGTCTGGGTCAGTTCCACGATCCGGGCGCGGATGCGGACCCGGCCCTCCGCCCGCTGCGTCGCCAGGTAGGCCGAGATGCCTTCCACCATGCGCTGCGCGGAAACCTGACGCACCGCCTCGCGCGCCATCTCGCGTTCATACTCCGCGACATGGATCGGCCGGTTGGTGGCATCCATGCCGAAATTGGCCAGTAGCGGCTGGGTGATCCGCATGCCCAGCCACGCCTTGTACTCCGGCGAGCGCGAGCCGACGATGTTCTGCAGCGAGTTCTGGATGCGGCCGACATTGTAACCCAGCTCGACATCCGCGCCGGTGGGCGCCTTGACCGAAATGCTGTTGTTGAACTGCGCGATCTGCGAGCTGTAGGTCGCCTGGTTGGCGCGCTGCAGGATCTCGTTGGAGGTGTTGAGGACGTAGCTGGAATCATAGCTCGTGGTCATGTTGAAGACCGGCTCGTACAGCCCCTCGGCGCCGCGCACCCGCTCCCGCGCGATCTCGGCCTCCAGCCGCTGCACCAGGATCTGCTCGTCGGCGCCGTGCAGCAGGCGGATGAAGTTGCGCAGCGTCAGCGGCTCGGCCGGCTGGCCGCCTGCCGCCGGCAGGCTCAGCCCCGGCACCGGCCGGTGCGGCGCGGGCGGCGGCGGCCCGGCGCGCAGCGCGGCCGGTGGCGGGGTCTGGATCCGCGTCGTGGCGGGCAGTGGCATGCCCACCCGGTCCACCGGCGTGCCTTGGCCCGGCAGCGGCTGCGCCAGGGCGGGCGCCGCCAGGCCCAGCAGCAGGGCGGCGACCGCCCCACCGACAGCGCCCTGCGGCCGCGGCATGCCGGTTCGGCCGAGGCCGCGCGGATCGGTGCCGAGCGGGCCGGCGATGATGGAGCTCTCGCTCATGGCAGATCCTTGTGGGTAAGGCTGGGCGCGGTCATTCGGCGGCCGCCAGCAGAAGGTTGGCGGCCGGCAGCAGCGGGGCATCCAGCCCGTCATCCGCTGCCTCCAGCACGCGGGCCAACTGCGGCCGGCCGGGGGGCGGGGCTTGCTCCAGGCTGGCTTGCGGCTGGCTGCCGGTGCCTTCCAGGTCCTGGAACAGCTGGCGCACGGCGCGGTCCACCGCGTCGGTCGGCAGCACGGTGCCGCCGTTCGGCCCACCGCCCAGGTTCAGCATCGGCCGCTCCAGCTGCCGCAGCTGTTCCTCGATCCATTGGCCCAGCTGCGCCTGGCCGGGCAGGCTGGCGGGCTGCGTCGGCAGGCCGGCGGCGCCGGGCTGGTCCAGGCCAAGCAGGGTCAGGATGGATTGCTCGGGCTGCGGCTCCGGCGCCGCCACCCGGATCGGGCGGCTGGCCTCGACCCGGCCCAGCCGGCCGAAATTCTGCCCCAGCCATTGCGCCGTCCAGGGCTGCGGCACATCCCCGGCCATGGCGCCGGGCGAGGACATCGCCGGGTCGTAGCGGTTCGGGTTCATCAGGTAGGCCAGTTCGGCGGCGCCGACACCCTCGGTCTGCAGGAAGGGCGCGTTGGTGGAGGAGATGAACACGCCCTGGCGGATGCCATTCACCACCAGCCGCGGGAAGGCACCCTGCCGGTTGGCCAGGTACAGCACCGCGTCGCGGCTGACATTGCCGCTGCTGAACAGCGTGATGTCGCCGGTGCCGCGGTTGACCACGCCCAGCGCGCCCACCTGGATGTCGCTGTCGCCGCGCAGCGTGATGCCGCCGGAGGTCTCCACGCTGGCATTCAGCACCCGCGCGGAGATGTTCAGGTCCTGGAACGGCAGGCCGATGCCGTAGACCGAGGCCAGGTTGAGCAGCGGCGCCAGAACCTGGGCCTGCTCGGCGGCGGTGTTGTCCAGCAGGGCGCCGCCGGTGCTGGTCAGCGTGGCGCTGCTGCCTGCCGCCACACGGTTCAGCAGCATGTTACCGGCGGTGGTGATGGTGACGGTGGCGGTGCCGAGGATCAGCGCGTTGCTGTCGGCCTGGACCAGGCCGCCGGCCGCGACCACGATGCTGACCAGCCCACCGGTGAGGATGGCACCGTCCGCCATGGCAAGCTGACCCTGGCCGATGCCGAGCAGCAGCGCGCCGTCCGGCACGTCCACCACCGCCTCGCCGTCCAGCACCACGTCGGCGGTGACCTGCGCCACCAGCACGCCGGCGCCGGTGCCGACCACCAGGGCGGACAGGTCGCTCATCAGCAGCCGCCCGCCGACGCCCAGCGCCATGCTGCCGCCGACATCGATGCGGGCCTGCCCGAGCATGGTGAGGTCGCCGGAGACCTGCAGCGAGAGGTCGCCGCCGATATCCACCAGCATGCCATCCACCAGGCGGACGTTGCCGTGCACCCGCATCGCGGCATCGGTGTCGGCATGGATGGTGGCGCTGCCGGCATTCACCAGGTCGCCGGCCGAGAGGGTGATGTCCAGCGTCCGGCCGGACAGCAGCGCCCCGGTGGCCAGCGAGAGGTTGCCGGCCTGGATGCCCAGGGTCAGCGCGCCATCCGCCCGCATCCGCGCGCCGGTGGTCAGCGTGACCGGGCCGGCGATGGCGGCGTCGAGCCGGCCGGCGGTGATGATCGTCGCCTCGGTGGCCAGCGAGAGCGCGCCATGCGGCACCCGCAGGTCCAGGCTGGCGGCGCTGATGCCGGCGCTGGTGCCAAGGGTGGCATCGCCGTTGCCGGCCAGGATATCCAGCGCGCCGGCGGCGTTGATCGCGGCGCCGTCGGACAGCGCCAGGCCGCCCTGCGGCATCCGCAGCGACATCTCGGCCTGCGACGCCAGGGTGGCGCCGGTGCCGGCCAGCAGGTTGCCGCCGGCCACGTCGATGACCACCGGCCCGGCCGCGCTGAACAGCGCCTGGCTGCCCATGCTGAAGTCGCCATGGCCGACGCTGACGCTGGCCGCCCCACCCACCCGCGCGGCGGCGCCGGTGGTCAGGCTGACCGGTCCGGCGGCGTCGATGTCGAGGTCGCCGACGGTGCCGACCTGGGCGCGGTCGGCGAAGGTGACGGCGCCGGCCCCGGTGGTGATGTCGAGCCGCGCGGCCTGGACCGAGGCATCGCTGCCGAAGCCGACATCGCCCTCTGCGGCGCTGATGCTGGCCGGGCCGCCGATAGTGGCGCTGGCCCCGCTGGAGAAGGTGACCGCCTGGCCGACGGTGATGGTCGCCGGGCCGGTGACATCCACCCTGGCCTCGCCGCCGAAGCTGGCCGAGCCGAGGGTTGCGGTCAGCACCAGGCTGGCGGCGTCCAGCTCCGCCAGGGTGCCGAAGCTGACCGAGCCGGTGTTGGCGGTCAGCGCCATGGCCTCGGCACGCACCCGCGCCTGGTTGCCGAAGCCGATATCGCCGCCGGTGGCGGTGATGTCGAGCGTGGTGCCGACCTGCACCTCGGCACCATCCGAGGCGGTGAAGCCGCCGGCCGCCAGCGTGGCGAACAGGTCGTGCTTCGCGGTCACCTCGGCGCCGGTGCCGAAGGTGATGTCGCCGGCGTTGGAGACCAGGCTGATCCGGTCCGCGCTCAGGCTGCCGGTGACGATCAGGCTGGCCTCCATCAGGGCGGAGCCGACCGTGGCGGCGCTGAAGCCCTGGATGGTGGTGTCGCGCAGCAGGTGGATATAGGCGGCGCCGGTGCGGGCCTGCACGTGGTCCAGCAGCGCCGCGGATATGTCGATGGCGCCGATATCGGTGATGTTGCCGATGGACTGTGCCGTCATGCCGGCGATGCGGCCACCATTGACCACCGCGATGTTCGGGCGGCTGGGCGCCTCGTCCGCGGTGTTGTCCAGGATGCGGCCATTGCTCGTGTTCAGCGTCAGCGTGCCGCCATCCACCACCAGGTGGCTCAGCAGGATGTCGCTGCTGGCGGTCATGCTGGCATTGCCGGTCACCGTCATGTCCACCGCATCGACCAAGACCAGCCGGCCGATCTCCACGTCCAGCACGGTGGCGGCGGCACTGACCGGGCCGGTCAGGGTCAGGTCACCATCGGCGACGGTGATCTCCAGCGGGCCGGCCAGCGTGACGGTGCCCAGCGCAAGCGCCTGGGTGGAGAACAGGTAGACGCCGAGTTCGCCACCCAGCAGCTGGTCCAGCCGGTCCACCGCAATGGTGACCGCGCCGCCCTTGGCCGGGGTGCCGACGCCACGGGCGTTGATCCGCAGCGCCGTGCCGGTGCCGGTGGCGTAGATGTTCTCCACCGCGCTGTTGGCGCCGTTCAGCACTCGGCCGTCGGTGGAGGTCAGCGAAATGATGCCGCTCTCGGTGGAGAGCTGCGTCAGGGAGATGTCGTCGCGGGTGGCGATGGTGAGGTCGCCAACGGCGGCGACGGCGCCCTTGCTGGTCATGCCCAGGCCACCGGCGGCGGCCGTGAGGCTGGCGCTGCCGACCGCCATGGCGCCGTCCAGCGTCAGGCTGCCGGTGTCGAGCCGCAGCGAGAAGGCGTCGCTGCCGGTGCTGGTGGCGCCAAGCCGCAGGCCGCTGGCCCCCGGATAGGTGCTGGCGACCAGCCAGGCGTCGCCCGCCGTGGTGGTGACGCCAGCGAGCTGGCTGGCCAGCAGCGTGATGGCGCTGGCAGCGCTGCCGATATGGCTACCGGAAAGGGTCAGCGCCCCGCTGCCGGTCAGGTTGGTGCCGGGGGCGGCCAGGCCGTTGAGGATGGCACCGCCGGCCACGACGCTGGTGGTGCCGCCGCCGAACACCACGGTGCCGAGGGTGATGTCGCCCTTGGCCGCCAGGGCGAGCGCGTTGATCGTGCTGAGCGAGGCGTCGGCGCCCATGGTGACCTTGCCGCCGAGCGCGCTGATCTGCGCCGCCCGCGCCTTGACCTGGCCCTGCAGCAGGATGTCGCCGCTCTGCGCGGTAAGCTCGACGGTGCCGTTGCTGGTCAGGTCATGCAGCGTGATGCCGCCGGTCAGGCCCAGCCGCAGGTCGCCATTGTGGGCATCGGCCTTCAGCACCGTGGCGCTGTCGATGTCGATGTCGCCATCGGTGACGGCGGCGCCGATCTGCTGGGCCTCCAGGCTGACGCCCTTGCTGGCATCGCTGGTGGTCAGCAGGGCGTTTTCGCGCGCCGCCGTGCCGTCCAGGATGGCGCCGGCGGTGCTGAGCAGGGTGATGTTACCGCCCAGGCTGTTCAACTCGGTCAGCGTGATGTCGCCGCTGGTGGTCACGCCCAGGTCGCCATCCGCGGTGACGGAGGCGCGGCCGGACTGGGTGAAGCCGCCGGCATCCACCACCAGCGTCAGCGTCCCGACCTCGGAGGCGCCGGTCAGCGTGATGCTGCCGGCGGTCTGCTGGAAGGCGACGGCGGCGGCGGTGTTGAAGGTGCCGATGCTGACGCTGCGGCGGGACGTGATGTTGATGCCGGTAGCGCCGGCGCCGCGGGCGGTGCTGGCCAGTTCCGAGATGGCCGGCGTATCCACCACCAGCGCCTTGGCCGGGGTGCCGATATTCGCCGCCGTCAGGCCCAGCGCGCCGTTGGTGACGACCAGGTTGCTGCCGGCATCGGCCAGGGTGTTGACGATGTTGCCGGCGCTGCTGAGCGTGATGTTGCCGTCGGCGGCGCTGATCCGGGTCAGCAGAATGTCGCCGGACGCGCGGATGGCGACGGTGCCGGCGGAGACCAGGCTGGCGCTGGCTTCCTCGACGAAGCGGCCATGCTCGACCGTTATCTGCACCGAGCCGGCGCGGATTGGCCCCTGCACGAACAGGTCGTCGGCCATCACGTCCAGCACCAGCGCGGTGGAGATGTCCACGCCGCTCAGCACCGGGTCCAGCGAGAAGGTGACATAGGCCGCGCCGGTTTCGGCGTGCAGCTGGCTGACCCGGGCGACCGCGACATGCAGCGTGCCGGCGCCCGGCGCGCCGATGGAACCGGCGCTGATGGCCAACGTACCCTTGGTGGCGATGTTGGTGGCACCGGGCGCGGCGGTGGTGATGGCGCCGTCGCTGGCCAGCGTGATCAGCTGGTCGGCGCCGGCGATGCTGTCGCCGACCAGCTGCGCCAGCGACAGGCCGGCGGTGGCGGTCAGCGCGATATCGCCCAGCACGGTGATGCTGGCCGACGCCGCCATGTCGAAGCGGCCGGCCAGGTTCACCGCAAGCGTGGCAGCGCTGAGCGCTTGGGTCAGCGTGGCGCTGGCGGTGGCTGACGTGAGCGTCAGCGCGCCGCCGACCTGCACGTTGTCCAGCGCCACGCCGGGCGTGCCGGCGGCGGTCTTGAGGTCCACCCAGGCGTCGCCGGTGACGCTGAGCAGGGTGATGGTCGTGGCGTCCAGGCCGAGCGCCGTGGCGGCGCTGCCCAGGCTGGCGGCGGTGATGCCGAGGTCGCCGGCGACGAGGTTGGCGTGCGGGCCCGTCGCGGTCAGCGCCTGGCCGGCCGCTTGCACCGTCAGCGTCCCCAGCGCCGACAGGGTGCCGATGGCGGCGCTGCCGGCGGTGGTCAGCAGCAGGTTGCGCGTGGCCGCCACGCTGGCGTCGCTGGCCATGGCCAGGCCGGCGCTGCCGACGGTGAGGCTGGCGTCACGCCCGACGGTGGCGGTGCCGCCCAGCCGCAGCAGGCTGGTGGCGGCGGTGGTGATGCTGAGGTCCTGCCCGGCCGAGAGGTTGCCGAGGAGCAACTCGCTGGCGCCGATGAAGCCGGCGACGACCAGGCTGAGGCTGCCGTCCGCGCCGAGCGTGCCGACGCTGCCGGCGTTGACGTTGATGTCGCCGGCCTGGGCGGCGCCGTGGTCCGCGGCGTCGGCCCGCAGCGTCACCGCCAGGTCGCTGCCGCTGGCCAGGGTGACGCTGCCCTGGGTGATGATGTTGGCGGCCTCGTCGCCGCGCGCATCCGTCAGCGCGCCGTCGCTGCTGGCGATGCTGATGGCGCCCTGCACCGCCTGCACCCGGCCCAGCGCGATATCGCCGGTGGCGCTGAGCGCAACGCCGGCCGCGAGGCTGCTGCCGCTGGCGGCGCTGCTGAGGACGCGGCCGCCCGACATGCCGATGCCGCCACCGGTCACGCCGATGGCGATGCCCTGGGCGGTGATGTCGGCAGTCAGCGCCAGGTCGCCACCGCTGACGGTCAGCGCGAAGGCATCGCGCACCGCGACCGTGCCCAGCGTTGCGTGACTGGCGCTGACCGTGATGCTGGCGGCGCCGGTTGTGGCGCTGAGAGCATCCAGCGCAACCGCGCCGGCATTGCTGACGGCGAGCCAGAGGTCACCGGCCGTGGCGGTGGCATCCGCGAGATGGCCAGCGCCCAGGCGGAAGGCCTGCGTCGCGGTGCCGATACTGGCGGCGCGCAGCGTCACCGCGCCGCTGCCGGCCAGGTTGGTGGCGCCGGCCGTCACCTCGGCGGTGCTCAACTGGCTCAGCAGCGCGCCGCCGATGGTCAGGCTGGTGGCCAGCGCGCCAGCGTCGATCCGGCTCATCCGCGCATCACCACCGGCCGAGAGGGTCAGCGGGCCGGTGCTGGCGGTGGCCGTGGTGCCGGCGGCCATGGTCAGGTCGCCGGTGGTACCCAGGTCGAGGCTGGCACCGGCGACATCGCCGTCCAGCAGCAGAGTGCCGCCGGCGCGCAGCACCACGGCGCCGCTGGCATCCAGCAGGGCGATGGTCAGGGCGTTGCTGTCGGTGATGCGGATATCGGCGCCGGCCACGCGCAGCGTGCCCAGGTCGTTGCCTGCGTTGGTCAACGTCACGGCCTTGCGGGCCGAGCCGGTCAGCGCGGTCAGGTCCAGGCTGCCCTGCACGTGCAGCGCGCCGGTCTGGCTGATGGCGCCGGCCGCCTGGACCAGCGCATCGCCACCGATGCCGAGCGTACCGAGGCGGAGCGCGCCGCCGGTGGTGAGGGTCAGCGACCCGTCCAGGGCGCCGTCCAGCGTCAGCGCCGTGCTGTCCACCAGCACGACATCCTGCGCCTGGGTCAGGTGGACGATGCCCAGGCTGTTGCCGGCGTTGCCGAGTTGGATATCGCCCTCGGCCGAGAGCCGCAGCGTGGCGATGGCCAGGCTGGTGGCGTCGCGCTGGCTGATGCCGCCGGCCGCGGTCAGGCTCGCGGTGCCGCTGACGGTGACGTCGCTGAGGCGCAGGCTGTCGGCATCCACCAGCACCAGGTTGGCGGCGGTGGCCCGCAGCGCGCCGCCGAGCGTGATGCCGCCATCCAGCGTCACGTCCTGGCCGCTGGCATCCAGGCTGAGGTCGCCGGCCACGGCCAGGCTGCCGCTGTCGGTCACCGCGCCGCCGGCGACCAGCACCAGGGTGCCACCAATGGTCAGCGTGCCGAGACCCACCGCGCCGCCGGCGGTCACCTGCGCGTCATGGTCCACCGTGCCCAGCACGGCGAGGCCGGTGGTGTCGCGCAGCACCAGCGTATCGGCGGCCAGCAGCCGCACGGTGGCGAAGTCGTTGCCCGCGTTGTCCAGCGTCACCGCCTGGTTACGCTGGCCGCCGCCGCTGCCGGTATGGGCGTCCAGCGTCAGGGTGTCGCCGACCGACGCGCTGGCGCCGGCCTGCTGAGTGATGCTGCCCGCGGCGGTCAGGCTGACCGCGCCGCCGACCGCCACATCGGCCAGCAGCAGCGCCTGGTTGTTGACCAGCACGACCGGGCCGGCACCGGCCAGTGCGACGCTGCCGGCCAGCAGGTTGGTACCGCCCAGCTGGATGCTGCCGCTGGTGGCGGTGAAGCTGGCATCGCCGGCCACCGCCAGCGGTGCGGTCTCAACGATGCCGCCGCTGCTGGTGCCGAGCGTGAGGTCGCCGCTGAGGGTCAGGCCGGCCAGCGTGACCAGCCCACCGGCGGACAGCGACAGGTCGCGTCCGGCGCCGGAGATGGTCAGGCCGGTGCTGTCCACCAGCCGCGCATCGCGCACCGCGTCCAGCACCACGGCGCCGAAGCGGTTCGCCGCCTCGGCCAACGTGATGTCCTGCGCCACGCCATTGGCCAGCGCGCGCAGGCGGAGCGTGGTGCCCGCCGCCAGTTGGATCGCGCCGCCCGCGGCCTCGTCGATGCTGCCGGCCACGTTCAGTGTGACATCGCCGGTGGTGGCGACGTTGCCGAGGGTCAGCGCGCTGCGCGTGGTCAGCCGCACCGCCTGCGCCGTGCCGATGCCGAGCACGCCGCCGAAGCTGTTGCTGCCGGTCAGGGTGATGGCCGCCCCGGCGGCAAGGGCGACGTTGCCGCTGACCGTCAGCGCGCCATCCTGGGTGATGCTGCCGGCGGTGGCCGTGGCGCTGAGCGAGGCGGCATCGGCGATGCCGGCCAGGACCAGGTTGGAGCCCGCCGTGGCGGTGACCGCACCCGCCTGCGTGACCGACAGGCGCAGCGCAGCGGCATCGCGCAGCGTGGCGCTGCCGGCGGCGACGATGGTCACGCCCCGGGCGAAGCGGTTGCCTGCATTTGCCAGGGAGACGGCGTAGCCTGCATCGCTGACGCTGGTGGTGCCGCCGATATGCAGCGCGCCATTGCCCTGCAGGGCGCCGGCGGCGTTCAGCACCAGGGTGCCGGTGGCGTTGATGGCGCCGAGCGTCATGGCGTTGGCGTCGGTAAGGCTGACATTGCGCGCCGCCTGGACGGAGACGGCGCCGCCGAAGTCGCCGGTCAGCACCACATCGGCGGTGCCGGCGTTGAGGCCGGCGGTGCCGCCGACCACCAGCGGGCCGTTGCCGCCGATGCCCGCCGCCGTGGCCAGCAGCGCGCCGCCGACCCGGGTGGCACCGAAGCTCAGCGCGCCACCGGCGGTGAGGGTGAGCGCGCCGGCCAACTCGCCGGAGATCGCCAGGGCGCCGGCATCCACCAGTGTCACATCATGCGCCGAGACGATGGCGACGCCGCCGGCGAAGTGGTTGCCCGCCTGGTCAAGCACCGCGTCGTTGCCGCCCAGGGTCAGCCTGGTCAGGCCGCCGACCGTGCTGGCGCCGGTATCGGTGAGCGTGCCGCCGGCGCTGAGGCCGAGCGCACCGCCGACCGAGACGCCGGCCAGCACCAGCGCGCCGCCGCTGGCCAGGCTGGCCGCGTCATCCGCGCTGAGGCTGGCGGTCAGGTCGTCGCGGTCGCGCAGGGCCAGGGCACTGCCGGTGGCCACCAGGCTGCGGAAGTCGTTGCCGGCCTCAGCAAGGGTGACGGCGTAGTGGCGCGTCGCGGCGCCGCTGCCGGATTGCGCGGTGAAGCTGGCGGTAGTGCCGGCGCCGTCCACCACAATGGCGCTGCCGGCCTGCTGGGTGATGGCCCCGCCGGCCACCACCGTGAAGTTGCCCGAGGCGGCGATGTTGCCGAGCCGGATGGCGGTGCCATCGGCCATCTGCACATCGCGCGCCGCCAGGACGACAAGGCCGGCAATGGCGTTGGCGCCGCCCAGCGTCACGTCATGGCCGGCATCGTCGACGGTCAACACGCCGCCCACGGTGAGGCCGGCGCTGCCGGTGATGTCACCGCCGGCGCTGGCCAGGCGGAGGTCGCCGCCAACCTGGCTGGCGCCCAGTTGCAGCGCGCCGGCCGCGGCCAGGCTGGCATTGCGCGCTGCCAGCATGCGGACCGGGCCGCCGAACTGGTTGGCCAGCGCGCCCACCAGCGCATCGTCGCCCGCGCTGAATACCGCGCCGCCGGAAAGCGTCAGCGCCGTGCCGCCGGCCTGGGTGATGTCGGTGCCGGCCGTCGCGCTCAGCGAGGCGGCGGTCAGGTTGCCCAGTTGCAGCGCCTGCGCGGCCAGCAGCACCACGGTGCCGGCAGTGCCGCTGACCGGCCCGTGCAGGTCGTTGCCGGCGGCATCCAGCGTGACCGCCGCGCTGCCGGTATGCAGCGCCAGGCCACCGGCGATGCTGGCCGCCGCGCTCTGCGTGACAGGGCCGCCGGTGGTCAGGCTGAGGCCGCCGGTCGCGGTGACGCCGCCGAGGTCGATGCCGTCGTGGTCGGTGACCGTCAGGTTGGCGCCATCCAGCGACAGGCGGCTGAAGGCGTTGCCCGGCCGGTCCAGCGTGATGTCCCAGGTGGCGGCGCCGTTGCGCGCGCTGGCGCGGGTGCTGGCGCCGGCGGCGGTGATGATCGCCGTGCCCGCCTGCTGCACGATGGCGCCCTCGGTGGAGATCAACTCCAGGTCGCCGCCGGGGTTGAGGTTGCCCAGCAACAGGCTGTTGGTGACGCCGGAGCCCTTGGCCCGCAGCGTCAGCTTGCCGCTGGTGGTGGCGCTGTCCACCACCAGGCCGCCGCCTTGCTCGGTAACCACGGCGTCGCCGCCCTGGGCGTCCAGCAGCGCCAGATCCGTCAGTTGGCCGGCGGGCCGGCTGAAGCCGGCGAAGAGCCCGCCCGCGGTGCTGCGGACCAGCGTGGCCAGCGGCGTCGAGAGGTTCAGGTCATCCAGCGCGGTGCCAAGGCTGCGCCCGGTGATCGAAAGGCTGATGCTGGCAGTGACGTTGGGGCTTTCCAGCCCGCCCTGGGTGCTGGTGTCGGCATCGGTCACCGCGCCACCGGCGCTGATGGTCACGCGGCCGCCATGCACCTGGCCCAGCGCCATGTCGTCGCCGGAGGTCAGGACGACATCGCCACCGGCACCGGCCGAGGCGCCGTCGCCCATGGTCAGCGCGCCGCCCGCGGTCAGCCGCAGCGCATTGCCGCCGCCGGCGGTGACGCTGGCGCCGCTGTCCACGCGGATGTCGTGCCCCGCTGTCGCGGTCAGCGGGCCGGCGGCCGTGGTGGCGCCGGAGAAGTCGATGTTGTCGGCGCCGAGGGTGATGCCGCCGGCCTGCGTCGCCAGCCCGACCACGGAGAGCCGCCCGGTGACGCCGGTAACGCTGACCGGGCCGAGGAAGTAGCCGGCCAGGGTGAAGTCGCCATCCAGCTGGGTGATGGTCAGCGTCGGCACGCCGCCGACCGAGGCATCGGTGGCGATGAAGCCGGTGGCCGTGTTGCTCACCAGCCCAGCCAGCAGGTTGCGGGAGAATTCCAGGTTGGTGCTTTCCAGCCCCTGGTTGCGGGCATAGGCGCGGAAGGCGCCGGCGGTCACGTCGATGGAGCGCGACAGGTCCAGCCCGTACAGCCTGCCGAGGAAGGCGGTGATGGCGCTGCTGCCGGCACCGCGGTCCGGCCAGCCTGCCTGCGGGATGTCCAGCCGGTCGATCGAGGCGCTGCCCGGGTCTTCCTTGACCTCGCCGCTGGTGAAGACGCGCACCAGGCCGTGGCTGCCGGCGTTGATGCTGTCGATCAGCACGCCGCCGTCGCCGGCGCGCAGTTCCATGGTGTTGCCGGCCAGGTCGCTGTCGAACCGCGCCTGCGCGACCTTCAACTGGCCGCCGGTCTGCACCGAGATGAAGCCGGCATTCAGCCGGGCCGCCAGCACCAGGTCGCCGACATTGTCCAGCCGGATGCCGGTGCCCGAATAGGCGGTGAGGTAGGCCGGGTCGCCGGTGCCGGCGATGGCGTGGCTGCTGACGCTGCCGACCGTGCCGGTGGTCAGCGTCGCGCTGGCCACCTGGGTCCGCAGGTCTATCGTCGCGGCGGCGTTGACGGCCAGGCTGCCGGCCACCAGCCGGGTGGCGCTGTTGAAGATGGCGCCGCCGGTGCCGGGGGCCACCAGCAGCTTGCCGGCATCGGTCGCATCCACCTGCGGCGCGCCGGGCGGGCTGAGCGCGGCAACGCGCAGGTCCACCGAACGGCTGGCGCTGGTGGCCTGGCCATTGGCGCCGGTGGCGATGGCGGTGATGGTCTTGCCTGCGCCGATGCCCAGCGCCAGGTAGTCGGCATCGGTCAGCGTGTAGCTCCAGCGCGTGCCGTTGACGCTGGCCTGCACCGTGCTGCCGGGCAGGCGCAGCGCCACCGTGGCACCGGCCTCGACATCGCCGGTCAGCACCACGCCGGCGCCGCGCTCCGCCAGGTTCACCACGTCGTCGCCGGTGACCTTGCCGAAGGAGATGCCTGGGGCGTGCGTGTCCACCGTCAGGGCCAGCGGGGCGCTGGCGGCGCTCAGGTTGCCGGCGCCGTCGGTGGCGCGGGCGACCAAGGTGTAGCTGCCATCGGAAAGCGCCGTGGCGGGACGGAAGCTCCAGGCGCCGCCGGCATCGGCCAGCGCCTCGCCCAGCGTGACGCTGCCGTTGAACAGCCGCACCAGCGCCCCGGCATCGGCGGTGCCGGCCAGGGTGGGCCGGGCGTTGCCGGTGGTGCCGTCGGCGGTGGTGAAGGTGGGCGTGGTGGCGGCGGTACTGACCGCGAAGTCGTACGCCGCCGAAGCCGTGGCATTGCCGGCCGCGGTAGCGGTGACGGCGTAGCTGCCCGGCGCCAGATCCGCGGTGAAGCCGTATTGCCAGCGACCATCCGCATCGGCGGTGACGGTGGCGATGATGCCGCCCGCGGCGAAGGCCAGGCTGACGCTGGCGCCGGCATCGGCGAAGCCGCGCAGCGTTGGCCGCACGGCGCTGGTGATGCCATCGCCCGGCCGGCCGGTGTCCTCGGCGATGCCGGCGATGCTGGGCACCGCGGTGGTGACGGCGGGAATGGTGACGACCAGCGCGGCCGAGGGCGCGCTGGCATTGCCGTTGGCGTCCAGCGCAATGGCGATGACGGCGGTGTCGCCGGGCTGCAGCGCCCGGGCCAGGGCGCTGCCATCCAGGCTCCAGGCGCCGGATGCGTCGGCCACGGCGGTGCCCAGCAGGTCCGCGCCGGCCACGGCGTAGAGGCTGACCGTGGCGTTGGCCGGCGCCTGCCCGCCAATGGCCGGGCGGCCGCCTTCCAAGGTGCCGCTGGTCGCCAGGGCGGTGGGCGCGGCCGGCGCCTGGCTGGCCACCGTGACCGTCGCGGCGAAGGACGCGGTGGCGCTGCCGGCGGTGGCGGCGACAGTGAAGGCCACCGGCCCCTGCGGCAGCAGCGCGGCGCCAGCGGCGTCGATGCCCACGCTCCAGGCCAGGCCCAGCGCGGTTGCGGTCAGCGTGGCGGCATAGCTGTGGGTGATGCCGCCGGCATCGGTGAAGGCGACGCTCAGCGCCGTGGTGCCCACGCCCGCCGTGCCGGTCAGGTGGAAGCCCTGGGCGGCGCTGGCCAGCAGCCGGCCGCCCGGCACCGCATCCAGCGTGGCGGCCGGCGCCGCCGCGTGCACCACCACGGGCAACGAGGCCAGGCCGACATTGTCGTTGGCGTCCACCGCGCGGAAGCGGAGCGTGGTGCCATCGGCGATGCTGGTGGTGGCGTTGCGCGGGTCGAAGAACCAGGTGCCGGCGCTGTCCGCCCGCACGCTGCCGACCAGCGTGGCGCCGTCATAGGCACGCACCAGCGACAGCGCCTCGGCGGTGCCGCTGACGCCATAGGCCGCGGTGGCGCTGGCGCCGGCAACGCTGGTGATGACCGGCGCGTCCGGCGCGGTGGCATCTCCGGCGACCGGGGCCGGCAGGGTGGCGCTGCCGCTGTCCCACTGCACGTTGCGGGCAACACTGGATTGCGCCGCATCCAGCGTCGCCGCGTCCAGCACCAGGAAGTTGCGGTTGGCGCCGAAGCCATTGTTCAGCGCCGCCACGGCCTCGGCCGGCAGGCTGACGCTCCACTGGCCATCGGCCACGGTGGCGGCGATGGGATCGAAGGCGAAGACGGCGGTGAGATCGGCGCCGCTGCCGGTGGCCGTGGTGATGCTGACCGTGGGCGGCGCGGCATAGCCGGCGCCGGCATCGGTGAGGATGACGCCGGTGACCACGCCGCCGCTGACCTGCAGCGTGCCGGTGGCGGCGCGCCCGCCGGCCGGGGGCGGGCTGAAGCTGACGGTGTCGCCCTCGGCGTAGTCGCTGCCGCCGGCCAGGACCGTGACGGCGTTCACCTCGTCGGTGGCCAGCCACACCGCGCCGGCGGTGGTGGCGCCGCGCAGCACCAGGCCGGTGCGGGCCTGGGCTGCAACCGCATCCGTGCCCGCCACCGGCTCGAAGCTCAGCCCGGCGCCAGTGGTGGTGAGGACGAGCGCCGCCGAGGCGGCGCCCTGGTTGCCGACGCCATCCGTCGCCGTGGCGGTCAGGCTGTGGTCCCCGGCGGCCAGGGCATGCACCGGGAAGAAGGCCCAGCTGCCATCCGCGGCGGCCGTGGTGGTGCCGAGCAGCTCGGCGCCGTCGAACAGCGCGATGACGGCATTGGCCTCGGCCGTGCCGGCCAGGCTGGGGCGGGATGGATAGACCCCGGCGCTGACCTCCTGCGTCACGTCAGCCGTCAAGGTGGGGGCGGCCGGGCCGGTGGTGTCCGGCGCCAGGGTCGCGCTGGCGGCAGCGCTGCTGAAGCCGGCATTGCTGGCGGTGAGCTGCACAGCGTAGCTGCCATCCGCCAGCTGGGCCGGCAGGGTGGCGGTCCAGGTGCCGGCGAAGCGGTCGATGCTGGCGGTGACGCTGCCGGTGGTGGTGGCGCCGATATCGGGGGTGAAGCTCCAGCCGACCGACACGTCGGAGACGCCCGGCTGCATGGTGCCGGCCAACACCGGCGCGGTGTTGGCGGTGACCAGGCCGGCGGCGAAGGCGGCGCCGTCCACCGTGGCCAGCACCGGCGCGGTGGGCAGCAGGGTGATGTCGTGGGTCAGCGTGGTGGCCAGCCCGGCCACGGTGGCGACCAGGGTCAGCGTCTGCGGGCCGCTGCCCAGGGCGGCCAGGTTGGCCGGCGTCAGCGTCGCGCTCCAGCTGGTGCCGGACACGCTGGCGGTGAAGGCCGCCTGGGTGCCCAGGGCGACGATCTGCACGCTGGCACCGGCGCTGACCGTGCCGGTCAGGGTCAGGCCGCTGCGCTCGGCTTCGTTGATGACGTTGTCGCCGGCCACGGCGTCCACGGCCAAGCTCGGCCGCGTGGCACCCAGGGTCAGCGTGGCGCTGGTGCTGGCGGTGGCGCCCAGGGCATTGGTGGCGGTGATGTCCAGCACGCCGGAAGCGGCCTGCAGCAGCCCGACATCGGCATCGGTCAGGCGGTAGGACCAGGCGCCCGCCTCGGTCCAGGCGGTGCGGGTGGTGCTGCCGAAGCCGAGCGTGACGCTGGCGCCGCTCTCGGCCGTGCCAGCCAGGATGGCGCCGGCGAAGAGGTCCGCCTGGCCGAGGTTGAGGTTGGCAGGGTTGGCGGCGTCGCGGCCGGCGATGCGGTCCAGCGTCGGCGCCGGGGTGGTGCCGGCCGAGACGGTGACCATCTGCGTGCCCGACAGCCCGCTGACCAGGCCCAGCGCATTGGTGGCGGTGGCGCGGAAGGCGTGGGTGCCCAGGGCCAGCGGGGTGGCCGAAAGGTCGATGCTCCAGCCGCCGCCGGCATCGGCGGTGGCCTGGCCCAGGGCAGTGTCGGCGCCGTCCAGGTACAGGTTGATGCTGGCGTTGGCCGGCCCCTGCCCTGCCAGCACCAGCCCGGTCGCCGTGGTGATGCCGTCGCCCTGTGGCGCGGTATCGGTGGTGAAGCCGTTGATGACCGGCGCGGCCGGCGGCTGGGCGGCGATGGTGAAGCCGATGCTGGCATCGGTGGCGCTGGCATTTCCGGCCAGGTCCACCGCGCGGGCGGTGATGGTGTGGGCGCCATCGGCCAGCGGCGGCAGGGCGGCGGTCCAGGCGCCGGATGCGTCGGCCTGCACCGTGGCCAGCAGCACGCTGCCCTCGCGCAGCTGCACATGGGCATAGGCTTCGGTGGTGCCGGCCAGCAGCTGCGCGGCGTCGGCCAGCGTGGCGCCATCCGGCGTGGTGATGACCGGGGCGGCCGGCAGGGTGTTGTCGCTGGCCGCCGGGCCGCTGCCGCCGCTGAGCGCGGTGGCGGAGCGGATCGCATTGCCGAAGGCGTCGTGCAGCACGGCGTAGAGCTGCCAGGCGCCGCTGGGCAGGTTGGCCGGGCGGTCGAAGCTGACATTCTGGCCGATATCGGCGCTGGTCAGGGTGTGGCTGGCATAGACCACGCCATCGGCGTCCTCCAGCGTCAGCACTTGGCCGGGCATCACGCCGGAATCCGTGGTCAGCGAAACCTTGCCGCTGGCGCGGATGGTGATGCGGTCCAGGTCGAGGTTCTGGCTGGCGTCCAGCACCACGTTGCCGGCGGGGCCGGCGGCGTCGATTCTGATGCGGGCATAGGGCATCTGCCCCTGGTGCAGCGTGACCGTGCTGCTGCTGTCCAGCGTGGTGACCAGCGCCAGCGAGGCTTCCGCCGTGGCCTGGGCGGTGGCGTCCACGCTGCCGCGGCTGATGACGAGCACCGGGTGGGCGGGGTCCGGCACCTGCACCGCGGCGCCGACCGACCAGCCGATGGTCGCGTCTCCGGCCAGGGCGTACATGCCGCCGCTGCCATCCGCGTTGTCGGTCAGCACCTGGACTTCCTGCCCGGCCTGGACGCTGCGGTAGTCGATGGCGTTCTGCACGAAGCGGCCGCCGATGACGCTGGCGAGGTAGCTGCCCGCGGCGTTGTAGGCCAGGTCGTCGCCGGTGGTGGTGGCCGGCAGCGTCACCTCCACATACTGCGCGCCGGAGGCACCCTGCACGATGCGCCCGCCCTCGGCGCCGTCGCGCGCGATGACGGTGCGCGGGTTGTCGCCGCTGGCGGCCAGGATGATCTGCTGCACCGGCGAGCCGGAGGCCCGGGAGATGGCGGCGTCGAGCGTGATGTCGCGCCCGGAATGCAGCTCCACCCTATCAGCGCTGGCGGCCAGGCCGTTGATCTGCAGCGGCGCGTGGGCGTTGATGCTCTCGCCCGACCACACCGCCAGCACCGGCGTGGCATAGCTGTGCGCCACCGCCACGCCGCCCACCAGCTGGGTGGTCGGGATGGTGAAGCTGGCGCCGGCGCGGAAGGTGACGCTTGCGGGCGCGTCCACCCACAGCGTCGGGTCGATGCTCAGGTTCACGCCGGCATCGAGTTCGAAATGCGCGCTGGTGCCGACCGCGCCGCCCTCGGCCGCGCTGTGCAGGATGACGTCGCTGGCGTTGGAGCGCAGCGTCAGCGTGGCGTTGCTGCCGGCGGCGCTGGCCTTGAACACGTCCAGCGCGGCGTTGGAGGTGATGGCCAGGCTGCCATCCGGCGCGGCGGCATCGGTGATGCGCAGCTGGGTGCGGCCGCTGCCGGCGGCGTTGCTGTCGGTGATGCCGATATCGCCGGTGGTGCTGCGCACCAGGCGCAGCTCCGCCACCGAGACCCCGAGCCCGACGATACCGGTGCCGGCGCTGAGCGCGACCGCGCCGCCGGTCAGCGCCGCAGCGGTGGCGCCGTCGAACAGCGGCGGCACCGCGGTGGCCAGGTTGACGCCGGTGCCGGTGCCGCTGATGCGGCCCGTGGCGGTCAGCGAGACATCGAGCGGCTGGTCGGTGACCTCCAGCAACTGCCCGACCGGCGGCACCACGACGCGCAGGCTGGTGCGCCCGGCCACCAGGTCCTGCACCACCGCATCGCCCGCGACCGAGATGGCGATGGCGCCATCCTGCGTCCGCAGCCGGCCGAGCGTGACCGAGCGCGTGGTCGCCAGCGTCATCGCGCCGGCCTGGCGCACCTCGGCATCCAGCGTGGCGACATCGAGGTTACCGAGGTCCATGGCCCCGGCGCTGGTCAGGCTGAGCCGCGAGGCGCTGACCGCAGAGCCGCCGAGCTGGCTGATGACGCCGCCGGAGGTCAGGCTGGCATTGCCGGCCGAGACCGTGCCGATGGCCAGGTCGCCCTGCACCACGGTCACCGTCAGCGCCGCCTGGGCGCCGGCGGTGGCGCTGCGGAGGATGACGGCGCCGGGGTCGCTGGCGGTGGGGCTGGCGGCAAGGGTGATGCTGCCGGATTGGGTGGCCAGGCTGGTGATGTCCACCGCGCCATAGGTGGCCAGGTTGATCAGCCCGCTGCCGGTGACGCTGGCCGCCAGCGTGCCGGTGGCGATGGCGAGGCCGGTGCCGTTGGCGGCGTCGCCGCTGATATCGCCCCGCGCGGTGATGCTGGCCTGCCGCGCCGCGGCGGCATTGCCGGAAAGCAGCACGCTGCCGCCGGCGGCGGTCAGGCTCAGCGTGCCCTGGGTGCCCGTGCCGCCCAGCGCGGCCAGCCCGGCGCCATACAGTACGATGCTGCCGGCATCTGCGCCGGCGGCGAGCGAGACGCTGCCGGCGCTGGCCAGGATATCCGTGGTGACGGCGCCGGTGATGCCGCCGCTGCCGCCGGTGCCGGCGATGACCGAGACCAGCGAGGTGGCATGCACCGTGCCGAGCACGGCGGCGTCCTGCCCGGCGCTCAGCAGCGCCTGGCCGGTGGCACGCAGGGTGCCGCTGGTGCTGATGCTGCCGCCAGCGGTCAGGCTCAGCACCTGCTCCGCGGCCATGATGCCCTGGCTGGTGCCGAGCGTGGTGCCATAGCCGGCGGTGACCAGGGTGGCGGCATCCAGGCTGGCATTGCGGCCGGCCGTCAGCGTCAGCGCGCCGGCGGAATGCAGTTCGGTCAGGATGCCATCCAGCGCGGTACCCGTGGCCGAGACCAGGCCGGGCGCGGTCAGCCCGGCGGTGGACAGGTCGCGGCCGGCGCGGATGGTCTCGCCCGAAAGCGCACCGGTGCCGCTGGCTGCCACCACGCCGGTCAGCGCCACATCGCGGCCGGCGTCGATCATCACCTGGGCGGCGACGACGGTCTGTCCGGCGAAGGCGCCATAGGTCAGCGGCGCGCCACCATCCACGCGGGTGGCGCGGTTGAGCACCTGGTCCGCGGTGATCGGCACGTCCTTGTACAGCGTCAGGTCGGCGGCCTGCACCACCTTGGCCTGGGTGTCATAGGTGCGGAACTTCGGGACGTTCTCGAACCGGTCCGTGGTGTTGCTGACCCACTGGTAGTCCAGAGTGGAGCGGTTATCGAAGATGCTGCTGTTCTTGCTCAGCCAATTGAAGGTGACGTCCTTCTCGGTCTCGGTCCGCTCGGCGCCAGTCCACCTCGTTTCCATGAAATAGACATTGTACGAATAGACCCTGGGCGCGAGATACGGAACCTGCAGGCTGCCTATCTGCTTGAACTTCGTGGTGGTGCCGAAATTCACACCACCACCGTTGAATATCGTGAATCTTACGACTTCACCGTGATAGGCGGCATCAGCGTATCCAATAATCAGGATCTTGGCGTTCGTGCCGCCAGGGTCCGGCGTCCGGGTGAAGGGGCCAGCGGTAATGATCCCGGTGGAACCAGTGGTGACCTGACCATTCAGCGCCGCGACTTCCTGACTCGTCACATTCGGGTCGAAGCCCACCGCAACGTTGCGGAAGTTGGTGAACACCGGGCTCAGCGATGCCGTGGCCAGGTTGTAGCCATTCTGCTGGTAGGCGTAGTTCCAGAAGCCCGGCGCGTAGGTATAGACGCTATCGACCTTGTAGGTCGTGTCCCGCACCCCGTTCCAGAACCCGGCGCCGAGGATATCCGTGCCCAGGCTGTAGGTGGTGGAATAGGCCCATTCCGGCTTGTCGGAGACCTGCAGCGTGCCATCCACCGCCAGGTTGAACACCTGCTGGCCGGTCCCGTTCAGGTAGTTCACCTGCCACTGCGCCGGTGAGTTGTCGTAGTCCTGGGTGAAGGCGCCGTTGCCGTCGTTGAACACGGTGAAGCTGGACTTGGTCTGGACGTACTGGACCTGCGCGGCGTTGTGGTAGGTGCCGACGAAGGCCTGCGTCACCTTGGGCACGCCCTGCGAAATCACCTTGGCCACGTCGGCCTCGGCGCCCACCGGCATGGTGATGTACTTGTCCTCCCAGCCCGAGACCGGGATGTTCACCGTCTCCATCGGCGTGGTGGTGCCGGCCGCGGGCGCCAGGCTCCAGTCCGGCGCCCAGGCCGCCACGGTCTCGTTGCCGTGCAGCACGGTGTGGGTGACCAGGTTGGCGTAGCTGAAGTCGTAGAGCTTCCGGTAGCCGAGTTGCGCCAGCACGGCGTCCTTCTGGTTGTCGCTCAGCTCGCTGAACATCTGCTGCCGGTTGTTCAGCAGGTCCGGGGCGCGCACACCGGCGGCGGCCCAGTCGATGACAGGCCCGGTGCCCGGCGCGCTGGCGGTGTTGCGGTAGTCGGCGCCCTCGACGAACCAGGTGCGCTTGGTGGTGCCGTTGTAGTAGCCGGTCTGGGTCAGCTCCACGTCCATGGTGTGGTAGAAATAACCGGCCTTCACCGACTCAACACCGATCTGCTCGGTCACGGTGGTGCTGACCCAGGACACCACGGGCACCTGGATCACCTGGTCCACCACCTTGGTGTAGCCGGAGATGATGGGCACCGAGACCTGGCCATTGCTGATGATCGGCGTCAGCACGGTGCTGGTGTCGTTGCCGGCGGCGGTGTCGGCGCTCAGCACCACGTCCTGGCCGGCCAGCAGGGTGGCGATGCCATCCGCCTGGATGCTGCCGGCGTTGAAGATGCGGATGCTGCCGCCGGCCAGCGCGCTGCGCGCGACGCTGCCCAGCGCAACCTCATCGGTGGAGGCGGCGGCCAGCCCGGCGCGCACATCCACCGTGCCGGTGCCGCCGGTGGCCAGCAGCGTGCCGAACAGCGACACATCGCCGGCCGCATTCAGCAGCACGCGGTTCTGCGCCTGCACCAGGCCAGAGACCTGGATGGTCTGGGCGCGCAGATGCGCCAGCCCGGTGGCCAGCAGCCGCGCCTGCGGCAGCACGCCGGTCGCGGCATCCACCAGCAGGTTGCCGCTGGCCCGCAGCACGATATCCCCACCCGCCGCGCGCGTCGCCAGGGAGCCACCGGCCAGCACCGCCAGGTTGGTGCCGCCGACCTGCAGCAGGGCACGGGCATTGATGTCGCCCTGCAGGTCGACATCGCCCTGGCCGGCGATGGTGACCGTCTCCACCCTGGTGGTCAGCTTGCCGGCCACGGACTGCACCTGGCCGATGGTGCCCGACAGCACCATCAGGCCGGCACCGTCGATGCTGACGGCGCCGCCGGCACCGGTATCGATGGTGGCACCGGAGAGCCGGACCGGGTCCCCGCCCGCCATCGGCGCGGCGCCGCTGGCCAGCACGGCGCCGGTTGCATCCACATACTGGCCGATGGCGTTCACCAGCCAGCCATCCGCGGTCATCAGCCGGCCATCGGCGTCCACGAAATAGGTCGCGGGCACCGTGTTGCCATGGCCGTCATCCATGGTGCCGGCGCTGGTCTGGTAGACCAGTGGCGTGGTCAGCACGGAGATGCCGCTGGCATCCTTCACGCCGCCATGCAGCGCCACGGACCGGTCGCCGAGCAACAGCCCGCCGATGGTCAACTGGTGGTCGGCGCTGATCGCCAGGTTGCCGCCGGCGCCGGAGGCATCGACGAAGCCGTCCAGCACCGCATCACCCGCCGCCGCCAGCGTGATGGTCCCGCTGCCGGTGCCGGCCAGGTTCAGCGAAGCGATGCGGCTGTTGGCATCGAGCAGCAGCCCAAGCCCGCGGGCCGAGCCGCCGGTGCCGCCGGTGAGGCTGATGGCGCCGGTGGCCAGCACGGTGCCGCCACGGCTGACGCTGGCGCCGGGCACGCCATCCGTGCTGAGCACGCCGAGCCGCAGCAGGTCGGTCGCGGTGATGACCACGCTGCCGCCATCCGCGCTCCGCACCACGCTGCCGCCAACAACCTCGGCGCCAGCCGCGACCGTGCCGATGATGCTGATGCGCGACGCCTGCATGGTGATGGCCGAGCCGGCACCACGGCTGACCAACTGCACCGCGGCATTGACCGCGATGGCATCGCTGGCAGCAAGGACGAGGCTGGTATCGACATCCAGCACGTAGCCGCGCTGCAGGCTGGCATCCGCGCTGACCGGGGTGCCGAAGCCGATATCGCCGGCGTCGGCGCTGAAGCTGCCCGCGCGCAGCACGCCATCATGCGCCAGTAAGCTGGTGGCCGCGACCGCAACATCGCCCCGCGCCGTGAGCGAGCCGACCAGGGCGAGCGTATCGGTCGCGCTGGCATGGACTTCCGGCGTGGCGTCGCTGGCCAGGAAGGTGCTGGTGATGACGCCGCCCAGCACGAGGTCCTTGCCGGTGATGCCGAGCATGCCGGCGCTGGTGATGCGGCCGCTGGCGTCCTGCACGGTCAGCGTGCCGAGCGTCGAGGCGAGCGAGATGCTCGCCGCGTTCGGGCTGGCGGTGCCGATGGCGCCATCGATGCTGACATCATTGGTGCCGGTCAGGCGGATGCGGCCGGCACTGCCGGTGCTGTCGATGAAGGCGGTGTTGCGCAGCGTCAGGCTGACTTGCCCAGGCGCGCCCGGGTCCAGGATCAGCGTGCCGTCGCCGGCGCTGAGCGTGACGTTGTGTTCGGCCTGGATCAGCCCGCCCACGGTGAGGCTGCGGCTGGAGCCGATGGTGATGTCGCTGCCGGCACCGCGGGCGATGACATTGCCCTGCAACCAGCCATCGCGCCCGGCGTCGAAGGCGATGGAGCCGTCCACCGTCTCCAGCACGCCGCTGACGTCGAGCTCGATGTCGCGGCCATCCGCGGCATTGCCGGCGTGCAGCGCAATGGCGGCAAAGGCGCGCACCTTGCCGGCGATGTAGAGCTTGTCGTTCGGTCCGCCGGCGCGGCCGATATTGACCACCGAGCCCACCGCCGCGGCATCCACCGCATAGCGCCGCTCCGACACCAGCTGGCTGACGCCGGCCGCGAAGCTGAAGCCGATCTCGTCGGCCGAGGCGCCGTCCGCCGGCGTCAGCGTCATGGCATAGGGCCCGGCCAGCAGCAGGTGGCCGTCGCGCAGCTTGGCCTGCACATCCGGCACGCTGGTCGCGGCGAAGTCGCTGTACGCCGAGCCGACGGCATGCTCCGCCGGCACCTGGCTGTCGGTGACGGTCCAGGCGGTGCTGGCCAGCGCCGCCGTCAGCTGGGTCATCAGGTCGGCGATGGAGGTATTGCCCGCCGTATCCACCGCCCGCAGCGTGACCGTGCCGGCGATTTGGAAGCTGATCTCATCCACCGCCAGGTTGAAGCTGGCATCCTGCGTCAGCCGGCCATCCGCCGAGACCGGCCAGCCCGCTGCCGCCAGCTGGTAGATATCGGCCGGGGCGAGGATATCGATGCGGCCAGGCGCGTCGAGCGAGACGACGCTGTCGGCGCGGCTGGTGGAGACGCTGGCCGAGCCGAACAGCACCATGCCGCGGCCGGTATAGGGCGAGCCGATGCTCTGCGCGCGGTCGTCCAGGCCACCGATCAGGTGGACCTCCTTGCCGGCGGCGATATCGGTGCCGATGATCAGCTGGCGACCAGCGGTGACGGTGATGGTGCTGTCCACATCATAGCGCTGGATGTCGCGGCCGATCAGCCGGCCCAGCGCGTCACGCACCTGCACCACGCGGCCGCCGCTCAGCAGCAGGCCTTGCACGTTCACATCCTGCACGCCGGCCAGCGTAATGGTGCCGGCCTCCCGCACGCTGCCATCCGCGTTGCGCGTGCCTTCCACCACCACTTCGGTCGCGGCATGCACCAGCAGGCCGGTGCCCGAGATGTCGCTGCCACCAGCGGCATCGATCAACCGGCTGGCGTAGAGCCGGCCGCCGGTCTCGATCGGCTGCCCCGACTGGTTGACCGTATGGCCACCCAGATAGGCCTGCAGGGTCGCGGTGATGCGGATGTCGCTGTCGCGCCCCGACCAGACCACGTCCTCCGACAGCAGATGGCCCTGGGCGTCGAACACCTGGCTCAGCTGGCCGCCGCTGATGACGGTGCCAATGGCTTCCAGCCGCGCACCGCTGTTGATGGTGACGGTGCTGCCGGTGCCGCCGAAGCCCAGCCCCGCCGCGGCGATGCCGCCCGCGGTGCCGATCAGCACGCCCAGCAGATTGTCGTCGGGCCCGGCCGAGTTGCCGATGACGGTGATGTCGCCGCTGGCGTTCAGGCCGGATTCCAGCTGCACCTGCTGGCCGGCGACGACGAGAACACTGGCACCGCCATCCCCATTGGCATCGCGCGCGAAGATCGTGCCATTCGCGCCGGCGATGCCACCCGCGGTGACGACGCCCATGACGTCCACATCCTCGGCGCCCTTGACGACGATGGTGCTGCCCGCGGCCAGCGTGTGGATGGAACTGAGGTCGGCGATGTAGACGCTGCTGCCGTGCTGGTCGGTACGCCGACCGGGGCCCGCCAACGCCTCGCCGGTCAGGCTGAGCCCGCCGTACAGCGCTATGGCCTGGCTGACCTGCAACGCGCTCTCGACATACAGGAAGCTGCTGGATTGCAGCGTCAGCGCGACATCGGCGCCGAGCACGTTGATGTTGCCGCGGGTGATCACGTCCTGGTCGGATTGCAGCACCAGGCTCTGGTTGTCGCCCAGGCTGGTGATGGTGCCGGTTTCCAGAATGCCGTAGCCGGTGCTGTGGTCCACCAGGTAGTTCCGCGGGCTGACGCGGGCGATGTTCTGGAAGTAGGCGGTCTTGTTGAAGATTGCGTACTTGGTCTTGCCGCCATTCAGCGGGTCGCCATAGGCGGCGCCGTCGTATTTCTGCGCGCCGGCGGTGAAGGTCATGGCGCCGGAGCCGTAGATGGCGCCGCCCAACAGCATCTCGTTCGCCGCGGTCAGCGTGACCGTGCCGTTGCTGCCGGAGATGGACGGGATGATGCCGGTGACCGCGACCCCGGCGCGGATGGCGCTGCCCGGGTTGACGGCGATGGCGTCGGCGCTGGTCAGGTTCAGCACCGAGTTCGCACCGAGACCGCGGATGTCGCTGTTCTCCAGCACCAACAGCGGGCCGCCGGCATTCAGGTCCAGCCGGCCGCCGGTGCCACCGAGTTCGATGACACCTGCGGATTCCACCGCGTGGCTGGTGGTGATGACGATGTGGCCGTGGTCATCCCGCGTGGAGATCAGCCCGACGCTGTCGAGGATCAGGCTGGCGCCACCGGCATAGGGGGTGATGAGATAGGCATCGGCCTCGGGGCCGCCGGTGACGGTCAGCGTGACCGTATCCAGCCCCTTCACCCAGCCGGTAACCTGCGCCTGCTCCGCGACGTTGAGCGTGACCGTACGGGCGGAGATGCCGCTGTCCGGCAGGCCGGCGGGCACCTTGATGTTGGCGCTGGCCACGTTCAGCAGCCGCGTCACGACGGTGAGCTGGTCAACTGGCGCCTGCACGTCGCCGCGCACATCCATGACGTCCGAGAACAGCGTGACCTTGTCGCGGAAGGCGGCCACGCGCGAGTCGGCGGAGCGCGGCTCGCTGGGGAAGAATTTGAGGTGGTCGGAGTTCTGCACATCGCCGAGCAGCATGGTGTTGCCGGCGCCGGTGCGGCCGATATCCAACTGCGCGAAGCCATCCGCCAGCGCCGCCAGGTCGCGGCTGGAGAAGTAGAAGCCCGGCGTCGCCTGTTGGAAGAAACTGTCTTCCTCGTAGTCCAGGCCGGACTGGTATTCCGCGGCGGTGCCCATGATGTAGGCCCAGGCCAGCTGGTGCGCCCGCAGCGTCAGCGTGCCGGTGCCGATGACCTGCGACGCGCCGCTGCGGAAGTTGATGTTGTCGGCGGTGATGGTGATGTTCTTGCCGGCCTGCAGCGTCTGCACGCGGCCGCTTTCCAGCGTGAGCAGCGAGCCCTGCGCCGCCAGGTCCAGCCAGAAGTCACCATGCGAGACCGCGACCGCCACGCCGGTGCGGCGCCCGGTCAGCAGCGACTGCCAGTCCCCCGGCGCGGTGGTCAGCCACTTGGCGCCGCTTTCCCAGTTGGAATCGGTGACGGCGCCGCTGATGACGAAGCCCGGATTCTCAGGGCTGGTCAGCGCGCGTTCCTGCTCCAGCGTCAGGCTGGTCGCTTCCTCGATATAGACATCGCCGCGGCCATGACTGGCGGTTTCCAGCGTCATGCTGCCCAGCGCGGTGATGATCGGCTGAATATCGGTGCCGATGGCGTTCTTCACCCGCACCAGCATGTAGGCGCCTTCGCCGGCGATGCGATTGCTGCCCTGGTTGACCAGCGCGCCATCGGCCGCCTGCAGCCGGATCCAGCCGGCGCCACCGATATCGGCGCCGCCGCCACCCGCGCCGGCGGCATCGATCAGGTCGCCGCCATCCAGCTTGATGTCGGCCTTGTCGCCATAGGTCCGCAGGTCGATGAAGCCATCGTTCAGTGCAACCAGGCTGTGCTTCAGGTCCAGCGTGCGGATCGCCTGGATCTCGACATTCAGCGCGGCCATGTCGGCCTTGCCGGTCACGCTGCGGCCAACCGCCATGAAGCCGGTGCTGCTGAGCAGCGACGCCGCACCCGGGGTCAGCCCGTCGTACACGACGTCGCCGCCGAAGGTGAGCACGCCGGTCGCGTCGTAGCTGGTGCCCTTGCCCTTCAACGTCAGGCGCTCGACGCCCGGGCCGCTGGTGTTGTAGCTGACCACCTCCCGCCCATTGGTGACGATGTTGGTGCCGAACAGCACGGTGGCGTAGCTGCGGGTCTGCTCCAGCACGATCTCGTCGAACTCGCCGTCGGCATCCTCGACGGCGATGGTGCCGACCGGCTGCGTCCCGGCGGGGTCGGCCAGCGTGATGCGGTACTTGTCGTTGCCGCCGACATCGCCGACATCGACACGCCAGGACGGGAAGTCCTTGATGAAGAGCGTGTCGTCGCCCTTGCCCAGGGTGAGGCCGATGGCGTGCACGCCGGAGGCACGCAGCTCGAAGCCCTTGGAGGTGGCGGAGACGCCGGACTGCGCCAGCGTCACGGTCACCGCCTGCGTCATCTCCGAGAAGTCGAACTGGCTGCTGCCCAGGCTGTCGGAGACGTTGTTGTTGCCGAAGCTGTCGTCGAAGGCGAAGGTGTCGACGCCGACGCCGCCTTTCAGCGCGTTGGTCCCGGCGCCGCCGTTCAGCCGGTCGTTGCCGCTGCCCGCGATCAGCGTATCGTTGCCGGCACCGCCCAGCATCGTGGCGTCGCCGCTGGCGGCGGTGATCTTGTCGTTGCCGGCGCCGCCATCCAGCACCCAGTCGGCCGACTTCAGCGCGGCACCGACCTTGCCCTCGTCGATGTAGATCAGGTCGTCGCCGCCGCCGCCCGAAAGCTTGCCGCCGCCCTTGCCGCCGATCAGCGTATCCTTGCCGCCGCCGGCCTTGGCGTTGACCTTCACGTCCAGCAGGCGGGACGCATCCAGCAGGTTGTTGCCCTCGCCGAGGTCCACCACCACGGAGGTGACGCCGCTGAAGGTCTTGTAGTAGCGGTCGAACTCGACACTGACCGTGCCGCCCTTGCCGTACAGCGTGAAGGCTTCGTCGCTGTCCGCGGTGTTGAAGTACAACCGGTTGGCCGCCAGCGCGCCGGCATTCAGCGTCAGCACGCCGCCTTCCTGCTTGGCCAGCACGGGCTCGATGTTCGGCGCGTTCAGTTCCAGGTTGAACAGGTGGATCCGGAACAGCTCCTCCTCGACGATGGGTTCGTCGAACAGGTCCACGAAGATGCTGCCGACGAAGTCCGCGCCCATGTGGATGTCGAACAGGTTCTGGAAGCCGCCATCCTGGTAGTTGAACAGGGTGACGATCTCGCTGCCGCGCACCTTGCCATCGGCTTTGAAGACCTGCTTGGTGACGTAGCCCAGATCGTCCTTGGTCAGCACCGGGAAGGCGATGTCGTGCAGGTGCAGCGTGGTGAAGAAGTCGATGCCCGCTTCCAGCCCGCCCGAGATGGGGCCGACATTGACGCCGGCGCGCAGCTTGACCTGCGCGTCGATGGTGAGCTGCGGCTTCTCCACGCCGCCGGTGCCGGGCACGATCTTGCCCTTGGCGAAGGTCGGCAGCGTCACGTTGTACATGAAGAACCCGTCGAGCACGTCGACCGGGTCGCCCGAGGCGATCGCCTCGCGGATGCCGAAGGTGTCGAAGCCGACGGCTAGGTCGGCGAAGGCGCTGAACTTGGCCTGGGCGCCCAGCAGGAAGTTGAGCGGCGGGATGATCGGGATCAGCACGTTGAAGGTGGCGGTCACCTCCTTGCCCAGCAGCGGGAATTCATAGCTGAACAAGGTGGCGTCGCCACCGGTCAGCAACTGCTTCCAGTTGTTGATGTCGGTCACGTACTCCATGAACTTGAAGCCGCTGCGCGGCGCGCCGCCCTTCGGCTGACTGCTCTTCGGAGCCAGCAACTTGCTGGCGACATCGTTCAGCGCCCCGGTCAGCGCCGGGGGCAGGTCGATGCCCGCCAGCGTGGCCAGCGACCCCGCCGGGTCGGCGGCGTATTTCAGGTACTGGTCCGGGATGCCCTGCGCCTGCATCGCGGCCTTCCGGTCGGCGGTGCTCTTCAGCGACGGATCGCTGAGGATCGCCGTCACCTTGTCGACCATCGCCTCGTCCAGCCCATCGGCCGAGACGTCGTTGTTGCCGAAGCCCTTGAGGTCGCCGAGCAGGATCTCGCCGGAATCCGACCAGCCCTGCACCATGTCCGGCAGCTTGAGGACGAAGGACACCGCGTTGAAGAACTCGGGCGGAATCTCCTTCATCCCGCGCAGCTTGAGGAAGGCGTTGATCAGGCCCAGTGGCGTCGGGTCCACGCCCAACTCGCTGAGGAAGCCGAGACCTTCGATCTGCGCGGTCAGGAACTCCACGAACGGCTTCGCGGGGTCGAGCAGGTCCGCCATCTTCTGGGTGATCGGCAGCAGCAGGTCCTTGACCAGCGAGCCGATATCCACGCGCAGGTTGTCGAGCTCGATCGTCGGCGCGCTGGACTTCTGGTTCAGCACCCAGTTCCAGCCCAGCACCAGGTCGGCCTTCAGCGTCGGCACGCCGGGGATGTCAGGCGCATCCAGCTTCACCGCCAGGCGCACATTGGCATCGGCGGTGAAGCTGGCGGCGACCTTCAGCTTGGAGAACGCCATGCGGCCGCGGCTGTCGCCCAGCAGGTCCAGGCCCAGCGTCGCGGTCACGCCGCTGGGCGTGAACGGCGCTCCGGCGGGACCGATGCCGCTATCCGTCACCTCGGCCTGGAAGAACAGCAGCTTGCCGGTGGCGGAGAACGGCGTCGAATTCGTCGGGTCCTTCGGCGAGCCATCCAGCGTCGCCTTCGCCGACAACCGCACTTCCGGAGTCTTGTCGCGGTTGGTGACCAGGTAGACGCCATCCGCCGCGCTGATGCCGAAGCCGAAGTCGATGGCCCAGTCGACGCCCAGCTTGAAGCCGCCACTCACCGCCAGGGAGAAGCCAGGCAGGTCAAGGCTGAGCGGCACGTCGATGCCGGTGGCGAGCAGCGTCCGGCCCATCTCGGCATTGAACTGGATGGCGTCGGCGCCGGCCGGCGGCGTGCCGCCCAAAACCCAGGCGCCAAGGTCGTGGCCCGCACGGTCGAACCAATGCGCCGCGATGTCGTCGATGGTGATGCGGTTGTCGTGGGTCACATCCAGCAGGATGTTCGCCTTGCCCGGCCCGAACAGGTCGAACAGCGTCTCCTGGATCACGCCGATGGCACCGCCATTGGAGGACAGCCTGGCGCGCAGGTCGGTCAGCAGGCCGACCCGGATGTCCTGCATGAAGTTGCCGGCGTCGGCCAGCTTGCTGCCGATCAGCGGCAGCGACTGTGCCAGGTTGCTGCTCAACTCGTCCTGGACGAAGCCGAGCACGTCATCGATGCCGTCGAGGAAGCGCGACGGGTCGTTCAGCAGCCCCAGGATGGAGAAGTCCTGCGCGAACTGCGTCAGCAGGCCCCGCACATCCGGGACGGTGATGTTCAGCACGCGGCCGACCGCCGCCTTGCCCGCCGCCGCGTCCATCAGCGCCTGCACGCCGCCGGCGCCGGTGGCCATGGTCAGCGCGCCGACCGATTTGGTGCCGAGGCCGGAAATCGCCACATCCAGCGGCAGGTTGGCGCCGAAGGCCCCGGCGACCTGGTAGCCGACATTGTCGCCCAGCCGGTCGCGGCCGAACACGAACAGCCCGTCGGTCGCGCTGCTGGCGGCGCTCGGGGCCAGCTTCAGCGTCAGGGTGGCGTAGTCGTTGGTGGAGGCGATGCCGTCGCGGTCCAGCGCGACCCAGCCGCCCTTGACGCCGATATCGACCGGGCCCGCCTGGAAGTTCAGGTTCAGGTTCTGCCCGTTGACCTGCAGGCCCAGCACCAGGCGCGTGCCGGACGCCTGCTCGGGCGGAACGCTGACGCTGTGGGTCACCGTCACGTCGCGGAACAGGTGGACCTTGCCGAGGTCGGCGACGCTGAGCTGCGACCCGGCATAGAGGTTGACCTGCAGCTTGAGGTCGCTGGCAAGCCGTGATGCCAGCGCCAGGACGTTGCTCTGGCGCAGGCCCAGCAGCTTGCCCGCGCCCTCCGCCGCATCCGTGTTGCTGGCTTCGGTCGTCGCGTCGATAAAGCTGTCGACCGTGGCGCTGATGGCGGTGACGCCGCTGCCCGCGACGGCCAGCTCGGCACGGAACTCCTGCAGCAGCCTGGCATACTGGTCGTCGGTGACCCGGCTGCTGTTCTGGGTGAAGCCGACCGCGCCGAAGGCGGCCATCGCCACGGTTTGCGCCTGGGTCGGGCTGTAATCGTACAGGAAGGCCTGCGCCTTGCCGTTCACCAGGCGAAGCCCGGCCTCCACCTGCAGGCTTGCCAGCGCGGAGAGGGCGATGTTGCCGGAGGCGCCGGGGTTGATGACGTCGGTCAGCGAGGAGATGAAGTCCAACCCATCCGTGCCGCCGCCCGCCAGGGCCGCCAGGCTGGTCAGGTCCAGGTTGAAGCCGAAGCGCTGCGACAGCACCTTGGTCAGGTTGAAGTGGATCTTCAGCGCCTCGCCATCCAGCGACAACGAGAAGGCCTGCTGGCTGACCGGCAGGCTGTTGTTGTCCTGGATGCCCAGCGCCTTCTCGACGGCGCCTTCCACCGCGCTGATCACGCCGGCGGGGTTGTTGGCCGCGTCGTCCAGCTGGCCCAGCAGGTTGTCCACGAAGGGGAAGATATCGGCCAGGGAACTACCGACGACGGGGATTTCCGTGTTGTAGAAGGGCTGGGTGGACAACGCATTGCCCACCGCCTCCACGCCCTGGCGCACCGCGCCGATGATGTCGGCGAAGCTCAGCTTGCTGAAGTCGAATGCCGAACCAAGGTCCGGCAGGACCAGCACGATGCTGCGGGCGTTGACCGTGCCCGCCTTCAGCAGCGCCGCATAGTCCGGCAGCAGCGACGGGTTCTGGTTGACCACCTTCACCGCGCCCGGGTTGAACGGGTCCAGCATGCGGATCTCGATCAGCGCGTTCGGCGCCATCGGGATGCTGGCGCCAATGCCGGCATTGACCTTCAGGCCGCGCAGCGTGGCATAGGCCTCTCCCGTCAGCGCGAATTGCACCGCCGAACTGGAGATATCCGCGAACTGGAACTGCCGGTCCGCCAGCGCGGTCGAGCCGGCCTTGCGGTTCAGCGAGACCGTGGCATCGGCGGCCAGGTGCACGACGGAACCGCTGCCGGCGCCGCCGATGGTGGCACCGAGGAAGCCGAGTTGCACACCGACCGAGAGGTCGCGCGCGTCCAGCGCCAACGCGCCCTCAAGCTGCACGTCCTGCACGCCCAGCGTCAGCTGGTTCTGCCGCAGCTGGTAGCTGCCGGACAGGGTCGCGGCGGCGGCGTGGTCCAGCGTCACGGCATGGGCACCGGCCAGCCCGGTGACGATGAAGCTGCTGGCGCCGAGTTGCAGCTGCATCCCCAGCATGGAGGTGTCGAAGGTGAAGCTGCTGTCGGTAAACAGCCTGCTGCCGCTGACGATGCCGCCGCTGTTGCCCAGCAGGTTGCGGCCGTCGAGGTCGACGAACAGGCTCAGGCTGCCGGCGACATGGCCGGTGAGCGTCCCGGTCGCGCTGGTGCTCAGCGCAACGCCGTCCACCCCCATGTCCAGCTGCAGCGGCAGCGTGACCGGCGTCAGCTCCTCGCGGAAGGCCAGCGGCACGGTGAAGGCGCGCAGCACCGGGTCGAAGCTGATCTTCGCGCCCAGCGGCAGGACGCCGGCGTTGTTCACCGCGACGATGAACTCCTGCAGCGTGGTGATCTGCTGCCGCGGCAGGTGCAGGGTGGCCTGCACACCCTTCAGCCCCACCGGCGGCGCGCCCGAAAGCACCAACGTATTGCCGTCCAGCACCTGCTTGATGCTGTAGTCGCCGATGATGGTGGTGACGCCACTGATGGTGCTGGTCAGCAGGACCT
This sequence comes from Acetobacteraceae bacterium, assembly GCA_947455205.1. GTDB lineage: Bacteria > Pseudomonadota > Alphaproteobacteria > Acetobacterales > Acetobacteraceae > CAIMOR01. Next base: position 21,907 of record CANGNF010000020.1, on the reverse strand, counting down.
CGGCATTGCCGTAGGCCGCCGTGGTGAAGCCGCCGAGCGGATTGACCAGCACCGTTTCCTGCTGCCCGGCCACCGTCACGCGGGCGGTGCTGACGGAGGCCAGCGTCAGCAGGTTCACCGCCGGCTTCAGGAAGTCGATCTTGTTGTAAACGCTGTCCTGGAAGCCGGTGGCGAAGTCCAGCGCCTGGTTCAGCGTGCTGGCGACGAAGGGGATCGAGGTGGCGAAGTTGTCGCCCTGCGAGATGTCCTGCAGCTCGCTGACGAAGGCCGGGAACATCATGATCAGGTCGATGACCGACATGTTCTTGAAGTCGGCAAGCTTGTCGAAATTGCTGGTGGTGATGCTGACGGCCTTGCCCGAGAGCGGGCTGGCGGCGAGCGTGATGGTCGGCACCGCGCTGCCGGAAAGGTCCAGCCCGGCCAGCGCGGCGTAGACCGGCAGGGTCGCGGTCACGCTGTCGGTGGTGGTGGTGTAGCCCAGCGTGCCGCCGGCGCCCTGCACCACGCTGCCGGCCAGCTTGACCGCCAGGCTGCCGGTCTGCCTTGCCGTGTCGCCCAGGCTGACCGCCAGCGGGCCGATGGTGGCGCCCAGCGCGATGTTGCTGATCGCGGCGGTGGCCTCGAAGGCCAGCGTGTCCAGCTTGAAGCTGGCGGTGGCGGTGCGCCAGTCCACCGAGATGCGGAAGCCGACCTGGGCCTGCGCCGACAGGGTCAGCCGCAGGTCGGAATCCAGCGTCAGGCCGATGTCGCTCGCAGCGGTGCCGAGGTCCAGGGTGGTGCTGGTGCTGGCCCGCAGCGTGTCGTGGAACACGAGGTCAAGGCCCGTGCTGGTCATCGAGATCGCCAGGCCATCGGCGCTGACGCCGGGCAGCGTGGGCAGCCAGTTCGCCTTCAGGCTGTCGATCAGGGCGGTCATGCTGGGCGGCGTCATCGCCGGCAGCGACGGGTCGGCGCTGAAGGTGGCGGTCCCGACCTTGTCGTCCAGGGTCACGTTGGCGACCAGCCCCGCCGGCGTCCCGGCCAGGTGCGCGGCCTCGACGATATCCGCCCAGCTGTTGAACCCTTCCCGGATCACGCCGGGCGCCAGGGTCACCTTGCTGCCGTCGGCCATGACGGCGGTCCAGGCCAGCTCGGCGCCGGCGAAGGCGGTGGTCACCTTCACCCCGTCATCATCCGGCGTGGTCAGGTCCAGGCCGGGGTCCAGCACCACCAGCACGGCGTTCTCCGCCATGTACTGCTTCACGTAGCCGCCGATGCCGAACAGCTTGTCCAGCGAGAGCAGCTGCGTGATCGAGACGTTGACCACCGGCAGGGTCTTGGCCAGCGCGTTGGTATTGGTCTCGGTGCCGGTGTTGTCGAAGGTCGGCGTGATGTCGGCGCGGATCTCGTCCAGCGTGTTGCTGGCGGCGATCATGGCGTCGCCCAGTGCCCCCGCCAGCTGCGCGTTCAGCTGGCCCAGGTTGAAGCGCGGCGGCAGCTCGGCGGCACCGAACTTTACCAGGATCGGCTGCGAGGCCACCGGCACGGACTGGTCGATCGCCCGCCCCAGGGTATTGGCCTCGATCACCGCCTGGCCGCTGAGCGGCAGCTTGAGCGTGGCGTTGAGGCTGACCGTCGCGCTGCCCTGCATCGCATAGCCGGTGGTGCCATCGGCCTTTCGCGCGGCCAGCAGCGCCAGGCGGCCGCCGGAGAGCGTGGCGCCGACGCCGTCGACACCGACCGTGGCCGAGACATTGCTGGCGGCGATGCTGAGTTGCTCGGCACCGGCCACGACGCCGCGCGTGATCGCCACGTTGCCGGTGAGCTTGGCCAGCGAGGCGACGGTCAGCGCGGCCTGCCCGCTGACCACCAGGTCACTGCCGCTGCCGAAGCTGGCTGCAAGGCGCCCGGAGAGGCTGACCTGATCCAACCCGGCCAAGCTGACATCGCCGCTGACCGAGCCAGTGCGCTGGCCACCGGCGCCGAAGCCCAGGCTGCCCGCGACATTGGCGAGCGCGAGCCGGACCCCGGCCGCCTGCAGCGACAGGCTGGCGCCGGCCACGTCCAGTTGCCAGCCGCCGCTGCCCTGCCGGGTCAGTTGCAACCCGCCGCTGAGCTGCGCGGCGCCAAGCTCGATGCTGCCGCTTGCGGTGAAGCGCGTCTGCGCCACCGTATCCGTGACGGTCAGCGCCACGCCCTTGGCGACGCTGACGGTGCGCGGCGTGGCGGACCAGTTGACTACCGCCGCATCCGCGGCCGCGGCGACGTTGCCGGCCGAGGCCAGCGCCTGGTTCAGGTGCAGCAGGCCGCCGGTGAGCTGGTCCAGGTGATAGCCGGCCACCGTCGCATCGCCGACCGTGGCGGTGCCGGCCAGCCAGCGGCGCTTGCTGCCGGTATTCTCCGCGTTCACCAGCAGGGCCAGCTGAACCCCGGCCATGGCCAGGCCAAGGCCATCGCTGCCATTGCCCAGGCTGGCCGCCAGGCCGGCGCCGGACAGCACCAGCTGATCCACAGTGGCGACGCTGCCATCCGTCAGGGCAACCAGCTGGCCCTTGAGCAGCCCGATCGACAGCACACCCTCGGCACTCAGCACGCCGGCGATGCTGGCCTTCATCTGGCCGCGCAGCCCGGTCTCGCCCTCCCGCAGGTGGATATCGTACCGGCCAGCGCCGTTGGCGACGGAGGTGTCGAGATCGGCGCCCCAGCGATTGACCGCGACCTGCAACTGCCCGGCGGTGACCTGCACCGTCCCGCCGGCGTCGAAGACGACATCGCCATCCGCCTGCACGGCGTAGCGCGAGGTGACGCTGCCATCCGCCGCACGGGTGGCGCGCAGCACCACCGCGCCCTGGCCGTTGCTCAGCGTGGCCGCCAGCGCGCCGCCCAGGCTGAGCGTGCCATGCACCGCCGACAGCCCGATCTGCACGTCGTTGACCGTGGCGCCGGCCTGCACGCTCTGCTCCACCCGCAGCGTCAACGCGCCGGAGACGGTGCCAAGCTCGGCGATGGTGATGTCACCCTGGGTGACGACCAGCTCGCGCAGTTGCAGGCCGTCGCCGAAGCTGACCTGTACCGGCGGGGTGGCGATGCCGCTGGGCACCGCGATGGAAACCGCGTGCCCGAGCGTATTGACGTGGACCACCGCCGCGGCGGTCATCGAGACGCCAGCGAAGCCGCTGAGCGATGCGGTGCCGCTGGCCTCCAGCGCGTAGCCGGTGGTGCCCGTGCTGCTGCGGGAGATCACCAGGCCGAGGCTGCCATTGCTGAGGTGCACCCCGGCGCCGGCGGAGCCGAAATCCCCGGTGACTCCGGTGGCGCCGATCAACAGCGTGGCCGGCTGCTGCACCACTGCGCGGGACAGGCCGAACATCACCCCGGGCAGCGCCTGGCCGGCCAGCGCGCCACTGCCGCTGAGCGTGAAGGTCCCGGGCTGGCCGGCCACGGCCTGCACCGCCACATTGCCGGCACCAACGCCCGGCAGTTGTTCCAGCGCGGCCTGCAGGGCGGCGCGCTGCGCTTCCGCGTCCAGGCCGGTGAAGGTCAGGGTGCTGGCCCAGTCGGCGGCCGCGGCGTCGCGCAGCCGTACCGTATCGGCCAGCCTGCCATCCGCCAGCCGCAGGTCGATGGTCTGTACCGGCGCCACCGTGAGCACCGGTACATCGGTGCCAGCGAGCGCGCCGATGAAGCTGATGTCGTACCGACCGGGCGCGGCCAGGCCGACGCTGACATTGCCGGCGCCGATGCCGGACAGGGCCTCCACGGCGGCCTGCACCATGGCGGCGCTGCTGTCGGCCGCCAGCGGGCCGGTGCCGGCGGCGCCGAAGCCCAGCGCGAAGGGACCGCTGCCGCTCAGCTCAAGCCGCTGGGCGGTGGAGGTCGTGCTGCCTGTCTGCACCAGCGCCAGCGCCGCGACCGGCGCCCGCACCGGAGTCAGCACCGCCTCCAGCAGCGGAATCTCAACCCCGAGCCCGGCGCCGCCGAAGCTGATGCGCCATTGCTGCGCCGCTGCGTCCAGCGTGACCGCCACGCTGCCGCCCAGCGCGCCGAAGCTCTTGCCGGCTGGGTTGGTCGCCGACTGCACCGCCGCCTGCATCTGCTCGGTGGTGGCATGGGCGTCGAAGGCGGCTGTGGTGAAGACCTGGCCCTGGAAGCTGAACTCCAGTTGCAGCGTGCCCTGCACCGCCGCCGGGATCAGGTCCATCCGCTGCACCGCGCCGGTCGCGATGCCGCCCGCCTTGGTCGGCAGCAGCGTGTAGACCACATCCCGGGCCGAGCCGGTGACGCTGAGCGTCAGCGGGCCCAGCGCGGCCGCCGTTGGAGCAAGGCGGATGACATAGCCCTGCGTCACCAGCCCGGTGCTGGTGTCGCGCGTCACCGTCGCATTGCCGCGGCCCAGCATGGCGTCCAGCGCCGCCTGGATCGCCGTGGTCTGCGCGGTAATGTCGTAGAGGAAGCGCACCTCGGCCGAATGGCCACCGAGCGAGAGCGTGAACTTGTTGTTCGAAAGGCTCGGCCGAGGGGTCTGCACCGCCAGCCGCAGATAGGCGCTGCCGGTGACCGCCGGCGTCGCCTGCTGTTCCAGGTGGGTGCTGCCCATGCTGGCGGCGGCGGGGTCGGCGGGCGGCACCATGCCGGGCAGCGGCACCGCCTGGCCATCCAGCGTGCCGACCAGGCGAAGGGTGAAGCCCTGCTCCCGCCCGCCGCTGACCTGCACATTGCCGGCGCCGTACAGCGCGGCCAGCCCGGTCTGCAGCGCCGCGGCCAACTCGGCATCGCTGCGCGGGGTGCCGCCCACGCGGGTTTCCACCGTCACGCTCGCGCTGCCGGCGGTGAAGGTGTAGGCGCCCTCGCGGAAGCGGCTGCCATCGGCGCTGGCGCCGGTGAGCAGGAACACCGTCTGCGTCCGCACCCCGCCCTGGGTGGTGACGGAGACGTCGCCGCCGCTGCCCTGCCGCGCCGCCAGGGTGACCACCGGCGGGTCCACCTGCGGCACGCCCTGCCGGGTGACCGCGACATTGCCGGAGAGCGTGGCGAAGCCCGCGACCGCGACGGTGGCCTGGCCGGCGATGCCCATGTTGCCGGCGCTGTCGAATTGCGTGGCCAGCGTGCCGCTCAGCGCCAGGCCGTCCACCCCGGTGAGCGAGGCGGTGCCGCTGACGCTGCCCGACCGCTGCCCGTTGGCGCCGAGCGTCAGCGTGCCGGTGCCGTTGCTGAGTGCAACCTGCGCGCCCTCGGCCGCCACCACGGCGCGGCCGTTGCTGACCGCAATGGTCCAGCTGCGCACGGCGCCCGATTGGTTCAGCGCGATATCCAGGCTGCCGCCCAGGCTGACCGGGCCGAAGGCCAGGCTGCCGTCCAGCGCCACATGCAGCGCCGCCGTGCTGAAGCCGATGGCGAGCGGCGCGGCATTGCCGACCGCGATGGCCAGCGGCGCGCCGCTCCAGTCCAGCGCGGCGCCGTTATTGGCCAACGCATCGCCCACGGTGCCCAGCGCGCGATTGATCTCCAGCCGCGAGCCCAGGATGTCGCCGACGCTGTAGCCTTGCACCGACAGGTCGGAGAGGTCGCCCAGCGCGGCAAGCCAGCGCCGCCCGCTGCCCCCGGTCTCGCTGGCCAGCACCAGGCCGAGGTCCGCCAGGGTCAGCGTGGCACCGACCGCGGCATCGCCCAGCGTGGCGCTCAACCCGGTGCCGCCCAGCACCAGTTCGTCGACCGCGACGGTGCCGCCGCCGGCCAGCCGCGCGGACTGCCCCGTGCGGCTTTCCAGGAACAACTCGCCGGTGACATCGAGCACGCCGCCGACCGCCACGTGCATGCTGCCGCGCAGCCGCGATTCCTGGTTTGCCAGGTGCACGGCGTAGCTGCCGGTGCCGGTGGCCACGCTGGTATCCAGCGCCGAGCCCCAGCGGTTCCAGGCCAGTTGCAGCTTCTCGGCGGTCAGCGTCAGGCCGGAAACTCCGGTCAACGCCACGTCGCCATCGGCGGCCACGGCGTATTGGCTGGTGACCGCGCCGCTGCCATCGGCCGCCTGCTGCAGCCGCAGCACGATGCCGCCCTGGCCATTGCCCAGCGTGGCGCCAACCCCACCCAGGGTCAGCGCGGCGCTCATGCCCTGCAGGCCGATGGTGAGGTCCGTGGTGCGGATGCCCGCCGCGACCGAGGTGCTGGAGATGACGCGCAGGCCACCGGTCAGGCTGCCCAGTCCGGCAACCTGCACGGTGCCCTGGGTGATGCTGACATCGTTCAGCTGGTCGCCGGTGGCGAAGCTCACCGCCTGGTCCGGTGTGGTCAGCCCGGTGCGGACGGCCTGGTTCACCGCCTGGCCCAGCGTGTTGGTCCGCAGCGTGCCAGCTGCATCCAGCGCCACGGCGCCGTTGAGGCCGACCAGGCTGGCGGTGCCATTGGCCACCAGCGCATAGCCGGTGGCGCTGGCGCCCTCGGTCAGCACCAGGCCGAGCGAGACATGGCTGAGCACCAGCCCGGCGCTGGCGCTGCCGAAGGTGATGCCGGCATCGGCGGCGCCGATCAGCAGGCTGCCGGGCGGCTGCGCCACCGCACGGGAAAGCCCGAGCGTGCTGGCGGCCAGGCTGGTGCCGGCCAGGCTGCCGGCGCCCGACAGCAGGTAGTGGCCGGGCTGGCCTTCCGCTGCCAGCACGGTCACGTTGCCGCGGCCATACACGGCCTCGAAGGCGCGGGTCAGCGCCTGCATTTGCTGCGGGCCGGTCAGGCCGCCCAGCGTGGCGGTTGCGGCCCAGTCCGCGGCGCCGGTCGCCTTGACGCGGATGATATCCGCCTGGCTGCCATCGGCCAGCACCAGGTCCAGGCCGCGTAGTTCCGCCAGATGCACCAGCGGCACCGCCTGCCCGGCCAGCGCGCCCTGGAAGGCAATGTCCCAGCCGCCGCTGGCCAGGGTGACGCGCAGGTTGCCCGCACCCACCAGCGGCTCCAGCGCCGCCTGAACCGCCGCCGCCGTCAGGCCCTCGGCCTGCAGCGGCGCGCTGACGCGGCCCTGGAACGCCAGCGCAAAGCTGCCGGCGCCTGGCTGCAGCGCCAAGTGCTGCACGGCGGAGGAGGTAGCGCCCACCGAGACCGTCGCCAGTGTCGCCACCGGCGCCGGGGCGATGCTGGTGGTGACCTGCATCGCCGGGATCGCCTGGCCCAGCGCCGCGCCGCCGAACGCCAGGCGCCACGCCCCCAGCGTGCTGTCGAGCGTGACGGCCAGGCTGGCGCCGGTGCTGGCGAAGCTGCTGCCGGTGGCGCCGACCGCGGCCAGAATCGCGGCGTGCACCTCGCCCGGGGTGGCGTGCAGGTCGATCGGCGCGGTGGTGTAGCTGCCGGCGCCCAGGCTGATGCCGGAAGCGACCAGGCTGAGCTGCGCCGCCGGCGCCAGCAGCGGCGTGACCACCCGCGCCATGGCCGGGATGACCTGCCCCAGCGCGGCGCCACCGAAACTGACGCGCCAGGCGTTCAGCCCGGCATCGGTCGCCACTGCCAGCGTGACTCCACTGCCGCCGAGCGTGGCGCCACCCGTGGCCTGCGCCGCCAGCAGCGCCGCCTGCACCGTGGCATCGCTGGCATGCAGGCCGATGGCGCCGGTGGTGTAGGTGCTGCCGCCGACCTGCACCGCCAGCGTGAAGCTGCCCTGCGCCGCGGCCGGGAATTGCTGCACCAGCTGCACCGCGCCGGTCGCGCTGGGCGTGCCCGCCGCCACGCGCGGGGAAAGGGTGTAGGTCACCTCCGGCAGGCCGCTGTTGCGAACCTGCAGCGCGCCCTGGGTCAGCACGCCATTGGCAAAGCTGATGCGATACAGCTGCGCCGCCATCGGCGAGGCCAGCGCGGTGACCGTGACATTGCCGACGCCGACCAATTGCTCCAGCGCGTCGCGGATCTGGCGCGGCTGGGTCACCTGGATGTCGACGAACTTGACCTGCACGGCGCGCGTGCCGCCCGCGAAGCTGAAGGTGAAGTTGTTGAGGTTGCGCGAGGCGCCTTCCGGCCGCTCGATCAACAGGTCGTAGCTGCTGGCCAGCGCGCTGGCGGAGGCCTGGCGCTCCACGCTGGTGCCGCCGCTGGTCGCCAGCCCGGCCGAGGGGTCGGCCGGCGGCGTCAGCGCCAGGCCGGCGCTGCCCAGCGCTACCTCGGTGCCGGCCAGCGTGCCGATGAACTCGATGCTGAAGCCGGCGGCGCGGCTGCCGCCGACCTGCACATTGCCGGCGCCGTACAGCGCGGCCAGGGCGGCGGTGATGTTGGCGGCGAAGGCCGCATCGCTAAGCGCCGCACCGGCGGCGTCGAGCGAGCTGGCCTGGGTGGTGGTGCCACCGCGGGTGAAGCCGTAGATCCCCTCGCGGAAGGTGCCGCCCGGGCCGGCGGCCGCCAGCAGCAGCCGGGTATTGGTCTTCGCCAGGTAGTCGAAGGCCAGCGTGAAGCTGCCGACCTCGCCAGCCGGATAGGTGTTCAGCAGGTGCGTGGCGCCGATGCCCGCCGCCGCCTGCTGCACCACGCCGGACTGGCTCCAGCCATCGCCCTCGGCGGTTGCAGCCGGTGGCGTCATGGCCAGCCCGCTGACCGCCTGCCCCGCCAGCGCCCCGGTGAAGCCGATGACGAAGCCGGCGGCCCGGCTGCCGCCAACCAGCACATTGCCGGTGCCGAACAGCAGTTGCAGCCCGGCCTGCAGGCGGGTGGCCAGGGCAGCGTCGCTGACGGCTACGCCATTAGCGTCCAGCGTGCTGACCGTGGCGTTGGCACCGTTGTGGCTGAAGCCGTAGCTGCCCTCGCGGAAGCGGGTGCCATCGGCGCTGATGGCGTCCAGCCGCAGCACGGTGTTGGTGGCCACGCCGCCGGCGGTGACCTCGCCCAGGCTGCCGCTGCCGGCCGAGATGTCGCTGCGCGTGACCACGTCCGGCGCCACGCTGGGCGGCACGCTGCGGGTGACGCCGAACTGGCCGCTCAGCGTGGCGGTGCCGGCCACGCTGATTTCCACCGCGCCGGCCAGTTGCAGGTTGCCGCTGCCGTCGAAGCTGGTGGTGAAGGTGCCGTTGGTCAGGCTCAGCCCGTCCACGCCGCTGACCGAGCCGACGCCGGTGAACTGGCCGGCGCGCTGGCCATTGGCGCCCAGCGTCAGCGACCCGGTGATCTCCTCGATGCCGACGCGTGCGCCGCCGGCGCTGAGCGAGACCGAGGCATCATTGGCCGTGACGTGCCAGCTGCGCGCGCCGCCGGGCGCCTGCTGCAACGCCACCGAGAAGTCGCCCGCAAGCGCCGCCGGGCCGAACTGCATCGCGCCGGCGACATCCAGCTCGAACGCCGCATCGCTGGCGTCCAGCCGGGAGCTGATGCCACCGCCCAGGTCCAGGACCACCGGCGCCGCGGCGAAGTTCAGCACCGGGCCGCTGCCGGCGAACACATCGCTGCCGGCGCCCAGCGTGCGGTTCAGCACCAGCTTCGCGGCGTTCAGGCCGTCCAGCGTGTAGCCCGCGACGGATGCGCCACCGAAGCCGCCCTGCCCGGTCAGCCAGCGGCGGCTGCCGCCGGCCTCGCTGCTCAGGACCAGGGCGATGCCGACATCGTTGAGGCTGGCGCCGACGCCGGCATCGCCGAGCGCAGCCGTCACCCCGGCGCCGCCGAAGACCAGCTGGTTGACGGCAACGCTGCCGCCACCCGCCAGCGCCAGATCCTGGTTGGTGCGGCTTTCCAGGAACAGGTTGCCGTCCAGGCTGATGGCGCCGGCCACGGCGACATGCATCTGCCCCTGCAGCCGCGTCTCGTTGTCCACCAGGTCCAGCACGAAGCTGCGGCCGATGCCCTGCACCGTCGTCGCGTAGGCCGAGCCCCAGCGATTGACCGCGATCTGCAAGTGCGGCGCGTCCAGCGTCACGCCATCCACGCCGGTCAGGCCGACCGCGCCTTCCGCCACCAGCGCATAGCGCGTCGCCACGCCGCCGCCGGCCGCGACTTCACGCCGCAGGACCACGGCGCCCTCACCGGCCGAAAGCGCGGCGCCGACGCCGCCCAGGGTCAGCGCCCCCGCCAGGCTGTCCAGCCCGATGCGCAACTCATTGACCTGGGTCGTTCCCTCGGTGCTGGTGGTGCTGGCCAGCTTCAACCGCCCAGTGACGGCGCCGATGCCGGCCACCGCCAGCGTGCCGCTGTCCACGGCAACCTCGCTGAGGCGCGTGCCATCGGCAAAGCTGAGCGTGACCGGCGTGCCACCGGTGGCGATCTGCTGCGACACCGCCTGGCCCAGCGTGTTGACGCGCACCGCGGCGCTGGCGCTGAGCGTGACATCGGTGCCGAAGCCGTGCAGCGACGCATCGCCCGAGGCCTGCAGCGCGTAGCCATCCTTGGCCAGCAGCAGGCCGAGGCTGCCATTGGCCAGCGCCACGCCGGCCCCGGCATCGCCCAGCGCTGCCGTCAGCCCGCTGGCGCCGACCAGGATGCGCCCATTCGCCCCGGCCTCGCCCAACACGCTGAAGCTGCCGCCCAGCGTGCCGATACCGGCCACGGCCAGGCTGGCGCTGCCGGCGAAGCCCATGCCGCCACTGGAATCGAAGCTGGCGGCCAGGGTGCCGCCGAGCGACAGCCCGGCGACGCCGCTGAGGAAGGCGGCGCCGGCAATGCTGCCGCTGCGCGCTTGGTTGGGACCGAGGTTCAGCGTGCCGCTGCCATGCTCCAGCCCCAGCCGGGTGCCGCCGCTCTGCACGGCAACCGCCACGTCGCCGGCGGTGACCTGCCAGCCGATGCCACCGCTGGCCGGCACCTGCGCCAGCGTCAGCGCGCCGGCCAGCCGGGCCGCGCCAAGCTGCACCGCGCCATCGATGGCGATGCTGAAGCCCTGCACCGCCTGGTCCAGCTTCACCACTTCGCCCGGCGCCAGCGTCACGGCCCTGGCCGCGCCGCTCCAGTCCACCACCTGGGCGCTGTCCACCAGGCCCGCGGTGCTGATGACGCGGTTGAGCGAGATCGCGCTGCCGTCCAGCTGGTCCAGCGCATAGCCGGCGACGCTGCCGGCGTCGAAGCTGCCAGTGCCGGTCAGCCATTTGCGGCCACTGCCGCCGGGCCGCTCGGTGCTCAGCACCAGCGCCAAGTCCACGCCCTGCAGCGCCGCGGCGGCATCGCCACTGCCGATGCTGGCGGTCAGCCCGGTGCCGCCGATCAGCAGCTGATCCACCTGCGCGCTGCCGCCACCGGCCAGGGCAACAGCCTGGTTGGTCGCATTCTCCAGGAAGACGTCGCCGCTGAGCGTGAGCACGTTGCTGACGGTGACGTCGGCATGGCCGCGCATGCGCTGCTCGCCGGCCAGCAGGGCGACGCTGTAGCTGTCCAGGCCGGTCTGCACCTGCGTCGGCGCCACCGCCTGGCCAAGCCCGTTATAGGCGACCTGGAAGTTGGTCAGGCTGATGCCAACCGCATCGGCGCCCGCAAGCGTGACCGCGCCTTCCGCCTGCACGGCATAGCCGCTGCCGGCCGCATCCTTGTGCAGCAGCACGGCGCCGCGGCCGCCGGTCAGGCTGGCGCTGAGGCCGCCCAGCGTCAGCGTGCCGGATGCGGCATCGACCCCTATCTGCATGGAGGTGACCGCGCCATCGGTCACTGCCTTCACCGCCAGCGCGCCGGTCAGCGTCCCGATGCCGCCGACGGTCAGGCTGCCGCTGGCGATGCTGACTTCCTGCACCGCGGCGCCATCGGCGAAGTGGATCGCCACGCCCAGCGCGGTCTGGTCCACCGCATGGCCCAGCGTGTTGACCCGCACCGTGGCCTGGGCCGCCAGCGAAACCGCGCCGAAGCCATGCAGGCTGGCCGCGCCGCTCGCCACCAGGGCGTAGCCGGCGCTGCTTTCCGTCGTCGCCGCCACGTAGAGGCCCAGGCTGGCATCGCTGACACCGAGGCCCGCGGCCGGGTCGCCAAAGCTGGCCCCGATATGCGCGGCGCCGAGCAGGATGCTGCCATCGGCGCCATGACTGACTTTTAGGTCGCCGGTCAGCGTGCCGAAGCCGGCGACGCCCAGCGCCACCGCGCTGCCGCTGAAGCCGATGCCGCCATCAACGCCGAAGCTGGCGGTGAAGCTGCCGGCCAGCGAAAGGTCGCCCAGGCCGGAGATCGCTGCGGCGCCACTCAGGCTGCCGCTGCGCGCGCCATTGGCGCCCAGCACCAGCGTGCCCGCCGCGCCGGTGATCCCGACCGAGGCCGGTCCGGCTTCCAGCGCCAGCCGGGCGTCGCTGGCGGTGATGGTCCAGCTGCGGCTGCCGGCGGTCCCCGCCAGCGCCACGTCGAAATCGCCGGCCAGCCGTGCCGGGCCGAGTTGCAGGCTGCCGCTGACGGGAATGTCGAAGCTGGCCCCCGCCATGGCCAGCGTCAGCGAGGAGGTGGCGTCCAGCGCCACGGTCTGCGCCGCATTGCCGGCAAAGCTGAGCACCGTCGCGCCCGCATCGGCCAGCGCCCCGCTCGCGGCATCCAGCGCGCGGTTGATCTGCAACTGCGCGCTCTGCAGATCCTCCAGCGCGTAGCCGGCGATGCTGGCGCTGCCCAACTGCGCCACCGAGGAGATCCAGCGCCGCCCCTTGGCGCCGCCAGCCAGCGCCTCGGTGCTCAGCACCAGCGCGATATCCATGTCGCCGAGCGCGACGTCCAGCCCGTTGCCGCCCGCGACCAGCGTGCCGCCGACATGGGCACCCGCGATCACCAGCTGGTCGGCCTGCACCTGGCCGCCATCGGCCAGCATCGCCACCTGGTTGCCGCGGCCCTCGAGGGAAAGCTCGCCGTCCAGCGTCAGGATGCCCGCGAGTTCGGCGTGCATCGCCCCGCTCAGCCGGGTCTCGCCATTGACCAGGCCCACGGCATAGGTGCCGGTGGCGGTCGCCACCTGCGCCGTCAGCGCCGAGCCCCAGCGGTTGTAGCCGATGCGCAGATCGGCCGCGCTCAGCGTCACCGCCTCGGCGCCGGTCACGCTGACCGAGCCATCGGCCTGCACGGCAAAGCCGCGCTTCACCACGCCATCGCTGCTGGTCTGGGTCCGCAGCAGCAGCGCGCCGCGGCCATCGCTCAGCGTCGCGCCCAGCCCGCCCAGCGTCAGCGCGCCACCGACCGCATCCAGCCCGATCTCCAGTTGGTCGACATGGTTGCCGTTGACCAGCGTGGAGGTGCCGACCAGCTTCAGCGCGCCACTGAGCATGCCCAGCCCGGCCACGGTGATGTCGCCCTGGGCGATCGTCACTTCGCGCCGGTCGGTTCCATCGGCGAAGGCCAGGTTGATTGCGGACGTGGCGATCCCGGTCGGCACTAGCACCGCCACGGCTTCGCCCAGCGTGTTGATGGCCAGGCTGGCGTTGGCCGAAAGGCTGACCTGGCCGTCGAAGCCGGTCAGCGTCGCGGTGCCCGCCGCCTGCAGGGCATAGCCCAGCACGCCCGCCGCATTAGCCTGCACCACCAGCGCCAGCGCGCCGCCGGCCAGGTTCAGCCCGGCCCCGCCGCCGCCCAGCGTGCCATTGACGCCGGCGGCACCGATCAGGATGCGCGCCTGCTGCACCACATCGGTGCGGGAGGCAGCGACCGCCAGTTGCCCGGGGTCCACGCCGACAAGCGCGTTGACGAAGGCGATGTCGAAGGTCCAGGGCGAACCGTCGCGGGCGGTGACCTCCACATTGCCCTGGCCGAAGCCGATGCCCGGCAGCAGGCCGATCAGGCTGGCCAGGTTGGTGGCGATCTGCGCCTGGCTGCGGTTGCTGACATCCATCGGCACCGTCCAGGTGCCGTCGCTGCCCAGGCGCAGCGCTACCGTGTCCGGCGCGCCGCCATCGGCCAGCAGCAGGGACAGGGTCTGCACCGGGCTGGCGACCACATTGCCCATCGCCTTGCCGGCCAGCGCGCCGATGAAGCCGAGTTCGAACACGCCGGCGCCGAGTTGGCTGACCGCCACGTTGCCGGCGCCGATGCCGGGCAGCGCCGCCAGCGCGGCGGCAAGCTCGGCGGCACTGGCATCGGCGCCCAGGGTCACGGTCTGGGCGGTGGCGTCGCCCAGCGAGAGCCGGAACGCGCCGCCGCCGGCCAGCGTCAGGCGCAGCACCTCGGACGTGGTGGCCCCGGTGCTGACCAAGCGCAGCGACGCCTCGGGCGGCGTCACCAGGCTGGTGATCAGCCCGTTCATGACCGGCAGGTCAACGCCAACGGCGGTGCCGCCGAAGGTCACCTGCCAGACATGCGTGCCGCCGGCGGCCGGCAGCAGCGCCACCACGGGGTCCACGCCCAGCGCCGCCAGCGTGGCGCCGGCCGGATTGGTGGCACCCAGCAACGCCAGGCGCACGGCCGCGGCGCTGGCGTCGAAGGCGATGTCGGCGGTGGTGAAGGTGGCGCCGTTGAAGCCCAGCGACAGCGTGAAGCTGCCCTGGCGCTGGTTGTCGTACAGGTCCACCGTCTGCACCGCGCCACTGGCCGTGCTGCCCTGGCGCAGCGTGCCCGCGGTGACCACGCCGCCGGAGGCGACCAGCTGCGGCTCGTTCTGCCCGCCCAGCGCGGCCAGGAAGTTCACCAGGTAGCGGTCACCGGGGGCGTCGTAGCCGACGCTGACATTGCCGGCCCCCAGCTTGCCCGCCAGCGCCGCCTGGATGCGCGCCGCCTGGTCCTGCACGCTGAAGCCGGCGGAGCCCTGGCGGCTGGTGGCGACGCTGATGGTCAGGCCGGACAGCGTGGTGCTGCCGCCCAGCAGCGGCACATCCGTGCCGGCCAGCGTGCCGCGGAAGTCCACGTCGTACCGGATGGTGTTGTTGCCGCTGAAAGCGGTCTCGTAGGCAACGCGCACATTCCCGACGCCGACCAGCTTTTCCAGCGCCGACTGCATGGCGGCGGCAATGGCGACCGGCCCAGTGCCGAAGCGGATCTTCGCCGTGGCCTGGCCACCGAGCGTAAGCTGGAACTGCCCGGCCAGGTTCGGGTCGCCCACCAGCGTGACCACCTGGCGTTCATTCACCGCGGTGGTGCGGGGCAGTACCGCAATGGCGTCGGTGGTGACGCTGCCCAGGCTGAGGGTGAAGCTGCCGGCACCGGCCGGGATCGTCAGCGCCTGCTGTTCATTCACCGCCGCCGTCGGGCCGCGCAGCTGGGAAATGACGCCCCATTCGGACTGGTCCGGCGCCTCGGGCGGCTGGATGTAGCCCAGACCTGTAGCGCCCAGCGCTACGGCCTGGCCCGCCAGCGCGCCGACGAAGCTGATGCTGAAGCCCAGCGCCCGGCTGCCGGACACCAGCACGTTGCCGGTGCCGATGCCGCGCAGGCTTTCCAGCGCCAGCTGGATGTTGGCGGCAAAGGCGGCGTCGGACAGCGGCGCGCCATGGCTGTCTAGCGAGGTGGCGGTCGCGGTCTGGCCGCCGAAGGTGAAGCCGTGCACGCCCTCGCGCGCCACCCGGCCCTGGTCGTCGCTGACCTGCAGCAGCAGCACGGTGTCGGTCCGCACACCGCCGGCGGTGGTCTCTGTCACCTCGGCCGCCGTACCCGGCGTGGCCAGGTTCAGGCTCTCCACCGGCACAGCCGTCACGGCGGGGGTCTTCACCACCGCGAAGCTGCCGCTGAACTGGCCGTAGTCGGCGATGTTCAGCGCCGCATTGCCGGCCAGCGACAAGGCGCCGCCGGCATTGAAGCCGGCCGCGAGCGCGCCGTTGAAATCCAGCCCGGGGATGCCGGTGATGGACCCGGCCCCGCTGATGCTGCCGCTGCGCTGGCCATCCGGCCCCAGCACCAGGGCCCCGGCGGCATGCTCGATCGAGACCTTGGCCCCCTCGGCGCTGAAGCCCAGGCTTACCGCGCTGGCCGCCAGTTCCAGCGTGCGCCCGCCCAGGCTGTCCTGGTTCAGCCGCAGCTCGAAGCTGCCGCTGACCGAGGCGCCGGCCAGTTCCATGCCGCCGCTGACCGGGATGCGGAAGCCGCCGCCGGCCATGTTGAGCACCGCCGAGGCGGTCTGGCTCAACGCCACCGTCCGGCTGGCCTTGGACCAGTCGATCGCCGGGGTGGTCGGCGCGGCCAGGGTATCGGCGCCGGCCAGGCTGGCCAGCGCCCGGTTCAGGCTCAGCTGGATCGTGCTGCCCTGGTCCAGCGCATAGCCGGCGAAGCTGGCACTCAACGCCGTGCCGCTGCCGCTCAGCCAGCGCCGGCCGGCGCCGCCACGCTCCGTCACCAGCACCAGCGCAAGGTTGGCGTTGTCCAGTTCGGCGGCCAGCGCGTCATTGCCGGTGGTCAGGCTCACCAGCAGCCCGGTGCCGCCCATGGTCAGCTCGTCCACCGGGGTGGTGCTGCTGTCCCCGGTGACCGTCACGGCCTGGTTCTGCGTGCTCTCGATGAAGACGCCGCCGCTCAGGCTGACCAGCCCGGCGACATCCAGCCGGGCCGTGCCGGAAACCCGGCTCTGCCCGGCCAACAGGCTGACCGCGTAGCTGCCCGCGGCGGTGGCCACGCTGGTTTCCAGCCCGCTGCCCAGGCGGTTGAGCGCAACCCGCATCTGGGTAGCCGTCACGCTCACGCCGGTGATGCCGGCCAGCGCCACATCGCCATCCAGCTGCACCGCATGGCCGTTGCTGCCATCGGCGCCGTGGCGCAGCAGCACCGCGCCGGTGGCGGCCGTCAGCGTCGCGGTCGCCCCGCCCAGCGCCAGGCTGCCGTTGACCGCATCCGCGCCGATGCTGAGCGTGGTGCCCTTGGCGTCCGTGCTGCTGGCCACCAGGAAATTGCCGGTCAGGCTGCCGGCATCGCCGACCCGCAAGGTGGTGTTCAGCAGTTGCACCGCCTGCACCGCAGTATCCTCGGCGAACAGCACATGCACCTGGCCGCTGCCGACGGCGATGCTGGCATCGACCGCGCGGCCCAGCGTGTTGACCTTCACCTGCGCCGCACCGGCCAGGGTGAAGCCGCCGCCGAACCCCGCCAGCGCCGCCGTGCCACTGGCCAGCAGGGCGTAGCCGGCCTGGCCCATGGCATCCGGCGCCAGCACCAGGCCCAGCGTCGCGCCGCTCAGCGCCACGCCGTTGGCGGCATCGCCGAACCGGCCGCTGACGCCGCTGGCGCCGATCAGCACCTGCGGGCCATCGGCCCCCACCACGCGCCGCACGGTGATGTCGCCGGCCACCGTGCCGAAGCTGCCCAGCGCCAGGCTGGCCGCCCCGGCCAGGGTGACGTCGCCCCCGGTGCCGAAGCTGGCCGTGGCGTCGCCGGCCAACGCCAGCGCCGCCGGGCCACCGATGGCGAAGCTGCCGGCCAGGCTGCCGCTGCGGGTCCGGTCGCTGTTCAGCCGCAACTGCCCGGTGGCATTGCCCACGCGCACGAAGGCGGCGCCGGCGGCCAGGGTCAGCTGCGCCCCGGCCACGTCCACCAGCCAGCTCCAGCCGCCGGCGGCCTGGGTCAGCGTCAGGTTCAGGTCACCGGACAGCGTGGCGCCGCCCAGGCTCAACTCGCCCTGCACCGGCAGCGTGTAGCTGTCCACCAGCTGGTCGAACACCAGCGGGGCCGCGCCCTCCAGCGCAATGGTGCGCGGCGCCGTCCAGGCCAGCACGGCGGCGTCGCTGCCCAGCACGGCCTTGTTCAGGGAAAGCGCGGCGCTGGCGATGGCGCCGACGCTGAACTCCCCGAGCGTCAGCCAGGCCGGGACCACCTTGGCGGTGACCCAGCTGCGCGCCCCGGCACTCTCCCGCGCATAGACCAGCGCCACATCGGCGCCGGACAGGGTGGCGCTGACCGCGCCGGCCGTGGCGCCGAACAGCGCGTTGCGGCCGGTGATGGTCAGTTCGCGCACCGTCGCCGTGCGGCCATCGGAAAGGGTCAGCGTCGCGGTGTCCAGCGCCAGGCGGAACTGGCCGCTGGCGGTCGCCACGCCGGCGATGCTCAGGCTGAGCTGCCCGACCAGTTCGGCAGTATGCGCCGGCAGCACCAGGGCCAGCGCCTCTCCGGTGGTGGGCACCAGGGCCGCCACGTCGGTGCTGCCGGTGTTCAGGCGAATCGCCACCTGGGTGCCGGTGAAGCCGACCGCGCTGTCCACCGTGGCGCTGAGGTCCGCGGTGCCCAGCAGGGCGATGCTGGTCTGCCCCGCCCCGCCGGCCACCGGCGTGCGGGTGGTGATGGCGAGCGCGGCGGTGGCGTTGGTGGCCGCCAGCGTCAGGTCGCCGAAGGCCAGGCTGGCGCTCAGGTTGCGCCCGCCCACCAGCAGGTCCGCCACCTGGGTGCCGCCGACCAGGCTGCTGCGCGCGGTGAAGGCGAAGTCGCCGACCAGGCTGCCCAGCCCCGGCAGCACCAGGCTGGCGCCCAGCGCCGAGAAGCCCTGCACCGCGTCGCCGGTGGCGAAGCTGATGCTGCCGCTGGCGCTGCCGACGGTCAGGCTGCTGCTGACCGCCCGGCCCAGCGTATTGGCCGAAAAGCCCAGCTGCCCGCTCAGGCTGGCGCCGACCAGGCCCTGCAGGCTGGCGCTGCCGCTGGCCGAGACGGCATAGCCATCGCCGTCCAGCAGCATGGCCAGGCTGCCATTGCCCAGTTGCAGCGCCGCGCCGCGGCCAGGGTCGCCCAGCCGGGCCGCGACGTTGCTGGCCAGCACGAAGGTGCCGGCCTGCCCGCTGGCCGCCTGCACCGCGAAATTGCCGGAGAGCGCGGTGCCGTCGGCAAAGCCCAACTGGCCGGTGCCGGCCAGGGCAACCGCGTAGCTGCTGCCGGAAAGCGCAACGCTGCCGGTCACGCCCGCCAGCCCGCCGCTGAGCGCGCCCGTGGCCCAGTTGGCCGCCACGTCGCGCAGGCCGAAGGTCAGGGTCGGGTCGCTGCCGCTGCGGCCCACGGTCAGGTCGAAGCTGCCGGTCAGGCGCAGCCCTGCCACCTGCAGGGTGGCGTCCAGGGTGACGCTGCCGGTCGCGGCCGGCGTGTTCATCCAGGTCAGCGCTTGGTCCAGCCCGGCCAGGGCGGTCGCCGTCTGCGCCACGGCCAGGTCGGTCAGGCCCGGCAGCTTCACCACCAGGATCTGTAGTCGGTCGGCCTGGTAGACCGGCGTGCCGACCAGGCCCTGGCCGAAATACAGCCCGCCATAGGAGGCGAAGGACCCGCTGCGCTGGCCCCAGGTGAGAACGTCGTAGACCTGGCCCGCGGTGGGACGGAAGCCCTCGGCCAGGGAAAGCTGCAGCTTGCCGCCCAGCTCGGCCTTGCCGGTCACCGTCAGCTGGTCGGACCCAGCGGCCGAGCCGGGTGCGTCACCGCCCAGCTGGATCTGCAGCGTGCCACCGCTGGACTGCGCGTAGCTGCCGAAGCTCACCAGCCCGGGCACCACCTTGCCGGCATTGGCGACGGCGCCCTGGTAGCTGCCGGTGCCGGTAAGGGTCTCCGACCCCGCGATGGCCAGCGGCCCGGCCGAGCCGTCCCCCGGGTTGCGCTGCGACCCGTCATTGCCCACCACGGCCAGCGGCGCCGGCTTGGTCGCCTGCACGGCCAGCAGCGCGTTGGCGGAGGGGACCCCGGCCGGCTGGACGATACCCGCCGCCGGCGTTCCGCTTGATCCTGAGGCGGAACGAACCGCAAGGTCGGCGGCCAGGAGAACGCGAGGCTCGAGCGTTTCCAGGACGAACTTACCATGCCCACCGGTGGAACGGTTCCGGTGCCCAGACCTGTCAGCCATAGCCCACGATCATTTGATTTTAGGAAAGAAAGTCATCAGGACCGGGGCTTTGTCAACGCCGTAAACATTTTAAGACCTGCTAAAGTCCTGCAATATCAATGGCTGCCCAGCTTTTCCCGTCCTGGCTGTGGTCGGAACGGCGCGCTACCCGCCCAAGTTGTGGCCTCATCCGGCGCCGGCGAACCGGCTCGGCAGCCCGCGCCGCGCGGTCGCCAGGGCGGTGCCCGCGTACCCGGCGGGTAGCCCCGGGCGTGGGGCGGGTTTTTGCGCTAGCGTTGTTCCAGTCGCCCCGGAAGGTCCACCATGTTCCCGCTTGCGATCCTTGACTACGTCGCCCTTGGCGTCTTCGTCACCTGCTGGGCGGGATACTCGTATCTTGTGGACTACGTGGACAAGGTCCGCCGGCGCAGCGTCATCACCGCCATGGACGAGCATCGCCGGCGCTGGATGCGCGCCATGCTGCTGCGGGACAATCGCATCGGCGACGTGAACATCATCGGCAACCTGATGAACTCCACGTCCTTCCTGGCCAATACCGCCATCTTCATCCTGGGCGGCCTGCTGGCCATGATGGCGAGCCCGGAACTGGGCCGGCGCATCTTCGGCGCCCTGCCCTTCGCCGCCGTGCCGGACCAGGCGGGGTGGGAGCTTCGGATCGCGCTGCTGCTGCTGATCTTCGTCCGCGCCTTCTTCGAGCTGACCTGGGCGCTGCGGCAGTTCAACTACTGCAGCATCGTCGTCGGCAGCGTGCCGCCGGGCAGCGACACCGCGGAGGGCGCCGAGCGCGCCGAGACCGCCGCCCGCGTGGCCAACCGCGCCGCGCGCCACTTCAACACCGGGCTGCGCGCCTATTACTTCGGCCTGGCGGCGCTGGCCTGGATCGTCCACCCCCTGGCGCTGGTGGCGGCCAGCCTGTGGGTGGTGGCGGAACTGCACCGGCGGGAATTCCGCTCGGTGGTGCGGGACGCCCTCACGACCTGAGGGCGCGCGTCAGGCCTGGCTCTTCTCGATCCGCTCCAGCTCGGCCCAGAACTCCTTGAACACCTGGCTGCGCACCAGCCGGTCCATTTCGGAGGAGCCGCCGCGGTCCGGGTGGTAGAGCCGGGCGAAGGCCAGCTTGGCGGCGCGGAACTTGCCGGCATCGGCCGGGTCCGGCGCGGTGAAGACCATCGGCGTCGGCGGCGGCGGCTCACGCAGCACCGCCTTGGCCAGGAACTCGAATTCCTCGTGCTGGCGCACCCGGGCCAGTTCCTGCTGCGCGTTGCCCAGCGCCAGGCGCAGGCTGGCGGCCTCGGCCCGCGCCGCGTCGCGCTGCGACACCACGGAATGCCCGGTCTGCCGCAGCCGCAGGACCGTCGCCTCCAGCTCCTGCAGCTTGCCCTGCAACGTGGCCAGTTGCGCGTCCCCGGGGCCGACATGCGCCCGGCGCGCCCGCGTCTCCGGCAGGCGCAGGAAGCGCGGTTTCGCCGCCTGCCGCAGGCGTTCCGGCGCCAGCACATCCCACGCCAGGCCCAGCAGCGCGGTCGCCGCCATCGTCGCCGGCAGAAGGGAAATATCGAGCTGCATCACCATCCAGTGATGGCATGAAACCCCTGCGATATTCTACTCCCGCTCGATCCGTCGCAGCTCCGCCCAATGCTCCTTGAACATGGCGATGCGGATCATCCGCTCGGCGGCGCGGGCGGTGATGCGGTCAGGGTGAAAACGCAGGGCGAAGGCGCGCTTCGCCTCCTGGAAACGGTCGCGCCCGGTAGCCTGCGGCTTCGGCGCCGCACGGGCAGCACGCAGCGCCAGGCGCAGGCGCTCGATCTCGGCGGTGAGTTCGGCGGCACGCGCATCGGCATGGCGCAACCGGTGGCGCGCCAACCGGATCGGCGCCGCGCGCAGCGGGCGCGGCCCCGGCAGCAGGCGGCGCAGGGCGCGCAGAAGCCGCCACGCCAGCCATGCCAGGCTGGCGATACCGCATGCCAGCAGCACGCCGAGCAATTCCACCATCGCCCGCGCAGCATGCCGGGTGGGTGGTTAAGGATTACCCCGTGGGCGGAGGCGGCGCGCCAGAGCAATATCCGTTCTTATTGAAACATCAGAGCGGATTTCTTGCTCTGGTTTCAATGGGTTATAGAGCACGAAATGCGCCCGGAAGGGCGCATAGTGCTCTAGAGCATGATCCGTTTACGTTGAAGCATATCCCGCATGGCTGAGGTAGTTCGCGCACTCGGCGGGGCTGAACTCGCGGAGCAGGGTGCCGATGCGGTGCCAGACGGCGGCGATGGAGCGCTGGTCTGCCTTGCGCAACAATGTCTTGAG
>CANGNF010000019.1 GCA_947455205.1 Acetobacteraceae bacterium | reverse complement strand
GGTAAAGAGAACGCTTTTGCCCGGCATTGTACCGCCGTTATCGGGCTACATCCTAAGTGCGAACGACAACGTTGCACTCGCTGTTGCTGCGTAAGCAGTAAGAAGCGCGGTTCGGGGGGCACCGGGCAACAGAAGCCCCCCACTTTACCCTTTCCCGCCATGCGCCGAGACTGCCCGCAACCCACGGGAACGTCCTGCCATGCCCCTTCCTCGTCGCGCGTTGCTGCTCAGCGCCCTCGCCTCCCCGGCGCTGGCGCAGCCCGCTTGGCCGCAGCGCCCGGTACGGCTGCTGGTGCCCTATGCGCCGGGTGGCGGCACGGACGCCTTCGCCCGCACCCTGGCGGAAGGGCTGCGGCCGATCCTGGGCCAGCAGGTGCTGGTGGAGAACCGCGCCGGCGCCAATGGCGCCATCGGCAGCGAGATGGTGGCGCGTGGCGATGCCGACGGCCACCTGTTCCTGGTGGATACCGGCGCCCACACCATGAACCCCTACGTGATGCCGCAACTGCCGTTCCAGCCGCTGCGGGACTTCACCGCCGTGGCGCTGCTGTCGCGCTTTCCCATGCTGCTGGCCGCCACCGCCGCCGCGCCCTATGCCACCGCCACGCAGCTGGTGGCGGCGGCCAAGGCCGCGCCGGGCAGCATCGGCTTCGGCACCACGGATGCCGCCATCTCCTACGCCGGCAACCTGTTCTGCCGGCTGGCGGGCGTGCAGATGGTGGAGGTGACGTATCGGGGCGCCGGGCCGATGCTTAACGACCTGATCGCCGGCCACCTGCCGACCAGCTGGAACAGCACCGTCGCGGCGCTGCCGCATATCCAGGGCGGGCGGATCCGCGCGCTGGGCGTCACCACCGCCACCCGCTCCAGCCTGTTGCCGGAGGTGCCGACCCTGGCCGAGGCCGGCATCCCCGGCTACGAGTTCGCCGGCTGGTACGGCATGCTCGGCCCGGCCGGGCTGCCGCCTGCCATCGCCACCGCCATGCACGCCGCCATTGCCCGCGCCCTGCAGGGTGCCGGCGTGCGCGACCGGCTGCTGCGGATCGGCGCCGACCTGGGCGCGCTCGGCCCGGCGGAGTTCGAGGCGCTGCGCCGGCAGGAGGATACCCGCTGGGCCCAGGCGGCGCGGGATGGTCTTATCGTGAAGGCACAGTGAGCATGTTCGTCGGACAAACCCTGGGCGAGTTCGTCGCCGCTTCCCGCTGGCAGGACATCTCCCCGGCGCTGCGGCAGGAAGGGCTGCGCAGCATCCTGAACCATATCGGCTGCGCCCTGGGCGTGGCGCAGGACCCCGCGGTGACCACGGCGCTGAAGGTCATGCGCCTGACCGCCGGCCCGGCCACCAGCACCGTCTTCGGCCAGGGTGTGAAGCTGGACGCGATGAGCGCCGCCTTCGTCAACTGCATCGCCGGCAACCTGCTGGACTACGACGACACCCACCTGCAGACCGTCATCCACCCCAGCGCGCCCGTCGCCCCCGCCGCCCTGGCCTTGGCGGAACAGCGCGGCTTCAGCGGCGCCCAGGTGATGCACGCCTTCCTGCTGGGGGCGGAGGTGGAGTGCCGCATCGGCAACGCCGTCTCGCCCGGGCATTACGCCCGCGGCTGGCACATCACCTCCACCTGCGGCGGCTTCGGCAGCGCGGTGGCCACCGCCAAGCTGCTGGGGCTGAACGCCGAGCAGACCTGGCACGCCATCGGCATCGCCGCCAGCCAGTCCGCCGGCCTGGTGGAGAACCTGCCCAGCGCCGCCAAGAATGTCGGCATGGGCAACGCCGCCCGCAACGGTATGCTGGCGGCCTTCCTGGCGGAACAGGGCTACCAGGCGGCGCCGGCGGCCATTGAAGGCCCGCTGGGCTGGGCGCGAGCCATGGGCGACACGCCGAACCTGGCCGAGATCACCGAAGGGCTGGGCACGCGGTGGGAGATTGCCCGCAACACCTACAAGCCCTACCCCGCCGGCATCGTCTTCCACGCCGTCATCGACGCCTGCCTGGCCCTGCGCGAGCAGCTGGGCGTGCCGCCCGAGGCGATCGCCAGCGTGGAGGTGGCCGGCGACCAGCTGCTGCTGGACCGGGGCGACCGCCAGGTGCGGAACGAGCGCGACGCCCGCGTCTCCATCCACCACAGCGCCGCGCTCGGCTTCGTCCGCGCCCGCGCCGGGGTGGCGGATTTCGAGATGCCGGCGGTGGCGGACCCTGCCCTGGCCGCCTTCCGCGCCAAGGTGACGGCCAGGCTGGACGCCAGCCTGCCGCGCGGCGCCGCCCGGGTGACCGCGCGCCTGGCGGATGGGCGGCAGGCCACGCTGACCGTGAGCGCGCCGGTCGGCAGCATCGACAACCCGATGAGCGACGCGGCGTTGGATGCCAAGTTCCTCGACAATGCCGGCATCGGCGGCTTCGCCGCGCAGGGCCCCGGGATGCTGCGGGCGGTCCGCGGGCTGGAGCAGGCAACCGAGCTGGGCCCGCTGATGGCGGTGCTGGCCGGGTAACCTGAACAACCGGGGCCGCGTACTTTCGTGATTCACCATCCACGGCTATGCTGCGGCCCTTGGGGGAAAGCATGACTGATGACTCCGCGCAGGCCGAGAGCCTGCTGCCATATGCCCAGTGGACCGAGGAAGCGCTGCGCGCCGTGGTGGCGGACGCGCTGGACTATGCCGCGCATCACGGCCTGCCGGGCGAACACCACTTCTACATCACCTTCCGTACCACCTTCCCCGGCGTATCGATTCCGCCGCACCTGAAGGCGCGCTACCCGCAGGAAATGACCATCGTCCTGCAGCATCGGTTCTGGGACCTGAAGGTGGACCGCGCCACCGGCTACTTCTCGGTGGGCCTGAGCTTCGGCGGCGTGCCGTCGGTGCTGACGGTGCCGTTCGCGGCGCTGACCGCCTTTGCCGACCCACAGGTGAAGTTCGGCCTGCGCTTCCAGGGCGTGCCGGAGGCGATGCCGGCCGAGGAACCGCCGGCCGCGGCCCTGGCCGAGCCCGAGGCCGAGGAAGCCGCCGCCCCGGCGCGGCCGCAGGTGGTCAGCCTGGACGCCTTCCGCCGCAAGCGGGACTGAGGCGGGGCGCACGGGCCGCATTGGCTTGCGCGCGCGGCTGGGCTAAGTCGGCACCGCCTTAAGCGCGCCAGCCACCAGATTCTGGGGCACGAAATCGGTCCACCCGGACCGGTCCTGCCCCAGGCGCCAGCGGAGACCCGCCCATGCCCGACCACAACACGAACGCCCCTTCCCTGGGCCGCCCGGAAGGCTTCCTCTACAGCCCGATGTTCCCGCTGGGCGAGGACAGCACCCGCTACCGCAAGCTGGACATCGCCGGCGTCTCCACCATGCAGGTGGATGGCGAGACCGTGCTGAAGGTCAGCCCGAAGGCGCTGGAGGAACTGGCCTTCCAGGCCTGCAAGGACGTCTCCCACCTGCTGCGCCCGGCGCATCTGGAGCAGCTGGCGAAGATCCTGCAGGACCCCGAGGCTTCGGCGAATGACCGCTTCGTGGCGCTGGACCTGCTGAAGAACGCCAGCATCGCCGCCGGCGGCAAGCTGCCGATGTGCCAGGACACCGGCACCGCCATCGTCTTCGGCAAGAAGGGCCAGCGCGTCTGGGTGCAGGGCGACGAGGAGGAGGCGCTGAGCTACGGCGTTCACCGCACCTATACCGAGACCAACCTGCGCTATTCGCAGATGGCGCCGCTCTCGATGTTCGAGGAAGTGAACACCGGCAACAACCTGCCGGTGGATTTCTCCATCATGGCGCAGCCCGGCGAGCACCATGCCGATGAGCTGCACCTGATGTTCGTGCTCAAGGGCGGCGGCAGCGCCAACAAGACCTTCCTGTACCAGCAGACCCGCGCGGTGCTGAACAAGCCGAAGCTGCTCGCGTTCATCGAGGAGAAGGTGAAGACGCTGGGCACCTCCGCCTGCCCGCCCTACCACCTGGCCATCGTCATCGGTGGTACGTCGGCCGAGACCACGCTGAAGACGGTGAAGCTGGCCAGCACCAAGTGGCTGGACGCGCTGCCGACCAGCGGCGACAAGTCCGGCCACGCGCTCCGTGATCCCGAGTTGGAAGCGGAAGTGCACAAGCTGACGCAGAACCTCGGCATCGGCGCGCAGTTCGGCGGCAAGTACTTCTGCCACGATGTGCGCGTGGTGCGGCTGCCCCGGCATGGTGCGTCGCTGCCGATCGGCATCGGCGTCTCCTGCTCCGCGGACCGGCAGATCAAGGCCAAGATCACGCCGGAAGGCGTGTTCCTGGAGGATTTGGAGCACGACCCCGCGCGCTTCCTGCCGGAAGCGACCGACGAGATCCTGGGCGGCGACGTGGTCAACATCGACCTGAACCAGCCGATGGACGCCATTCGCGCCACGCTGAGCCAGCACCCGGTGAAGACCCGCGTCAGCCTGACCGGCACCATGGTGGTGGCGCGCGACATCGCCCACGCCAAGCTGCAGGAGCGACTCGACGCCGGCCTGGGCCTGCCCGACTACATGAAGAACCACCCGGTCTACTACGCCGGCCCGGCGAAGACGCCCGACGGCATGGCCACCGGCAGCTTCGGCCCGACCACGGCCGGCCGCATGGACAGCTATGTGGAGGCCCTGCAGAAGGCCGGCGGCAGCATGGTCATGCTGGCCAAGGGCAACCGCAGCAAGGCCGTGCTGAACGCCTGCAAGAGCTATGGCGGGTTCTACCTGGGTAGCGTCGGCGGCCCGGCGGCGCGCCTGGCGCAGGACTGCATCAAGAAGGTCGAGGTGCTGGAATACCCCGAGCTTGGCATGGAAGCGATCTGGCGGATCGAGGTCGTGGACTTCCCGGCGTTCATCGTCATGGACGACAAGGGGAATGATTTCTACGAGGGGCTGGAATAGCCTTCATGCGGAAACTCATCTCCTCCGGCTCAAAGTTCGAGGAAGAAATTGGCTACTCCCGCGCGGTGGTGGATGGCGACTACGTCTTCGTCTCCGGCACCACAGGCTACGACTACGCCACCATGACCCTGGCCCAAGGCGTGGTGGCGCAGGCCGACCAGTGCTTCCGCAACATCGCGGATGCGCTGGCCAAGGCCGGCACCAGCCTGGACAACGTGGTGCGCGCCACCTTCATCCTGCCCAACCGCGCGGACTGGCAGCCCTGCTGGCCCGTGGTGAAGCGCTACTTCGGCACGGCGCGCCCGGCCTCCACCCTGCTGATCGCCGGGTTGCAGTCGGAAGCCATGCTGATCGAAATCGAAGTGACCGCCCGCCTGCCGCAGCAAGGGACGTAAACCAATGCGCTTCGCCGTGGATCGCCTCGACCACCTGGTCATCAACTGCCGAGACGTGGAAACCATGGCCAGCTGGTACCAGCGCGTGCTGGGCATGGAACGCGAGACCTTCGGCAAGGCGCAGCGCACCGCGTTGAAGTTCGGCGGCCAGAAGATCAACCTGCGCCCCTTCGACTTCCCGGCCGAGGACTGGATCGCGGCGCGCGACTGCTCGCCGGGCACGCAGGACCTCTGCTTCATCGTCACCGTCACCTCGGACCAGGTGGAGCAGCACTTCCGCGACTGCGGCGTGGAGATCGCCGAGGGGCCGGTGGAGAAGACCGGGGCACTGGGCCAGATGACCAGCGTTTACACGCGCGATCCCGAAGGCAACCTCATCGAGGTCTCGTCCTACTCGGGTTAACGCCCGCGTGTCGCGGGACGGCTAACGCCCGCGCGCGGGCGCCGGAGGAACCGCCGATGACCCGTACCGAAACCGCCCAGGGTTCCGCTCGCGGAACCCGTTCTGAGACAGACTCCCTCGGCAGCATCCAGATTGCCGCCGACCGCTACTGGGGCCCGCAGACCGAGCGTGCCCGGCTGCTGTTCCGCATCGGGTCGGAGCGCTTTCCGCCCGGGCTGATCCGCGCCGTCGGCCTGCACAAATGGGCCTGCGCCGAGGCCAATCAGCGCCTGGGCGAATTGCCGGCGGAACTGGCCGCGCCGATCCGCCAGGCAGCGCAGGAAATCGCCGACAACACGCGCGACGCCGACTTTCCGCTGCCCGTGTGGCAGACCGGCAGCGGCACGCAGACCAACATGAACGCCAACGAGGTCATCTCCAACCGCGCCAACGAGTTGCTGGGCCAACCGCTCGGCACCCGCAAGCCGGTGCACCCGAACGACCACGTCAACCGCGGCCAGTCCTCCAACGACAACTTCCCGACCATGATGCACATCGCCGCGGCCGAGGCGGTGGTGCATCGGCTGCTGCCGGCGCTGGCCACGCTGCACGCCGCGCTGGCGGCGCGGGCGGTGGTATGGCAGGGCATCATCAAACTGGGCCGCACGCACCTGATGGACGCGGTGCCGGTGACGCTGGGCCAGGAATTCGGCGCCTATGCCCGCCAGGTGATGCTGGGTGCGGAGCGCCTGCGGGACGCCCTGCCGCGCCTGCTCAGCGTGCCGCAGGGCGGCACCGCCGCCGGCACCGGGCTGAACCGCCACCCGGATTTCGACACGCTGTTCTGCACGATCATCAGCGACAAGACCGGCCTGGCCTTCACCCCCAGCCCGAACAAGTTCGAGGGCATGGGCGCGCATGACGCCTTCGTGGAACTGCACGGCGTGTTCAATGTGCTGGCGGTGTCGCTGAACAAGATCGCCAACGACATCCGCCTGCTGGGCAGCGGCCCGCGCAGCGGATTCAGCGAACTCACCATCCCCGCCGATGGCCTGTCCTCCTCCATCATGCCCGGCAAGACCAACCCCACGCAGAGCGAGGCGCTGACCATGGTCTGCGCCCAGGTCATGGGCAACAACACCACCGTCACCGTCGCCGGCGCGCAGGGCCATCTGGAGCTGAACGTGTTCAAGCCCGTCATCATCCAGGCGGTGCTGCAAAGCGCGGGGCTGCTGGCCGACGCCGCCGAAAGCTTCGCCCACAACATGGTGGCGAAGCTGGAGCCGAACCTGGATCGTATCGCCGAGAACCTGGCGAAGTCGCTGATGCTGGTGACCGCGCTGAACCCGCGCATCGGCTACGACCGCGCGGTGCAGATCGGCAAGAAGGCGCTGCACGAGAACCTGACGCTGAAGGAGGCTGCGGCGCAACTCGGCTACGTCACCCCCGCCGAGTTCGACCAATGGGTCCGCCCGGCCGAGATGGTCCACCCCGGCGCGACGTTGGAATGAAGCACCTACGGAAACGCAGCTTCTCGCTGGGCGGCCACCGCACCAGCGTGGCGCTGGAAGCCGAGTTCTGGGCGGCGCTGGAAGCCATGGCGCAGCGCCGCGCGGTCAGCCTCTCGGCGCTGGTGGCGCAGGTGGATGCCGACCGCGCCGACCCCAGCCTGCCGCTGGCCTCCGCGCTGCGCGTGCTGGCGCTGCGGGAAGCCGGGAATCATCAGAGCGATTGATTCACGCCCTTCGGCGCCAGCGCCTCGGACGACCAGGCGCTAGACCACCTCCACCTTCGCGGCGCGCGCGATGTCGCCCCACTTGGTCCGCTCGGCCTGCATGAAGGCGAGTTGCGCGGCCGGCGTCATCGACTGGGTCGCGGCGCCGTTCTCGCGCAGGCGGCCGGTGTATTCCTCCTCCAGCGCCACGCGGTTGATCGCGGCGTTCAGCCGCTGGATGATCTCGGGTGGCGTCGCCTTCGGCGCCATGAAGGCGTACCAGGCCACGTAGTCGGTCTGGTCCAGGCCCAGCTCGATCGCGGTCGGAATCTCCGGCGCGCGCGGCGACCGGGCGCGGGAGGTCAGCGCCAGCGGCCGCATCCGCCCGCCGCTGATATGGCCCCAGCCGGCGCCCAGGCTGTCCACCATCACCGGCACGCGCCCGGCCACCACATCCAGCTGCGCCGGCGGCGTGCCGCGGTACGGCACCGCCGGAATATCCAGCCCGTGCCGCAGCTTGAAGCCTTCCACGATCAGGTGGTTGATGGTGCCGGCGCTGGGCAGCGCGTAGTCGAGCTTGCCCGGCTGCGCCTTGGCCCGCGCCACCAACTCGGCCAGCGTCTTCGGCCCGCTTTCCGGGTTGGCCACCCACACCATGGGGGAGGTGACGCAGCAGGCCACGGCGGCCAGGTCGTCCACCGGGTCCAGCGGCATGCCGCGATAGACGCTGACATTGATGGAAAGCGAGCCCACGGCCGCGAACAGCAGCGTGGTGCCGTCCGGCGTGGAACGCTGCACTTCCTGCATGCCGATATTGCCGTTGGCGCCGGGCTTGTTCTCGATGACGACGGGCACGCCGAAGATCTCGGACAGCCGCGGCGTCATCAGCCGCGCGTAGTTGTCGAAGCCGCCGGTGACGGAGGGCACGATGATCCGCACCGGCCGGCCGGGCCAACCCTGGGCATGGGCAAGCAGCGCAGGGGTGGCGAGCGCGGCGCCCAGCAGGGCGCGACGGGTGGCGGTCATGGACATCCTCGGGGTGTTGCTTGGCGCGGAAGCTAGCGGCGGATGCCCGTTGCAGGCAATCCGCCACCAGCGGCGCCGCGCCTCACGCCCGGCGGATGGTCGCCAGGAACTCGCCGGCGCGGCCGCGCAGCGTATCGGCATGGCCGGCCAGGTCGGTGGCGGCGCCCAGCAGGGAGCCACTGGCCTCGCCGGTTTCGCCGGCCGCGCGCCGCACATCCTCAATCCGCCGCGTCACCGCGCCGGTGCCGTCGGCCACCTGGGTGGCGCTGCGGGCAATCTCCCGCGTGGCGCTGCCCTGCTGTTCCACCGCGCTGGCGATGGCGGCGGTCACCTGGTTCATCCGCTCGATCGTGCCGCCGATGCTGCGCAGCGCCTCCACCGCCTGGGCGGTGGTGGTCTGCACGCTGCCGATCTGCTGGCTGATCTCCTCGGTGGCGCGGGCGGTCTGGTTGGCCAGCGTCTTCACCTCGCTGGCCACCACGGCGAAGCCCTTGCCCGCTTCGCCCGCACGCGCCGCTTCAATGGTCGCGTTCAGCGCCAGCAGGTTGGTCTGGCCGGCGATGTCGCCGATCATCCGCACCACGTCGCCGATGCGCGACGCGGCCAGCGCCAGCCCCTGCACGGTGGCATCCGTCGCACGCGCCGCCTCGGCGGCCTCGCGGGCCACGGCGGCCCCCTCGGCGGCCTGGCGGGTAATCTCGGCGACGCTGCTGGCCAGTTCCTCGGCGCTGGCGGCCACCGCCTGCACATCGGCGCCGGCGGCCTGGCTGACCTCCGCCACCGCGTCGGCCTCGCGCCCGCTGGTCTCGGCCGCGCCGGACAGTGCGCGCGCCGCCTGCTGCACCTGGCTGGCCGCCGCCGCCACGGCTTCCACCACGCCGCCGACATCGGCCTCGAAGGCATCGGCCATGCGGGCCTGGGCGGTCGCCAGCTTCCACACCAGCATCGGCGCCACATAGGTGCCGGCACTGTCGCGGATGGCGGAGATCGCCAGGTCGATCACTTCCCCGCCCAGCGCCATGCGGGTGTTGTAGGGCAGGTTGGCCGGGTCGCTCAGCAGCGCGCGGATGCGCTCCGGCTGTTCGTGGAAGATGTCGATGCTCTGGCCGATGATCTGGTCGGGCGGCACCGGCAGCGCATGCGCGATCTGCGCCAGCACGTCCTTGTTGGCCTGGTTCAGGTAGCCGATGCGGAAGTTGTCATGCGGGTCGGCGGTCATCACGCCCACCGGCAGCTGTTCCAGCATCTGCTGCTGGGCAAAGGCGTTGCGGACCGTGCCGCGCAGCCGCTCCAGCGCGTCGGCGATCTGGCCGATCTCGTCGCGCCGGCCCTGGTCCGGCACCGGCTCATGCGCCTTGCCGCCGGCGATGGCGCCGACCGCCCCGGCCAGCCGGCGCAGCGGCGTGCCGATGGCGCGCGCGGTGAGCCAGCCGGACAGCACCAGCACCAGCGCCACGCCGGCACCGACCCACTGCACCGCGCTGTCCACCGAGGTGGCCGCCACCCGCCGCCGCCTGCTGCTGCTGCGCCGCCGCGGCCAGCGCCTGCACCGCGCCGCCCAGCGCCGCCAGCAACCGCTCGCGCGCCGGGTCGGCCTTGTCGCGCCGCAGCGCCTGCAGTTGCTCGGCCGCCTTCAGCACATCCTCGGCGGCCTGGCCGACGCCATCGGCTGCCACCTGCAGGCGGCGCATGTCCTGTTCCATGCCGCCACGCGCGGCCGAGACCAGCGCGCGCAGATGCACCCGCTGCTGCGCCGCCGCGCGGCGGACGCGCCGGGCCTGGGCGTCATCGCCGGTGGCCAGGAAGCGCTGGGTGGCGATGCGGACATCGTTGACGGCGCCATGGAAGGTCATCAGCCGCTGGCGGCTTTCCTCCCGCTGCTCGGCGGCCACGTCGAATTCCATGTTGGCGCCCACGGCCTCGAAGGCCTGGTCGTAATCCGCCATCATCGGGTACAGGCGGCGGTCGCGTGCCTCCAGCAGCTGCGCGCGCAGCGCCACCGCTTCCTGCGTCGCGCCGGTCATCTCGGCCAGGCCGCTGCCGGCGGCATCCAGCTGCACCCGCACCCGGGCGGCACCCGGCATGGCCTGCAACGTCGCCAGCTGCTCGGCCAGCGCCTTGGCGCCGGCCTCAGCCGCGGTGCCCAGCGGGCCCAGGGCGTCGGTGGTCTGCGCCGCCAGCGCGTCGCGCATCTGCAGCCCGGCGTTCAGCGCCTGCACGCTGGTGTCCAGCGCCGCGCGCTGGGCCGCCACCGCCTGGTCGGCGGCGCTGCGCTGTTCGGCGGCCCCGCCCAGCTCCAGGCTGACAAGGACGACCAGCATGGTCAGCATGAGAATGGCCATGCTGGCGCTTGCCGCCAGCTTTCGACCAACTGACAAATTCTGGAAGAATCGCATGGGAACCCCTCTGACCGAGGGCAGCCTGCATGGCGCGGGCTTAACCGGCGGCAAACGGCGGCGCGGAATTCCGCCAGTATCTTGCCTAGCCCGCCCGGCCCTCGACAGCCGCCGGGGCGCACGCCACCCTGCCGCGACAGCAACAGGTGGGATTCCATGCTCTTCGACTTCGACAAGCTGCCTTCGCGTGAGCGCTACAAGCTGGCGGTTTCCTGCGTGGTGCCGCGGCCCATCGCCTGGGTGGTCAGCCAGGACGCCGAGGGCGTGGTCAACGCCGCGCCCTATTCCTTCTTCAACGTGTTCTCCGAGGACCCGCTGGTGCTGGCCATCGGCTGCGGCCCCGGCAAGCCGGGCGGCAAGGACACGCTGCGGAACATCAAGGCCACCGGGCAGTTCGTGGTCTGCATGGTGCCGGAAACAGCGGCCGAGCAGATGAACGCCACCGCCGTGGACTTCGACAGCGGCGTGGACGAGGTGGCCGAGGCCGGGCTGACCGCCCTGCCCTCCACCAAGGTCAAGCCGCCGCGCATCGGCGAAAGCCCGGTGGCGATGGAGTGCGAGACCTTCCAGCTGATCGAGATTGGCCCGCACACCATGGTGCTGGGCAAGGTGCTGGCCATGCACATCCACGACGACTGCGTCATGGATGCCGAGAAGAACTACGTGGACACGGTGAAGCTGGGCCTGGTCGGGCGCATGCACGGCCGTGGCTGGTACGCCCGCACCACGGACCGCTTCGACATGCCGCGCATGACGCCGGAGGAATGGGCGGCGAAGAAGGCCAAGGCCGCCGAGTAACAGCCGGCACCGCTTCCCGGGGCGGCAGGTACTGAAGAATGCTCCCGGGGTTGCATCTTTGAAATCGCAGGGGAACCGGCGCCTCGCCGGCCCCTGCGACAAGCAGCGGCCACGGACGACCCGGCCGTTCTTCAAGCGCAAGCCGCCATCGCGGGGACGCCAAGGTTACGCGTTTACCCGGGGCATGGGGATCACGCTTTGGTGCGGCGGCAAGTTCCGGCTTTCACCGGCGGGCCGTTATTCCGATAGTCGGAAGGTTGTTGCCGGGGAAAGGGCGCCGGCCGACATGGCCGCACCCGCCCCGTGCTTCAGGCAAGCGCGACCCCCGCGTGTCGTGCCGCCGCGGACCGCGCCGCGCGACCCTTCACCCCGGCTGAAAGTCAGGCCACATGCTCGCCTCCGTTCTCGATACCGGCGACCTGGTGCCCCATGGCGTCTGCCTGCTGTGGCGGCCGGAGCTGCTGTGGCTGCACATCCTGTCCGACGCCGCGACCGGCCTGGCGTACTGGTCCATTCCCATCGCCCTGGCGGTGCTGGTGCGGCGGCGGCGGGACCTCGCCTTCCCCTGGGCCTTCGACCTGTTCGGCCTGTTCATCCTGCTGTGCGGCGCCACGCATTTCGCCGGCATCTGGGTGCTGTGGTTCCCGGACTATGAGATCGAGGGCGTGCTGAAGGCGCTGACCGCCGTGGTCTCGGTGGCCACCGCCGTGGTGGTCTGGCCGCTGCTGCCCAAGGTGCTGGCGCTGCCCTCCCCGGCCGAGCTGGCCACCGCCAACACCGCGCTGGTGCAGGAGGTGCAGGAGCGGCGCGAGGCCGAGGCCCGGCTGCGCGCCGCCCAGCACGACCTGGTGGAAACCGCCCGCCGCGCCACGCTGGGCACCGTCTGCGCCGGGGTGGCGCATGAGATGAGCCAGCCGGTCAACGTCATCAGCCTGTGGGTGGAACGCGCCCGCACCCTGGGCGACGTGCCGGCGCGGGTGGACCGGGCGCTGGGGGTGGTGCTGGAACAGACCGGCCGGCTGGGCCTGCTGCTGGACCGCATCCGCCTGCTCAGCCGCCAGGCCAATGGCGAGGGCCAGATCTTCGACGCCGTCGCCGCCACCAGCGCGCTGCTGGACGGTACCGAGTTGCCGCCCGGCGCGGAGCTGAGCCTGAACCTGCCGCAGCAGGCCCTGCCGGTGCGTGGCAGCCTGCAGCAGTTCACCGAAGCTGTGGGCCACCTGGTGACCAATGCCCGGGAAGCCCTGGCCAATACCCGGCGCGGCCGGCCGCAGCTGGCGGTGGAGATCACCCACGGCACGGAGCCGGGCACGCTGGCGATAGAGCTGCGCGACACCGGCGGCGGCGTGCCCGGCGCGCTGGGCCAGCGCATCTTCGAGCCCTTCGTCACCACCAAGCCGCTGCGGGAGGGCGGTGGCCTGGGCCTTTCCATTGCCGCCGGCATTGCCCACAGCATGGGCGGCCGGCTGGACTACCGGAACCTGGAGGACGAGACCGGCCCGGTCGGCGCCGCCTTCCGGCTGACCCTGCCCTTGGCCAGCCCCTTGGCCAGCCCGTTGGAGCCGCCCGCGGCATGAGGGCGATCCGGGTGCTGATGGCCGAGGACGAGGTGCTGGCCGCCGAGGTGCTGGAGGAAGCGCTGTCGGCCGCCGGCTTCGCCATTCTGGCCGCGGTGGATGGCCAGGCCGCGCTGGACCTGGCCGACCACCACGGCTTCGACGTGCTGCTGACCGACCTGCGGATGCCCCGCATGGATGGCGGCGAGCTGATCCGTCTGTTGCGCCTGCGCCGGCCCAACCTGCCGGTGGTGGTGATGACCGGCTACGACCCCGAGGAGGCCCGGCTGCTGGAAGGCCCCGGCCCGCTGCGGCTGCTCAGCAAGCCGCTGCGGATCGACCAAGTGGTGGCGGCGCTGGTGGACGTGGTCAGCCACTGAGACTCAGGCCGGCTCCGCCACCCGCGGTGCCGCCAATGCCAGCAGGGCGTTGATCTCCGGCCGGCAACTGCCGCAGCCGGTGCCGGCCGCCGTGGCTTCCCCCACCTGGGCCAGGCTGCAGGCCCCGCCGGCGATGGCGGCGGCGATGCGGCCGGCGCTGACCCCGTGGCAAACGCAGATGGTGGGCGTCGGCGCCGGGCCATCCGCCGGCCGCCCGGCCAGCAGCGCCCGGCGGGCGGGCAGGCCGATGCGCTCCTCGGCGAACAGCCCAGCCAGCCAGTCCCGCGCCGGCAGGGCGGGCGTGGCGCCCAGGACCACAACGGCCAGCAGCCGGCCATCCCGCAGCAGCGCGGCGCGATGCGTGCCGGCGGCGGCGTCGTCCAGTGTCACCCAGGCGGCGTCGGGTTCGGCGACGGCGGCGCGCAGCCGGGCGAAGGCGACGGCCGGAGCTTCCTCGCCGGCCAATTCATGCCGCCAGGTGCCATGCGCCAGCGGCAGCCGGGCGGACCATTCGGCCAGGTCGGTGGGCAGCGGCCGGCGCGCCAGCACGAAGCCATGCCAGGCCATCGGCACCGGCAGCACGCGCACCGGGGTGTGCTTCAGCTCCGGCTGGCCGCTGATGGGGTCCACCGCCGGGTTCACCGCCGGGTTGATCCGCGCCGCCGGGGCAAAGCGGTCGGTCCAGTGCATGGGCGCGAAGACGCTGCCGGGCGGCATCGCCGGGTCCAGCTTCAGCCGCAGCACGGCGCTGCCCCAGGCGCTTTCCACGCGGGCCAGGGCGCCATCGGCCAGGGCGCCGGCGTCGTCGGGATGCATGGAGACCAGCGGTTCCGGCACATGCGCCATCAGCCGGGCCACGCCGCCGGTGCGGGTCATGGTGTGCCACTGGTCGCGCAGCCGTCCGGTCAGCAGGCTGAGCGGAAAGCCTGCGCTGGTGGCATGGGCGGGGGCGCGCGGCGGCGTCGGCACGCAGCGCGCCATGGGTTGCAGCCGGCCCCCCTGGACGCCGGGCGCGGGCACCGGCCAGCGGGTGGGCGCCAGCGCGGCGTAGCCGGCGTCCTCCAGCGTGGTGAAGCCGGCCAGGTCGAAGACGCGCTGGGCCGGCCGCGCCAGCGTGGTCACGGCGGCATGCTCGCGGAAGATCGCCGCCGGGCCGTCCCAGCCGAAATCCCAGCCCAGCCGCTGCGCGACCTGGGAGATCGCCCACCAATCCGGCCGTGCCTCGCCCGGCCAGGGGCGGAACCCGCGCTGGCGGCTGATGACGCGTTCGCTGTTGGTGACGGTGCCGTCCTTCTCGCCCCAGCCCAGCGCCGGCAGGCGGATGCGCGCCAGGTCCACCGTGTCGCTCTCTCGCGTGCAATCGCTGGCGACCAGCATGGGGATGCGCTTGAGCGCCGCCCGCACCGCCGCGGCGTCGGGCAGGGAGACGGCGGGGTTGGTGGCCATGACCCACATGGCGCCGATGCGCCCGGCGCCGGCGGCCTGGAACAGCTCCACCGCCTTCAGCCCGGGCTGCGTGGCCAGCTTGGGCGCCCGCCAGAATTCCGCCAGCGCGGCGTGCTCGCCCGGCGTCGCCCAGTCCAGATGGCCGGCGAGCATGTTGGAAAGCGCGCCGACCTCGCGCCCGCCCATGGCGTTGGGCTGGCCGGTGATGCTGAACGGCCCGGCGCCCGGCAGCCCGATGCGGCCGGTGGCGACGTGGCAGTTGATGATGGCGTTGGCCTTGTCGGTGCCGGCGCTGGACTGGTTCGCGCCCATGCTGAACAGCGTGACCACGCGCGGCGTGGTCGCGAACCAGGCCAGGAACCGCGCAAGGTCAGCCGGCGGCAGGCGCGGCGCGGCCCCAGCGGCGGCGGCCAGCGCGGCCTCCAGCCCCGGTGCCGGCTGCGTCAGCCCGGCCGCGTGCAGGTGCAGCAGCAGCGCGTCGAACAGCGCGACATCTTCGCCCGGCACCACCGCCAAATGCAGGTCGGCGACGTCGCAGGTGGCGGTGCGGCGCGGGTCCACCACCACCACGCGCATGCTTGGCCGCGCGGCCTTGGCGGCGACCAGGCGCTGGAACAGCACGGGGTGGCACCAGGCCAGGTTGCTGCCCACCAGCACCACCAGGTCGGCCTGTTCCAGATCCTCGTAGATGCCGGGGACAAGGTCCTCGCCAAAGGCGCGCTTGTGGCCGGCGACGGCGCTGGCCATGCACAGGCGGGAATTGCTGTCGATATTCGCCGTGCCCAGCACCGCCTTGGCGAATTTGTTGGCGGCGAAGTAGTCCTCGGTCAGCAACTGGCCGCTGACATACAGCGCGGTGCTATCGGGTCCGCCCTCGGCCAGCGCTTTCCGGAAGCCTTCGGCCACCGCGTCCAGCGCGGCGTCCCAGCTGGCGCGCTTGCCGTCCACTTCCGGGTGCAGCAGGCGTCCCGGCTGGTCCAGCGTCTCGCCCAGCGCGGTGCCCTTGCTGCACAGCCGCCCCTGGTTGGCGGGGTGCGCGGGGTCGCCGGTAACGCCGCCGCGCGCATCCACCAGCACCCCGCAGCCGACGCCGCAATACGGGCAGGTGCTTCGGGTCACGCCGCTCACGCCGCCGCCTCGAAGCTGCTGCCCAGCACCAGCTCGGCGCGGCTTTCCACCACGTGCTGCTCGGCGATCAGGCGCATGTAGTAGCCGGCATCGGCGGTATCGCCATACAGCACGGCGCCGACCAGCCTGCCGTCGCGCAGGAACAGCCGGCGATACTCCTCGGCATCCTCGTCGCGCAGGATGATCGCCTCGGCGGTCTCGGCGCTGATCTCGCCGGCGGACCACACGGCGGTGCCGGAGACCTTGAGCGCGGCCTGGTCCGGCACCGGCTGCCAACAGGCGGCGTCCCCTGCCAACGCGGCGGCGGCCACCTCGGCCTGCTCCAGCGCCGGCTTCACCAGGCCGATCAGCCGGCCCTTGTGCTCGGTGCATTCGCCCACGGCGTAGATCGCCGGGTCGCTGCTGCGCATGGCGTCGTCCACCACCACGCCGCGCGCCACCTGCAGCCCCGCCGCGCGCGCCAGCGCCACGTGGGGCCGAATGCCGACCGACATGACGACGAGGCTGGCCGGCAGCACGCGGCCATCATCCACCCGCACGCCCTGCACATGGCGCTCGCCCTCCAGCGCCACCGTGGCGGCGGGCATGACGAAGCGGATGCCGCGCCGGCCGAGCCTGGCGGTCAGCAAGGCGCCGGCCTCCGGGTCCAGCTGGCGGTCCATCGGCCAGCCCATGGCGTGCACCACCGTCACCTTCATGCCGCGCGCCGCCAGGCCGGTGGCGGCTTCCAGCCCCAGCAGCCCGCCGCCGATGACCACGGCATGGCCGCCCTCGGCCGCCAGGCGCAGCATGGCGCGCACATCCCCCAGGTCTCGATAAGCCAGCACGCCCGGCAGTTCCGCCCCCGGCAGCGGCAGCCGCACCGCGGCAGACCCGGTGGCCAGCACCAGCCGGTCATAGCCGATGCGCTCGCCCTTCGTCGTCTCCACCACCTGGGCGGCACGGTCCAGCGCCGCCACCGCCACGCCGGCACGGAAGCGGATGCCCGCCGCCTCCAGCGCCAGGATCGGGTGGGTGATCAGGTCGCCGACCTCAACCTCTCCGGCCAGCAGCCGGGAGAGAGCGACGCGGTCATAGGGCAGCGCCAACTCGGCACCGAGCAGCGTCACCTCCGCGCCCGGCACCCGCCGCGCCACCTGCACCGCGCAGCGCGTGCCGGCCGGGCCGGCGCCCACCACCACCACCTTCATGCTAGGCGGCCTGCAGCGCCGGGTTGGCGTGGCGGGAGTGCAGGAACTCCAGCACCGCCGTGCGCGCGGCGACGAAGCGCGGGTCGGCGGCCAGCTTCAACCGGTCGCGCGGGCGTTCCAGGTCCACGGTCAGGATCTCGCCCACCGTCGCGTTCGGCCCATTGGTCAGCATGACGATCCGGTCGGACAGCAGCACCGCCTCGTCCACGTCATGCGTGATCATGATGACCGTGGTCTTCAGCCGGGCGTGGATCTCCATCACCTGGTCCTGCAGGTGGGCGCGGGTCAGCGCGTCCAGCGCGCCGAAAGGCTCGTCCAGCAGCAGCACCTTGGGGCGCATGGCCAGCGCGCGGGCAATGCCGATGCGCTGCTTCATGCCGCCGCTGATCTCGTTGGGCCGCTTGTCCTTGGCCGCGGTCATGTGCACCAGGGCCAGGTTCTCCAGCACCCAGTCATGGCGCTGCTTCCGGTTCATCTCGCGGCTCAGCGTCTGGTCCACCGCCAGCGCCACGTTCTCGTAGCAGGTCAGCCAGGGCAGCAGGCTGTGGTTCTGGAACACCACGGCGCGGTCAGGCCCGGGGCCGCTGATCTCGCGGCCTTCCAGCAGCACGCCGCCGGCGGTGGCCGGCAGCAGCCCGGCCACCACGTTCAGCAGCGTCGACTTGCCGCAACCGCTATGGCCGATGACCGCCACGTATTCGCCGCGCTCGATCTTCAGGTCCACGTCGCGCAGCACCGGCAGCGGCGACTTGGGGAAGGCGATGGACAGCTTGGTGATGTCGAGGAAGGGGTGCATCTGCTGTCTCCTCAGCTCGCCTGGGTGCCACGGGTGGCGATGCGGCCCGCCAGGGCCACGACCTTGTCCAGCATGAAGCCGACCAGGCCGACATAGATCAGCGCCACGATGATGTCGGACAGGTTGGAGCTGTTCCACGCATCCCAGATGAAGAAGCCGATGCCGACGCCGCCGATCAGCATCTCCGCCGCGATGATGGCGAGCCACGACAGGCCGATGCCGATCTTGAGCCCGGTGAAGATGTAGGGCGCCGCCGCCGGCAGCACGATCTTCCAGAAGAAGGCCAGGCCGCGCAGCCGGATGACGGCGGCGACATTGCGGTAGTCCTGCGGCACGTTCAGCACGCCCACCGCCGTGTTGATGATGATCGGCCAGATTGCGGTGATGAAGATGACGAAGATCGCGCTCGGCTGCGCTTCCCGGAAGGCCGCCAGCGAGAGCGGCAGCCAGGCCAGCGGCGGCACCGTGCGCAGCACCTGGAAGATCGGGTCCAGCCCGCGCATGAAGAAGGGCGAGGACCCGATCAGCATGCCCAGCGCCACGCCGACCACGGCGGAAAGCGCGAAGCCCAGCGCCACGCGCTGCAGGCTGGCCAGCAGGTGCCAGAACAGGCCCTTGTCCAGCCCGCCCCGGTCGAAGAACGGGTCCACGATCAGGTCGCGCGCGTCCACCCACACCTTGCTGGGCGGCGGCAGCGTCGCGTTCGGCCCGCTGGCCAGGTATTCCCAGCCCAGCCCCAGCAGCGCCAGCACGATCAACGGCGGCACCACCTGGGCGATGACCGGCACGATCCGCGACGGCTTGGGCAGTGCCGCCAGCGCCGGGCGCGAGACCACGGCGGGTTCCGCCGCCGGCTTGGTCGAGACCGCGTTCATGCTCAGGCCCCCGCGATCTTCTTGATGGCGAGCGAGGCCAGGTAGGCGGCCGGGTTGGCGGGGTCGAAGACCTTGCCGTCGAAGAAGGTCTCGGTACCGCGGCTGGTGCCGGTCGGCGTGTCGCTGGCCTTCACGCCCGCGCGCTCGGCGGCGGCGCGCCAGATGCCTTCCTTGTTCACTTCGCCGATCAGCTTGGCCGTGTCGGTGTCCGGCGCCAGCACGCCCCAGCGGATGTCCTCGGTCAGGAACCACAACTCATGCGAGCGGAACGGGTAGCTGGCGTGGTCGCGGAAGTACTTCATCAGCAGCGGGGAGTTCTCGACCTTGCGGCCATCGCCGTAGTCGATGTTGCCGCGGCTGCGCGGCAGGATGTCGGCCGGCGGCACGTTGAACCAGGCGCGGCGGCCGATGATGCTGCACATCTCCTCCTTGTTCGCGGCCTGGTCGCACCAGATCTGCGCCTCGATCACCGCGGCGGTGATCGCGGTGGCGGCATTCGGGTGCTGCGCGACCCAGTCGCCGCGCATGCCCAGCGACTTCTCCGGGTGGTCGCGCCACAGCTCGCCCGTCGTCAGCGCGCTGTAGCCCAGGCGCTGGTTGACCAGCTGGTCGTTCCACGGCTCGCCGACGCAGAAGGCGTCCATGGTGCCGACCTTCATGTTGGCCACCATCTGCGGCGGCGGCACCACGATGGTCTGCACGTCCTTGTCCGGGTCGATCCCGCCGGCGGCCAGCCAGTAGCGGATCCACAGGTCGTGGGTGCCGCCGCGGAAGGTCATGGCGACCTTGCTTTCCTGGGTGAACACGCGCTTCAGCGGGCTGGCGTCCAGCCGCGCGCCCAGCGCCTTGTGCTTCTCGGCCACGCTGATCGCCTGGCCGTTGGTGTTCAGCCGCGCCAGGATCGCCATCGGCACCGGCTGGTTGT
Source organism: Acetobacteraceae bacterium (assembly GCA_947455205.1). GTDB lineage: Bacteria > Pseudomonadota > Alphaproteobacteria > Acetobacterales > Acetobacteraceae > CAIMOR01. Next base: position 62,176 of record CANGNF010000019.1, on the reverse strand, counting down.
TCTGGGTGATCCGGCCGCTGTGGATCAGGTAGGGCATCGGCGTCAGGATATGCGCGCCGTCGATGCCGCCGCTGCCGCCGCCCAGCACCAGGTTGTCGCGGGTGGCGCCCCAGCTGGCCTGCTTGCTCACCTCCACATCCGGCATGCCGTACTTGGCGAAGATGCCCTTCTCCTTGGCGATGATCAGTGCCGCGGCATCGGTCAGCGCGATGTAGCCCAGCACCGCCTTCTTCACCTCCGGCGTGGTGGACCCTTGGGCGAAGGCACCGCGCGGCGTGGCGGCGCGGGCGGCGGCGAAGACGGCGGCGGTGGCGGCCAGCGCGTTGCGGCGGGTGATGGTCATTGGGCGAAGCTCTCCGGCAGGTCGGCGGGGGGTGGTGGGGCGGCAGGCGGCTCGGCCTCCCGCAATCGGGTGGCGGCGGCGCGCCACAAATCGGGCTGCCAGGGCGCCAGGGCCGTGGCATCGGTGACGAAGGGCGGCACGTGGCCCCAGTGGCGCATCTGGCGCAGCCACCAGGCGGCCTGGTCCGGCCGCGGCAGCGTGGCGCTGTGGAAGCGCAGCGGGTTGCGCAGTTCGGTATCCATCGCCCGGCCCTCGAAGGCGGCGGCGATGGTCTCCACGCTCAGCCCCGGGAAGGCCCGCTTGCGCAGGATCTTCACCGCCTCGGCGTGGTTGGTCGGGTCGTCCAGCCAGCGGGCGGCGGCCAGGATGGCGGCGGTGGCGGCCACCGCCTGCTCCGGCTCCCGCGCCACGTAGTCGTTGCGCAGCGCCAGCACCTTTTCCGGGTGGTTCGGCCAGATGTCGCCGGTGGCCAGCGCAATCCGCCCGGCACCCAGCGCGGAGGCGTGGCTGCCCCAGGGCTCGCCGGCGCAGAAGCCATCGATCACGCCGTCCTGCAGCGCCTTGGCCACCATGGGCGGCGGCACCACCAGCAGCCGCAGGTCGCGGTCGGGGTCCAGCCCGCCCTTGGCCAGCCAGTAGCGCAGCAGGTAGTTGTGCGAGGAATACGGGAACACCACGGCCAGCTTCAGCTCCGCCGCGCCGCGCCCCTGGCGGCGGCGGACCGCGGCGGCAAAGGCGGTGGGCGAGAGCGGGAAGCGGAAGGCGCCAATCTCGTCGGCCAGTTCGCGCGAGATGGTGACGGTGTTGCCATTGGCGGCCAGGCCCGCGGCCACGGTCACGTCGGCGCGCACGCCATCCAGCCCGGCGGCCAGCGCAATCGGCATCGGCCCCAGCATGTGGGCGGCTTCCAGCGCGCCGAAGGCCAGCTTGTCGCGCAGCGCCGCCCAGCCGTGCTCGGCCGAGAGCGCCACCTTCAGCCCGACGCTGTCGAACAGCCCGATCGCCTCGGCCACCAGCAGCGGCGCGGCATCCGTCAGCGGCACAAAGCCGAGGCGCATGGTGCGCAGGCCAGGGCCGTTGCGGCGCGACGGATGGCGGGTGGGCACCTGGGTATGGGCGTTCACGCGCGGCTCCTGCGGTCGTGAGACCGGGGCTGCGGGCCGCCCTTGGACCGCGGGTGAAGATGCGCTCGGGTCCGAAACCCCTGTGCGAAGCCCTTCGTTGGGCATCGCGGCGCTGTTGCAATGCAGCAGAAATCGCGGAAGGGTTTCAAGCCGGAATTTGCATGCCCGGCGAGCAAAAAACGCTGGCGATCACTTAACCGCCCCTACCTTGGGCTGTTTGTCTCTTTTCCGTGCAGCACCTCGGCCGCCACCTGCGCCAGCTTGCGGCCCTGGTCCATCGCCATCCGCCGCAACCGCTTGTAGGCCTCGGGCTCGGTCAGCTTGTGCCGCAGCATCAGCGCCTGCTTGGCCTGGTCGATCGCCAGCTTGTCGGCCAGGGTCTGCCGCGCCTCCGCCAGTTCCCGGGTCAGCGCCTGGTGCGCGCGCCAGCGGCGGATCGCCACCTCGATCACCGGCCGCACGCGGGACGGCGCCAGCCCCTCCACGACATAGGCGGCGACGCCGGCCTCAAGCGCCGCCTCGATCTGGTCCGGGTCGCCCTTCTCGGCAAACAGCACCACCGGGCGCGGCTCATCCCGGTGCAGGGCGCGCATGCCCTCCAGCGCATCGCGGGACGGGTCGTCCAGGTCGCAGACGATCACCTCGGCCCCGCTGTCCCGCACCAGCGCCGTCAGGCCGGCGACATCGGCGGCAATGGCCACCACCTGGCAGCCGGCCGCCTCCAACCCCGCCTGCACGGCGGTCGCTCGTTCCGGGTCGTTATCTACAAGCAGGACGCGCAGGGTTCGGTACTCCTGCAACGGGTCTATCAAGAACCATGCCGCGTATCGGCCGCCCCCTTGCGCCGGGCCGCGCCGAACCAAGCTCTCCGCTGGGCTGCTATAAGGCTCTCCGCAGGACAGGATTCGCCGGTGGCTTCCAGGATCAAACGCAACGCCGCGCTGCTGCTGGCGCTGCTGGCGCTGTTGCCGGGCTGCGCCGCGCTGGCGCCCGCCGCCGTGGGCACCGACCAGCGCCTGGCCGCCCTGCCGCGCCAGGTCGCCGGGCTGTCCCGGCCGGTCACCATCCGCTGGAACCAGCATCTGGTGCCCTGGATCCAGGCCGACTCCGACACCGACCTGGCCTATGCACTGGGCATCGTCCACGGCCACCTGCGCGGCGCGCAGATCGAGATCATGCGCCGGATCGCCCGCGGCCGCCTGGCCGAGATGGCCGGGCCGGTGGCGACGGATATCGACCACGCGCTGCGGATCCTGGACTTCGGCAAGGCCGGCCCGGCGGTGGAAGCGGCCTGGCCGCCGGAGACCCGAGCCTTCGTCACCGCCTTCCTGGCCGGGCTGAACCAGGTGATCCTGCACGGCCCGCGCCCGCCGGAAGCCGGCCTGCTGGGGCTGGAGCGGGAGGCGGTGACGGCGCAGGACATGCTGGCGGTGGGCCGCGTGGCCGGCACCGACATCAACTGGCTGGTGCTGTTCAACCTGCTGGCCGAGCGTGGCACCCCCGGCTACGAGGAACGCTGGCGCCGGCTGCGCGAGGCCGGGGCCGGCGTCTCCCCCGGCAACGCGCTGGGCGCCATCCTGACGGGCAACAGCCGCGCCGGCAGCAACGCGGTGGCGGTGGACGCCGCCCACAGCAGCACCGGCGGCGCGCTGCTGGCCAGCGACCCGCATCTGTCCCTCAACCTGCCGAACCTGTGGCTGATGGTGGGCATGCGCAGCCCATCCTACGCCATTGTCGGCATGATGGTGCCGGGCCTGCCGGTGATGGGCTTCGGCCGCAACCGGCACGTTGCCTGGGGCGGCACCAACCTGCGCTCGGCGGCGTCGGACATCTTCGACATCAGCGCCCTGCCGCCCGCGCAGCTGACCACCCGGACCGAGGTGATCCGCCAGCGCCTGTGGTTCGACGCCCAACGCCAGGTGCGGGACAGCCCGTTCGGCCCGGTGGTCTCCGACGTGCCGCTGCTGAAGACCCGGCCGGGCGACGTGCTGGCGCTGCGCTGGGTCGGCCACCAGCCGACCGACGAGATCACCGCCCTGCTGCGCGCCGCGCAAGCCCGCAACGGCGCCGAGTTCCGCGCCGCCATGGATGGCTTCGGCGTGTCGCCGCAGAACTTCCTCTGGGCCGATACCGCCGGGCATATCGGCCGCATCACCGCCACCGTGCTGCCGCGCCGCCAGGGCTTCCCCGAACGCGACCCGGTGCTGCCGACCAGCGCCGCCGGCGCCTGGGACCGGCTGTGGGACTGGCGCGACCTGCCGCAGGTGACCGACCCGGCCGATGGCGTGCTGGCCAGCGCCAACGAGAACCCGGCCGGCTGGGCGCCGGATGCCCCGCCGGTGGGCTTCGTCTTCTCGGATGGCGACCGCGTGGCCCGGCTGCGCGCCATGCTGCTGGCCCGCCCGAGGGTTTCCCCGGCGGACCTGGCGGCCATGCAGGTGGACACGCTGGCGCCCAAGGCTGCCACCCTGGCCGCCGGCCTGCTTGCCCGGCTGGACGCCCTGCCCGGCGGCGCGCCGGAACCCGCCATGCTGGCCCGGCTGCGCGGCTGGACTGGCGACTACGCCGCCGAGGCCGAGGCGCCCCTGGTGTTCGAGTTGCTGCTCGGCCAGCTCGCCCCGGCCGTCGCCGCCGCCAAGGGGCTGCGGCCGGAGACCGGCTGGGGCGCGCTGACCACCTTCCTGTTGCGCGACCTGGATGGCCTGCCCAATCGGGCCGAGTTGCTGCGCGAGGCTGCCGCCCGCGCCGCGCCGCTGGCCGCGCAATACCGCACATGGGGAGAGGTGCATCGCCAGCGGGCGGCGCATTGGCTGGTCAACCTGCCCCTGCTCGGCCGCCGCTTCGTGCAGGGCACCTCCGCGGTCGGCGGCAGCCGGGAGACGCCGATGAAGACCGGGCACGGCCTGGTCACCGGCCCGCATGAGGTCAGCTTCGGCTCCATGGCGCGGCAGGTGAGCGACATGGCCGACCCCGACGCCAACTGGTTCACCTTGTGGGGCGGGCAGGATGGCTGGCTGGGCAGCGCCGCCTTCGCCGACCAGGTGGCGCTGTGGCAGCGGCGGGAGAGCATCCGCCTGCCGCTGCGGCCGGAGACGGTGGCGGCTGAATTCCCCAGCGTGACCCGGCTGGACCCCGCGCGTTGAACCGGCCGCCCTTCGACGCCACGCCCTTCATGCGCGCCCTGGCCCGCGCCCGGGTGGCGCAGCTGCGGCGGCTGGACCCGGTGGCGGCGCAGCGCCGGGTGCTGCGCGGGCTGCTGCGGCGAGCGGCCGGCACGCGCTTCGGCCAGGCGCATGGCTTCGCCGGCATCGGCGATGTGGCGGCCTACCAGGCGGCGGTGCCGCTGCGTGATTACGAGGCATTCTGGCGCGAATGGTGGCAGCCGCACTACCCGGTGCTGCGGGATGCCTCCTGGCCCGGCCTGGTGCCGTATTTCGCCCTGTCATCGGGCACCACCAGCGGGCGGACCAAGTACATCCCGGTCACCCGCGCCATGGTGCGCGCCAACCGCCGCGCCGGCTTCGACACGCTGGCCTGGCACTTCGCCAACAAGCCGGATAGCCGCATCTTCAGCGGCCTGGCCTTCATGCTGGGCGGCAGCACGGCGCTTGAGGAGGTGGCCCCCGGCGTGCGGCAGGGCGACCTGTCCGGCATCGCCGCCGCCGAGATCCCCCGCAGCCTCAGCCGCTGGAGCTGGCCGCCGCCCGCCCTGGCGCTGGAAGCCGACTGGGACCGCAAGCTGGCAGCCCTGGCCCGGCAGACCCCGGCCAGCCGCGTTCATGTGCTGACCGGCACGCCCAGCTGGCTGCTGATGCTGCTGGAGCAACTGCCCGCCCTGCCCCAGCTGGAATTGCTGGTGCATGGCGGCGTCGCCTGGGCGCCCTACCGCGAGCGCTTTGCCGCCTATCTGCCGCAGGGCTGCGAGACGCGGGAGGTCTACCCCGCCAGCGAGGGCTTCATCGCCACCGCCGACGGCGCCGAGGGCGAGGGCCTGCGGCTGAACCTGGACCGCGGCATCTTCTTCGAGTTCGTGCCCGTGGAGGAGCTGGGCCGCGACCGCCCGACCCGGCATTGGGTGGAGAGCATCGAGACCGGCCAGGACTACGCGGTGGTGCTGACCACCTGCGCCGGGCTGTTCAGCTATGTGCTGGGGGATACCGTACGCTTCCTCAGCAAGACGCCGCCGCGGCTGCTGGTGACGGGGCGCACCAGCTACATGCTCTCCACCTTCGGCGAGCATCTGCACGGCGCGGAGATCGAGGCCGCGTTGCTGGCGCTGGCGCCGGGCGTGCGGGAATACACGGTCGGCCCGGTCTTCAGCGGGGCGCGCGGCCACCACCATTGGCTGGTGGAATCCGAGGCGCCGCTGGACGCCGCCGCGCTGGATGCCCGGCTTGCGGCGGCGAATGCCGACTACGCCGCCCACCGCGAGGGCGGGCAACTGCTGCCACCGGTGGTGACGCTGCTGCCGCCCGGCCGCTTCAACGACTGGATGCGGGCGCAGGTCAAGCTGGGCGGCCAGCACAAGGTGCCGCGCGTCATCGCCGACCCCGCGCGCTTCGCCGAGGCCGTCGCTAGCTTGCTTAACTAGCTTCCCTGGTCCGGCGCCGCCTCACTGTTGAGCTGGATGTAGTTCGGCAGGCCGATCAGCTTGATCAGGTCGAACTGCCGCTCCAGGAAGTCCACATGCTCTTCCTCGCTGTCGAGGATGCGGCGGAACAGGTCGCGGGAGACGTAGTCGCGCACGCCTTCGCTGTGGGCGATGCCGTCGCGCAGGTCGGCCAGCGCCTTCTGCTCCAGCTTCAGGTCGGCCTGGAGGATCTCCTCCACCGTCTGCCCGACCAGCACCTGGTTCAGCCGCTGCATGTTGGGCAGGCCGCCCAGGAACAGGATGCGTTCCATCAGCCAGTCGGCGTGATGCATCTCCTCGATGCTCTCGTCGTATTCCTTCTTGCCCAGCTTGCCGACGCCCCAGTGCCGCAGGATGCGCGCATGCAGGAAGTACTGGTTGATCGCCGTCAGCTCATTGGTCAGCTGGGTATTGAGGTACTCGATGACCTTCGCGTCGCCCTGCATGGCACGGCCCTCCCGGAAGGCTATTGAACCGTTGCGTGGCGCCCCGGTTCCGCCGCCATCTCCCGGATCAGGCCCAGGATGGTGCGGCCGCAGGTGCCGCATTGGCCCGCGCAGTTGCAGTGGGCGTAGACATCGCGGGGCTTGCGGGCGCCGGCGGCAACCGCATCCTTCACCTGGCCATCGGTCAGGGCATTGCAGAGGCAGACGTACATGGGCCGCTCCGCCTGGGTGGCCCATGGTTAGCGCAACTGCGAAGCGGTCGCAACTGGAAAAGCCGATGACGTCGCGCCTTCGGTCGCCGCCGGTGGGACCACCGGCGGCGCCGGGCAGCCGGGCTCAGGGCTCCAGCGTGCGGAGGAACTTGCTGCGCGCGGTGGCGCCGGCCATCAGCAGGTTGTGGTCGCTGCCGGAAAGCAGGAAGCGCGCGCCCAGGTTGATGTACTCGCGGGCATAGACCTCGTCATAGACCCCGCCCATGCCCATGGTCTTGCCGTGCCTGGCGCAGGCCGCGCCGACGGCGGCATAGGCGGCGCGCACATCGGCATGGCCGATCTGCCCGGCGATGCCCATGCTGGCAGTCAAGTCCGACGTGCCGATCATCAGCGCGTCGATCCCCGGCACCGCGGCGATGGCGTCGGCGTTCTTCACCGCCTCCGGCGTCTCGATCATCACGGTGATCATGATCTCGCGGTTCAGCTCCACCTGGGCTTCCGCGACGGCCGGCGGCTTCATGCCATAGGCGAAGGGCGGGCCGCCCCAGCTGCGGGTGCCGACCGGCGGGAAGCGGTAGGCGCTGGCGACTTCGGCGGCCTCGGCGGCGCTGTCCACATGCGGCACCACCACGCCCATGGCGCCATTGTCCAGCGCGCGGGTGCCCTCGAACACCGCGTCCTTGCAGACGCGGACGATGGGGGTGATGCCCTGGCTCAGCGCGGCAATCGCCATCTGCGTCGCCTCGTGCACGCTCATCGCGCCGTGTTCCATGTCGATGAACAGCCAGTCATAGCCGGCCGCCGCCGCCAGCATGCCGGTGGCGCTGGTGCGCAGGTGGTGCACGCCGAAGCCGAGCGCCAACTGGTTGGCGGCAATGCGCTTCTTGGCCTGGTTGGGGGCGATGGGCATGGCGGTTCCTCCGTTTATCGCGGAAGCGCAGCATGCACCGCCCAGCCGGTCAATCCGCCGGGCGCGGGCCCAGGTTGGCCGCCGCCGCCTTCACCGCCGCCGCCACCTGGCCGGGGCTGCCGACCATGTTGGCCAGCACCAGCGCCAGCTTGGCCAGGAACACCTCGCGCTGGTCCTGCGGCACCGCGTCGATGGCGTCCGACAGCAGGTCGTACACCGCCTCCAGCTCGGCAGTGGAAAGCTTCTTCGGGATCATGCCGCGGCCCTCCCGCAGGCGGTCGCCAGCGCCTGACCAACCTGCGCCGCGCCGGGCGAGAGCCAGCGGGCGCAGACATGCAGGTCCGGCCGCGCCAGGTAGGCGGCACCAGGCCGCGCGGCGTAGCGCCCGGCGATCCGCCCGCCCGGGTCCGCCAGCACCACATCGGCCAGCGCCGCCATCTCCGCCGTGGGTTGCGGCGCGACCAGCACCCGCACCAGCGGCGCCTTCTGGTCCCGCACCGCGCGCAGCATCGTTGCCTGCTCCGCGCTGGGCGTGGCGCCGGCAAAGGCCAGCAGGTGGAAGCCGCTGCCCAGGTGGTCGAACAGGAAGTCGTCCTCGCCCAGCTTCACGTTCTGCAGCGTGGCGCCGCAGGCCGGCCCGCCACCGAAGCGCGCGTCGTCATCCAGAAAGCTGTTCAGCGGCGAGTGGTGGTAGCTGTGCGGCCGGCTGGTGCGCCAATGCAGCAGGTCGCGCACGAAGTCCTGCTCCAGTGCCAGCGACAGCACGGCGTCGCGCATCAGCCGGAAGCCGGCGGAAGGCGGGGTCATGAAGCGGGTGGACTTGCCGCCCTCCTCGCAGATCTCCCGCGCCGCGGCCACGCGTTCCGTGGAGTAGGTGGTGAGCAGCGCCGGCGGCGCCAGCCCGCGCACCACGAAGGCCAGCTTCCACGCCAGGTTCTCGCAGTCCTGCAGGCCCGTGTTCGCGCCGCGCACGCCGAAGATCGGCAGCAGGTGCGCGGCATCCCCGGTGAAGCAGACGCGGCCGTGCACGAACTCGCCCAGCGTCAGCGTGCTGGCGCTGTACACCGTGGCCCAGTCCAGCTGCCACGGCACGGGGTGGCCGACCATGGCCAGGATCCTGTCGATCCGCTCCGCCAGCAGCGCCGGCGCCAGCGCCTGCTCGGCGGTCTCGCCTTCCGGCAGGCGGAAATCCAGCCGCCAGATGCCGTCGGGCTGGCGATGCACCAGCACGTTGTTGCCGGGGTTCCATTCGGGGTCGAAGTAGCAGAGCCGCTGCGTCGGCATCGGCAGGTCGGCGCGGATATCGGCGATGACGAAGTTGCCGGCATAGGCCCGCCCCTCCATCCGCAGCCCCAGCAGGCGCCGCATGGCGGAACGCCCGCCATCCGCCGCCACCACCCAGGCCGCACGCAGGTCGTAGTCGCCCTGCGGCGTGTCCACCCGCAGGACAGCGTGTTCCTCATGCTGCTGCACGGCGACGACCTTGGAGCCCCAGCGCAATTCGATCAGCGGGCTGCGCTGAACCGCCTCCACCAGGTATTGCTCGATGTATTGCTGCTGCAGGTTGAGGCCGGGCATGAAGCGGTCATCCGCATCATGCGGCAGCACCATGCGGTAGACTTCCTGCCCCCGGAAGAAGCTGCGCCCGTCGCTCCACGGCAGCCCCTTGGCCAGGAAGGGCGCGGCGACGCCGGCCTGCTGGATGATCTCCATGGAGCGCCTGGTCAGCACGATGGCGCGGCTGCCGTGAGAGACCTGCTGCTCCGCCTCCAGCACCACCGAAGGCACGCCGAAGCGCGCCAGGTTCAGCGCCGTCACCAGCCCGATCGGCCCGGCGCCCACCACCACCACCGGCTGCATGCCCTCCGCGCCATCCAGCTCCGCCGGGCGGCGGAACGGGAAGACGCGGTAGGTGTACCAGATGCTATCGCGCGGCGTGGTTTCGGGCTGGTGCATGGCGGTTGATTACAGTTGAAACCAACCGCCGCCAAGCATCATGCTGACGTGTCGCCGCCGTAGATGCCGAACACCGCATGGGTGCCGCGGTCACCGCCCAACTTGTCCTGCACCTTCAGGAACAACCGCCGCGCCTGGGCCAGGCTGGGCAGGTCCAACTGCATCTCGGCCGCCGCTTCCAGCGCGATGCCCAGGTCCTTCAGGAAGTGCTTCACCATGAAGCCCGGGGCGAAATCGCCGGCCAGCATCTTCGGCCCCAGCACGTTCAGCTGGAAGCTGCCGGCCGCGCCAGGCCCCAGCGCCGCCAGCACGGCACCGCCCTCCAGCCCGGCGGTGCGGGCATAGGCCAGGCCTTCCGCGGTGCCCAGCACGGTGCTGGCGATGACGATCTGGTTGGCCATCTTGGTGTGCTGCCCGGCGCCGGCGGGGCCCATCAGGTTGATGGTCTTGCCCATCTTCTCGAAGATCGGCTTCGCCCGCGCGAAGGCCGCAGCGTCACCGCCACACATGATGGACAGCGCCGCGTTCCTGGCGCCGACATCGCCACCGGAAACCGGGGCGTCCAGCACGGCCACGCCACGCGCCGCTGCCTGGGTGGCGATGCGCTGCGCCATGCCGGGGCTGCTCGTGGTCATGTCGATCAACAGGCTGCCCGGCTTCGCCGCCTCGACCAGCCCATTGGCACCGAGATAGGTCGCCTCCACATCCGGCGGAAAGCCGACGATGGTGATGACGACATCGCTCGCCGCCGCCACCTCCGCCGGAGACGCCGCCCACACCGCGCCCTTGGCCAGCAGCGCTTCCACCGTGGCGTTGCGGCTGCGGTTGAAGATGGTCAGCGCATGCCCGGCGGCAAGCAGATGCCCCGCCATGGCGCCGCCCATGATGCCGATGCCGATGAAGCCGATGCGTTCCATTTACTGCGTCCCAGCCTGCAAAGCGGCCCAGATACGCGGCGCCGAGGCAGGCTGTCCATCCAGCCGCGCCCCATGCTGCGCCAGCGCGTCGTTGACCGCGTTCATCACCGCGCCGATCGCGCCCATCACGCCGCCTTCCGCCATGCCCTTGATGCCCGCCGGCGTGCGCGGGCTGGGCGTGTCCAGGTGCAGCAGTTCGAAGGCCGGCAGGTCGTCGGCATGCGCCAGCGCGTAGTCCATGAAGCTGCCGGCCAGCGCCTGGCCATCCTCGGCATAGGCGCAGTGTTCCAGCATGGCGCCGGAAAGCCCCATGGCGGTGGCGCCATGCGTCTGCCCCTCCACCACCAGCGGGTTGATCCGCGTGCCGCTGTCCTCCGCCACCACGTAGCGCAGAATGCGCGGCGTGCCGGTCTCGGCGTCGATCTCCACCACGCAGGCATGCGTGGAGTTGCTGTAGGTCATCGCCGGCGGGTCATAGGCGAAGACCTCATGCAGCCCCGGCTGCAGGCCAGGCGGCAGGCGCAGCGGGTCCAGGTAGGCCAGCCGCGCCACATCGGCCAGCGCCAGCCCGGCCGGCGCGCCATGCAGCAGCACCTGGCCTTCGTGCATATCCAAGCCCTCGGCGTTGTTGCGGCCGAGCATGGCGCCGGCGATCTCCAGCACCTTCGCCTTCAGCCGCAGCCCCGCCATGTAGGTGGCGCCGCCGCCCGCCGTGGCACCCCGCGCGCCGCGCGACCCCATGCCGTAGGGCGCGGTGTCGCTGTTGCCGAGTTGCACCGCGACATCCTCCACCCGGCAACCAAGCCCGCCGGCGGCCGCCTGGGCCAGCGTGGTCTCATAGCCCTGCCCGCTGCCCATCAGCCCGCAGCTGGTGATGACGGCGCCCGATGGCTCCACGCGCAGCGACGCGGTCTCATGCCCGCTGCCAGGAATGCCCGCGGCCTTGTAGAAGGCGCTGCCATAGGTGGTGCTCTCCACCACGGTGCACAGCCCGACGCCCAGCAGCCGGTCGCCGCGCGAGGCACGCAGCGCGGCGTAGTCAACGGCGGCGGCGGCGGCCTCCAGCGTCTCGCGCGGCGACAGCGCGTCGTAGCGTTCGCCCACGGCCGTCGTGTACGGCATGTCCGCCAGGCCGATGCTGTTGCGCCGCCGCACCTCCAGCGGGTCCAGGCCCAGGTCGCGCGCAATCGCGTCCATCGTGCCTTCCATCACCCAGGATGTGATCGCCATCGGCGCGCGCATCGGGCCACTGGGGCATTTGTGGGTCAGGAAGACCTGCACATCGTAGCCATACTCCCGCAGCCTGTAGGGACCAGGCAAAATCAGCGCGATGACGCGCGCCATGTAGTTGGCCGGGAAGAAGCACCAGGCGCCGAAGTCGGCCTCGATCCGGCATTCCAGCGCCAGCAGGTCGCCCTGCGCGGAAACCGCGGCGCGGGTCGTCACCACATCCTCGCGCGCCTGCAACGCCGCGATCAGGTTCTCGCCGCGCGTCTCGCGCCAGCGCACCGGCGCGTCGAGCAGGCGCGCGGCGGCGGCGCAGCACAGGTCCTCCCGCAACGGGATGATCTTCTGGCCGAAGCCGCCGCCCATCTCCGGGCTGTCCACCGTCACCTGGTGTTCCGCCAGCCGCAGCCGGCCGGCGATGGCGCTGCGATACGGGTGCGGCGCCTGGGTGCCGATCCGCATGGTCAGGTGCTCGCGCCCGGCATCCCACAGCGCCAGGCAGCCACGCGGTTCCATCGGCGCATGGGTCTGCCGATGCTGGCTGAAGCGCGCCTCCACCACGCGCTCCGCGCCCGCGAAGGCCGCCGCCAAACCGGGCGTGGCGAAGGCTTGGTGAGAGACGCGGTTGCTCGGCAGCGAGGCATCCACCAACGGCGCGTCGGCGGCCTGCGCCTGCGCCAGGCTGGCCACGGCGGGCAGCGCCTCGTACTCCACCTCCACCAGTTCGGCCGCGTCCTCGGCGGCCACGCGCGTCGGCGCCAGCACCAGCGCCACCAGGTCGCCGACGAAGCGCACATGGTCTGTCGGCAGCACCGGCATCTCCACCGGCAGCAGCCCCTCGATCGGCGGCGCCAGGCGCAGCGGCGTGACCAGCGGGGCCAGGTCGGCGCCGGTCAGCACGGTAACGCCCGGCAGCACCGGCGCCTGCACCCGCAGCAGCCGCGCATGGGCATGGGGGCTGCGGACGAACACCGCATGCAGCGTGCCCGGCGGTTCCGCCAGATCGTCGGTGAAGCGCCCGCGCCCCAGCAGCAGGCGCCGATCCTCCTTGCGCGTCATCCGCCGGCCGAGCGGGCTGCCCGGCCCCGGCATCGGCACCTCGCTCACGGCGCGATGCGCTGTTCGGTCGCGGCGTCGAAGGCGTGCAGCCGTGCCGGGTCCACACCGAATTCCAGCGCCTCGCCCTCGCGCACGCGCCAATCCTTCGGCACGCGCAGCGTCACGCTGCCGCCGGACAGCGCCACTTCCAGCTGCGTCTCGCTGCCTAATGGCGAGACCAGTTCCACGCGCCCGCCCAGCGTGGCCAAACCTTCACCCGGCCGCGCCACGTCTTCCGGCCGCAGCCCGATGATCACATCGCGCCCTTCGGCAACCCAATCCGGCCGCGGCAGGCCTTCACGCAGCAGGTTGATCTGCGGGCTGCCGAGGAAGCTGGCGACGAAGATATTCGCCGGGCGCTCATAGATGCCCTCCGGCGTGTCCAGCTGCTGCACCACGCCGCCGCGCATGACCGCGATCCGGTCGGCCAGCGTCAGCGCCTCGGCCTGGTCATGGGTGACGTACACGAAGGTCGCCTTCAACTGGTGATGCAGTCGCTTTATCAGCGAACGCATGGAGAGCCTGAGCGTCGCATCCAGGTTGGACAGCGGCTCATCCATCAGGAAGACGCTGGGCTGGCGCACGATGGCGCGGCCCAGCGCCACGCGCTGCCGCTGGCCGCCGGAAAGCTGGTTCGGCCGGCGGCCCAGCAGCGGCGTCAGCTCCAGCTGCTCGGCCACGCCGGCGACGGCGCGCTCGATCTCCGCCTTCGGCACGCGGCGCAGCTTCAGAGGAAAGGCGATGTTCTCCGCCACCGTCTTGTTCGGGTACAGCGCGTAGCTCTGGAACACCATCGCCACTTCCCGCTTGTGCGGCGGCAGGCGGGTCACGTCGGTGGTGTCGAACAGCAGCGTGCCGTCGCTGATCTCCTCCAGCCCCGCGATCATGTTCAGCGTGGTGGTCTTGCCGCAGCCGGAAGGCCCCAGCAGCACCATGAACTCGCCCTCATGGATCGCCAGGTCCAGCGCCTGCACCGCGGTGACGCTGCCGTACCGCTTGGTGACGCCCTGCAGGGTAATGGCGGCCATGGGGGCTAGCCTTTCACGGCGCCGGCGGTCAGGCCGGAGACGATGTAGCGCTGGAAGATGACGGCCAGCAGCACCGGCGGCAGAATGGCGATGACGCCGGCCGCGTTGACGAAGCTGAAGCTGGTGGTGAAGTCCATGACGAAGCCGGCGATGATGATCGGCAGCGTCTGCGCCGCCACGTTCTGCGTCAGCACCAGCGCGAAGAGAAACTCGTTCCAGCTGGTCAGGAACGCGAACATCAGCGCCGCCACCAGCGCCGGCAGCGACAGCGGCAGGTACACATGCCGCAGCGCGCCCCAATGGCCGCAGCCATCGATGCGCGAGGCGCGGTACAGGTCGCGCGGAATGCCCTCGAAGTAGCTGATCAGGATGAAGATGGTGAAGGGCACCGTGACGGCCAGGTAGGTCACCACCAGCGCGCCCAGGCTGTTGATCAGCCCCAGGTTGCGGATGACCAGGAACATCGGCACCACCAGCGCGATGTCGGGGATCACGCGCGTGGCCAGCACGGTGTACAGCGTGGCGCGGCGGCCCTTGAAGTCGATGACGGCAATGGCATAGGCGGCGGTCAGCGAGAACACCAGGTTCAGCGCCGCCACCCACAGCCCCACTTGCAGGCTGTTGTACAGAGAAGGCAGCAGGTTGGCCGCGCCGCTGGGCAGGAAGCCGGCGATGCCGCGGTTGACGTATTCCGCGCTGTCGCCCGCGCTGAAGATGGCGCTGAAATTATGCAGCCCGGGATGCGGCGGCAGCCAGTTCGGCGGCACCGCGGTGATCTCGCTTTCCATCTGCAACGACGACGACAGCAGCCACAGCACCGGCCCCGCCACGTACAGCACGAACAGCGCCGAGAACAGCGCCAGCATCAGCCTGCGCGCCATCACGCGTTCCTCTCGCCAAGCGCGCGGATGACCAGCCAGGACAGCAGGAAGGTCAGCATCGCCAGCAGGTAGGACAGCGCCGCCCCGGTGCCGAAGCGCAGGGAGCGGAAGGTCTCGACATAGATCAGCCAGCTCAGCGTGTAGCTGGCATCGCCCGGCCCGCCCTGGGTCATGATCAGGAACAGGTCGAAGTGGCGAATGCTGATCATCGTCTCATACACCAGCACCAGCATCAGCCCGGGCTTCAGCGCCGGCAGCGTGACATGGACGAAGCGCTGGAACACCGTCGCGCCATCCACCTTGGCGGCGCGATAAAGATCATCGGGTATCGCCTTCATCGTCACCAGCAGCAGTAGCGCCGCCAGCGGCATCTGCTTCCAGATCGCCGCATTGCTGATGAGGAACAGCGTCAAATCCGGGTCGCCCAGCCAGGCGCGGTAGCTGTCCAGCAGCCCCAGCTTGACCAGCAGCGCGTTCATCAGCCCGTAGGTCGGGTCGTAGATCCACTTCCACATCAACCCGTTGACGATGGAAGGCGTCGCCCAGGGCAGCAGCAGCAGCGCGTTCAGCAGCTTGTTGCCGCGGAAGCTCTCGTTCAGGAACAGCGCGACGCCCACCGCCAGCACCGTCGTCACCGTCACCGTCACCACGGTATAGACGGTGGTCCGCAGCACCGCGGTGTGGAAGCGCGCATCGCCCAGCATGCGCTCGTAATTCTCGAACCACACGAAGGGCCGGCGCAGCGGCCGGGTCAGCACGATGTCGTGCAGGCTGACCCAGAAGCTGTACAGGATGGGGTAGGCCGCGACCACCAGCAGCACCGCCAATACCGGAAACACCAGTATCGCGGCGCTGCGGTCGTCATAGCTCAGGCGCAGCCGCATTCAGCGGAACGCGCGCTTCAGCTCGTTCCACTTGTTGCCCAGCGCGCCCAGCGCCGCTTCCGGCGTGGCGCGGCCCAGGCAGACGCTCTGCCAGGCCTGGTTGCTGGTCTCCACCCATTCGCCGAACCAGGGAGAGATCACATCCTTCTTGCGCGCCGCCATGGACTGCCGCGCGACGATCTCGCCGCCGCCGGCCCAGCGGGTCCAGAAGGTCTTCACCTCGGTGTCCTCGGCCAGCGGCAGGGCGCAGCTGGGCAGGCCCACATCCAGCAGCAGGCGTTCCTGCAGGCTGTACTCGCCCTTGGTGTCGCGACCGCCGAAATACTCGATGAACTTCACGGTGCGCTCGCGCCGCGCCCGGTCCGCCTTGGCCGCCGGGGTCATGCCGTAGAAGCGGATCCAGCCGCAGGTGTCGTGGGTGCCGCGCGGCCCGCCCTTCGGCATCATCGCCAGGCGGATCTTGCCATGCGCCGTCGCCTGCGCCGCATCGTTCAGGGACCGGATGCGGTAGGTCGGCTCAATCGTGAACGCATGCGCGCCGCTGCCGAAGGCGCGCAGCCCGTTCAGTTCCACCGTCTCCACCGCGCCCGGTGCCAGGATGCGGTGCTTGTGGATGGCGTCGTGCAGCCAGCGCGCCGCCGCCACCGCGCCGCCATTGGCCGCGCCCATGATGCTGTCGCCCTTGTCGTCCACGAAGCTGCCGCCGAAGCTGAAGGCCAGCGCCGAGACGAACTCGATCAGCCAGGTGTCGGCACCCAGCGAGAGCAGCAGCGGGTACTCCATGATCCCCGCCGCCTTGATCTTCAGGCACTGCTCGACCACCTGGTCCCAGGTTTCCGGCGGGGTGGAGATGCCGGCCTTCTGCAGCACCTCGGTGTTGTACATGAAGCTCATGTGGTCGCCGTAGTAGCTCAGGCCGTACTGCTTGCCCTTGTAGGTCATGGACTGGTTGCAGTAGGCGGCGGTCTCGCTGCCGTAGCGCTTCAGGTTGGGCATGTCCTCGATATCCGCCAGCCAGCCGGCCTCGGCGAACTCCGGCAGCCAGGCGTCGGAGATCCACGCCACGTCGATCGGCGCATTGCCCACCAGGCGCGTCACCAGCGCGGTGCGGAACTGCGCGAAGGGGAAGTTCTCGTAGTTCACCAGCACGCCGGTATCGCGCTCGAACGCCGCGATATGCGCCTTTATCTGGTCCACCGCGGCGGACCAGCCGATGAAGTTCACCTTGCCGGCCGCCTGCGCCGAGGCCAGGCCGGGCGCGCCCAGCGCCGCGGCGACCAGCGCCTGCAAGGTAACGCGGCGCGAAATTTCCTGCATGGTCCCGTCCCCTTGAATCCAGCGGCGATGATGTAGGCCATCACGCCGTCCTGTCCAGCGCCGGCACCGCTTGCTATGTTGGCCGCGTTGAGGGAGTGCCAAATGAACCGCCGTTCCGCCCTGCTCGCTGCCCTTGCCGCGCCCAGCCTGGCCACCGCCGCCCGCGCCCAGGCGCCGGCCGCCGCCCCCGCCGCCACGGCGCAGGTGCCGGGCATCTACCGCTTCAAGGTCGGCAGCTTCCTCGTCACCATGGTGCATGACGGCTATTCCCGCCGCCAGGTGGAAGGCCTGGTCCGCAACGCCCCGGTGGAGGATGTTCGCGCGGTACTGGCAGAAAGCTTCCTGCCCACAACCCACTACGACGGCGTCTACACCGTGCCGTTCATCCGCGCCGGCCAGCACCTGCTGGCCTTCGACTGCGGCACCGGCGGGCAGATGGCCGCCACCGCCGGCCAGATGACCGCCAACATGGCCGCCGCCGGCATCCGGGCGGAGGACGTGACCCATGTGGTGCAGACGCATTTCCACGCCGACCACATCAACGGCCTGACCACGGCGCAGAACGTCGCCGTCTTCCCCAATGCCGAAGTCGTGGTGCCCGAGACCGAATGGGCCTGGTGGACCGACACGGGCAATGAGAGCCGCAGCCCCGAAGGCCAGCGCGCCCACTTCGCCAATACCGCGCGGCGCTTCGGCCCCTATGCCGGCCGGGTGCGCCGGGTGGCGGCGGGCGCCGAGGTGGTGCCCGGCATCCGCGCCCTGGCCGCCTATGGCCACACGCCGGGGCACACGCTGTTCCACGTGGCCGACGGCAACCAGCAGCTGCTGGTGCTGGCGGATACGACGCACCGGCCGGAGCTGTTCGTCCGCCGCCCGGACTACCAGAGCCTGTTCGAGTTCGACGCCGCGATGGCCGCCGCCACCCGCCGCCGGGTGCTGGACCAGGTGGCGACGGACCGCATCCAGGTCGCCGGCTACCACTTCCCCTTCCCCGCCACCGGCTTCATCGGCCGCGACGGCAACAGCCTGCGCTACGTGCCTGCCAGTTGGAGCGCGACGGTCTAGCTTGCGCGGCGCAACGCCGGCGCTACCCTCCGCGCAACAACGGAGGACAAAGCCATGCGGACGCGCCGCACCCTGCTCGCCACGGCCCTGACCGCCGGCGCCGCCCTGCTGGCCACGCCCGCACTGGCCGCCTTTCCGGACCGGCCGATCCGCGTGGTGGTGCCGTTCGGCGCCGGCGGCAACCTGGATACGCTGATGCGCCTAGCCGCGCCGGGCATGTCCCAGCGGCTCGGCCAGAATATCGTCATCGAGAACCGCGCCGGCGCCGGCGGCAATGTGGGCACGGAGATGGTCGCCCGCAGCCCGGCCGATGGCTACACCGTGCTGGTCGGCAGCAACGGCGCGCTGACCATCAACCCCGTCATCATGGCCAGCGTGCCCTACGACACGCAGCGGGATTTCGCGCCGATCGCGCTCGGCTTCCGCACGCCCAACGTGCTGGTGGTGGCGCCGCATGTGCCGGCGCAGAACCTGCGCGACTTCATCGCCTATGCCAAGGCCAACCCGGGCAAGGTGGCCTGCGCTTCCGCCGGCACCGGCACCAGCAACCACCTGCTGATAGAGCTGTTCAACCAGGCCACCGGCGCGGGGCTGGTGCACATCCCCTACCGCTCCTCCTCCAACGCCGCGCCGGACATGCTCTCGGGCAACCTGGCGGCGTCGATGGACCAGATCACCACCGCCATGCCGTTCCACCGCGACGGAAAGCTGCGGATCATCGGCATCGGCTACCACCAACGCCACGCGCTGCTGCCGGATGTGCCGACGCTGGCGGAAGTGGGCCTGCCGGATGGCGGGCTGGTCGCCTTCATCGGCCTGCTGGCGCCGGCCGCCACGCCGCGCGAGGTGGTGATGAAGCTGCGCGACGCCTTCGCCGCGACGCTGGCCGAGCCCGCGGTGCGCGAGCGCGTGGAGAATACCGGCACGCTGCTGGCCGACCCCGCGCTGCAGACGCCGGAAGGCTTCGCCGACCTGATCCGCCGCGAGGCCACCCTGTCGCGGGAGGCCGCGCGGCTGGCGGGGATTACGCCGGGCTAGGGCCTTCGCGGGTTAAGCCTCAGGCGCCCAGGCCGGGTTCAGCAGCGGGCTCGGCAGCGCCATGGCGCCGCGCGCGGCGTGGTATTCCCGCCGCAGCCGCGCCACCAGCTCGGCCGCGGGCACCACCGCATCCACCATCCCGATGCCCTGGCCGCTGCCCCAGATGTCCTTCCACTTCTTCTTGTTGTCGCCGCTGCCGAAGTTCATCGCGGAAGGGTCGCTGCTCGGCAGGTTCTCCACGTCCAGCCCGGCACGGGTCAGGCTCGGCTTCAGGTAGTTACCGTGCACGCCGGTGATCAGGTTGGTGTAGATGATGTCCTGCGCGCTGCTGTCCACGATCATCTGCTTCTGCTCCGGCAGCGCGCGCGCTTCCGGCGTGGCAATGAAGGCGCTGCCGACATAGCCGAAATTGGCGCCCAGCACCTCCGCCGCGGCAATGCTGCGGCCATGCGCCATGGCACCTGAAAGCGCGATGGGGCCGTCGAACCAGGTCCGCGTCTCCTGCATCAGCGCGAAGGGGCTCTGCGCCCCGGCATGCCCACCGGCACCGGCGGCAACCAGGATCAGCCCGTCCGCGCCCTTGTCGATGGCGGAATGCGCGAAGCGCTGGCTGATGACGTCGTGCATCACGTAGCCGCCGTAGCTGTGGATGGCGGCGTTCACCTCCGGCCGCGCGCCCAGCGAGGTGATGATCAGCGGCACCTTGTGCTGCACGCAGACCTGCAGGTCCTGCTCCAGCCGATCATTGCTGCGGTGGACGATCAGGTTGATGGCATAGGGCGCGCTCGGCCGGTCCGGATGGGCGCGGTCATGCGCCGCCAGCCGCTCCTCGATCTCGCACAGCCATTCGTCGAACTGCGCCGCCGGCCGCGCATTCAAGGACGGCATGGAGCCGATGACGCCGCTGGTGCATTGCGCCACCACCAGGTCGGGCACCGAGATGATGAACAGCGGCGAGCCGATGACGGGCAGCGACAGCCGCCCCTTCAGTTTCTCAAGCAGGGACATCGCAGGCTCTCCTCAGCGCTTCAGCACGCCGGCCATGATGGCCTGCACTTCCGGCGACACCAGCTGCTGGCGGAACAGCACCATCTCGGCGGCGATCTGCTCATGCACCGCCTCCGCCCCGCGCCGCAGCAGGCCCTTGGTGAGCCGCATGGAGGTGCGCGGCTTGGCCGCCAGGCGCTTGCAGATGCCGAGCGCGTAGGCGCCCAGCTCCTCCGGCGGCAGTACCTTGTTCACCAGGCCGATGCTCTCCGCCGTCGCGGCGTCGAAGAAGTCGCCCAGCAGGATCAGCTCGGCCGCCTTGTGCCGCCCGGCCAGCGCCGGCACCAGCATGGAGGCGCCCAGTTCCGGCACCAGGCCCAGGTCCACGAAGGGCATGCGGAACCGCGCGGCGGTGCTGCAATAGACCATGTCGCAATGCAGCAGCAGCGTGATGCCGATGCCGATCGCCAGCCCATCCACCGCGGCCACCACCGGCTTGGGGTAGGTCGGCAGGCTGCCGTAGATCCGCGCGCTGTCGGAGTGCTGCTTCTGCGGCTCGTCCTTGGCCTTCTGGAAGTCGTCGATGTCGTTGCCGGCCGAGAACACGCCGCCGGTGCCGGTGATCAGCACGCAGCCCACCGCGTCATCGGTGGCCGCGCTTTCCAGCGCATCGGCAATGGCCTTGTACATGTCCCGCGTCAGCGCGTTCTTCTTCGCCACGCGGTCGAGGGTGATGCGGCACACCCCATCGATCAGCTCGACATGGACTTTCTCGGACATGCGACGGCTCCTTGTTTTGCCGCACTCCGCCCGAGGTTGACGCTTACGTCAAGCGGCTTGTTCCAGCGTGCAGGCAACCTCGCGCCGCTCGCCAAAATCGAAGGGCGGCGATCAGCGCTTCGCCGCCACCGCCGCGCGATAGGCCTCGATGCGCGCCTTCAACCCCGGCCGCGCCGCCGAGCGCACCAGCGCCGCCAGGTCGGCCGCGTCATCGGCGCCGCGCGTGCGGGCGTGCAGCAGCGCCACCGTCGGCGCATCAAGCCGGCGTGCGGCCTGCGCGGCGGCGGCCATCGCCTCGGCCGGGTCGGCCACCACCCGCGTCGCCAGGCCCAGGGACAGCGCCTCGGCGGCCGTCACCTCCCGCCCCGCCAGCAGCAGCGCCCGCGCCGCCGTGGCACCGACGCGCTCGGCCAGCCGCGCCGTGCCCAGCGCCAGGCCAAAGGCCGGGCCGGGGAAGGAGAAGCTCGCCCCCTCCAGCGCCACGCGGTGGTCGCAGGCGGCGAACAGGTCCGCCCCGGCGCCGAAGGTGCGGCCGCTGCCGATGGCCAGCGTGGTCACCGGCATGCCCCCCAGCTTCTGCAGCAGCAGCTCGATATGCACCACGCGCAGCAGCAGGTCGCCGTCGCTCAGCTCCGGCAGGTCGGAAAGGTCGAAGCCGGTGCAGAAATGCCGGCCCTCCCCGCGCAGCACCACCAGCCGCGCACCCTCCGCCACCGCCTGGTCCAGCCCGCCATCCAGCGCCGCCACCAGCGCGGGGGAAAGCGCATTCCCCCGCGACGGGTTGGCCAGCACCAGCGTGGCGATATCGCCCTCGCGTTCCAGCCGGAAGGTCACAGCTTGCCCTTCACGCCCGCCAGCACGCGGTCCACGAAATAGCCCGACAGGCCGGTATAGGTGTTGGGGTCCAGCACCGCGTCGATCTCCGCCTCGGTCAGCGCGGACGCGATGGCGTTGTTGGCCAGCAGCGCGGTCTTCAGGGGAATGCCGTGCTCGAAGGCGTGCATGCACACCTCGTAGACCATCTCATGCGCTTCCTGCTTGCCGACCTTGTGGCCCAGCGTGAACATCACCGGCTCGCTCATCAGCAGGCCGTTCAGCGCGCCCAGGTTGCGCTGCATCATGTCGCCGCGCACGGTCAGGCCGCGCAGCACGAAGCCGGTCTTCATCACCGCCGCATGCGTCATGCACATCAGCCGGCTGGTGAACTCGCGTTCGCTCTGCAGCACGATCTTGTCGCGCTCATGGTCGGCGATCACGCATTCCACCGCCTGCGGCACAATGGCGCGCACCGCGCGGGCCAGGGCGACGATGCCCTCGCAGGCCGGCGGGTTGCGCTTGTGCGGCATGGTGCTGCTGCCGACCTTGCCGGGGTTGAACGGTTCCTCCAACTCCGAGAACTCGGTCTTCTGCAGCTCGTAGATCTCATGCGCGATCCGGCCCAGCGTGCCCGCCAGAATGCCCAGCGTGCAGGCCAGCTCCGCCATGCCGTCGCGCGCGGTGTGCCAGGTGATCAGCCCGTTCGCCAGGCCCAGCTCCTCGAACAGCCCGTCCTGCACCGCCGCGCCCTTGTCGCCCAGCGCCGCCAGCGTGCCGATGGCGCCGGCGAAGCTGCCGACCAGCACGCGTTCGCGCATCTGCGCCAAGCGGTCCATGCTGCGGGCAATCTCGGCGGCCCAGCCGGCGGCCTTGAAGCCGAAGGTGATCGGCAGCGCCTGCTGGCCATGGCTGCGCCCGGCCATCGCCAGGTCACGGTGCTTCTCGGCCAGCGCGCAGGCCGCCGCCAGCAGCGCCTTCATCCCGGCGTCGATCTCGTCCAGCCCTTCCCGCACCTGCAGCACCACGCCGGTGTCCATGATGTCCTGCGTGGTGGCGCCGTAGTGCACCCACTCCATCGCCGGCGTCGGGCTGGCCTTCTTCATCTCCCGCAGCAGCGGCACGATCGGGTGGCTGGTGCGGTCCATCTCCAGCTTCATCGCGTCCAGGTCCAGCAGCTGCACCTTGCAGGTGGCGATGATGGTCTCCGCCGCATCCGCCGGAATGATGCCCAGCCGCGCCTGCACCTTGGCCAGCCCCGCCTCCACATCCAGCCACTTCTGCACGCAATTCTCGTCCGAGAAGATCTCGCGCATCCGCGGCGTGCTGAACTGGTCGCGGAACAAGCGGCTGTCGCTGACGTAGGTACCCATGGTCGTGTCCTCACTGGTTGGCGCCAAGGTGCAACCACCCCGCGCCGGAGGCAACCGTGGGTCTCTCCCCCTGGCCAGCGCCCGGCTTCCAGGCCACCATGCCCCCTCGGGAGAAACGGCATGCGCCTTGAGATCAACGACACCCTGGCCGAGCTGCGCCAGCAACTCCGCGGCTTCGTCACCGCCAGGCTGCACACGGTGGCCGCCGAGATCGACCGCACCGGCCAGGTGCCGGACGCCGCCTGGGACCTGATGCGCGACCAGGGGCTGCTGGGCATGCTGATGCCGGCGCAGTACGGCGGCATGGACGCCGACCTGCCCACCTACTGCATTGCGCAGGAGGAGCTGGGCCGCAGCCACCGCGTCTTCACCCTGATCCTGGACTACACCTCCGGCCTCTGCCCCACCGGCATCCTGAAGCTGGGGACGGAGGCGCAGCGCGAGCGCTGGCTGCCCGGCCTGGCCAGCGGCCGGCTGCGCGCCAGCTTCGGCCTGACCGAGCCCGATGCCGGCAGCGACGCCGCCGCCATGAAGACCCGCGCCACCAAGGCGCCTGGCGGCTGGGTGCTGAACGGCCGCAAGCACTGGATCAGCGGCGCCAACAAGGCGGACGTCATCATGCTGATGGCGGTGACCGACCCCGAGAAGCGCGCCCGCGGCGGCATCACCGCCTTCCTGCTGGAAAAAGGCACGCCCGGCTTCGAGGTCACGCGCGTGGACACCACCATCGGCAGCGAGGCGATCGAGCTGGCCGAGCTGACCTTCACCGACTGCTTCCTGCCGGATGACGCGGTGCTGGGGGAGGTCGGCAAGGGCTTCGCCGCCGCCATGGGCTCGCTGACGCATGGCCGCATGGGTGTCTCCGCCGCCTGCATCGGCGCCGCCGACCGCCTGCTGGAAATGAGCATCGAGCACGCCAAGAACCGCACCACCTTCGGCAAGCCGCTGAGCGAGCGCCAGGCGATCCAGTGGATGCTGGCCGACAGCGCGGTGGAGCTGAACGCCTGCCGCGCCTTCATGTACGAGGTGCTGCGCCAGCACGCCGCCGGCGCCGAGCTCGGCCAGGCCACGGCGCAGGTGAAGCTGATGTGCAGCGAGATGGTCGGCCGCGTCGCCGACCGCGCGGTGCAGATCCATGGCGGCGCCGGCCTGGTGCGCGGCGGGTTGCCGGTGGAGCGCTTCTACCGCGACATCCGCCACTACCGCGTCGGCGAGGGTGCCTCCGAAATCCAGCGCATGCTGATCGCCCGGGAGTTGCTGGCATGATCCCCCGCCGCGCGCTGCTCGCCTCGCTGCTCGCCACCCCTGCTTTGGCGCAGGCCCCGGCCGGCTGGCCGGACCGCGCCGTGCGGTTGATCAACCCCTGGACCCCCGGCGGCCCGGCCGACCTGGTGGCGCGCCCCCTGGCGCTGCGGCTGACGGATACGCTGGGCAAGCCGGTGGTGATGGAGAACCGCGCCGGCGCCAATGGCACCATCGCCACCGCCCTGGTCGCCCGCAGCCCGGCGGATGGCCATACCGTGCTGTTCGGCCATGCCGGGCCCAACACCATCAGCCCGGTGTTCCAGGCCAATGTCGGCTTCGACCCGGTGCGCGACTTCACCCCGGTGACGCAGTTGGTCAGCTCCCCGCTGGTGCTGGTCACCCGCATGGGGCTGGGGGCGGAGAACATCGCCGCGCTGATCGCCAAGGCCAAGGCGGCGCGGGAGCCGCTGACCTATGGCTCGGTCGGCCCGGCCAGCACCACCCACCTGGCCGGCGAAATGCTGGCCCGCGACGCCGGGGTGCGGCTGCTGCACGTGCCCTTCACCGGCGCGGCGGCGCCGATCACGGAGATGCTGGCCGAGCGCATCGACATGTGCTTCCTCAATGCCGGCGCGGTCATGCAGCACATCCGCGCTAACCGGCTGCGGCCGATGGCGGTCAGCACGCTGCGCCGCAACGTGGCGCTGCCGGAACTGCCGACCCTGCACGAGAGCTTCCCGGGCTTCGAGGTCAACAGCTGGTACGGCATCTTCCTGCCCGCCCAGGCCCCGGCCTGGATGGTGGACCGCTACCACCGCGAGTTCACCGCCGCGCTGGCGACGCCCGAGATCACCAAGCTGTTCAACGACAACGGGCTGGATGTGGAAGGCACCACGCCCGCCGCCTTCACCGCCAAGGTGGCGGCGGATATCGCCAAGTGGCGCGACCTGCAGAAGGCAACGGGGATCCGGGTGGAGTAGCTACCCGCAGGCCTGTTCCACCCGCAGGCAGGCATCCAGCGCCCGCAGCCCCACGGCGGCATCCGCCTCCACCGCGGCACCTTCGGTCACGCTGGCCAAAAAGGCCGCGTGTTCCGCCTCCAGGCTGTCATGATCGGTCCAGGTGGCCTTATCCAGTCCCCAGCCGGGCATGTCGGCGCGGGGTTCGGCGCCGCCGGGGCGCAGCATCTCCAGGCTGCGGGCCAGGAAGTCCACGCGCATCTCGCCCTGGGCGCCCAGCAGCCGCAGCCGCCGTTCCAGCGCCACGGAAACCCGGCTGGCCGTCACGGTGGCCCGGGCGCCATTGGCAAAGCCAAGCTGCGCCACGGCGAAGTCCAGCTTGTCGCTGACCACCCGCGTGCCGGCCGCCTGCACCGAAACCAGCGGCGACCCCGCGAGGTCCAGCACCAGGTCCAGGTCATGCACCATCAGGTCCATCACCACGCTCACATCCAGGCTGCGCGGGCGGAACGGCGCCACGCGGGTCGCCTCCAGCGCCAAGGGCTGGCTGCCGGCGGCGGCGGCCTTCACCGCCCGCAGCGCCGCCGAATACCGCTCGATATGCCCCACCTGCAGCACCAGGCCGCGCGCCTTGGCCTCGGCCTCCAGCTCCCGCGCCTGGTCCAGCGTGGCCGCCATCGGCTTTTCCACGAAGAGGTGCCGCCCGGCCCGCAGCACCGCCAGCCCCAATGCGTGGTGGTAGGCGGTCGGCGCCGTCACCAGCACGGCGTCGCTGGCCGCGATGACGCCCGCCGCGTCCAGGGCCGGGCAGCCCAGCTCCGCCGCCACCTGGGCCGCGCGGTCCGCGCTGGCGTCGTGCAGCGCCGCCAGGCAGCCCCGCGCCGCCAGCTTCACCGCATGGAACCGGCCGAAATGCCCCACGCCCAACACGCCAACCCGCGGTAACGCCACGCCAGACCCCCACCCGAAACGCGCCCGCGCCGTACCACGGCCCGGCCGCCGCCGCACCCCTCCCGTGCTTCCAACCTTGCGTCCCCTGGCCCCCGCCGTCATGTTCCGCCCGCCACAACCCGGGGGGCTATCCCCGGCCAGGGATACTCTGCCTCCATGCTTTATTTCGCGCGCTGGAAGACCTACGCCATCCTGGGCGTCTGCCTGCTGGGCCTGCTGCTGAGCCTGCCCAACCTGTTCCCCCGGGCCGCCCTGCCCGGCTGGGTGCACCAGCTCTCCCTCGGCCTGGACCTGCGCGGCGGCAGCTACCTGCTGCTGGAGGTGGACACCGTCGCCGTGGTGAAGGAGCGCGTCGAATCCCTGGCCGACGCCGCCCGCACCAAGCTGCGCGACGGCCGCATCCAGTATGTCGGCCTCACCTCGGACCCCAACAGCCGGCGCATGAGCTTCCGCGTGCGCGACCCGGCCCAGGCCGCCACCGCCGCCGCCGCCATGCGGGAGCTGGCCAACCCGATCCCGACCAGCACCGGCACCACGGTCCCGGATATCGAGGTCACCACCGCCCCCGACGGCACCGTGACCAGCACGCTGACCGAGGCCGGGCTGCGCGCCAAGGCCAGCGGCGCGGTGGAGCAGTCCATCGAGATCGTCCGCCGCCGTATCGACCAGACCGGCGTCTCCGAGGCGCTGATCGCCCGCCAGGGCCAGAACCGCATCCTGGTGCAGCTGCCCGGCGTGGAAGACCCCAACCGCATCAAGCAGTTGCTGGGCAAGACCGCGCGCATGACCTTCCACCTGGTGGATGAGGGCGCCAACCTGGCCGCCGCCACACCGCCCCCTGGCGTGATGTTCCTGCCCGGCGACCGCGACGCCAACCAGCGCTACGCGGTGCGCCGCCGGGTGGAAGTTGACGGCGCCAACCTGACCGACGCCCGCGCCGGCCAGGACAGCCGCAACGCCGAATGGGTGGTCAACTTCGCCTTCGACAGCATCGGCACCCGCCGCTTCGCCGAGGTCACCCGCGCCAATACCGGCCGGCCCTTCGCCATCGTGCTGGACGACAAGGTCATCACCGCGCCGAACATCCGGGAGCCGATCACCGGCGGCCGCGGCCAGATCAGCGGCAGCTTCAGCGCCGCCACCGCCAACGACCTGGCGGTGCTGCTGCGCGCCGGCGCCCTGCCCGCGCCGCTGACGGTGGTGGAGGAACGCAGCGTCGGGCCGGAGCTGGGCGCCGACGCGATCCGTGCCGGCATGCTCTCGCTGGCGGCCGGCGCGCTGTTCGTCTTCCTCTACATGGGCGTGGCCTATGGCCTGTTCGGCTGGCTGGCCGATGTGGCGCTGTTCTTCAACATCGTCCTGCTGATCGCCGCCTCCTCCCTGCTGGAAGCCACGCTGACCCTGCCCGGCATCGCCGGCATCGTGCTGACGCTGGGCACCGCGCTGGACGCCAACATCCTGATCAACGAGCGCATCCGCGAGGAAGTCCGCAACGGCCGCACGCCCATCAGCGCGCTGGAGGCCGGGTTCACCAAGGCCTCCGGCACCATCATGGACAGCAACCTGACCAACCTGATCGCCATGGCCTGCCTCTACGGCTTCGGCTCCGGCCCGGTGAAGGGCTTCGCGGTCACGGTCGCCATCGGCACCGTCGTGCAGATGTGGACAGCGACCACATTGGTCCGCCTCTTCGTCTCCTGGTGGTATCGCTGGAAGCGCCCGGAAAAGCTGCCGGTGTTCAACGACGGCAAGACCTTCGGCCAGCGCATGGCCCGCCCCTGGCTGCGCCTGGTGAAGGACGACACCACCTGGCAGTTCATGCGCGGCCGCTTCGCCGGGCTCATCGTCTCCGCCGTGCTGTCCACCGCCTCCCTGGTCATGGCGTACTACCCGGGGCTGGAGAAGGGCATCGACTTCAAGGGCGGCATCCTGATGGAGGTCCGTACCGAGGGCCCGGCCGACCTGGGCGCCATCCGCTCCGCCGTCGGCGGGCTGAACCTGGGCGAGGCCGGGGTGCAGCAGTTCGGCGACGCCTCGACCGTCATGCTCCGCCTGCCGACCCAGGGCGCCGAGGCCGAGACCCAGGTGGCCGTCAACCGCGTGCGCGGGGCGCTGGACCAGGTGGCGCCGGGCAGCCGGATCCTGCGGACCGACGCGGTGGGCAACCGAGTCTCGGACGAGCTCTTCACCGGCGGCATGATCGCGCTGGCGATCTCGCTCGGCGCCATGCTGCTCTACATCTGGTTCCGCTTCGAATGGCAGTTCGCCTTCGGCGCCATCACCACCTTGATTTTGGACACCACCAAGGTGGTCGGCTTCCTGGCCGTCACCCGGATCGAGTTCAGCCTGACCACGGTGGCGGCCATCCTGACCATCATCGGCTTCTCGGCCAACGACAAGGTCGTGGTGTACGACCGGATGCGGGAAAACCTGCGTAAATTCAAGACGATGCCGCTGCGCCAGCTGATCGACCGCAGCATCAACGAGACACTGAACCGCACCATGGGCACCAGCATGACCTTGCTGCTGGCCGCCCTGCCGCTGGCGCTGTTCGGCGGGCAGACCCTGTCCGGCTTCGCCTGGACCATGCTGTTCGGCATCGTCGTCTCGGCCAGCTCCTCCATCTTCATCGCTGCGCCGATCCTGCTCTTCCTGGGCGAGAACCGGCTGCGCCGCGGTGAACCGGCCTCCGCGGCGGGCAAGGCCAGCGGCAAGCCAGGCACAGCCGTGACCTGAACGGAAAGCTCGCGAAGCTGTGACTTCACGGCGGCGTCACCGGAACGTCACGGTTGGCCTGCCTTTCGGCTTCGCGCTCCGGGGCGGCACCGGTGGGGTAAGGATTTGTTCCGTCTTTGATCCGTATCTCAACTTTGTCAGACGGTTTGAAAACGCGAAACATGTGTTAATAAGTCGCACGCCCCTAACGGGGCGCGACACAGCAGTGGGAAATCCAGGTGGATCTGGAAGCAGCCGGGGCAGCAGGCCCGGCCGGCAGAGGCAAGGAGTTGCGCAAGCGGGCCGACAAGGTGCTCGTGCTGGCGCGCGACCCTGCCGTCATCAGTGCCGCTTCCGCCGCCGTCCGCACCCTGCGCGGCCCTGCCCCCACCTTTGCCCGCAGCGGGCGGGAAGCCCTGGCCCGGCTGGCCGGCCCCGGCCTTGGCCCGCATCACCTGGTCGCGGACCCGGCGGCTGCCGGCGCCAGCTGGCCCCACCTGCTGGCGACCCTGGCTGAACCAAGTGCGCGAACCTCCCTTTTCGTCGTCTCCTCCGACCACGCCGCGCTGCCGCGGTACATGTCGGCGCTTCCGGCCGAAGCCGGCCCGCTGGCGCATGCCATGACCCATGACCGTGGCGGCCCCTCCGGCAGGCCGAAGCCGAAGACCCCCAGCCTGCCCAATGCCGCCGCCGCCGACCTGGCCGCCGGCCTGACCCGTGGCGAGATCATCGTGCGCTACCAGCCGGTGGTGCGCCTGCGCGACCGCCGGCCGATGATGGTGGAGGCCCTGGCGCGCTGGCAGCGCCAATCCGTGCCGGTGCCGCCGGACGCCTTCATGCCGCTGGCCGAGCGATCCGGCCTGGCCCGCGCGCTGTCCGTCGTCGTCGCTTCCCGCGCCGGGGCCGAGCTGGGCCGTCTCAGCGGCGAGCTTGGCATGGGGGTGTCGATCAACCTGCCGCTGGCGCTGCTGCTGCAGCACGACCTGGTCAGCTGGCTGCACAAGGCGCTGCGCCGGTCCGGCCTGCGGCCCTGCCAGGTCTCCATCGAGCTGACCGAGACCACCGAGGTCCGCGATGTCTCCACCCTGCGCCGCGCCCTGGCGCGGCTGCGCGCCGCCGGCTACGGCGTGCTGCTGGACGACATCATCCTGAACGATGAGCGCGAGCGCTTCTTCCACCTGCCCTTCGCCGGCTTCAAGCTGGACCGCAGCCTGGTGATGAACCTGCCCGAGGACGCCCGCGCCCGCCGCGAGGTCCGCCGCCTGGTCCGTGCCGCGCATCGCCGCGGCCAGTTGATCATCGCCGAGGGCGTTTCCGACCTGCGGCTGTGGTCGCTGGTGCGCGGCATGGGGATCGACCACGCCCAGGGCTTCATCGTCGGCCGCCCGCTGCCGTCCGAGGCGCTGAGCGCTTGGTGGGCCAGCTGGCGCGGCCGGCAACCCGCTTAGTTTCATGCCCGCTTTGCGGGCATGAAACTAAGCTGTTTTGCCTCAGGCGCCGGCGCCGCCATCCGGCGGCTTGGCTTGCGCGGGCATAGGCCCGCGTCGCGCATTCGCGCTCTCGGCCCCTTCGGGCCGCCTGGGTCAGCTTCCGCAGCCTTCGCGTCCGCGGTGCCGGCGTAGCATCGCTGCCGCGATGCGGCGCGGTGCAGGCATTGCCGGCTTCCCAAGTCGGCGCGCGTTCCGGCTCAACGCGGGCGCAGCCTGCCCGCCGTCGTGCACGCGCGCTCCGGCCATGAGGCCCTAGCGACTCTCCCGGTCGCTCCCGCCCTCGATCCCGCGCTCAGTTCCCCGCGTAGACCTTCCGGTACAGCGCCACGATCTCCGCCGCCTCGGGCACGCGCGGGTTGTTGCCCGGGCTGCCGCTGGCCAGAGCCTGTTCCGCCATCAGCGGCAGCAGCCCTTCCCACTTGGCGCGGTCGATGCCGTAGCCCTGCGGCGTCGGCACCTTCATCTCGTCGTTCCAGGCGCGCAGTTCGGCCAGCAACTTCTCAGCGGCCGAGGCGTCGCTGTCGCCGCGCTGCGCCACGCCCAGCGCCCGTCCGGCCTCGGCATAGCGGTCCAGCGCCGCTTCCAGCCCGTATTCCGTCACCGCCGGCAGCAGCATGGCGTTGCTCAACCCGTGCGCCACATGGAAATGCGCGCCGATCGGCCGGCTCATGCCATGCACCAGCGCCACGCTGCTGTTGCTGAACGCCAGCCCCGCCTGGGTCGCGCCCAGCATCATCGCCTCCCGCGCCGCCGCGTTGTTCGGCTGGTGGTAGGCGGTCCGCAGGTTCGGCCCGATCAGCCGCATCGCGCTCAGCGCCCAGGTGTCGCTCTGCGCGTTGGCGCGGGCGCTCACAAACGCCTCCAGCGCATGGGTGAAGCTGTCGATACCCGTATCCGCGGTGATCCGCGGCGGCAGGCTGAAGGTCAGCTCGTAGTCCACCAGCGCCGCCAGCGGCAGCGCGCCCAGGCCGGCGATCAGCATCTTCTCGTCGGTCTCGGTATCCGTGATCACCGTGAAGCGCGTCGCCTCGGACCCCGTGCCGGCGGTGGTCGGGATGCAGATCACCGGCACCAGCCCGGCATCGGCGGCGGCCGGCACCTTGAACTGCCGCATCTTCGCGCCCGCCGGCGCGGCGGCGAGGATCGCCATGGCCTTGGCGGTATCCATCGGGCTGCCACCGCCGAAGCCGACCAGGCAGTCATAGTCGCCGGCCAGCAGCACCTTCACCCCGGCCTCGATCACGGTATCCGTCGGGTCCGGCACGGTCTCGGAAAACACCGCCGGCGCCAGACCGGCCGCGCGCAGCGGCGCCAGCGCCTTCTCCACCGTGCCGCTGCTCACCATCCAGGGGTCGGTCACCACCAGCGGCCGGCTGAGGCCGAACTGCGCCAGCACGGCCGCCACCTGCTGCACGGCCCCGGCACCAATGCGGATGGCGCGCGGCGAGACATAGCTGGTGATCATGGCGGTTCCTCCCGGTCTGTGGCGCAGGTGTAGCGCGCAACGCCGCCCGGCGGAATCCGCCTTTGCCATGGACACCCGCGCGCCACCCCGCCACGCTGCCGGCAAAATGCGGAGGCACGCCATGGCCATTCCCCAGCAGGACCGCTACGGCCTGCCGCTCGGCACCCGGTCGGAGGCCGCCGCCGCAGCCTTCCGCGAGGCGCAGGACCTGCTGCTTGCCAACTGGCCCGGCGCCCTGCCGGCACTGGACCGCGCGCTGGCCGCCGACCCCGGCTTTGCCCTGGCCCACCTGGTCCGCGCCCGCGCGCTGCAGCTCGGCGCCCATCCGGACGCCCCGGCGGCGCTGGCCGCGGCCGCCGCCCTGCCCGGCCTGGATGAACGCGGCCAGAGCCAGGCCGCCATCTTTGCCCTGCTGGGCCAGGGCCAGGCCGCCGCCGCGCTGGCAGCGGTGCGCGCCCACCTGGTGCAATGGCCGCGCGACGCGCTGGTGGCCACCACCGCCGCCAACCAGACCGGGCTCATCGCCATCTCCGGCCGCGCCACGCGCGAGCAGGAACTGGTGGACTACCTGGCCGGCCTGGCGCCGCACTACGGCGACGACTGGTGGTTCAACACCCATTACGGCATGGCGCTGTCGGAAGTCGGCCGCCAGGCTGAGGCCTGGCCCCGTCTGCAGGCCTCCCTGGCCGCCCGGCCGAACAACGCCGCGCTGGCGCACAGCATCGCCCATTTCCACTACGAGAACGGCGAGCACGACCAGGCCGTGGCCTTCCTGCAGGGCTGGCTGCCGGGCTATCCGCGCCAGGGCGGGCTGCGCGGCCATCTCAGCTGGCACCTGGCGCTGGTGCTGCTGCAGCGGGGCGACGTCGCCGCCGGCTTCCAGCTGTTCGAGGACGCCTTCGCCGCCGACGACTATCCCGGCCCGGCCATGGTCAAGGTGTTCGACGCCACCGCCTTCCTCTGGCGCGCGGAACTGGCTGGGCATCCGCGCGACGCCAGCCGCTGGCAGCGCGTCCACGCCTTCTGCCAGCGCGCCTTCCCGCAGCCGGGCTTCCCCTATGTGGACTGGCACATCGCCCTGGCCGACGCGGTGCAGGGCACGCCCGAGCCGCGCATCGCCGAGTTGGAAACCCGCGCCCGCGAGGACCGCTACCCCGCCGGCCCCGGCCTGGCCCAGGCCGCGCGCGGCTTCGCCGCGTTCGAGCGCGGCGACCATCCCGGCACCATCGCCGCCCTGGCGCCGGTGCTGGCGGAGCGCGCCCGCTTCGGCGGCAGCCGCGCCCAGCTGGACCTGCTGGAGTTCACCCTGCTGCGCGCCTACCTGGCCAGCGGCCGGCTGGAGGAAGCCCGCGCCCTGGTCGCCGCCCGCCGCGCCGGCCCGGTCGGCCTGCCAGTGGCGGGGGCCGAGGCGCTGGCGGCCTGACGCCAGGCAGCCGATCGGCTGCCCCCGGGCAGCGGGCCTTTGCAACCCGCTGCCGCCCTGGGCTGAAGGACAACCGGCGGGGGAGCACGCCACCGGCGTTACGCGGCGGCATCCGCTGGCCCGCCGACACCGGGATGTGGCGGTCTATGGGGCAGCGCCTCCGCCCAAGGCCCAGCCGCGTGCTATCATCCCAGCGCCGGCTCCCGCTCCGCCCGCGCCACGAACCAGGCGGCGTCCTCGGCCAGCAGCAGCCGGTCACGCACCAGGGCTTCCGCCGCCACCCGCACCGCGGCCACATAGGCGGCGCGGTCCGGGTAGCGCTCGGCCAGCGGCGCGCGCGGGTCGGCCGGGTCGCGCTGCGCCGGGAAGGCCAGGAAGGTGCCCTCGCGGTCGGCCAGTTCGCCGCCCAGCCCTTCGGCGGCGTACATGTTCCAGCCGGTAAAGCTGCCCAGCGGCGCGGCGATGTCCGGCAGCCGCACCCCGGCGCGCTCATTGCCGTCGGCATCCACCGCCGGCACCAGAGAGCGCCAGCCGGCATCGGCATGGCGGCCCGCCACCCAATCCGCCACCGGCGCCACCTGGGTGGCGAAGCGCGGCAGCGCCACGCCGGGCACGCGCGGGAAGGCCGCGATCACCTGCTCGGCCGGCACCAGCGTGCCATCGGCCAGGCGCGGCACGCGGGAGGGCGGCGGCGCGGTGCCGTGCTCCACCCAGGCGGCCAGCGCCTCCAGCAGCGCCCTCAGCGCCGGGCCGGGGTTGTGCGGGTTGTTCGGGTTGGTGGCGTTGCCCTTCGCCGTGGTCAGCCCGGCCGCCGCGCCGTGCTTGGTGCCGGCGATCAGGTATTGCCGGGCGCCGGGGTGCTCGGCCAGGTCGGCGCTGCCATCGGCCGCGGTGTGGGCCAGGCAGGCGCCCTTCTGCCAGTATTCGGTGGAGGTGTTGCTCTCCATCAGCAGCGGGTCGGTCGGCAGCCCCGGCAGCAGCCCGGCCACCTCGCCGGTCATCGGGTCGCGCGACGCCGCCGCCGCAATCGGGAACCAGGCCTCGGGGAAGCCGAGATCCTCATGCCAGCACGCCGTGCGGTCCGGCTGGGCGAAGCGCTCATTCATGAACACCCGCCCGGCCCCGGCCACATGCGTCAGCACGCCGTCGAACACCCGCCGCCCGGCGCTGTCCGCGTTCAGCCCCAGCCCGATGAAGTGCCGCAGGAAGCGCCCGGACTGGCTGATGCCCACCGCCAGCACGGTGCGCGGCTGGTGCGCCGCCAGCGGGCTGGCCGAATCGCGCCGCAGGAACTCCACCAGGTCCCGCGTGGCGCACAGGCCAACACCCAGCGGGCGCGCGCCTGTCGCGGTGTACCAGAACTCGTAGATGCTGCCGCGCTCGAAGCCCATGCCCTCCGGCAGCAGCCGGATGGCGCGTTCGCCGGCGAACTCGAAGGCCACCTCCCGCGCCGCGCCATCCCGCGTGCGCTTCACCGTCAGCCGCCCGCCGGCGGCGACCACGGCGGGGTAGGAAAGCGGCGCGGTCGGCCGGTCGGCCGGGGTGATGCGGGTGCCGAAGACGAACTCGTCCCGGCACGGGCCGGTCACGCCCTCAATCACCGGGATCGACATCCGCAGGTTGCCATTGGCGCGCGGCGCCTCGGGGTCCCAGCCGCACCAGCTGTAGCTGGCCCCGGCGCGCAGCCCCATGCCGTTGCCGGCGGCCTCGGCCACCTCCAGCGCATTGGCGGCGGCTGGGTCCACCACCGCGTCGTACAGGTTGCCCATCACCCGCTTGCGGCCACGGTTGGTCACGTCATGCACCAGGCGGCCGCTGCTGCGGGCGGGGTCGGCGGGGCGCAGCAGCGCCACTTCCGTGCTGTATTCCACCAGGCCTGCCGCGTTGCGCGGCGCCAGCGCCAGGTCGGCAATGCCGGCATTGCGCGGGTCGTTCGGGTCCAGCGCGCCGTGGGCCAGGCCGGTCACCCGCTCATAGGCGCCGGCGCCGAAATCCCGCCCGGCCGCGAAGGGCGCCACCGCCAGCACCTCGAACCGCGCAATCCCCGCCGCCATGGCCACCGCCTCCCGTTGCTTGGGCGGCACTCTGGCCAAGCGCCGCGGCAACGGCAACACTGCGCCAGTAACCGAAGGGGGACCCGGCATGGCGATCAAGCTCTACGACCTGGCCGGGGCCAACCCGGACCGGCGCTTCAGCCCGTTCTGCTGGCGCATCCGCATGGCGCTGGCGCACAAGGGGCTGGCGGTGGAAACCATCCCCTGGCGCTTCAGCGACAAGCCCCTGCTGGCCGCCACCGGCCAGGGCCTGGTCCCAGTCCTCGAGGACGCCGGCACGCTGGTGCACGACAGCTGGGCCATCGCCTGCCACCTGGAGGACCAGTACCCCGACCGCCCCAGCCTGTTCGGCGGCCCGGGCGGCCGCGCCATGGCCCGCTTCATCGGCGCCTGGGCCGACAGCACGGTCCACCTGGGCGTCGCCAAGCTGGTGCTGAAGGACATCTGGGAGGTGCTGGACCCCAAGGACCAGCCCTACTTCCGCGAGAGCCGCGAGAAGCGCTTCGGCATGAGCCTGGAAGCCGTGGTCGCCAACCGCGAGGCCACCGTGAAGGACTTCCGCGCCTCGCTCGGCCCGCTGCGCTTCACCCTGGGCAAGCAGGACTTCCTGGGCGGCGCCACGCCGAACTACGCCGACTACATCGTCTTCGGCGCCTTCATGTGGGCGCGCAATGTCAGCGACTTCAAGCTGCTGGAGGCCGACGACCCGGTCCACGCCTGGCGCGCCCGGCTGCTGGCGGCCTTCGACGGGCTTGCCGGCCGCTCCCTCGGCCACGAAGTATAAGCGCAGAAAGCAGGAGCACCCCCGATGGACGACGGCACCACACAAGGCGAGGTCTGCGGCCCCGATGGCTGCGCCGTACCCGAGAACGCCAGCGCCGCCCCGATGCCGCTGGGCCGCGAACCCGCCGCCGTCACGCGGGTGGACGTGATCTCCGACGCGATCTGCCCCTGGTGCTGGGTGGGCAAGCGCAACCTGGACCGCGCGCTGGGCATCCTGGCCGAGGAAGGCGAGAGCTTCGACATCCACTGGCGCCCGTTCCAGCTGAACCCGGAGATGCCGCGCGAAGGCGTGGAGCGCGCCAGCTACCGCGCCGCCAAGTTCGGCAGCCTGGAGCGCAGCGCCGCCGCCGATGCTCGCGTGGCCCAGGCCGGCGCCGTGGCCGGGCTGGAGTTCCGCCACGACCGGATGCTGCGCACCCCCAACACGGTGGACGCGCACCGCGTGATCCACCTGGCCGGCGCGCTGGGCCTGCAGCATGAGGTGGTGGAGCGCATGTTCCGCGGCTACTTCCAGGAAGGCGTGGACGTGGGCAACCGCGCCGAGCTGGCCCGCCTGGCCGGGGAAGCCGGCATGGACGCGGAGGAAGTGACCGAGTTCCTGGCCAGCAACGCGCTGGAGCAGGAAGTGCTGGCCGAGGACGCCCAGTTCCGCGCTGGCGGTCTCTCCGGCGTACCGACCTTCGCCCTGGCCGGGCATGTGCTGTTCAGCGGCGCCATGCCGGCCGAGGACATGGCCGAGGCCTTCCAGAAGGGCCTGCGGATCCTGCGCGAGCGCGGCGTGATCCCCGCCCGCGCCTGACTCCGTGCCGATCCTGCCGGCGGATTTCGACCACCCCCAGGTGCGGGCGCTGTTGCGCCTGCACCTGGAACGCGCCTTCGCGGTGACGCCGGTGTGCAGCCGCCACGCGCTGGACCTGGACGGGCTGAGGCGCCCGGACATTACCGCCTGGGCGCTGTGGCAGGCCGACCAGGTGCAGGCGCTGGGAGCGCTGCGCCTGCTGGCGCCCGGCCATGGCGAGGTGAAGTCCATGTTCACCGCCGACACGGCCCGCCGCCAGGGCGCCGCCAGTACCATGCTGTGGCACATCATCGCGGAGGCGCGGGCGGCCGGCTGCACCAGGCTGAGCCTGGAGACCGGCGCGATGGATTACTTCGCCCCGGCCCGCGCGCTCTACCGCCGCCAGGGCTTCACCGAATGCGGGCCGTATGCCGACTACAGGCCGGACCCGAACAGCTGCTTCATGCAGCGGGCGCTGTAGCTACTCCGCCGCCGCCAGCGTCGTACGCCGCCGGCCGGGCCAGTATTCCGTCGCCAGGGCGTAGCCGATGGTCACCACCATGAAGCCGACGGACACCAGGAACACCGCCCGCGGCTCCCCCTGGTCCAGCAGCGCGGCATAGATCAGCGGCCCGGTCGCGCCGCCGATGTTGAACCCCGTGGTGACGATGCCGAAGGTCCGCCCCAACGCCCCGGGCGGCGAGGCGCGGCGCACCAGCATGTCCCGGCTGGGCATGATCAGGCCGGAAAGCAGCCCGGCCAGCCCCAGCACCGCCACCAGCAGCAGCCCCGGCAGCGGCACCAGCCCCACCAGCAGCACCAGCGCGGCGCACAGGCCGAAGCCGATCGCCGCTACCTCGCCATGCCGGGCGGTGCGGTCGGCGATGACGCCGCCCAGCAGCACGCCGGCGGCCGAAAGCGCCAGCCAGGCGGTCAGCGCCGTGTTCGCCACGCCCAGGCTGGTGCCGAAGCCGGCGTTCAGCGCGGTGACCGCGAAGTTCTGCACGCCCGACGTCGCCAGGTTCAGCATGGTGAAGAAGAAGGTCATGCCCAGCACCGCCGGCGTCAGCACCGCCAGCAGCGGCAGCCGGCTTTCCGCCGGGCGCGGCGCCAGCGGCGCCAGGGCCTGTTCCCGCATGGCGGAAACCAGCAGCGGCGCCGCCGTGGCCAGCCCGATGCCGCCCGCCACCACCAACGCCGCCGGCAGGCCGCCCAGCGCGGCCACGCCCAGCATCAGCGGCGGCGCGATGGCCCCGCCCAGGTAGCCGGCGAAGGTATGGATGGAAAACGCCCGGCCGACCCGCTCCTCGGCAATGGCGCCGCCCAGGATGGCGTAGTCCGAGGGATGGTAGACGCTGTTGGCCAGCCCGAGCGCGGCGGCCGTGGCCAGCAGCATCGGGTAGTTGCAGGCCAGGCCCAGCGCCACGTAGCTGACGCCACCCAGCGCCAGCCCGGCGGCCAGCACCCGGCGCGGCCCGAGTCGATCCGTCAAAAAGCCCACCGGCGCCTGGGTCAGTGCCGAGACAACGTTGAATACCGTCAGCGCCACGCCAAGCTCGACGAAGCTGACATCCATGCGCGCCCGCAGCAGCGGAAACAGCGGCGGCAGCACCAGGATATGCAGGTGGCTGACCAGGTGCGCCGCGGCCACGGTCAGCAGCGTGCGCAGTTCAGGCTTGGTCCAGTCGGCCCTGGCGCGAGACATCGATGGCGGTTTCCAACCCTTTGGACCGTCACCCTAGACCAGTTCTGCCCGCCTGTTGAGCATGTTGCCGCGCAGACCTGCCCTGCGTTTCGGCATGTCGGGACGGCCCTGGCGTCACTCCGGCGTGATGTTGGCCGCCTTCACCAGCGCCCGCTGCTTCGTCAGCTCGGCATGCTGGGTGGCCGCCAGCTCGGCCGGGGTGCCGCCCATCACCTCCAGCCCCTGGCGGCGCAGCTCGGCCATGGTGGTCTCGTCGCGCAGCGCCGCCACGGTCAGCGCGTTCAGCCGGGCGATGATCGGCGCCGGGGTGCGCGCCGGGGCGAACAGCGCCCACCAGCCCTCCACCACCACGCCGGGCGCGCCGGCCTCCGCCATGGTCGGCAGGTCCGGGAACAGGAAGTGCCGGCGTTCCCCGGTCAGCGCCAGGGGCTTGAGGCTGCCGGCGCGGATGAACTCGGCCAGGCCGAGCGGGTGGTAGACGAAGGCGTCCAGCGTGCCGTTCAGCAGGTCCGCAATGCCGCGCCCGGCGTCCCGGTACGGCACATGCGTGGTGCGGATGCCCGTCGCCAGGTCCAGCTGCGCCTGGGTCAGGTGCCCCGTGGTGCCGGTGCCGGCGGTGCCGATGCTGACCACCCGCTGCTTCGCCAGCGCGATGAAGCCGGCCAGGTCGCGCACCCCCAGCTGCGGCCGCACCGCCAGGATGACAGCGGTCTTGGCGAAGCTGCTGATCGGCGCGAAGTCGCGCTCGGGGTCGTAGGCCAGGCCCTGCATCATCGCGGGGTTGGTGGCCTGGGTGCCGCTGGTGCCGAAGAACAGGGTGTAGCCATCCGGCGCCGCCTGGGCCGCGGCCAGCGCGCCCACCGTGCCGCCGGCGCCGGTGCGGTTGTCCGCCACCACCGGCTGGCCCAGCCCGCGGCTGAGATGCCCGGCGGCGATGCGGCCCATGATGTCCGTACTGGTGCCGGCGGCGAAGGGGATGATCAACCGCAGCGGCCGCTCCGGCCATTCGGCGGCGCGCGCGGAAAAGGGCAGCAGCGTGGCGGCGGCCAGCAGGTGGCGACGGTTCATGGCGCGGTTTCCTCGGGGCCGTGGGGCGCGGCAACATAGTCGGCAAGGTCGGCCGCCGCCCAGCCCGGCCGCAGCTTCACGCAGTTGGCGGGCGGCTCGGGCAGGAATTCATGCCCCGCATCGGCCAATTGCCCCAGCACGCGGTCCAGGTGGCGCATGGCGCCATTGGCCAGGTCGTGCAGCACCAGCAGCACCGGCTCGCGGGCGGCGGCGGCCAGGGCCAGGGCGCGGGGCGGCCAGCCCTCCGGGTCGTCCCAGTCGCGCGGCACCGCATTCCACAGCACCAGCGTGTGGCCCTGGGCGCGCAGATGCGCCAGCGCCGCCTGGTTCAGCAGATGCGGCCCCAGCGCGCCGCCGCCGCCATTGGGGCGGAACAGCCGCGCCGGCTCGCGCAGCGCGCCCAACAGGGCGTCGGCGCCGGCAATCTCGGCCACCGCCTCGGCGGCCGTGCGGCGCCCCAGCGGCGTGCCGTGGTTGAGGGTGTGGTTGCCGACCAAGTGCCCTGCCGCCCGGCAGCGTTCAGCCAACGCCAGATAGGCCGGGTCGCGCAGCCGCGCCGCAATGGGGAAGAACACCGCCCGCAGCCGGCGCCGTGCCAGGGTGGCCAGCACCAAGGGCGTGGCTTCCGGCGTCGGGCCGTTGTCGAAGCTCAGGCAGATCGGGGCCGCGGGCATGCGGCGCAGGTTAGCGCGAAACCGCTCAGTACCCCAGCAACAGCCCCGCCACCTCGGCGACGCCCCAGGACAGCATGGCGCCCAGCGAGGTCAGCAGGCTCGCCTCCCGGATCAGCGCGCCCAGCGCCCAGGCGCGGGAGCGCCGGGGCGGCGCGGGAATGCGGAGGTCGTCCGGCAAGGCGATGGCGCTGTGCATGACCAAACTAGAACACAGCATGAATCTGGCGGCAAGAACAAAATGCCAACCGTTAACGCTGGCTTCAATCCTGCGCCTGGATCATCTCCCGCACGCGGGGATAGATCTCATTCGCCCAGCGCTTGCCGTTGAAGATGCCGTAGTGGCCGACGCCGGTCTGCAGGTGGTGGCGCTTCATCGGCAGCGGAATGCCGGTGCACAGGTCCAGCGCCGCCATGGTCTGGCCGATCGAGCAGATGTCGTCCTTCTCGCCTTCCACCGTCAGCAGCGCGGTGCGGCGGATCGCCTGCGGCTTCACCGGGCGGCCGCGCCACGTCATCTCGCCGCGCGGCAGGTCGTGGCGCTGGAAGATCCGGTGGACCGTCTCAAGGTAGAACTCCGCCGGCAGGTCCATCACCGCCAGGTATTCGTCGTAGAACTTGCGATGCGCCTCCACCTTCACCGCGTCGCCATCCACCAAATGGCGGAACTGGTCGCGGAAGGCCTGGGTGTGGCGGTCCATGTTCATGGACATGAAGGCGCTGAGCTGGATCATGCCCGGATACACCTTCCGCCCGCCGCCCTTGTGGCGCCACGGCACGGTGTGGATCAGGTTGCGCTCGAACCACTGGATGTTCTTGCTGTTGGCCAGGTCGTTGACCTTGGTGGGCTTCACCCTGGTGTCGATCGGCCCGGCCATCAGCGTCATGCTGCGCGGCACCGCCTTGTTGCGGTCCTCCGCCATCAGCGCCACCGCGGCCAGCACCGCCGCCACCGGCTGGCACACCGCCAATATGTGCGCGCCCGGCCCGATGACCTCCATGAAGTGCATGATGGTCTCGATGAACTCATCCACGCCGAAGGGGCCGGCGCTCAGCGGCACGTCCCGCGCATTGTGCCAGTCGGTGATGTAGACGTCGTTGTCCGGCAGCATCACCTGCACCGTGCCGCGCAGCAGGGTGGCGAAGTGCCCGGACATCGGCGCCACGATCAGCACACGCGGCTGGCGGATCTCGGTTTCCTTGCGGAAATGCAGCAGGCTGCCGAACAGCCCGGC
This sequence comes from Acetobacteraceae bacterium, assembly GCA_947455205.1. Taxonomy (GTDB): domain Bacteria; phylum Pseudomonadota; class Alphaproteobacteria; order Acetobacterales; family Acetobacteraceae; genus CAIMOR01. The sequence continues at coordinate 20,605 of CANGNF010000019.1, read as the reverse complement.
CTGGGTCACTTCCTCCCGCACCGCGACCACGTCGTTGCCGACGCGCACGCTGGGAATGTCGAAGGGCGGGCGTTCCTGGGTCAGCCCGGAATGGCCGAACACCTCCAGCATCGCCCGCGCATTGCGCAGCCCGATGAAGGCCGGGTGCGGCACGTCGAAGCCGCGCAGCATGCCGCCCATGCCGCGCGCCATGCGCCGCATCGGGTTCAGCATGTCCTGCCGGGCCTGCCACAGGTGATACATCATGGTCGCGCAGCCATTTCGTCCAATTGGGACCCATGGTGCCTGTTATGGCGTATTTCGCAACTGCGAAGGTGCTGGTAGCGTGGCGCCGGCGAAACAGGAGGCATCCATGGCGACCGGAACGGTACTGCGGATCAGCAGCAGGAACTATTCCTCCTGGTCGCTGCGCGGCTTCCTGCTGGCGCGACTCTCGGGCCTGCCCTTCACGGTGGAGGTCGTTTCCCCCGACGACCCCGCGATGAAGGCGGAGCTGCTGATGCAGTCCTCCTCCATCCGCATCCCCAGCCTGCTGCATGACGGGGTGGAGGTGTGGGACACCACCGCCATCGGCGAGTTCCTCAACGAATTGTGCCCCGCCGCGCAGATGCTGCCGAAGGACCGGGCCGCCCGCGCCCGCTGCCGCTCGATCTCCGGCGAGATGCATGCCGGCTTCCACGCGCTGCGCTCCTCCCTGCCGATGAACCTGCGCGCGCACCACCAGGGCTTCACCGTGTGGTCCGCGGCGCGCGCGGATATCGAACGGATCTGCCTGACCTGGCGCGAATGCCTGGCGGAATGGGGCGGCCCCTGGCTGTTCGGCGCCCGGCCCAGCGTGGCGGATGCCTTCTACGCCCCGGTCGCCACCCGCTTCCGCACCTATGACGTGAAGCTGGATGCGGTCTGCGACGCCTATGCCCGCAAGCTGCTGTCCTGGCCGGACTTGGTAGAGTGGGCGGCCGAGGCCGAGGCCGAGGCGCACGACAAGATCGAGGAACTGGAACTGGACGCCGAGTTCTAGCCAGCCGGGCGGCGCCCGCGCCTCCCGTGCGGCACCGCAGGCCTCGTGCCATGCTGCATTGCAGACCTACTTCCGTGCTGCATTGCAGCAACAGCATCCCTCCCATCGCGGCAAAGCGTGCCGCTCGCGGTGGTTTCGCTTCAATTCCGCCGCACGCCGGGGGCAGAACCGCCTGATGCCCTTGCCCCGCGCCTTCCTGCCGCTTCGCCACAGCGTGTTCCGCGGCCTTTGGGTCGCCACGCTGGCCAGCAATATCGGCCTGTGGATCCAGAACACCGGCGCCGGCTGGCTGATGACCATCCTGGACCCCGACCCGATGATGGTCAGCCTGGTCCAGGCCGCCTCCATGCTGCCGGTCTTCCTGCTGGCGCTGCCGGCCGGTGCTCTGGCGGACATCATCGACCGCCGGCTGTTCCTGATCGGCGCCCAGGCCTGGATCCTGGTCTCCGCCCTGGTGCTGGCGGTGCTGACCGCCAATGGCAGCCTGGGCCCCTGGGGGCTGTTGATCCTCACCTTCGCCATCGGCGCCGGCAACGCCATGAACTTCCCGGCCTGGGCGGCGACGACGCCGGAGCTGCTGCCGAAGGAGGACCTGGTCGGCGCCATCGCGCTGAACGGCATCAGCTTCAACATCGCGCGTGCGGTCGGCCCGGCGCTGGGCGGCTTCGCCATTGCCTGGGCCGGGCCGGAAGCCGCCTTCGTGCTCAACGCAGTCAGCTTCGTCTGGCTGATCGTGGTGCTGCTGCTGTGGAAGCCGGAGGCGCGCAGCCGCCGGATGCCGCCGGAGCACCTGGTTTCCGCCATGCGCGCGGGGCTGCGCTTCGTCCACGCCACGCCAGCCATGCATTCGGCCATTCTGCGCAGCTGCGTGTTCTTCCTGTTCAGCGCCTCCATCTGGGGGCTGATGCCGCTGTTCGTGCGCCAGCAGCTGGGTCTTGGTCCGCAATTCTTCGGCCTGATGCTGGCTGCCATGGGCGTGGGCGCGGTCGCCGCTGGCTTTGCCTTGCCCATCGCCCGTGCCCGCTGGAACCGCGACCAGCTGGTGTTCCGCGCCTCCATGCTGGCGGCGCTGGGCATGGCCATCCTGGCGGTGTCGCGCCACTGGGGCGTGGCGATGTTCGGCATGGTGCTGTTCGGCGCCGCCTGGATCAGCGCCGGCGCCACGCTCTCCACCGCGGCGCAGCTGGCCTGCCCGGCCTGGGTCCGGGCGCGGGCAATCGCGATCTACCAGCTGTGCTTCTTCGGGGCCATGGCGGTCGGCTCCGCCCTGGCGGGCTGGCTGGGCGGGCAGTACGGCGTGGCCCCGGGCCTTGGCATCCTGGCCGCCGGCGCCGCGCTCAGCGCCCTGGCCACCATGCGCTGGACGCTGGAATTCGGCGGCCCCGGCACCGGCCTGGTAACCCCGCCGGACGCGCTGCCGCTACCCAAGCCGGCCGCCCCCGCGCATGAGCTGCGCGAGGTGCTGCACGAGAACGCCAACCGGGTGCTGGAGGTGGTGCGCTACCGCATCGACCCGGCGCGGCGGGACGACTTCCTGGCGGCGATGCGCGAGGTGCGCCTGGTGCGGCTGCGCGGCGGCGCCATGCTGTGGCGGCTGTACGAGGATGTCGCCCACCCCGACCTCTACGCCGAGCTGTGGGCGGTGGAGACCTGGACCGAGCACCTGCGCGAACAGGGCCGGCTGACGCTGGAAGACCGCGCCGCCCTGGCCCGCGCCGCCACCTTCCAGCAGGAAGGCCAGCCGGAGGCGGCGCGCTACCTGAACGTGCAGCCCTAGGGCTGCCACCGGGCGCCACCGTGGCGCCCGGTAGCGGCGCGGTTCAGCGCGCCGGTTCGGCCACCACGTCGTCGGCCATGGTTTCCTCGCGGGCCACGGCCGGCGTCTCATGCCGCTCCGCCTCCCACATCAGCATGCCGCCGAAGCATGCCCCCAGGATCGCCATGGCCTGGTAGTCGCCGACCAGGGCGGCCCCGATGGAGCCGGCGGCGAGGAAGGCGGTCACCGCCCAGAAGTTGCGGGCGATGAGCCGGAACAGTGCTGCGAGCATGCGTGGAAGCCTCCTGGTGAAGGCCCGCAGGCTCTGGTGGCAGCGGTGGAAACCGCGTGGGAGCAGCATGAAGCCACCGACAGGAAGTTCGCTCACGGGCTGTTCATGCGTCATCCCGCCCGCCCGGGGGTTTGGCGCTGCGCCGGCGACGCGGGCCTTGTTTCCGCGCGGCTGCCGCTACAGATCCTGTTACGCGAACCATGAAGGAGCGCCCGATGGCCAAGTCCCCCGCCACCCCCGGCATGCTGCCCACCCGCAACGACGTGCCGAGCAACGCCAAGCAGGTCTCGATCCAGACGCTGCAGGCCTGCCTGAACGACACGGTGGACCTGTACAACGCCACCCGTCAGGCCCACTGGAACGTGAAGGGTCCGCATTTCGGCGAGCTGCACAAGCTGTTCGAGCAGTTCTACACGGTGCTGGCCGAGGCCGGTGACGAGCTGGCCGAGCGCCTGGTGCAGCTGGGCGGCACCGCCAATGGCACCACCCAGACCATTGCCAGCGGCACCCGGCTGCCGCCCTACCCGACCAACCTCTACGCCGGGCTGGACCACGTGGCCGCGCTGGCGGACCGCTACGCCCTGGTGGGCAAGGCGCTGCGCGAGGGGATCGACGCCACCGACGAGGCCGGCGACGCCGACACCGCGGACCTGCTGACCGGCATGAGCCGCGAGGCCGACAAGATGCTGTGGATGCTGGAAGCCCACCTGCCGCACGACAAGCACGAATAGGCCGGTCGCGAAAACGCCCTTCCCGCTCGCACGGGAAGGGCGCCGTTTCGTCCTACGCGGCGCGCCCGGGCAACCCGGCGCGCCGCACTCGTTTCAGCCGCGGTAGTCCGGCTTGTCGCCATCCACCAGGCGCAGCGCGCTGATCCAGGCCGGGCCGTAGCTCTCGGCCGCGTTGGGGCGGTGGAACTGGCGGGCGGCGTGCTCGCAGACTTCCTTCGGCGGGAAGACCAGCGCCGCGCCGCCGCTCATCGCCGCGATCTGCGCGGAGCAGGCGCGCTCCAGGTAATATAGCTGGTCATAGGCCTGCGCCGCGGTGTGGCCGGCCACCAGCAGGCCGTGGTTCCGCAGGATCATGGCGTTGTGGGTGCCAAGGTCGCGCACCAGGCGCTCACGCTCGGCCTCGTCCAGGGCAATGCCCTCATAATCATGGTAGGCCAGGTGGCCGTAGAACTTCATGGCGTGCTGGCTGATCGGCAGCAACCCGTCGCGCTGCGCCGCCACCGCCATGCCGTCACGCGTATGGGTGTGGATGACGAAGTGCGCGTCGTCCCGCGCCATGTGCACGGCGGAGTGAATAACGAAGCCGGCGGTGTTCACCAGCCGCGTGCCCGGCACCCAGTCGGGGTAATCCTCCAGCGCATTGCCGTTGGCGTCGATCTTCACCAGGTCGCTGGCGCGCATCTCGTGGTGCATCACGCCGTAGCGGTTCAGCAGGAACACCGGCTCCGGCCCCGGGATGCGGGCGCTGATGTGGGTGTAGATCCAGTCCGTCCACTTGTGGTGGGCGCACAGCCGATACAGCGCCGCCAGGTCGCAGCGGATCTGGTATTCCTCGTCCGACCAGCCGCGCTGCTGGGCAATGGGTGCCATCACGTTCATGGGCCGGGCCTCCTTGGGGTTCCCGCCGATCCTCCCCCCGGGGGCAGGCTTGCGTCAACCGCCATGCCCGCCTAACTGCGCGGGAACGGGGGAGAACCGCACCATGCCCACACGCCGCCAGCTCGGCCTGGTTGCCGCGGCCCTCGCCGCCCCGCGCCTGGCCGCGGCACAGGATGGCCCGGTGACGCTGGTGGTGCCCTTCACCCCCGGCACCGGCATGGACATCCTGGCCCGGCTGTTCAGCCCCTACCTGCAGCGCCGGCTGGACCACCCCGTGGTGGTGGACAACAAGCCCGGCGCGTCGGGCAACATCGGCACCCAGCAGGTCGGCCGCGCCCAGCCGGATGGCCGCACGCTGATGGTCCACGCCAACACCTTCGTCACCAACGTGCCCCTCTTCACGCCGGCGCCCTACGACCCCATCCGCGGCTTCACCCCCATCATCCTGCTGACCGATGGCGACCTGGTGCTGTGCACCAACATGGACGTGCAGGCCGCCACCGCCGCCCAGCTGGTGGAGTTGGCCAGGCGCGGCCCGGTGGACTACGCCAGCCCCGGCATCGGCACGCCGCAGCACCTGGCCATGGCGCTGTTCGGGCTGGAGGCGAAGGTGGAGCTGAACCACATTCCCTATCGCGGCAGCGCGCCGGCGTTGCAGGACCTGGTGGGCAAGCGCGTCCACGCCATGGCCATGCCGATCACCACCGCCCTGCCCCTGGCCGCGCAGGGCCGCATCCGCATGATGGCCGTGGGCAGCCCGCGCCGCGTGCCCACCGCGCCGGATGTGCCCACCTTCGCCGAGGCCGGCTTCCCCGGCGTGCAGGTCGGCTTCTGGTACCCGGTGTTCGGCCCGCCCGGCATGGCACCGGCGCTGGTGGACCGCTTCAACCTCATCCTCAACGAATGGCTGCGCGAGCCCGACACCGCCGCCCGCCTGCGCGACCAGGGCATGTCCCCCCGCGGTGGCACCCCGCAGGTGCTGGCGGAGCTGGTCCGCGACGACCTGGCCCGCTGGACGCGCGTCATCCGCGAAGCGAAGATCACGGCCGAATAGGAAGCCGCCCCATGCAAGACATCCTGATCCTCGGCGCCGGCCCGGCCGGCCTGACCCTGGCGCTTTCCCTGCACCAGGCCGGCATCCCCTGCCGCGTGTACGAACAGGCGCCGGAGATCAAGGCCGTGGGCGTCGGCGTGAACCTGCTGCCACATGCGGTGGCGGAGCTGGCCAAGCTGGGCCTGCTGGACGCCCTGCAGAAGGTCGCAGTCAGCACCGACGAGGCGCAGTTCTTCAACCGCTACGGCCAGCTGATCCACGCCGAGAAGCTGGGCCGCGGCGCCGGCTACCCCTTCCCGCAGCTCAGCATCCACCGCGCGGACCTGCAGGATGTGCTGCTGGCCGCCACGCGCCAGCGCCTGGGGCCAAACGCCGTGCAGCTGGGCCACCGCGTGGTGGGTGTGGAGACCCAAGGCGCCGAGGCTGTGGTCCACTTCGCCGACAGCAAGCCGGATGCCCGCGGTTGCTGCGCCATTGCCGCCGATGGCGTGCATTCCGTGGTGCGCAAGCAGTTCCACCCGCACGAAACCGGCTTCCACTACACCGGCTACAACATGTGGCGCGGGGTGACGGCGTGGAAGCCCTTCCTGACCGGGGCCACCATGACGCGCGCCGGCTGGCTGGCCGACGGCAAGATGGTCATCTACCCCATCCGCAACAACATCGACGCCGAGGGCCGCCAGCTGATCAACTGGGTGGCCGAGGTGGAATGGCCCAACCCGATCGACCGCGACTGGAACCGCCGCGGCAAGCTGGAGGACTTCCTGCCGTTCTTCGCCGACTGGCATTTCCCCTGGCTGGACGTGCCGGCGATGATGCAGGCGGCCGAGGTGGTGCTGGAATTCCCCATGGTGGACCAGGACCCGCTGCCCTGGTGGACCCAAGGCCTGGTGACCCTGATGGGCGACGCCGCCCACCCCATGGTGCCCCGCGGCAGCAACGGCGCCGGCCAGAGCATTCTGGACGCCGTGGCGCTGACCAAGGCGTTTGTCGGCGGCGGCCCGGTGGCGGGGGTGCTGGCGACCTACGAGGCGGAGCGGCGGCCGGCGACCTCGGCGGTGGTGCTGCAGAACCGCAAGGCGCCGCCGGATGCGCTGCTGGGCGAGGTCTACAAGCGCACCGGGAACAAACCGTTCGGGCGGATTGAGGACGTGATCAGCCGGGAGGAATTGCTGGCGATCACCAACGGGTACAAGCAGGTGGCGGGGTATACGCTGGAGGATGTGGCTAGGCGGGCGGCGGGGTAGGGGGAGTTATAACGGTATCGCACAGATTGATGCGTTGGATGTATCTCTGAGCTCGGCGCTTAGCTGCGGAGGCAAGGACCCATGAGGCCAAGACTTGGACGTATTCTTGCCGCAACGGTCGCAGGCATCCTGCTCATCTGGCCTGCCGCTGGCCAGATCGCTCCCCAGGTGAGCGCTGCGGCTCTGCCCCGATGCGTCATCCCGGTCAGTATGGATCTCGAGTTCATTGTCTTCTTCGATCCGCACAGCACGCAACTGAGTGATCGTGGGCGGCAGATCCTCGATGAATTGGTGAGGTTGGGGCGCGAAGACAGGCTCTGGCTGATCCTTGAAGGCAGCACCGACAGGGCTGAAACCGGGCCGAGCGATGATCGTTTAGCCTTGCGGCGCGCAGAATCAGTCCAGGTCTATCTCGAAGCACAGGGCCTATCCTCATACCGGATCGTACGGCGCGATGTGGGCGAACGCCGGCTGGTTCCAACTAACCCCGGCATCGCAGAGCCGCAGAACCGAAGTGTGCGGATCGGGACTGACGGCCTTGGACAGTCAAGGCGTCAGGCGGAGGTGCGCGACTGCGCGACATGGATTGCCGCGCACTGCGTCGCACGTTCGCCGGATGAGGTGCACGATAAATGCGCGCATGCGATCGGGCGTCTGACCAGATTTGGACTCAACTGGTAACTGGCGTGCAAGCGCGGAGCAGATTGAGTCTGGTCAGTTTCTCACCGACGCCGCTCACGATTGGACTTCGAGGTTGCTCGACAACCCCGAACTGAGGAGCGCGGCACGAGCCCGTGGAGGGCCGGTGCCAGAAGATGCTGAAAAGCGAGGACCCCGCCCTTGCTAGCTTGCGCAATCAGAATGTTTCTGTTATGTTCTAACGTGTACTGACTTCCCAGCCCTCCGCTCTTTCCCACCGCGCATCCGCCGTCCCACAGCCCCGCGCCCGCCGGGCACCCAAACTCGCGCCGCGGCGAGCCTTCGGCCGCCCCCACCGCCGGCCCGCAACCGCCCCAGCCCCCTATTTGTCCGAAACGCGCAGCACCGCGCGCCAACCCCGCGCGGCCGTCCGGCAGCCCCCACCGGGGCCACCCCACCGATTTGCCCGAAACCCGCCGGCCCCGGCCCCACCCTCGGGCTATTTGTCCGAACCAGGCATTCCCTGCGTTTCCGCCCGTGGCGCTACCAGATCACCACCGCCACCACGGTACTCGCGACCAGCCCGAGAATGACGGGCACGAACAGCACCCGCACCGCCTCCAGCACCGGCACCCGGGCAAACCCGGTCACCGCGATCAGGCTGCTCCAGGCCACCAGCGTCCCGCCGCCGGTCCACACCGCGCCCATCTGCCCCACCGCCGCCAGCGTGGTCGGCGCCAACCCGCTCGCCCCCGCCAGCGCGCCGGAAAGCGCCCCGGTCAGCGGCAGCCCGGCAAAGCCGCTGCCATCAATGCCCGTGATCATCCCCACCAACAGCACGCCGAACGCCACCACCATCGGCTGCCCCGGGATCATGTGCTGCCAGGCCTGGATCACCTCGAACAGCAAATCCGGCCCCTTGCCGGTCACGCCCAGAATCGCGCCAGACGTATCCGCCGCCCCCATGAAGAAGAAGCCGGCAATCGGCAGCACCGTGCCCATGGCCCGGAAGGAAAAGACCAGCCCCTCCACCAGGTGGTCCGCCACCGTGTGCATCGCCTGCCGGCCCATGGTGCCGAAGGTCGCCACGATCATCATCAGCGCCGCCGTCCCGCCCACCAGCGCCGCCGCGTCGCCGCCGCGCAGCGTCGGCAGGCCCGGAAACAGCCGCGGCGCCACCATCACCAGCACCACGAGGCCGAAGACCAGCGGCGTCGCCACCGCCAGCAGCGTGCCCCAGCGCGGCTTGTCCGCCGGCGCGTCCTTCGCCTCGGAAGCCGCCAGCCCCTCGGCAATGCTGGACTTGTCGAAGCTGCCGATCTTCTCGGCCACCGCCGCGCGGTCCTCCGCCAGGGTCACGCCCTGCTGCCACTCGGCCAAATGCTGCGGGCTGGCCGGCCGTATCCCGCCGCGGATGCGCCAATAGCCCAGCCCCAGCGCCACCGCGCCGGTGATGAGCGAAAGCACCAGCGCCTTGTCCGCCACCTGCCCCGCCAGCTCCGGCACGCCCGCCGCCCGGGCGGAAATGCCGGGCGCCACACGGATCACGTAGTCGGAAGACAGCGCCATCCCCTGCCCGGCCACCGCCACGGCCACCGCCGCGCCCATGGCCGGCAGCCCCGCCGCAATCGCCGCCGGCAGCAGCGTCGCCGCCATCAGCGGCACCGCCGGCGTCGGCCAGAAGAACAGGCTGATCACATAGGTCCCCGCCGCCAGCATGAAGAAGGCGCGCGTCCCCGTGGTCATCACCTTCTGGAACGGCCGCACCATCAGCACGTCGCTGCCCGCCGCCCGCAGCGCATGCAGCAGGCTGGTCATCAGCGCGATGACCAGGAAGATGTTGAACAGCTCCTTCGCCGCCACCAGGGAAGCGTTGAACACGCTGATCGTCGCGCCCACCAGGCTGCCGCTGAAGCCCAGCGCCACGACGAAGCTGGCGAGGATGGCCGGCACCACCACATTGGCCCGCAGCACCATGGCGGCCACGATGGCGCCGACGCCGAGCAGGTACCAGTAGTGCACCGGCCCCAGCAGAACCGTGGCGGTATTCATGCGGCTTCTCCCTCGCCTCTTCGCCGCAGCGTTGTATACGGCAGGGCAGCAGGTCAACCACTAAACACGCGCCAGCAGCGGCTTTCACGCGCCGGCTGCATGACGCGTGGGCGCCGGTTGCCCGCAAAAGCGCCGCCTGCCCTTGTTCCACCGGCCGCTTTCGTCGTATACGAGGCAGGAAGGAGTCTCCCCATGGCCACGCCCCGCGCCACGCTCAGCGACCGGGTCTTCGCCGAACTCCGCGCCGGCATCCTCTCCGGCCGCTTCCGCCCTGGGGAGCGCTTGGTGGAGGAGAAGCTCTCGCCGGAATACGGCGTCTCCCGCGTGCCGATGCGCGAAGCCATCAAGCGCCTGCAGGCCGAGGGCCTGGCCACCGCCGCCGAGGATGGCCGCGGCGTGATGGTCACCCAGCTTTCGCCGGAAGCGGTGGAGGAGCTGGTCGAGGCCCGCGCCGTGCTGGAAGGGCTGAACGCCCGCTTCGCCGCCCGCCACCGGGAGCCCGGCGTGGTCCAGCGCCTGCGGGAGGTGCTGGCCCGCGGCAACGCCGCCACCGCCGGCGCCAGCGCCGCCGAGCTGGCCGCGCTGAACGGGGAGTTCCACGACCTGCTCTCCCGCGCCGGGGCCACGCGGGTGCTGCCGGACCTGATCCGCCCGCTGCGGGAACGCACCAACCTGGTGTTCCGCCTGAACAGCACGGAGCGCGCCGAGGAAGACTGGCGCGAGCACGCCATGATCCTGGCCGCCGTGGTGGATGGGGATGAGGAACTGGCCGCGCTGCTGGCCGCCCGCCACGTGCGGCGCGCGGCCAAGGCGCGGATGGCCGTGGCCTCGCCGGCCTGATCCGGGCTTACCGGCGCCGGCGCGTCAGGCGCGGGGCCGCTTGAGCGCCAGGCGCTTCGGCGCCGCGCCGGTGCACAGCCGCTGGAACTGCTGAAGCGTCTCCGCCGGCCAGGCGCCGGCCCGGCGCTTCTCCAGGTCGACGCAGAGGTAGAGCACCTCGTTCTCCGCGGCCAGCCAGCCTTCGGTCGCGTGGTACATGCGGTGCAGGCAGATCAGCCGCTTGTCGTCGAAGACCAGCGCCTCGCTCTCGAAGGCCAGCGGCATGCCCTCGCGGACCTCGCGCACATAGGCCAGCCAGTTCTCGATCGCGAAGGTGCCCAGCCCCTGGTCGTGCAGGCTGGCGCCCAGGTTCAGGCCGGACCATTGGTGGTCGGTGGCGATGTCGAACACCACGGCATAGAAGCCCATGTTCATGTGGCCGTAGTGGTCCACCCACTCGGGGCGGACCGTGGCCAGCACCGGACGCAAGGTAATCTGCGGCTTTCCGGTCATCTCGTCAATCATCTCCCCCACACGGTCCCCCACACGCTGCCCCCTACACGGTCCATCCCCTGGAGGGCTCTCGAGAGCATCCATAGGCGCTGCCCCGTGCATGTCCAGCGGAAGCCTGGAGGGGCGCACGGGGGTTCCCTTTGCCGCCGGCCTGTTCCCCAAAGGGGGGGGGGGAGCCTGACCCTTCGTTGTGCATGTCCGAGAGCGGTAGCGATGGCGCCGCAGTGTAAGTCGGCGGTCTCAAGATGTTCTTGATGCCGCCGCTCCCGTCCAGCTAGACAGTTGCAACCGACAAGGAGACAACCATGCTCACGGGCCGCTTGGTTCTCGTTGTGGAAGACGAGGCGATGATCGCCATGCTTGTCGAGGCGGCGCTTGTGGAGGCCGGGGCAAAGGTTGCCCTCGCAGCGTCCGTCGATGAAGCCCTCGAACTGATCGGGAACAGGCGCCTTGATCTGGCTGTGCTGGACTGCAAGCTTGGCGAGGAGCCGGTGACGCCCGTCGCAGATAGGCTGGCCGGCCTTGGCGTCCCCATCATCTTCGCCACAGGTTATGGGGAAGACTACGATAGGGGCCAGCACTCGAACGCCCCGATCTTCACGAAGCCCTTCGCCCCGGAAGAGTTGGTGCACACCATCGACAACCTACTTCGGCGGTAGAACAGCGGCATCTCACGGCCTGGACCTGCCCACAGCCCCTGTCGAACATTGATATGGCGTTGACTGCACGGTTCCTGATCTCCAGAGCGGTGGGGGTCTGGATTTTCATTGTGCATGTCTCAGCCCTCCAGCGAGGGCGCCGCCGCTTCGGGTTGCCCCCTCTACCGGGTGCCGGTTCGGCTCCTGGGGCACCCCCTGGGGCCTGGGTGTTCACTACGTCGGATGTAGTGACGGGGCCGGGGCTTGGCTCTCGGCCTTGGGCGGGGCAAGCCATCTACCCGAGGTCTGAGATGGGGTAGCGCCATATCGTTTGCATGCATTGGACGTTGATACCTATTGACATGATCACTCGAGGGACTCAGGGTAGGCCCACCGCCACCGGAGCCCGGCCATGCCCAGCACCACCACCAGCACCCAGCAGCAGCCCAAGGGCCGCGCCTTCGTGGCCTACTGCCGCGTCAGCACCCAGCAGCAGGGCAGGAGCGGCCTAGGCCTGGAGGCCCAGGAGGCGGCGATACGGGGCTACCTCCAGCCAGGTGACCGGCTGCTGTCGCCCCTGTTCGTGGAGGTGGAGAGCGGGCGCAGGGATGACAGGCCAGAACTGGCGAAGGCCCTGGCCCGCTGCCGCGCCACCGGGGCAACCCTGTTGGTGGCCAAGCTGGACAGGCTGGCCCGCAACACCCGCTTCCTGCTGTCGGTGGTCGAGGGGACGGGGGAAGCCGGGGTCGTGTTCATCGATCTGCCCCAGTTGCCAGCCGGGCCGGTGGGCAAGTTCATGCTCACGCAGATGGCGGCAGTGGCTGAACTTGAGGCCGGGCTCATCAGCCAGCGCACCAAGGCAGCCCTCACGGCAGCGAAGGCAAGGGGCGTGAAGCTGGGGGGCGACAGGGGCAACAGGCCCTGCACGCCTGAGGGCGTCAGGCTGGGCGCCCAGGCGTCAGCAGAGGCCCGTGCCCTGGCATCCTCGAGGCATGCCCATGGGGTGCTGCCGGCGCTGGAGGAACTGAGGGCGCAGGGCCTATCCAGCCTTCAGCAGCTTGCCGAGGGCCTCACGGCACGGGGCATCACCACCCCCAGGGGGGCGGCCTGGACTGCAACGGCGGTCCGGCGAGTGCTGGCCAGGGTGGAGGGCTAGGCCATGCTCGGGCGTGTTGTCCTCACTGCTGGGCTGCTGGCAGCGTTCGCCTTCCTGCTGTCGGTGCTGGCAAGCATCCTGGGCGGGGTGCTGGGGCTGTAGAGCCCCCTGCCCCTCCGATGCGCTGAAAGCCAGCTTAAAGGCCGCTTACAGCGCGCTCGAGGGGGGATTTCACTCACTATCCCAAGAAGAGACGGCTCACCGTCACCTCCCGGCGGCCCATGGCCAGCGTCAGAGAGCCGTCAGCGTGGCGCATGGCGTCGAGCCAGGGGCCAGCGTCAGAGAGCCAGAGGCGGCACCCGGTCAGCACAGCGTCGAAGCCGAAAGCGTAGGCGATGCGGGCGGCGATGGTGAACAGCATGGTTGGTCCCCAGGGGTTGCTGGGGCGTGCTTGTGTGCGCTCCCAGGTTGATAGGCCTAGCCTCGGATTTGGGGCCGGTGCGTGCCCCTTCCCCTTGAGGGAATGACTTTGCGTTCAAGGCCTTGGGGTGTTGCTCGAAAGACTCAGTTCCCGGCCCTCCCAGGCGCATGCTCCCCCGTCTTGCAGGGGTCGTAGCGGCCCTGGTCGAGGGCTGGGGCGGCTGCACCTGGCGGGGCCATGGGGGGTAAGGGGGGAACCTAAGGGTTCTCTAGGTATTCCTTAGGTTGTCTATAGATTCCTCCTAGCTATACCTCCTACTTACTACCCCTAAGACATAGTCCTATAGGTTCCTCCTCAGGACATCAGCAGGGGATTCCATAGAGCCCCTGTAGGTTATCCTGCTGCCCTCCTGAGGATGTTCTTCAGAGGGGGCATGATTTGGTGGTCGTGGTTGGGGGTCTCCCCCTCTGTCGTTTTTTCACCATACACCAAAGGGTATCTGTTGCTTTGGGTCTCCTCAGAACAACCCCAAGGGGTGCCTGGAAGTAGGCTGTGGGGTGTGGTCTCAAGGCCCAGCGGCGCCGGGTGCCGCATGCACCTGCCTGGGAGACCCGACAGATGCCCCTAGCGAGTCCACAGAGACTCACTGGAGCCTTCCAGCAGGTGGGCCGGTAGGGTTACCGCCCAAGCGGCCCAGAGGCCCCTGTACGGGCTTCCCAGGGCCTCTACGGTGGAAATGGAGGTTCCTGAAGGACTAGACTCGTGGCAGGCGGTGGCTGAGATAATCCGGGTACGGCGTCAGGCTTGACCGGGAGAGGGGCTACCGCGCGCTCGGTGCGTTTCCACCAAGCATCCACGCCTGATTGTCGAGGCTGTTGGGGAACGGGTGTCGCGTGCCGACCTTCTGCCGATAGGACGCCTGTTGAGGTGGCGGCAACGACGGAAGGAATGCCGGCGAACAATCCAGCATGCGAACTCCCGTGAAGACCTCTGCCCCCACTACTGCCTCGATATCTAGGCCACCGTCTCTGTAGCGGCCAACGAGCATCCGTTCTCGGAGTTCTTCTGGTAAGGTTTTCAACAGAACGGCGCAGCGACTTTGCTGCGAAGCCTCCCGCTGTTGGGCGCGTCCCTGGCGGCGCTCGAGGTAGCCGTTTGCGAGGAAAGCGACCGACAGTAGTGCGGCGGCGGCAACAAGCGGGCTGCGTATCATTGCCTCGGCTCCGTCGAGTGGCCAACCAGCGTAAGCCGGCAGGGGCATACCGGCAACGTTATGGTTTCAGCAGGTGCGGCACGGCTGCCGGCTCCTTTCCCTTGATCAGTTCAAGGGTAAGAGGCGCACCACCGGGGCCGGAAGCTTCACCGCCTCCACACACTCCCTCAGGCGGTCGATCCCCTTCCCCATGTACCGGCGATCTGTGACGTTCACCGGGGCATGACCTAGGCAAGCGCCGATGATCTCCAGGGGCTGGCCAGCGTCTCCAGCGGCAGTAGCGAACCATCGCCGGAAGCTGTGCCAGTTCACCAGGGAGCGGCGGCCCGCGCTGCGGTCGTCAATCTCCAGGCGGCGGCGGTACGTCAGGAAGCGGGAGGTCATGGCGTCAGCGCGCCAGCCCTTGGCGCTGGTCGGGAAGAGGAAGTCGGCAGGCCCCTTCCCTTCCGAGAGCCGGGCAACGATGGGCACAAGGTCGGAATGGATGGGCACGCTGCGAAGGGCGGCCTTGCTCTTCCCCTTGGTGACCGTGAAGGCTCCCCCGGTGCAGTCCCTGAGGCGCAGCTGGTGCATCTCCTCCACCCGCAACCCGGAGAGGGCCGCCACCGTCATTCCATCCAGCAGTGTCGGGTCAGCACCACCACCCAGGAGCCGGGCCAGTTCCTCCAGCGTGAACGGTCGCTCGTCGCCACCGGCTTCCCGCTGCTGTGGGATGCTCAGGAGTTGCCCATGCCAGGGGTTGCCCAGGGTCGGCGGAACGTGGTGGCGCTTCAGCAGCCAAGCCCAGTAGGCCGAGAGAGCATGAAGGGTGTTGTTGGCGGTGCTGCGCTCCTGCTTCGTCAGCAACAGATGAGCGGCGAAGTCTGAGGCGGTGCGCCCGTTGATGCTCTCGATGGTCGCGGGGATGCCCTGCTGTCCGCACCATGCCTTCAGGGCCGCCAGGAAGCGTCTGTAGGCCCTCTGGGTGGCAGGGATCACAGGCCCCTTCCTGCCGCCTTCGGCCAGCCAGGCATCTACGTGATGCTCTAGGGGCGTGGCCCTGCCGGTGGCCACTTCGTACCAGCTTCCCGCCAGAGCCTCGGCCTTCTGCTGGCCCAGGCGAGGGGCCTGCTCCTTGGCGATCTCCTCGGCCCTGTCCATCGCCACAAGGCGCATGGTTTCGGCCTGAGTCTCCTCCACCTCCACACGCTCTCCGGTGGCTCCGTCGCGGATCTCCACCACCCGGCCAGAGCCTGGGGGCAGTGTCTCGAGGCGGGCCAGTTCCTCCCGCCAGGAAAGGGCCTCCTCCTGTAGGGCGTCAGCAACCGGAGCCTTGCCCGCATTGTCAATCAGCTTGTGGAAGCCTGCCAGCACGGCGTGGCGGCGCAGCCTTGCCGTCGAGAGGCTGTCGGTCTTGAGAGACTGCACGAGACGGCTCTTGCCCAGCGCGGGGCGGGCCTTCGCTGGCACATCTAGCACGGCGTACCAGCGCAGCCGGCGCTTCTCGAGCCACTGAGTGTCGGCCATTTCGGCCTCGCCTTCCACAGCGCCCTTCCCTACACGCTTCCCCACTCATTCATCCCCACACGTTGAGGCCCGAAAGGCGCAGAAGGCCGGGCTTCCTGGGGTTTAGAGCAAGGTCCGGTGATGGTCCACCCATTCGGGGCGAACCGTCGCCAGCACCGGGCGCGTCACGCTCATCCAGTCACTCCCTCAAGTCCCTGGCCATCAACAACCGGGATACGCCAGCCAGCCCAGCAGTTGGCCGCTGTCATCCTCCTGCCGGCGGGCATCGGCGCAGTGCCGGTCCAGGAAGAAGGCGGGCGCGGCCGGGTCCACCGGCGGTGCGTCGCCCACCGGCCCGCGCCGCAGCACCCGGCCATCCGGGCGGGCGATGCAGAGCTCGGTCTCTCGCCCATGCCGCACCCGCACCGCCACGGCGAAGGCCTGCTGCCGCGCCGCGTAATCGGCGAAGGCACCGGGGGCGTCCTCCAGGCAGCCACGCAGCGCGGCGCCGAAGGCCGGCAGCCGCGCGGTCCAGTCGGCCGGTTGCGCCTGGGCCGGCAGCGCGGCCAGCGCCAGCAGGAAAACCGCCGCCCACATTCCGCCGGCTCGAGGCCAAGCCTCGTGCCGAGGTGCCGAATGGCGGCCGCCGGCAGTCCGGCGCAAGCCAAGGGCGCGGATGCGCCCGCCCGGCGTCTGAGGGCCGGGAAACAGCTGAAACCGACGGTCGAAGACCGCCGGTTTCAGTGGATCTCCTCGCTCTTGGCCAGCGCCTCGCGCAGCAGGTCGATGTTGAAGTCGTCGCGCTTCACCATCTCCAGGATCACCGCTTCCTTGCGGCTGATCAGGTCGATCGCGGCCGGCACCAGCTTGACCACGTCGGCCGGGATCACCACGGCGCCGTGGCGGTCGGCATGCACCACGTCGTCATGCGCGCAGGGCATGCCGTGGACCATCACTTCCCGCCCGTAGTCCACCACATGCACATGGGCGTGGCTGGGGTTGACGATGCCGAGGATCTGGAAGCCCGGCGCCAGCATGTCGATGTCGCGGAAGCTGCCATTGGTGACGCAGCCCTGCACGCGCAGGCCCCGGTGGACGTTGCTGTTCACCTCGCCCCACATGGCGCCGACGCCGGGCGTCTCGTCCAGGTCCTCGATCACCACGATGGTCGGCAGGTCGGCCTGGGCGACGTATTCGTACCAGCCGATGCGCGCGGCGCGGTCCTGGTCTCGCGTGCGGCCTGAGGGCTGCGCGGCGCGGATCTGCCCGGTGCGGGCCAGGCCGCAGATCGGCGGCAGGCCGGGGTCGGCGGCGGTGAAGGGCGTGGTGGTGAAGCCACGACCGCGGCGGTGCGGCGCCACGACTTCCAGCGCATTGCAGATCGTCGGCGTGTCCCACCGGCGCAGCAGTTCCAGGTCGGCGGCAGTGAATGGGCGGTTCGGCATGGGCATATCCTCCAGCCGCCAGCATCCGCCGCCGTCGCGGGCGGGTCAAATGGCCGTTCCGCGGGGGCCGCGCATGGCTGCTGCGCGGCCGGGCGGTCATTTCGGCCTGTCACGCCGGCGCTGGCCGGATACACTGCCGCCGCATGAGCCTGCGCATCGCCCATGCCGACGCCGCCACCCATGCCGGCCCGGTGAGACCCCGCAACGAGGACAGCCTGGTGGAGCGGCCGGAGCTGGGGCTGTGGGCCGTGGCGGATGGTGCCGGCGGGCATGGCGCCGGCGATGTCGCCAGCCAGGCCGTGGCCGCGGCGCTGGAGGCGCTGCGCCCCGCCGCCGACCAGGTGCTGCCGGCCACGCAGGCCGCGCTGCTGGCAGTGAACGCGGCGCTGTACGCCGACGGGCGGGCCACCCGGCGGACCATCGCCACCACCGTGGTGGCGCTGGTGCTGGGGCCGCGCGGGGCGGACCTGCTGTGGGCCGGCGACAGCCGCGCCTACCTGCTGCGCGATGGCCGGCTGCAATGCCTGACCCGCGACCATTCCCTGGTGCAGGAACTGCTGGAGGCCGGCGAGATCACCGAGGACGAGGTGGAGGAGCACCCGCAGGGCAACATCATCCTGCGCGCGGTGGGGGCCGAGGCCGAGCTGGCGCTGGACCTGATGCATTGCCCGCTGCGCCCCGGGGACCGCGTGCTGCTCTGCTCCGACGGGCTGTACCGCGCCCTGCCGGCGGCCAGGCTGACGGCGCTGCTGGCCAGCCGCGACGCGGCCGGGCTGGTGGCGGCGGCCCTGGCGCTGCACCCTCGCGACAATGTCACGGCCGTGGTGCTGCAACTGACGGAATGAGGGCGAAACCGTTGCGCGTTTCGGTTTCGCCCGGCCGGGCGGCGCGGTAGCATGGCGCAACTATCCTAACGGGAAGCCAGACCATGGCCCGACATCTCCTGCTCGCCGGCCTTGCCGGCCTGACGCTCGCCCTGGCGCAGCCCGCCCCGGTGGCGGCCCAGGCCGACCCGGCGACCCGCGCGCTGATCGAGCGGCTGCGGCCGCAGGCCGGCGGCAGCACGCGCGGCATCCGGCTGCCGGCCGAGCCGAGCGGCGCCCCCCAGGTGGCGGCACCGGCCGCGACGCCCGGCGCGGCGCCGGCCCCGGGCACCGCTTCCGCCAGCACCGGCAGCGGCGAGGCCCCGGTGCGCCGGGTGGCCGCCACCACGCGCGACACGTCCCGGGAGACGACGGCGCCGGAAGGCGTGGCCGCGGTCTCGCTGACCGTCAACTTCCCGCTCGGCTCCGCCACGCTGACGCCGGAGGCGGAGCGCGCGCTGGCGCCGCTCGGCCGCGCCCTGGCCTCCCGCGACCTGGCCAGCTACCGCTTCCGGATCGAGGGCCATACCGACACGGTGGGCGACACGCTGCTGAACCGCACCCTGTCGGAGCGCCGGGCCATCTCGGTGCGGAACCACCTGGAGGCGCGCTACGGCGTCTCGCCGAACCGGCTGGAGGCGATCGGCTTCGGCGACAAGCAGTTGCTGGTGGACACCGCGCCGCAGGTGAACGAGCCGCGCAACCGCCGGGTGCAGGTGCTGAACATCGGCAGCTGAGCCGGTGCCCGAGGCGACGACGGGACCGCGGCATCGCGGGCTGATGTGGCTTGCGCTGGCCGTGGGGCTGGCCCTGGCCGCCTGGAAGGGCTGGCCGCCGCCGGCCGAGGCACCGACCGCCCCCGCGCCCGGCCCTGCGCCCGCGCCTGGACTGGCCGCCCCGGTGCTGCTGGCCGAGGCCGACGAGGCCGCGATCCTGGCACTGTATCCCTCGGCCCCCGTGCTGCTGCGCCTGGCCGGGGAGCGCGAGGTCTTCGTGCTGGTCTTCCCCGACCTGGCGGCGCAGGCGGCCACCATGAACCGCGTGGCGGCGCTGGTGGAGAAGGCCGGCTTCGCCCGCGACCGGCTGGTGACCGCCGAGGAGCTGGCCGGCGCCATCGCCGCGCGCGGCGACACCCCGGCCACCTGGTACATGGCGCATGACTACAGCGCCGCCGACCTGGCGCGCTTCTTCCGGCTGGCGGATGCCACGGGCCAGAAGCTGAGCGTCGAGGAAGCCTGGCTGCAGGCCCAGCTGGCGCCGCTGCATGCCAGCGGCCGCGACTTCGCCCTGCTGACGCTGACCGCGGAGGCCGGCGGCAACGACGCGGTGATGCGCGCGGCGGTGCTGCGGCACGAGGTCGCCCACGGCCGCTTCTTCACCCGCCCGGCCTTTGCCGCCCGCGTGCTGGCGCTGTGGCGAGAGGCGCTGACGACGGTCGAGCGCGAGGCCTTCACCGCCTTCCTGGCGCGCGAGGGCTACGACACCGGCAATGAACGGCTGATCGCCAACGAGGCGATGGCCTACCTGGCCTTCACCCCCGACCCGCGGCTGTTCAAGCCGGAGACGATCGGCCTGGCACCGGACCGCGCGGCGGCGCTGCGGCTGCTGTACGAGCGGGCGCTGGAGTAGCGGGGCGGCCGCCTGCCCGGCGGCTGGTCGTCACCGGTGGCATGGATCAGCCGCGCGAAGAACAGCCTGGAGTCGCTGGGACGCTCGGCTGAGCGTCCGACAGACCTCAGCCGGCGCTCAGCGCGCTTCCTTCGTCGGCACCACCACCGCCAGGGCGGATACGGCGTTGCCCTGTGCCTCCGCCTGGCCCAGCGCGCCGGCCAGCGCCGCCAGCCATGCCTCGGTGCGTTCCACCATGGGGCGCGGCGCGGCATGCAGCGGCCGGTCGGAGACCACGGCCACCAGCAGGTCGGTGCCGAAGGGCTCGTCCACCACCCAGCCCTCGAAGCCCGGCGCGGGCTCGCCGAAGCGTTGCCGCGCGCCCGCCGCCATGGGCTGCGGCGGCACGATATGCGCGACCTGGCCGGAGCCTAGCAGGTAGGTGACCTCCAACTGTCCTGGGCGGTCGGGCATGGAAAGGTCGAAGCGCAGCAGCTCGCCCTTCTGCAGCGGCAGGGTGCCGACCAGGCCACCCGTGGGGCCGCCGGCCAGGCGACTGCGCAGCTGGTCCAGCACGGCGCAGAACGGGCCGTCGAAGCTTTCCACCTGGCCCTGCACGGCGCTGTCCGGCACCCGCGCCTCGGCCAGGGCCTGGCGCAGCGCCGGCTGGTTGTCGCGCCGGGTCAGCCCGGCCAGGCGCAGGCCGGTGGCGCTGGGCTGGGCCTGCACCAGGCCGCAGGGCAACGCGGCAATGGCGCGGGCGGCGGCGGCGAAGTCCGGCGCTGCCGGCGGCGCGGCAACGGGCGCCGTCAGTGGCGTGGTGGGCGCCGGCG
>CANGNF010000018.1 GCA_947455205.1 Acetobacteraceae bacterium | reverse complement strand
TCGGGCCTCGGCCAGTATTGCGACATGACGCTGCATGACTGCGGCATGGCGCTGCTGCACCCGCATGCGCCGAACTTCTTCCTGAACGGCAACCGCCCGAAGGCCACCGGCAACCCGCACCCCAACCTGGTGCCCTATTCCAAGTTCCGGACCAAGACCTGCGAGATCTTCGTCGCCGCCGGCAACGATCCGGCCTTCCAGAAGTTCTGCGCCTTCCTCGGCATGCCGGAAACCGCCAAGGATCCGCGCTTCGCCACCAATGGCGGGCGCGTGATCAACCGCGATGCACTCACCGAGGTTCTGGAAGCGCGCTTCGCCAGCGAGGACGGCCACGACCTCTGCCGGCGCATGCTGGCAGCGGGATTGCCGGCCGGGCCGGTGTTGCATGTGGACGAAGCCATGCAACAGGACCATACGGCACATCGGGAGATGGTGAGCCGGTTGGGCGACTACGTCGGCCTCGGCACCCCCATCAAGCTTTCCCGCACGCCCGGCGGCACCCGGGCCGAGCCGCCGCGCTTCGCCGAGCACACCGATTCGGTGCTGGCGGCGCACGGCTTCGGCGCGGAGGAGTTGAAGGCGCTGCGTGCTTCCGGCGTGCTGGTGGACACGCGCCGCAAGTAGCAAACCATGGCGAAGCCCTCCCAACCGGGAGGGCTTCCGCCCTACAGGCAGGATTGGAAACGGCAGTTGTTGAGTTTGAGGCCGGTGGAGGCCAGTAGCGAGGTGGATACCTGGTTCCGCATGTGGCGCGATGCGTTGCAGACGGATGACCGTTTCAAGGGCGCGGGCAACCGCTTCCGCTCGGGCGGCAAGGCCGAGGCTGAACCCGACGACCAGCGCCTGGTGGAATGGCGCGCGCTGCTGCGGCCCAAGGGGCTGCGCGGCGGGCTGGATGTGGACATCAAGCTGGTGGACAAGTCGGCGTCCTACACGCCGCTGGACCGCAACAACCCGGGCGCCGTCGGCGTCGCCTCGGATGGCTGCGTCTACATGCTGCGCCAGTGGTACGACACCAAGCGCATCGGCTCCAAGGCGCTGAAGGCCGAGGACCTGACCCGCCTGGGCGCCCCGGAATGGGCCGAGCTGGAATTCGCGGCCTCCAAGGGCAATGTCGGCCGCGGCCGGCTGTACTGCGTGCTGTCGCGGCTGAACGACAGCCCGGCCGAGATCGCGCAGCAATGCTTCGACGCGATCAGCGCCTTCCATCGCGTCAGCGAAGTGGCGCGCGAGGAGTTCTGAGCCGCTGCGGCAAGGGTCGTCCTGGTGCAGGCACCAGGGCGGTTCCATTGCCGCGGCATCGGATACCCTGGCGGCGGTCGCTCGGCTCAGCCGCCGCCCGGCACCCACAGCACATCGCCGGCGCCATTGCCGTTCAGGGCGCGGGACAGCACGAACAGGTGGTCGCTGAGCCGGTTCAGGTAGCGCAGCGCCAGCGGGTTCAGCGGCTCGGCCGCGGCCAGGGTCACCACCGCGCGTTCCGCCCGGCGGGCCACGGTGCGCGCCAGGTGGGCATGCGCCGCCGCCGGGGTGCCCCCTGGCAGCACGAAGCTGCGCAGCGCCGGCATGCCCGCATTCATCGCCTGCACCTCGGCTTCCAGCCGCAGGCATTGCGCCGCGGTCACCCGCAGCCCGCCCTCCCCGCCCGGCACGCACAGGTCGGCGCCCAGGTCGAACAGGTCGTTCTGGATGCGCGCCAGCATGGCGTCGTGCTCGCCGGAAGTATGCAGCCGCAGCAGCGCCAGCGTGGCATTGCACTCATCCACCTCGCCGATGGCGGTGATGCGCGGGGCATCCTTGGCCAGCCGGGTGCCGTCGCCCAGCGAGGTCTCCCCACCATCGCCACCCCGGGTGGTGATCACGTCCAGCTTCACCATGTCAGCTTCACCATCCGCGGTTGGCCGCCATGCCGTTCAGTCGCCAGGTCATGGCCGATGTCGCCTCGCTCGCCACGGGTTGGCCGTCCCGCAGCGCGGGGCGGAAGCGCCAGCGGCGGAAGTATTCCTGGGTTGCCCGGTCCAGCTCGCGTGAGCCGGAGGTTTCCAGCACCTCCACCTGGGTGACCTGGCCGGATGCGTCAACCTGCAGCCGCACGCGGACGGTGCCGGTTTCGCCGCGCTGGCGGGCGCCTTCGGGGAAGGCTGGCTGCGGCGGGCGGTAGTCCGGGCTGGGCGGGCTGGTGGCGCCGGTGATGCGGGCGCTGCCCTCGGCGCTGGGCGTCGGGTTGACCGGGCCGGCGCTTTCCACCGGCCGCTGCCGGCTCTGGCTGGGCGGTGCCGGGCGCGGGGCGGGCGCCGGTTGCGGCCGGGGCGGCGGCGGCGCCTGGGGTGGTGGGGGCGGCGGCAATGGCAGCGCCTCCTCCGGCTCCTCCGGCGCCTCGGCGGCCGGCTCGGCCGGGGGTGGCGGCGGCGGCAGCAGGGCCGTGCTGTCCGGCAGGGCGGGCGGCGGCGGCTCCATCAGCAGCGGCGGCGCGGCCGCCGGGGGCGGTGGCGGCGGGGGTGGGGCCATTTCCGGTGGGGGCGGCACGGCGGGGGGAGAGGGCGGCTCGGCTTCCGGCAGCGCCTCCGATTCCTGGGCCGGAGGCTGTTCCCACAGGATCTCCACCGCCTGGTCCGGCGGCGTTTCGGCGCGCGGCAGCGCCAGCAGGCCAAGGGCGAAGGCCAGCGCCAGCCCGTGCAGCACCAGGGAGGCGGCCGGCGGCCAGGGGCGCGAGGCGGGTCGGGAAGCGGCTGGCCAACGGTCCTGCCGCGCCGGGCCGGCCAGGCCGGGCAACGGCAGCTCGAGCCCGGCCGGCAGGCTCACAGCACCAGCACCCCATGATGCTTGGCCTTGCCCTCGGGCTCGACATGGATGCTGATGACCGCGCCATCCACCTCGGCCTTCAGCGCCGCCTCGATGCGGTCGCAGATGGCGTGGCTGTCGTCCACCGTCATGCCGCCGGGCACCACCAGGTGGAAATCGATGAACACCAGCCGCCCGGCATGGCGGGTCCGCAGGTCATGCGCCTCGATCGCGCCCTGGGCATTGGCGCCGACCACGCGGCGAATGCGGCCCAGCAGCTCGTCCGGCACCGCCTCGTCCATCAGGCCGGAGAAGCTGGCCCGCATCAGCGCCCAACCGCTGAACAGGATGTTCACCGCGGTCAGCGCCGCCAGCAGCGGGTCGAACCAGGTCTTGCCGGTCAGCGCCACGGCGGCGACGCCGGCGATGACGCCGATGGAGGTGACGACATCCGCCATCAAGTGCCGCGCATCCGCCAGCAGCGCCGGGGAGCGGGCGGCGCGGCCACGGCGGAACAGCAGCAGCGCCCAGAGCAGGTTGATGACGGTGGCGCCGGCCGAGATCGCCAGGCCGACATCGGGGCTGGTCAGCAGGCGCGGGCGGACCCAGGCGCCATAGGCCTCATGCAGAATGGAGAAGGCGGCGATGACGATCAGCGCGCCTTCCAGCACCGCCGAGAAATACTCCGCCTTGGTATGGCCGTAGGGGTGGTTGGCGTCCGGCGGCAGGGCGGCGAAGTGCAGCGCCGCCAGCGCCGCGCTGGCCGCCACCACGTTGACCACCGATTCCAGCGCATCCGCCAGCAGCGCCACGCTGCCGGTGAGCCACCAGGCCGCCAGCTTCAGCGCCAGCACCAGGCAGGCGACGACGACGCTGCCGATGGCGGTACGGATGACCCTGGTCATGCCGGGGGGCTGCTAGCCAGGAAGAGGGCCGAAAGGGGCATGGGGGCGGGCTGGGGCTCCGGATGGGGCCGGTTCATGCCCGCATCCGGGGTGGGGCCGCAACCCCTTCCCTCACACGCTGAAATACTTCGCCTTCGGGTGGTGCAGGACAATGGCGCTGGTGGACTGTTCCGGGTGCAGCTGCCACTCGTCGGAGATGCTGACGCCGATGCGTTCCGCCCCCAGCAGGCGCAGCAGCGGCACCTGGTCCTCCAGCCGCGGGCAGGCCGGGTAGCCGAAGCTGTAGCGCCCGCCGCGGTAGCCCTGCTGCAGCATGCGGTCCATGTCGCGGTCATCCTCGCCGGCAAAGCCGAGTTCGGCACGGATGCGCTTGTGGGTGTATTCCGCCATCGCCTCGGCCATCTCCACGGACAGACCGTGCAGGTAGAGGTAGTCCTGGTAGCGGTCATCCTCGAACCAGGTGCGGGCGATGTCGCTGGCCTTCTGGCCGACGGTGACCACCTGCAGGCCGATGACGTCGCGGCCATCCTCGATATCCGTCACGAAGTCGGCGATGCATTCGCCGTCCTGCTTCGGCTGGCGCGGCAGGGTGAAGCGCAGCGCCTCGCTGCCATCCTCGTGGAACAGCACCAAGTCGTTGCCCTGCCCCGCGCACTTCCAATAGCCGTAGATCGCCTGCGGGCGGAGGATGTCCTGCTCATCGGTCAAGGCGAGCATCCTTTTCAGCACCGGCCGCAGTTCCTGCTTGGCCCAGCCGAGGAAGTCGTCCAGCGACTTGCCCTGCTTCCGGAAGCCCCACTGGAATTGGTACAGGCTGCGTTCGTTGATGAAGGGGATGATCGCCTTCGGCACGCTTTCCAGCACGCGGGCGCCCCAGAAGGGCGGCGCCGGCGTTGTGGTGCCCGCCTGCAGCTTGCGGCGGCGGGACTGGGCGTAGCCGACATCCACCGGCGCGAAGCCGCGCGGGTCGGCCTGGCCCAGCGTACGGCTCTCGTTCCGCGCCTTGCCGATGCGCTTCTTCTGCACCGCCGCCAGGTAGTCGTCGAAGCCGTTGCCGGTGACCTTGTCCATCAGGTGCAGGCCGTCGAAGGCATCGCGCGCATAGGCCACGCGGCCGCTCGCCTCGCCACCGGCATAGGCGCGGACGCAGTCATCTTCCACGTAGTTGCGGGTCAGCGCGGCGCCGCCGAGCAGCACCGGCACCTCCAGCCCCTGGCGATGCATCTCCTCCAGGTTCTCGCGCATCACCACGGTGGATTTCACCAGCAGGCCGGACATGCCGATGGCATGCGCCTTATGGGTCTTCACCGCCGCGACCATGTCGGCCAGCGGCACCTTGATGCCCAGGTTGACCACGCGGTAGCCGTTGTTGGTCAGGATGATGTCGACCAGGTTCTTGCCGATGTCGTGCACGTCGCCCTTCACCGTGGCGAGCACGATGGTGCCCTTCTCCTGGCCCTCGATCTTCTCCATGAAGGGTTCCAGGTAGGCGACCGCGGCCTTCATCGTCTCGGCACTCTGGAGGACGAAGGGCAGCTGCATCTTGCCGGCGCCGAACAGCTCGCCGACCACCTTCATGCCGTCAAGCAGCACGTCGTTGATGATGGAGAGCGGCGTGTTGCCCTGGTCCAGCGCGGCCTGCAGCTCCTCGCCCAACCCCTTGCGGTCGCCATCGACGATGCGGTCCTTGAGGCGGCCCTCGACCGTCTCGGCCCGCACCTTCTTCACGTTGTCGGCGGCCTTCCGGCCGGAGAAGATTTCCAGCACCTTCTGCAGCGGGTCATAGCCCTCGCTGCGGCGGTCGAAGATCAGGTCTTCCACAACCTGCACTTCCTCCGGCGGAATCAGGTGCAGCGGCTTGATCTTGGAGACATGCACGATGGCGCCGGTCATGCCGGCCTTCACCGCATGGTCCAGGAACACGCTGTTCAGCACGTGCCGCGCCGCCGGGTTCAGGCCGAAGCTGATGTTGGACAGGCCGAGGATGATCTGGATGTCCGGGAACTCGTCCCGGATCATGCGGATGCCCTCCAGCGTCCATTGCCCCAGCTTGCGGTCGTCCTCGTTGCCGGTGGCGATGGTGAAGGTCAGCGGGTCGATCATCAGGTCGCTCTGCGGCAACCCGTACTTGTTGCAGGCAAAGTCGACCAGGCGGCGGGCGATGCGGAGCTTGTCCTCGGCGGTCTTGGCCATGCCGACTTCGTCGATGGTCAGCGCGATGACGCAGGCGCCGAACTTCTTGGCCAGCACCAGACGGTCGATCGCGGCCTGCTCGCCATCCTCGAAGTTGATGGAGTTGATGATCGGCTTGCCGCCATGCAGCTTCAGCGCGGCCTCGATCACCGGCGTTTCCGTGGAGTCGATCACCAGCGGCGCGTTCACGCTCGACGTGAAGCGGGTAATCACCTCGCTCATCTCGGCCATCTCGTCGCGGCCGACGAAGGCGGTGCAGATGTCCAGGCTGTTGCTGCCCTCGCCCACCTGCTCGCGGCCGATGGCGACGCAGCCATCCCAGTCATGCGCCGCCTGGCGTTCGCGCCAGGCCTTGCTGCCATTGGCGTTGCAGCGTTCGCCGATGGAGAAGTAGGCGTTTTCCTGCCGCAGGCTGACCGCGCCGTAGAGGCTGGCCACCGAAGGCACCCAGTAGTGCTTGCGCGCCGCAGGCGTAGGCCGGAAGCCCTTGCCCACCTTGCGCAGCATGGCGTCCAGCCCCTGGATGTGCGGAATGGAGGTGCCGCAGCAACCACCGATCAGGTTGAAGCCGTCCTCCAGGACGAAGCGCTCCATCCAGCTGGCCATCTCGGCGGCGCCGAGGGGATAGTGGGTCTGGCCGTCCACCAGTTCCGGCAGGCCGGCATTGGGCTGCACGCTCAGCAGGCCCGGCCAGTTCTGGCTCAGCCACTTCACATGCTCGGCCATCTCCTGCGGGCCCGTCGCGCAGTTCAGCCCGATCAGCGGCACGTCCAGCGCGTTCACCACCGTGGCGGCGGCGGCGATGTCGGGGCCGACCAGCAGCGTGCCCGTCGTCTCCACCGTCACCTGCACGAAGATGGGGATGTCGCTGTTGGCGGCGCGGCGCGCCGCCTTGGCGGCATTGACCGCGGCCTTGATGAACAGCGTGTCCTGGTTGGTCTCGGTCAGCAGCGCGTCGGCGCCGCCGGCGATCAGCCCACGGCATTGCTCCTGCAACGCCGCTTCCAGCGCGTCGTAGCTGATGTGCCCCAGCGAGGGCAGCTTGGTGCCCGGCCCGATATCGCCGATCACCCAGCGGTCGCGGCCATCGGCAAACGTCTCCGCCGCCTCGCGCGCCAGCTCCACCGCGTTCTTGTTGATCTCGAAGGCGCGCTCGCTGAGGTCGAACTCGCCCAGCGTCACCGGCGACCCACCGAAGGTGTTGGTCAGCACCATGTCGCTGCCGGCTTCGAAGTAGCCGCGGTGGATTTCCCGCACCAGGTCGGGGCGGGACAGCACCAGCACGTCGGTGCAGTTCTCCCGGCCCCAGTAGTCCTTCTCAATGTCGAGCGTCAGCGCCTGGACGCGGCTGCCCATGCCGCCATCGCAGAGCAATACGCGGTCACGCAGGGCGTCGAGCAGATGGGGGCGGGACATGCGGAATTCCGTCTCAAGCAGTCAGAAGGTCGGGATCAGAAGGTCAGCTCGGGCACGGCACGGGTGGCCATGCCGGGAATGCGGCGCGCCGGCCACAGCCGCACCTCCAGCGGGCCGGGCACCGAAACCGGTGCCAGCGCGGCGCAGCCGGCGGCACCCAGCCAACCGGCGATGGCGGCATCATCAAAGCCCGGCCAGCGATGCGCGTTCCTGGCCAGCAGCTCGCCGCGCTGGTGCGGGCCCAGGTCGGCGATCAGCAGCAGGCCATCGGGGCGCAGCACGCGGGCGGCCTCGGCAATCGCCGCGCCGGGGTCTTCCGCGTAGTGCAGCACCATCTGCATGGCCACCACGTCGAAATCCGCATCCGGCAGCGGCAGGCGGTACATGTCGGCCTGGCGCACGGCGCAGCGCGCGGCAAGACCGCGCTCGGCCAGGCGGGCGCGGGCCAAATGCAGCATGTCGCGGCTGGCATCCACGCCCAGCGCCCGGGCGGTGCGCGGGGTGATGAGTTCCAGCAGCCGGCCGGTGCCGGTGCCGATATCCAGCAGCGCCGGGATGCGCGCCGGCAGCAGGGCGACGATGGCCTGCTCGATCTCGGCGGCGGGCAGGCCCAGCGCGCGCAGCTCGTCCCAGTCCGCGCCATCCCGGCGGAAGGCGGCGCTGGCCTCGCGGGCGCGCTCGGCGGCCAGGCGCACGGCCTGGCGGCGGTCGGCGGCCAGGGTCTGGTCATCCTCCGGCAGGCGGGCCAGCAGGGTGTGGACCAGCTCGGCCCCGGCCGGCACCTGGAAGAACACGTTGACCCCCTCCGGCAGGCGGGCCAGCAACCCGGCCTCCACCAGCAGCTTCAGGTGGCGGGACAGGCGCGGCTGGCTCTGGCCCAGCACGTCGCACAGGTCGGTCACGCAGAAGGCGCCGCGGGCGCACAGCGCAAGCAGCCGCAGCCGGGTCGGCTCGGCAGCGGCGCGCAGTTGGGCCAGCAGGGGTTCCATGGGCTTGCCAATGACATAAACATATCCTTATGTCTAGCAGGTATGGCTTGGACCCTCGACGCCCGTATCCCGCTGACCCTGCTGGCCGATGCCGGCGCGCTGGCGGCTGCCCTGGTGGCTGGCCCGCCCGCCGCGCTGCTGCTGGAGGCCGGCACCACCGCCCCGCCAGGCGCGGCGGCGGCAGCGCGGTTCGACGCCAGCCTGCCCCACGCGGTGGCCTGTGCCTGCTGCCAAGGGCGCGGCCCGGTGGCGGAGGCGCTGGACCGGCTGTTCCTGGCCCGGGTGCGCGGCCAGGTGCCTTGGTTCCAGCGGGTGCTGGCGCTGGTTGAAACGCCGGCCGGGCGCGCGCTGGTCGAGGCCGCGCTGGGCGGCGATGCGGTGACGGCGGCGCGCTTCCGGCGGGAAGGCTAAAGCCCCAGCCGCCCCCACAGCGCGCGCTCCTCGGCCACGGCCAGCAAGGCCTCGGCCGAAAGCCCCGGCAACAGGCGCGAGAGCAAGCCGCGCCGCCGGCCGCCGAAGGGCACCAGCTTCACCTTCGGCCCATAGCGGCGCCGGGCTTCGGCGCGGATTTCGCCCAGCCCATCCGCCAGGCCCAGTTCCACCGCCCGGCGGCCGGCCCAGAAGCGGCCGGTGAAGAGTTGGTCGGCCGGCGCCTTCAGCCGCGTGCCGCGGCGCTGCTCCACCCAACCGCGGAACTCGGCATGCAACTCCGCCAGCAGCGCGTCCAGCCGCGCCAGGTCTTCCGGCCGTTCCGGGCCGAAGGGGTCCCAGAAGCTCTTCTCCGTCCCCGCCGTCCGCAGCCGGCGTTCCACCCCCAGCTTGGCCATGGCGCCCTGCAGGCCGAAGCCCTGCGAGATGACGCCGATGGACCCCAGGATGCTGCCGGGGTCGGCGATGATCTCATCGGCCGCGCAGGCCAGCCAATAGCCGCCGCTGGCCGCCGCATCCTCGACGAAGGCCGTGACCGGCAGCCGCTTCTCCTCGGCCAGGGCGCGGATGCGCTGGGCGATCAGGCTGGACTGCACCGGCGACCCGCCGGGCGAGTTGATGACCAGGAAGACGGCGCTGGCGCGCTTCAGCTCGAAGGCGCGCTGCAATACCGGCGCCAGGCCGGCCAGGTTCAGCGCCTGGCCGCCCATGGGGCTGGCGCTGGCCATGATGGCGCCGTGCAGGCGCACCACGGCAACCCGCGGGGCACGGGACAGGAAGGGCAGGTTCATGCCGGGGAAGATGCGCCCGCTGGCGCCGGGAACAAGCCCGGCCGGTCGGCGTTCGGCCGCAACGCATCACGAAAGGTCGCCCCATGCACCCTCGCCCCCTCCTCTCCCGCCGTGCCTCGCTGCTCGGCGCGCTCGCGCTCGGCGGTTGCTCCACCGCCGCCATGGACCTCTCGGGCACCGGCACGGTGGGCGGGCAGCAGGCGCTGGGCGGGTCCGGCGCGGCGCGGCAGACGGCGCAATCGGCGGCGCAGCCGATGGGCCAGGTGGTGCAAGCCTTTATCCAGCTCGGCGCCAAGCCGGTCTCGACGCTGACGGTGGAGCAGGCCCGCCGCCAGCCCAGCATGGCCGATGCGGTGCGACGGGTGCAGCAGCTGCGCGGCCAGGACCAGGCGCCGCAGCCACTGGCGGCGGTGCGGGACATCAGCATCCCCGGCCCGGCCGGCGCTATCGCCGCCCGGGTCTATTCCCCCTCGCCGGATGGCAGCGGTGGGCGGGCGCCCCTGATCGTGTATTTCCACGGCGGTGGCTGGGTCATCGCCGACCTGGATACCTACGACGCCTCCGCCCGGGCGCTGGCGGCGCAGACCGGCGCGGTGGTGCTCTCGGCGCATTATCGCCAGGCGCCGGAGCACAAGTTCCCGGCGGCGCATGACGACGCGCTGTTCGCCTGGTCCTGGGCGGTCGGCCATGCCGAACAGCTGGGCGCCGACCGCAACCGCGTCGCCGTCGCCGGGGAGAGCGCCGGCGGCAACCTGGCGCTTTCGGTCGCCATGGGCGCGCGGGACCAGCACCTGCCGGCGCCGCGGCACATGCTGCTGATCTATCCGGTGGCGGGGACCGATACGCGCACCGCCGCCTACCTGGAGAACACCGCCGCCGTGCCGCTGGGGCGCGACGACATCCTGTGGTTCGTGGACAAGCTGACCCGATCCCCGCTGGACCTGGAGGATGCCCGGCTGAACGTGGTGGAGAAGGCCAACCTGCGCGGGCTGCCGCCGGCCACCATCATCAATGCCGGCATCGACCCGCTGCGCTCCGACGGCGAGTTGCTGGCGCGCAAGCTGCAGGCCGCCGGGGTGCCGGCCCTGCAGCGGACGTGGCCGGGCATGGTACACGAGTTCTTCGGCACCGCCGCCGTGGTGCCCGAAGCCGCGGAGGCCCAGGCCCTGGCGGCGCAGCGTCTGCGCGATGCCTTCAGCGGCGGGCGGTTGCCGCTGGCGGCACGGTAATAGGTTCCGCTGGCGGCACGGTAATAGGCTCCGCTGGCGGCGCGGTAAGGCGCCGCCAGCGGGCGCCCTACGCCGCCTGGCGCAGTTGCTGGGTCAGCGTGCCGATGGCCTGGCGCAGCGCCTGGCCCTGACGCGCCACTTCCGCCGCCGCGCCGCGCATGCCCTGGGCAGCCTCGCCGGCGCGGCCGGCCACCGCTTCCACCGCGCCGATGGTGGTGCTGACCGCATCGGTGCCGCGGGCGCCGTCCAGCGCGGCGCTGGCAATCTCCCGTGTCGCCGCGGATTGCTGCTCCACCGCGGCGGCAATGGCGGTGGCGATCTCGCTGCTGCGCGCCGTGGTGGTGCCGATCTCGCCGATGGCGGTGACGGTTCGTGCGGTGGCGGCGCGCATCTGCTCGATCTGGCCGCCGATCTCATCCGTGGCGCGGGCGGTCTGGGCCGCCAGCGCCTTGACCTCGCTGGCCACCACCGCAAAGCCCTTGCCGTGCTCGCCGGCGCGGGCAGCCTCGATCGTCGCGTTCAGCGCCAGCAGGTTGGTCTTGCCGGCAATGTCGGCGATCAGCCCCAGCACCTCGCCGATGCGGCGAGCGCCGTCGGTCAGGGCGCGGATGGTGTCGTCGGTGGCCCGCACCTTCAGCAGCGCCTCGGTCGACATGGCCGCGCTTTCGCTGACCCGGCGGGAGATCTCGGTCACCGTCGCGGTCATCTCCTCGGCGGCGGCGGCCACGGTCTGGGCGCTGCGGCTGGCACGGCCGGCGCCCTCGGTGGCGCCGCTGGCCTGGCTGGCGGTCTCGCTCGCGGCGCCGGCGGCGGCCTCCGCCGCCTGGGCCATGCGGAGCGATGCCTCGTTCAGCGTGGTGGCGATGCCGCCCACGGTGCGCTCCACCTCATCTGCCAGGGCCATGGTGGCGGTGCGCTGGTGCTCGGCGGCCTGGCGGCGCTCGGTGACCGCCATCGCCTCCATCTCCCGCACGCGGGCGGCCTGGTCGCGGAACACCAGGGTGGCACGCGCCATGGCGCCAACCTCGTCGCCACGCTCGGTGTCGGTCACCGCGTCGGTCAGGGCGCCGGTGGCGATGTGCTGCATGACCTTGTGCAGCCGCCCCAGCGGCCGGGCGATGGAGCGCGCCACCAGCAGCGCCGCCAGCATGCCCAGCAGCGCCACGCCGGCCGCCGGCAGCACCAGGCGCACCAGGCCCTCGCGCCAGGCGGCGTCCAGGTCATCCATGAACACGCCGGTGCCGATGAACAGCTCCCAGGGCGCGAAGGCCTCGACATGGTTCAGCTTGCGCCGCGACGTGGTCTCGCCATCCTTCTGGTAGGCGATGGTGAGGCTGCCGCCGCCGGCGCGGGCCAGGTCGCGCATCTCGCGGATGAAGGGTCGGCCCTCGGCGTCGCGCGCCTCCATCCGGTTGCGACCCTCCACCTGCGGCTGCGGCACCGAGACCAGCAGCGTCCCCACCATGTCGTAGACGAAGAGGTAGTCGTCGCGGTTGTAGCGCATGCCGCGCACCAGGCTGCGGAACTGGGTCACGGCCTGGTCGCGGGTCAGCGTGCCGGCACGTTCCTGCGTGTGCAGCGCCGCCGCCACGCCCGTGGCCACCTGCACGATGGCGGTCAGCTGCGCCTGGCGGTCCGCCAGCATGGCGTTGCGCTGCTGCTGCAGCGCCAGGCCGACGATGGCGGCGACCGCCAGCGTGAACAGGATGGTCAGCGACTGCAGCCGCAGGGTCAGGGTCAGTCGGGGCAGGTTGAGGCGCATGACGGCTTCCGGAGATGAACGCCGCCGGTCTATGCCCTGGCCCCGGTAAACGTGACGTTTGTATACTGCACGCCTTCTGCAATGGCCCTGCCGTCAGTCCTCCCGCTTCAGGCTGCCATCGGCGATGCGGGCCCGCAGGAAGGCGCGGTGCTCGGCGATGAAGTGCTGGAAGTCGCGCGGGCCGAGCGGGGCCGGCAGCATGCCGATCTGGCCCAGGCGCGCCAGCACCTCCGGCTGCTTCATCGCCTCGGCGGCGGCTTCCCAGAGGCGGTTGATCGGCTCGGCGGGCGTGCCGGCGGGCACGTGGAAGCCGAGGAACTCGGCGTAGCTGTAGCCGGGGAAGCCCTGCTCGGCCACGGTGGGCACGTCCGGCAGGTTGGCCAGGCGCTGCGGGGTGGAGACGGCGAGCGCGCGCAGACGGCCTTCCCGCACCAGCGGCACCGCCTGCGGCAGGGTGGAGAAGGTGAACACCGCGTCGCCGCCGACCAGGCCCAGGATGGACTGCGCCCCGCCGCGATAGGCGACATGGGTGGCCGAGACCCCGGCGCGCTGCATCAGGGTGATGACGCTGATATAGGTGCCGCCCCCGGCGCCGGAGGAGGCGAAGGGCAGCTTGCCGTCCTCCCGCCGCATCTGTTCCAGCAGGTCGGCCAGGGAGCGCAGCGGGCTGTCGGCGCGCACCACCAGGATCAGCGGGCTGTCCACCAGCTTGCAGACGGGGGTGAAGGCCTTTTCCGAGTCGAAGCCGAGGTTCGGTACCAGCAGGCTGTTGGTGATGATGCCGGAGGTATCGGCCAGCACGGTATAGCCATCGGCCGGTGCCTGGGCGGCGACGCCCTGGCCGATGGCCCCGCTGGCGCCGCCGCGGTTCTCGATGACCAGGGGCTGGCCGAGGACGCGCTGCATGGTGGGCGCGGCCAGGCGCGCCGGGGTATCGGCGCCACCACCGGGCGGCCAGGCGACGATCATGCGGATGGGGTGGTCCGGCCAGCGCGGCTGGGCGAGCCCAGAGGCGGGCGCCGCGGCCGGCGCGGCGAGCGTGGCGGCGAGAAGCGCGCGGCGGCGCGTGAACAGGGGCGCGCGGTTGTCCAAGGTGTTTCCTCCACCATTTGCCCGCAGCCTGCCGCAGCCGCCGGGGGCTTGCCAGCCCTCCGCGCTGGTTCTCTGATGCCGGGATGAACGAGTTGGACATCTACGCGCGGCAGGGCTTCGCCGGGCGCGCCGGCATGGGGCAGGCCCCGGCGCTGCTGGTGGTGGATTTCGTCGCGGGCTTCGCCGACCCCGCGCATTTCGGCGGCGGCAACATCCTGGCCGCCATCGACGCCACCGTGCCACTGCTGGCGCATGCCCGGGCGCGCGGCTGGCCGGTGGCGCATACCCGCGTGGTCTATGCCGATGACGGCAGCGATGCCGGCGTGTTCACGCTGAAGGCGCCTTCCCTGCTGAAGCTGACCGAGGCCAACCCGCTGTCGCAGATCGTGCCAGCGCTGGCGCCACGCGACGGCGAGCTGGTGGTGCGCAAGCAGGGCGCCAGCGCCTTTTTCGGCACCGCGTTGGCAGCCTGGCTGGCGTTCCGCCGGGTGGATACGGTGGTGGTGGCAGGCTGCACCACCAGCGGCTGCGTCCGCGCCAGCGTGGTGGATGCCATGCAGCACAACCTGCGCTGCATCGTCGCCACCGACTGCGTCGGCGACCGCGCGCTGGCACCGCACGAGGCCAACCTGTTCGACATGGGCCAGAAATACGCCGACCTGATGACGGCGGCGGAGGTGATGCATGCAAGCACGTGACGCCCTCGGCTGGCGCGCCAAGTTCGCCGCCATCGGCCCTTCCACCAACACCGTGGTGCAGCCGGACTTCGAGGCGATGCGCCCGCCCGGCGTCACCTGCCACTACCGGCCGATCATCACCCCCAACGCCAAGGCCATCTCCAACGAGAGCTTCAAGGCCGGCATCGACGTCATCGCCGGCAACGTCATGGACGCGGTGCGCGTGGGCATGACCATGGAGCCGGACGGCTTCGTCATGGGCATGTCCTCCGTCACCTTCTATGGCGGCGTCGCCGGGGCGGAACGCTTCGTCGCCCAGGTGCGCGAGGAAACCGGGCTAAAGGTCAGCTGCGGCAGCATCGCCACCGCGGAGGCCCTGCGTCGCTACGGGGCCAAGCGCATCGCCTTCCTCTCCCCCTACTGGCCGGTGATGAACGACATCGTCCGCACCTACTTCCAGGAAGCGGGCTTCGAGGTGAAGTGCGACATCGCGCTGCACGCCACCAGCTGGACCGGCATCGCCGCCTTCACCACGGCCGAATGCCGCGACGCGCTGCGCCGGCTGGATGGCGACGACGTGGACGCGCTGGTGCAGGTGGGCACCAATCTTTCCATGGTGCGGCTGGCGGCAGCGGCGGAACTCTGGCTGGGCAAGCCCGTCATCGCCATCAACACCGCCACCTGGTGGCATGTGCTGCGCAGCCACGGCATCGAGGACAAGGTGCCGGGCTTCGGGCGGCTGCTGGAGGCGTTCTAATTTAACTTTTCAAGTTCAAGAAATAAACGGGCTTAAGCGGGAGCTTCTTGCGCGCATCTTCTGGGATGCTTTGATAGTGTTTTGACCACAAGGCTAAAAACTGAACCATGTCGATGAGTGTTAATTGTGCGTTATGGATATCCCGCGAAAACATCCTCGCATTTTTGGTAAACCCCCCCCGTACAAAAGAAAAGTCCCACATCATCTTTAGTAATAGATGATGCTAATTGTTTAACAACACTTATATCAGCCGGCTGTATTTGTCGCTTGACTTGAACTTTTAGTCTAGGCGCCTTTGCGCCGAGGGGATCTGAAAACGCTACAATGTCGACCCCGCCATCGGGACCTGGCATTGCCTCTTCATTGATATGGTAGCCCATTCCAACCAAAAGCTGAGCGACCAGTCCCTGAAACTCAAAAGGCGGCAAGCTCTCAATGTATTTAGATATCTCGGTTCGCGCCCTCTCTTCCACCTCTTCAAGAATTATCTCTGAGTCTTTATTTATATCGAATTTATCAACATCGATTCCATCCGAGCTATCCAGATTGGAATCTGGCTTCATGTCGCCCTGATTTTGCTTCCATATCCAGTAAAGCTTGCTCGCCTCTTTATGGAAAGAGGATGGAACTTTGTATTTTTCTAGCGCTATCTTGCCTTCTTCAGTAATTGACCAGATTCCTCGTTGTTTTACAAGCCAACCCGCCTTCACGCAGTCGATGGATGAGAAACGCAAAATTTTATCAAATCGCCTTGTGCCATCACCGTAAGTCCCATTTTCATATTCATTCGGAGGGCAGCGCTCCGCCACTTTAGCGATCACGTCTTTTGCTTGTAGACCTACGGCGTCTGGCGCTTCCAAAATCACACGGAAAGCAGTTCGCAAAAGCGCGCCTGTCCGTTCGTATGTAACCTTCGCCATAATGCACCTCGTTAAGCATGACGCGCTCCACGTGTATGATAGCCATCGATTGAGGAAGAAGAAAATGGAAGCAATGACCGACGCCGAGATCCGCGACCTGTTGCTGACCACCCGCCGCATCGCCGTAGTCGGCGCCTCCGACAAGCCGGACCGCGCGGGCTGCTACATCCCCGCCTTCCTGCTGCAGCACGGCTACGATGTGGCCCTGGTGAACCCCATGCTGGCCGGGCGGGAAATCCACGGCCGCACCGTGGTCGCCAGCCTGGCGGAGGCCGGGCCGCTGGACCTGGTGGACGTGTTCCGCCGCAGCGACCAGGCCGGCCAGGTGGTGGACGAGGCGATCCAGCTGGGTGCCAGATCGGTCTGGCTGCAACTGGGCGTGGTGGACGACGCCGCTGCCACCCGCGCGCGCACCGCCGGGCTGCGCTACGTGCAGGACCGCTGCCCGGCGATCGAATGGCCGCGGCTGGGGCTGCCGGCGCGCATTGCGTAGCCGCTTCCCTTGAAACGGTGACGCCGCCGGGCCACGTCGCGGGGCGGCCCCAGTCAGACGGCACGCCTGCTGAACGGGCGGCCGCCACCGGGACCTTGGGGCCCAGGAGATGCGACAATGACCGACGAAGAACGCCGGATCATCAGTGACTACGTGGCCCGGGTTTCCGGTGCCGACGCGGGCGGGGCGCCAGCCGCCGGCAACCCCTGGGGCGGCAGCGTGCCCGCCACCCAGGCGCGGCCCCAGCTGCCGCCGGTGGACCCGGAGGCCGATGCCTACATCGCCCACCTGTTCCAGCAATACCCGGAAGCGCGCTACCGGCTGACGCAGACCGCCTTCGTGCAGGAAGCGGCGCTGGTGGAATCGCAGAACCGCATCCGCCAGCTGGAATGGGAACGCGACCAGGCCCGCAGCCAGGCGCAGCAGGCCCAGGCCGCACCGGCGCCGCGCCAGGGTGGCGGCTTCCTCGGCGGGCTGTTCGGCGGCGGCCAGCGCCCGGCCCAGGGTGCCCCGCAACCCGGCTATCCGCAGCAGCAGCAGGGCTATGCCCCGCCGCCGCCGCCGCAGTATCCGCCCGGCTACAACCCGCAGGCGCTGCAGCAGCAGCCGCAGCAGCAGGGGCCCAGCTTCCTGGGCGGCGCGCTGCGCACCGCGGCCGGCGTGGCCGGCGGCGTGGTGGTCGGCAACATGCTGATGAACGCCTTCAGCCACCATGGCCAGGACGCCTCGGCGGCGGCGGCCGGCGGGTTCGGCGCGGGCCATGCCGGCGCCGGGCAGGCGGGCGGCGTGGGCGGCTCGCCCTGGCAGGACCCGGGGTCGGTCGCGGCGTCGCAGGGCTGGGATTCCGGTGGGCCGAAGGACTTCGGCGGGCCGGACAAGTTCGCCGGCGCCCCGCCGGCCTATCAGTCCGACGCCGTGCCCACCAGCTGGGACGGCGCCGGTGGTGGCTATGCCCCGGATGACGCCAGCCCCAGCTACGACGGCGGCGGCAGCGATGGCGGTGACTACGGCAGCGGCAACGACTGCTGAGCATCAACCGACGTCATTGATAACCCGCGTGGCAGGGGTTGTACTCCTGCCATGCGGATCCCCGACCTCGACCTCGACCTGCTGCGCTGCTTCGTCACCGTGGCGGAGCGCGGCGGCTTCACCAGCAGCGGCGCGGCGCTGGGGCTGACCCAGTCCGCCGTCTCGCTGAAGGTGAAGCGGCTGGAAGACCTGATCGGCCGGCGCGTGTTCGAACGCACCAGCCGCAGCGTGGCGCTGACGCGGGACGGCGAGGCGCTGCTGGGCTATGCCCGCCGCATCCTGGCGCTGAATGACGAGGCGGTGCGCCGCATGGTGGCGCCGGCCGTGGCCGGGCGGCTGCGGTTGGGCGTGGCGGACCACTTCGTGCCCCGCACCCTGGCGCCGCTGCTGGCGCGCTTCTCCCGCGTCTATCCCGAGGTTCGGCTGGAAGTGGAGGTCGGCCGCAGCCACGAGCTCCGCGCCGAGCAGGAGGCTGGCCGGCTGGACCTGGTGCTGGGCAAGCGGCGGGATGGCGAGACCGAGGGTCGGCCGATCTTCACCGAAGCCGTGGTCTGGGCCGCCGCGCCCGACTTCGCCGCGCCCGAGAGCCGGCCGCTGCCATTGGCGCTGCTGCCGCCCGGCTGCATGTTCCGCGACCGGGCGCTGGCGGCGCTGGGGCGGGCTAACCTGGCGCATGAGGTGGTGTTTACCAGCGCCAGCCTGCTGGGCGTGGCGGCGGCGGCGCAGGCGGGGCTGGGGGTGACGGTACTGGGCCGCGGCGGCTTCCTGCCGGGCCTGGTGGAGTTGCCGGGCCTGCCAGGCCTGGGCACGGCGGAGATGTGCGTCTTCGGCGATGCCGGCGGCCAGGGCGCGCTGGTGGCGCCGCTGATCGAAATGCTGCGGGAAGGCGTGGGAGAGGTGGCGGCCTGAGCCGCCACCCCCGGTACGCTAGCTGCGGCGGGCCGAGGCCTGCTGCACGAAGTTGTCGTAGCTGGTTTCCAGCACGCGGAACCAGCTGAACTGCTCGTCGCGGAACGCCTTGTAGTTGGTCCAGATCTTCTTGAACCGGGCGTCGCGGGCGCCGATTTCCTCGTACACTTCGTGGGCCGCATTCCACAGCGCCTGCAGCACGTCGCGCGGGAAGGCGCGCAGCTGGGTGCCGCTGGCCACCAGGCGGCGCAGCGCGGCGGGGTTGGCGTAGTCGAAATGCGCCGACATCGCCGCCACCTGCTCGGCGCAGGCGATCTTCAGGATGGCCTTGTAGTCGTCCGGCAGCGCCGCCCAGGCCGGCTTGTTGATCAGGAAGTAGTTGCGCGAGCTGCCTTCCCAGAAGCCCGGCGTGTAGTAGTACGGCGCCACGCGGGCGAAGCCGAGCTTCTCGTCG
The DNA here is from genome assembly GCA_947455205.1 of Acetobacteraceae bacterium. Classification (GTDB taxonomy): domain Bacteria; phylum Pseudomonadota; class Alphaproteobacteria; order Acetobacterales; family Acetobacteraceae; genus CAIMOR01. Next base: position 67,998 of record CANGNF010000018.1, on the reverse strand, counting down.
TCATACGGGCCAACCCATTCGGCCGCGTCGATCACGCCGCGTTCCAGGCTGGGGTAGATGTCGCCACCGGCGATCTGGGTGGGCGAGACGCCGACCTTGGCGAAGACCTGGCCGCCCAGGCCGCCGATGCGGAACTTCACGCCCTGCAGGTCGGCGACGGACTTGATCTCCTTGCGCCACCAGCCACCCATCTGCGCGCCGGTGTCACCGGCGGCGATGCCGAAGCAGTTGTAGTCGTTGAACAGCTCGGTCCCCAGCGCCTCGCCGCCACCATGGTGCAGCCAGGCGGTCATCTGGCGCACGTTCAGGCCCCAGGGAATGGCGGTGTAGAAGGCGAAGCTCGCTTCCTTGCCGATGAAGTAGTAGGGCGCGGTCTGGGTGATCTCGATGCTGTTGCTCTGCACCGCATCCAGCGTCTGCAGCGCGGGCACGATTTCACCGGCCGGGAAGCAGCGGATCTGGAAGCGGTTGTGGGTCAGTTCCGCCACGCGGCGGGAGATGTTCTCGCAGCCGCCGTACAGGATATCCAGCGTACGCGGGAAGCTGCTGGCCAGGCGCCAGCGCACTTCCGGGTTCTGGGTCTGGGCGATGGCAGGCGCTGCCAGCACGGCGGGCGCAGCTGCGGCTGCCCCGAAAAGAGCACGACGATCCAAGATGAAGCCTCCCTGGTTTAATTGGCTTGGCGGCAACCTAGCCAATGCCGGGGGCAGAACGGTAGGGTTTTCTGCGCCCCGCGCCGGGCCGGCGGCGTGGTCCCGACGCGGGGTGATCCCGCCTGCGCGGGTCAGGCGTCAGTTCGCCAGGTACCCGCCATCCACATGCACCTCGGAGCCCGTGATGTAGCTCGCCTCATCGCTGGCGAGGAACAGCACGGCGTTGGCGACTTCCTCCACGCGCCCGTCGCGGCCCAGCGGCACGTGCTCCATCATCTTCGCCCGCGTCACCGGGTCCGCCGTGATGCCGCTGGTGCGCATGGGCGGCAGCAGCCCGGGGTGCACGGTGTTGAGCCGGATGCCCGCCGCGCCTTCCTGCGTCGCCACGGATTTGGTGATCAGCCGCACCGCCGCCTTGGAGGCGTTGTAGGCGCAGTGAATGCCCTTCTGGCCGACATTGCCGGAAATGCTGCTGATGTTCACGATGCTGCCGCCGCCTTGCGTGCGCATCTGCTGCACCGCGTATTTCACGCCCAGGAAGGTACCGCGGGCGTTCACCGCCATCACCCGGTCCCACAGCGCGGTGTCGAACAGGTTGTTGGTGTTGCTGCCGCTGATGCCGGCGTATTGCACCAGCACATCCAGCCGGCCCCAGGCGGCCAGCACGGCGGCCAGCGCCGCCTCCCACTGGTCTTCCTCGGGCACGTCCAGGCGCTGGAACATCGCCTCGCCGCCGGCGGCCTTGATCTCGGCCACCACCTGGGCGCCCTCGGCCTCCAGCATGTCGGCCACCATCACCTTCGCGCCCTGTTCGGCGAACAGCTTCGCCGTGGCGCGCCCCATGCCGGATGCCGCGCCGGTTATCAGCGCCACCTTGCCTGCCAGCCGCATCGCGATTCCCCTCCGTTCTGGTTGCCGAAACTGTCGCGCGTTGCGCCGGGGCCGGCAAGCCGGGCACAAGGGCGGGCATGGAGACATTGCTGCAGGATTTCCTCCGCTGGGCGGACCCGGTGGCCATCGCGGTCTTCGCCGCCTCCGGCGCGCTGGTCGCCAGCCGCAAGGGGCTGGACGTGGTCGGCTTCATCCTCATCGCCGCGGTCACCGGATTCGGCGGCGGCACGGTGCGGGATTTGCTGCTGGGCCGCACCCCGGTGTTCTGGCTGCGGGCGCCGCTGCTGCTGGGCATTTGCGCGGTGGTGGGCGTGGCGGTGTTCTTCTTCGCCCACCGAGTGGAGAGCCGGTTCAAGGCGCTGGTCTGGGCGGATGCGGTGGGGCTGGCGATCTATTCCGTGGTGGGCGCCGAGACCGCGCTGATCGCCGGCGCGGACCCCTGGGCGGCGGTGCTGCTGGGCACCATCACCGCCACCTTCGGCGGCATCCTGCGGGACATCCTGTGCAACGAGCTGCCGCTGATCCTGCGGCGGGAGATCTACGCCACGGCGGCGGCGGCCGGCGCCGCGCTGTTCGTGGTGCTGCGGGTCAACGGCACCGGGCGGGACGCCGCGGTGGTGGCCGGCGCCTGCCTCTGCCTGGCCATCCGCGCCGCTGCCCTGCTGCGCGGCTGGTCGTTGCCGGCCTATCGGCCCCGCCCCGCACGAGACTACCCCGACGGGCGCTGACCCGTGTAGCCTGGGGGCAACAAGACTGCCCCCGGGAGAAACGCATGCGCCGCCGCGCCCTGTTTGCCGCCCTAGCCGTACCCGCCATCGCCCGCGCCCAGACGGGCTTTCCGGACCGGCCGATCAAGATGGTGGTGCCACTGCCGCCCGGCGGCGCCACCGACATCTGGGCCCGCCTGGTGGCGGAACCGATGGCGGCCATGCTCGGCCAGCCCGTGGTCATCGAGAACCGCGCCGGCGCTGGCGGCATGATCGGCGCCGAGGCGGTGAAGAACGCGGCGCCGGACGGCCACACCATCATGTTCCACATCGCCAACCACGCGCAGACCCCGGTGGTGCTGAAGCGCTTCCCCTACCACCCGGTCAACGACTTCAGCTTCATCGGCAAGTTCGGCACCACCGCCCTGCCCTGGTGCGTGCGCGGCGACCTGCCGGTGCGCAGCATGCGGGAGTTCCGCGACTACGCCCGCGGCAAGGGGCTGAACTACGGAACCTATTCGCCCGGCTCCTCCGGCCACGCCTTCGGCCAGGTTATCTCCGACCACGACAAGCTGGACATGGCCGCGGTGCACTACCGGGGCGAGGCGCCGATGCTGGCCGACGTGCTGGGCGGGCGCATCCCCTGCGCCTTCCATTCCATGACCGGCAGCGGCGAGCATATCCGCGCCGGCCGCGTCCGCCCGCTGGCGGTGCTGGGGCTGGACCGCATCCCCAGCCTGCCGCAGGTGCCGACCATGGTGGATGAGGGCTACCCGCGCGAGCTGTTCGGCCGCACCGGCTTCATCGGCGTCTTCGGGCCGAAGAACCTGCCGGCGGCGGTGAATGCGCGCCTGGTGGAGGCCTTCCGCCACGCCATGCACCTGCCCGCCACGCTGAGCCGGATGCGCGAGTTGGACACCGTGCCGCAATACCTGGGGCCGGAGGAGTTCAAGCGCGACGTGGAGGAATACCTGGCCTTCTGGACCACGCTGGTGGAACGCACCGGGATCACCGCCGAGGGGTGACGCGCGCGCCGCCGCTGATTAGCCTGCCGAAAAAATAGGGAGAGACGCCATGAACCGCCGTGCCCTGCTGGCCACGCCGTTGCTGTTGCCTGCCCTGGCCCGCGCCCAGCCGGCCTACCCCGACCGCCCGGTGCGCTTCATCGTGCCCTTCCCGCCTGGTGGCGGCACGGATACCTGGGCGCGGATCGCGGCCGAGGGGATGCAGCCGGAATTCGGCCAGTCCATCGTCATCGAGAACCGTGGCGGCGCCGGCGGGCTGCTGGGCACGGAATATGCGTCCAAGGTGACGCCGGACGGCTACCAGCTGCTGTTCACCATCACGACGCATATTCAAACGCCGGTGGTGATGCGCCGCTTCCCCTACGACCCCGTGGCGGATTTCGCGCCCATCGGCAGGCTGGGCAGCAGCAATGTCGCCTTCGTGGTCGGCCCCAAGGTGCCGGCCGAGGTGACGACCATGGCCGAGTTCGTGCGCTGGTCGGCCGGGCGCGACCTCTCCTTCGGCAGCTATGCCAGCGGCAGCACCGGCCACGCCTTTGCGCTGATGCTGGCCGAGGAAGCCAAGCTGCGGATGGAGCATGTGGCGTACCGGGGCGAGACGCCGATGCTGCAGGAGATGCTGTCGGGCAGCATCCATGGCGGCTGGCACAGCATGGCGGCGGCCGGGGAGATGGTGCATGCCGGCCGCGTGCGTCCCCTGGCGGTGAGTGGCGAGCGCCGCATCCCCAGCTTGCCCAACGTGCCGATGATGACGGAGCTGGGCTATTCCGCCCGCTTCCGCTTCGGCGGCTTCTCCGGCCTGCTGGCGCCGGCGCGCACGCCGCAGCCGATCCTGGACAAGCTGGCCGAGACCTTCCGCGCCGGCGCCAACAAGCCGGCCACGCTGGCACGGCTGCGGCAGATCGACACCATCCCGGCCTACCAGGGGCCGGCCGAGTTCCGCGCGCAGATTGCCCGCAACCTGGCGGAGTGGACGGCCATCACCAACGCGCTGGACCTGCGGATGGAGGGTTAGGCCAGCGGCGCCTTGGCCAGCTCCGGCGCCACCAGCTTCTCGAACACCGCGTCGCCCGCCGCCTGCTGCGCCGCTTCCGGCACCGCGCCGCCGTTGCGCCAGGTCTTGTAGTCGTCGTGGTGGTCCCAGCCGGCCGCCTCGGCCAGCAGGTGGACCCAGTTCTTCACCTGGATCGGGTGGTTCCGCTCCAGGTTCACGCCTTCCCGATGGCAGCTATGGAAGATGGTGCAGAGCGTGTCGGCCTGCACCGCCGCCATCTCGTCCAGCGTCTCGCGCTGCGCCTTGGCCAGCGCGCCCGGGATGGACTGGAAGCCGAAGCACATGTGGCCCGGCAGCGGCGCCTGCTCCAGCACCGTGATGCCGGGGATCAGCGCCAGCAGGTCGGCGACCATGCGGTTGACGGGCACCCGGCCGTCGAAGCCGATATGCCGGTGCAGCAGCACGCGGGATGGCACCGCATGCGTCAGCAGCGGGCGCAGCAGGTTGCGCTTGGCGTGCAGTACTTCCGTGATGTGCAGGGTCTCGAAGTTGGTTGGCGTTGCCGGCGCCATGAAGTCCTGCATGTTCATGTGGCAGCTGGGGCACCAGGTCGCGACCTGCGGCGTGGCGCGGCTGTTGAACGCCGCCACCGTGCGCGCGGCCATGCCGGCATTGGTGGTGGCGTTCGGCTCCTTCGGGCTGCCGCAGCAGGTGGCCGTGCCGCCGCTGGCCTCGGCCGAGATGCCCACGGCTTCCAGCAGCCGCATGGTCAGGCGCACGATCTCGCCATGCCGCGTCATGTTGCAGCCAAACCAGAATGTCAGGTCCATTCGCGCTGCTCCTCCTCGGTCATGGTCATGCGGGCGAAGGCCTTGACCCGGCTGGCCCAGCCGCTGTCCTCCTTCACCGGCACGCGCGGCGCCTCGCCCAGCGCGCCGCGCACGCGCATGGTGGCCAGGCGTAGCATGAAGGCGACGTCCAGCTTCTCGGGGCAGGCGGCGTTGCAGCTGCCGCTGCGGGTGCAGGCGGCGACGAAGGCCAGGCCTTCCGCATTCGGCTCCTCGCCCAGCAGCACCGCGCGCATGCCCTGCGCGGTGGCTTCCGGCGTGGCCGGCGGCAGCGGCAGCCAGGCCGTCATCGGGCAAGCCTTCACGCATTCGCCGCAGGCGGTGCAGGCCGCGGCCAGGCGGGCGCTTTCGGCCAGGATGCGCTCGGCATGCGCCGCGCCGGGGCGGTTCACGGCGCCGGTACCACGGCAATGCCCTCGATCTCGATGCAGACCGTGGTGGTGGTGAACTGCGCGCCGCCGACGCAGGTGCTGGCCGGCGGCACCGGCAGGCGTTCGAAGATGCGGCGGCGGATGGTGTTGAAGCCCTCATAGTGGCGCATGTCGCTGAGCCAGGTGGTGATCTTCAGCAGGTGCGAAAGATCGGCGCCCTCGCTGGCCAGGGCACGTTCCAGCCGTGCCAGGCATTCCTCGGCCTGCACTTCCACCGGCTGGTTCTCGGCCGCGCTGCCGCGCGCGGTGACGCCGGAACAGAAAATCAGCTTGGCGCCACCACCCAGCGGCACGACACGGGCGGGCGGAAACAGCGGGCGCTGCGACATGGGCGTCTCCCTCACCAACCGTTGATGCGCGGCCAGACCGCGATGACCTCGCGGCTGCCATCCACCACATGGTAGCGGTCATGCGCCGCCGCTGTCATGCAGGTATGGTTCGGCGCCACGCGCAGCTTGGCGCCGATCGGCAGGCGGTCGAAGGGCAGCGGCGCGCTGCTGGTCATCTCGCCATGTTCCTGGTGGGTGCGGCTGATGATCGCCTCGCCGAATCCGGGCTTGCCGTCCTCGTCCCAGACCAGGCCGAAGCCGTAGTCGCGCGGGGCATTGGCGGTGCTGCGGTCCTTGCTCAGCGCCAGGCCGCCGGCATCCAGCAGCACGGCGTTGCGGGCGGGCTTGCGGCCGATGACGCTGGTCAGCACCGTCACCGCGATATCATCGGGCGCATGGGTGCCCAACTGCGCCTGGAACAGGTCGCCGAACATGTAGACGCCGGCGCGCACATCGGTGACGCCATCCATGCGCTTGGCATACAGCGCGGTGGGGGAGGAGCCGAGCGAGACGATGTCGCAGCGCAGCCCGGCCTGCCGCAGGCGGGTTGCCGCCAGCACGATGCCGCTGCGCTCCTGCTCCGCCACCGCGGCCATGTCCTCCGGCGAGCGGCCATTGTAGCTGTGGCCGGAGTGGCTGAGCACGCCGCGCAGGGTGCCGCCCAGGGCGTGGGCGATCTCCAGCATCTCCGCACTGTCGGGCGGCACGCCGCCGCGGCCCTCGCCGACATCCACCTCCACCAGCGCCAGCAGCGGGCCGGGATGCGCCGCGATGGCGCGGGCGGCCTCCACATCGTCGGTGATCACCTTCACCTGCGCGCCAGCCGCGTTCAGCGCCGCCACCGTGTCCAGCTTCTGCGGCGTGATGCCAGCGGCGTAGATCTGGTCGGCATAGCCGCCGGCCGCGAAGTACTTCGCCTCCGCCAGCGTGCTCACAGTGACCGGCCCGAAGCCCGGCGCCGCCAGCGCCGCCACGTCCAGGCTCTTCGCGGTCTTCAGGTGCGGCCGCAGCACCAGGCCGGGGTGGCGCGCCACGGCTTCCTGCATCATCGCCAGGTTGCGCTTGAGGATCGCCAGGTCCAGCACCAGGCAGGGGGTGGGCAGGTCGTCGAGCGTCATGCGGCGTTCCAGTGTGTGTCGGCGTCCAGCGGCAATACCGGCCGCGGCAATTTGGTCCAGGCGAAGCGGGAGAGGATCGGCGAGGTCAGCCCCGGACAATCCACTTCCACGATGCGGTCGTGGCTGAAGAACTCGTCGAAGCCGCCGCGGAAATGCCCGCGCGACTTCACCACCACGGCACGCGCGGCGGCAATGTCCAGGCCAAGATGCTCGAAGAAGGCGGGGTCGGCGCATTGCGCGCGGTTGGAGACGACGACGACGGTAACGCCACCGATCCGCAGCGCCGCCGTCGGGCCAAGCCGCATGGCGGTGCCGGCATAGATGCCGCGCCGGCCCGTCACCTCGCCATTGCTCAGCGCCACCACCAGGGCCTCGGCGTCGAAGCGATGGCTGAAGCTGTCATCCGCGCCCAACGTGCCCTGCGGCTGGTTGAAGCGCGCGGTGAAGCGGGCGCCATGGCCGGCGGCATGGGCTGCGGCGGCCAGCAGCGGGTCGTGGATGATGCCGACCAGGCAGCCCTGCACGCCCGCTTCGACGAAGGCGCGCAGGATGAACATGGTGTTGCCGCGCGCGCCGCCGCCGGGGTTGTCGGCGACATCGGCGAAGGCCAGCGGCACCTGGCTGTGCAGGGCGCGCTGCGTCGCTTCCTCCAGCGGCGTCAGGGCGGCGACGAAGCGGTCGCGCCGCGCCCAGGCCTCCCGCGCCAGGTCCAGCGCCAGCGCCTCCGCCGCTTCGGGCGTGGTTGCCGTCACCACGGCGGTCATGCCGTTGAACGACGTGTCGCCATAGGCGAAGCCGCCCATGACGCTGACGTTCACGATGCGCGGGTCGGCGGCGGCGCGCTGCTGGCCCAGGTTGATCACCTCGGCATAAGGCCCCTGCGCCGTCAGCATGGAAACCGTCGGCGCCACGATGGGCAGCCGGCGATGCGCGCGGTGGAACCGTTCGCCGGCCAGCAGCCGGCGCAGCAGCCCGGCGCTCTCGGCACCGCGCTCGCGCATGTCCAGGTGGGGGTTGGTGCGGTAGCCGACGAAGGCGTCGCAGTCCCGGACCATGCCCTCCGAGACATTGGCGTGCAGGTCGTAGCTGCAGACGAAGGGGAGGTCGCCGAGGACGTCCCGCACCAGGCGTTGCAGCGTGCCTTCCGGGTCGTCCAGGCTCTCGGTCAAGCCGGCGCCGTGCAGCACGGCATAGACGCCGTCCACCTGGCCGCGCAGCGCTTCCAGGCCTTCACGCCACAGCGCCCACATCCGCGCCCAGGCGTCATCCGCGACGGGGCCGTTCGGTTCCGCCATGGCGAGCAGAATGGGGCGCGGCTGCCACGGGCCGGCGGCGTCCATGGCGGCGACGAAGCCGGGCATCTCCCCCAGCGCGGCCGAAACCGGCGCGCGGGCGTCGGTCACCACCGCCTCGCCCTCCAGCCAGCAGCGGCCGGTGAAGTCCGCCATGGTCGCCACGGGCGCGAAGCGGTTGCACTCGATGCTGAAGCCCAGCAGGGCGACGCGGGGCCCGCTCATACCGCCACCCCCAGCAGCTCGGCGTAGCGTTGCGTTGCCTTCAGCCCGCTGCCGGTCAGCACCACCACCGTGGTTTCGCGCGGGCTGATGGTGCCGGCGGCCAGCAGCCGCTGGAAGGCGGCGGCGGCCTGGGCGCAGGTCGGCTCCACGTAAACGCCGCCACGCGCCAGCTGCAGCGTCATGGCGGTAATCTCCGCTTCGGTCAGCATCACGGCGCCGCCCTGGGTCTCGTTCAGCACGCCAAGGCATTCCGGCAGGCGGATCGGCTTGGCAATCGCAGTTCCCTCCGCGATGGTCGGCTGCGCCGCCACCGCCTCCTGCCCCAGGAAGGCGCGGGCAATCGGCGCGCAATTCGCCGGCTGCGCCGCAAAAATGCGCGGTAGCTTGCTGATCTGCCCGGCCCGCAGCAGCTCCGAAAACCCGATGCCGCAGCCCAGCACGTTGGACCCGGCGCCGCAGGGCACGATGACGTTGTCCGGCGCGCGGAAGCCCAAATCCTCCCACAGCTCATAGGCCAGGGTCTTGGTGCCGTGCAGGAAGAAGGGGTGCCAGTTGTGGCTGGCGTAGAACATCCGCGCCGCCTGGCGTTCGGCCTCGTCCGAGCAATCCTGCCGGCTGCCCGGCACCAGCTCGATCTCGGCACCCGATGCCCGGGACTGCACCGTCTTGGCCGGGCTGGTGCTGGCGGGCACCAGGATCTTGGCCTGCATGCCGCCCGCCGCGGCATAGGCCGCGATGGCGGCGCCGCCGTTGCCGGAACTGTCCTCCAGCACCGCCTCCACCCCCTGGGCGCGCAGCAGGGAGAGCATCACGCTGGCGCCACGGTCCTTGAAGGACCCGGTCGGCATGAACCACTCGCACTTCAGCAGCGCGGTGCCGCCGGCGAAGGCGCGCTCCACCAGCGGGGTGCAGCCCTCCCCCATGCTGATCCGGCTGTCCGGCACGAAGGGCAGGCTGGCGGCGTAGCGCCACAGGCTGCGGTCGGCGGCCACGATATCCGCCCGCGCCATGCCCGGCAGCGGTGTCAGCAGCAGCGGCTGGCCGGCATCGCCGCACCAGCGGGGTTGCGCCAGCGGCCAGGTCTGGCCGGAACGGGGGTCGAGGTAACAGGGCATTTCCATGTCGCGCACCCTTGCCGTTTCGCGGTTCCGGGGCAAGGCTGGCGGCATGCCCGACCAAACGCCCTCCGCCACCCCTGGCGCCCCCGCCCTGCACACCCTCGCCCCCGTCGCCCGGCTGACCGCCGAGCTGGTGGCGCTGGACAGCCGCTCCTCCGTCTCCAACCTGGCAGTGGCCGAGCGGATCGAGGCCGCCCTGCCCGGCTTCGACGTGGAGCGGGTGGACTACACGGACGCCAATGGCGTGGCCAAGCGCTGCCTGGTGGCGCATCGCGGCCCCATCGGCGGCTACGCGCTGTCCGGCCACATGGACACGGTGCCGGACACCGGCTGGCAGACCAACCCCTGGGACCCCCGCGTGGACGCCCAGGGGGTGATGCACGGCCTGGGCAGCGTGGACATGAAGGGCCCCGTCGCCGCCTGCGTCATGGCGGCGCTGGCGGTCGGCCCCAACGTGCCGGCGACGCTGCTGATCACCACGGATGAGGAAACCACCAAGGCCGGCGCCCGCGCCGTGGCCGCCAGCGACGCCGCCCGGCGGCTTGGCCTGAAGGGCATCGTGGTGGCGGAGCCGACCAGCCTCACGCCGGTGCGCGGGCATCGCAGCAGCATCAACTTCCTGGCCACCGCCAAGGGGGTGCAGGCGCATTCCTCCACCGGCCAGGGGCTGAACGCCAACTGGGCGCTGATCCCCTTTCTGGCTGACATGAAGACCATCTACGAGAAGCTGCGCCACGACCCGGCGCTGCATGACGCCGCCTACACGCCGCCCTTCTCGGACTTCAACCTGGTGGTGGACAACCACGGCACGGCGGTGAACGTGAACGTCCCGCTGGCCAGCTGCCGCATCAAGTTCCGCTATTCCCGCAGCCTGGACCCCCGGCCGATTTTGGCCGCGGTGCAGGGAGCGGCCGAGCGCCATGGCGTGGCGCTGGACGTCAAGCCCGAAGGCACCCCGCCGGAGCTGCCGCTGGACCACCCGCTGATCCAGCTGGCCAGCAGCCTGACCGGCAAGCCGGCGCTGACCGTGCCCTTCGGCACCGATGCGTCGGAACTGCAGGAGATCGCGCCCTGCGTCATCCTCGGCCCCGGCGGGATCGAAACCGCGCATACCCCGTTGGAGTGCGTGCCGCTGGACCAGCTGGACCAGGCGGTGAGGCTGTTCCGCCGCTTCCTGGAACAGGCGGCGTGACGGAACGTAACCGGCGTTGCAGTACTTAAAGCTGCCGGCCATCCCCCTGCCGCAATGGCCACCCTATATTGAGGTCAACGCCTGACCCGCGCCTGACGAGGGATGCCATGCCGAACCGCAAGATTGCCGTTGCCCTGACCGGCCTGCTGGCCCTGGGGGCCTGCGCCGTCGCGCCGCCGACGGCGCCGACCGTGCTTTCCACCCCGCCGGAAGGCAAGGATCTGGCCAGGTTCCAGCAGGAAGACATGAACTGCCGGGGCTATGCCATGAACAATGCCGGCGGCACCGCGCAGTCCGGCACCAATGCCGGGGTGGGCAGCGCCGTGGCCGGCACCGCGCTAGGCGCCGCGGCCGGCGCGCTGCTGGGTGCGGCCGGTGGCGCGGCCGGGCCGGGTGCCGCGGTGGGTGCCGGCGTCGGCCTGCTGGCCGGCAGCGCGGTGGGGGCGGACCAGGCCCGCTCGGCCGGCTACAGCGCGCAGCAGATCTTCGACATGGCCTATTCCCAGTGCATGACCGCCGCCGGCAACCAGATCCAGGGTCCGGTGACGCCCGCCTACGCCTATGCACCGGCGCCGGTCTATGCGGCGCCCTACCCCTACTACGCCGCGCCCTACCCATATTACGGCCCCACCGTGGTGGTCGGCCCGCGCTGGGGCTACGGCTATGGCTATGGCTGGCGCGGCCGCCGCTGGTAGGCGGCGCCGCTACTCCAGCTTCAGGCCCAGCTCGGCGATCTTGCGGGCCCAGAAGGCGCTTTCGGCCTTCACCGCCGCGCCGAACTCGGCCAGCGGCCGGGCCGGCGCCGGCTCCAGCCCTTCCTTCTCCAGCCGGCCGGCAAAGCCCGGGCTGGCGGCGGCGGCCTGGGCGGCGCTCGTCAGCCCCTCCAGCAGCGCCGGCGGCGTGCTGGCCGGCGCGAAGACACCATGCCAGCCGGTGATGACCGCGCCGGGCAGCCCGGCCTCGGCAAGGGTCGGCACCTCCGGCAGCGCCGCGATCCGGTGGTCGCCGGTGACCGCGATGGGCCGCAGCTTGCCCTCGCGGATCAGCGCGATGGCCGGCGGCGGGGAGGAGAAGTTCATCGTCACCCGCCCGGCCACCACGTCCAGCAGCGCCGGGGCGGTGCCGCGATAGGGCACGTGCTCCATCTCCACCCGGGCGGCCTCGCTGAACAGCACGCCCGCCAGGTGGTTGGCATTGCCGACGCCGCCGGAGGAATAGGTCAGCTCCCCCTTCGGCCGGGCGCGGATCAGCGCCAGCAGCTCCGTCAGGTTGCGGGCCGGCACCTCCGGGTTCACCACCAGCAGGTATTGGTAGGAGGAGGTCTGCGCCACCGGCACCAGCGCCTCCGCCAGGTCCATGCGGTCGCCGCGCTGCAGGTGCGGGTTGACCACGATGTTGGTGGAGACGGCATAGAGCAGCGTGCTGCCATCCGGCCGCGACCGGGCGACCGAGACGGCGCCGACATGGCCGGCGGCGCCGGCACGGTTGTCCACCACCACGGTACGGCCCAGCGCCTGGGCAAAGCCGATGCCGAATTCGCGGCCGGAGATGTCGGTGCCGCCGCCGGCGGCATAGGGCACCACCAGGGTCAGCGCGCGGGCGCCCTGCGCCCGCAACGGCAGCGGGGCGGCAGCGGCGGCGGCAAGGAACAGGCGGCGGGGCAGGGTCATGGCGGATACTCCCATCGGCCTGCCGGGTAGCCTCCCGCCGGCCAGGACGGAAGCGGCAAACCGCAAGAACCAGCGCCCGGATGAGGGCCCGTGATCACTTCGGCGACAGATTTGCGCGCCCGCAAGGCGCCCGCGCCGACTGTGTGCGACACCCCTGGCCATCGGCGCGGGGCTGCCCTGCTGCCCGCGCCGCACCCGAAGAAGTTGAGACGGAGCCCCGATGTGACGCCCTTCCCGCACCTTTCGCGCGCCCTGACGCTGGCCCTGCTGCTGGCCCTGTCGGCCCTACCGGCCGCGGCTCAGGCCCCCGGCGATGCCATGGCCGTGGCGCGGGGCCGCCAGGTGGCGGAGGTCTGGTGCGCCAACTGCCATGTGGTCGGCACCCAGGCCCGCAGCGGCGCCGATGCCGCGCCCAGCTTCGCCAGCATCGCCCGCCGCCAGCCGGAAGCGGCGGCGCTGCGCACCTGGCTGGCGCAGCAGCACCGGAACACCATGCCCAACTACAATCTGGCGCGCGAGGATGTGGACGGCGTGGTCGCCTATATCCTCAGCCTTGGGCGATGATCCGCGCCAGCGCCGCGGGCTCGGTCAGCATCGGGTAGTGGCCGGTATCCAGCTCATGCCAACGGGCGCCCAGCGTATCCCGCGCGCGTTCCTGGTGGGCGCGGGGCGGGTTGGCGCTGCGCCGGCACCACAGCACCGTCGCGTCCCACTTCTGCTGCCAGAAGCTGGACAGCCGCACCGGCGCCTCCATGGCGGCGATGGGGTGCTGGGTGTAGCGGTCCAGCGCGAACTGCTTCAGCGCCGGCGCGAAGTCGGCGAACAGCCGGCCCTCGGCGTCGTCCCGCGTCGGGCCTGATGTCAGCGCGCTGTTCACCTTGGTCGGCCGGTTGACGATATCGTCCAGCCGCTCGCCATCCATCAGCGCCAGCGCATCGGCGAAGACCACGCGGCCGATCCGGTCGCGGGCGCGCTCCGCCACCGCGCACAGCACCATGCCGCCGGTGGAGGTGCCGGCCAGCACCACGTCCTTCAGGTCGTAGAAATGCATCATGGCCGCCACTTCCTCGGCCTGGCTTTCGGTGGTGATGCCGGGGCGCAGGTACATGGCGCGCTCGGCGCAGCCATCCAGCGTGGGGGTGAAGACCTGGTGGCCCTGGGCGCGCAGCTCGGCGGCCACCAGGTTCCAGATCCAGCCGCCCTGGTAGGCGCCGTGCAGCAGGACAATGGTGCTCATGAGTGGCTTCCTCTTGTTCGGACTTCGTTGCGGCCAGCATGCCCGGCCCGGCGCGGCCCGGCAACGCGGCGCCGAGGGGTCAGAACTTTTCCACCCAGGGCCGCACCTCGATCTCCCAGCTCCAGGAGGATTTCGGCTGGTTGATCAGGTGCAGCGTGCTCTCGGCAATCGCATCGGGGTCCAGCAGCGTGGCGTCGCCGCTCTCCGGCCGGCGGCTGCTGCGGATGCCGCCATCGATGACGATATGCGCGATATGGACGCCCTTGGGGTGCAGCTCCCGCGCCATGGACTGCGCCATGCCGCGCAGCGCGAACTTGGCCATGGCGAAGGGCGCCGACTGCGGATAGCCCTTCACGCCAGCACTGGCGCCGGTCAGCACGATGGTGCCGGCGCCCTTCGGCACCATGCGCCTGGCCGCCTGCTGGGCGCAGAGGAAGGCGCCGAAGGCGGTGACCTGCAAGGTCTTCTGCACCTCGTCCGGGTCCAGCTCGGCAAAGGCGCCGCGGATGCGGTAGCTGGGGTTGCAGACCACCACATCGCTGTCCGGCACGGCGGCGAACAGGGCTTCCACCTCGGCGCGTTGCGTTACGTCGCAGGCGTGGACGCTGGCCCCGGTCTCGGCCGCCAGCGCCGCCAGCTTGGCGGTGTTGCGCGCGGCCAGCGCCACGCCATAGCCCTGGCGGGCCAGCAGCCGGGCGAGCGAGGCGGAAAACCCCTCCCCGGCGCCGATGATGAGTGCGTTGGGCATGGACACCTCCCGTTTGGGCATAGTCTGCGCCCGGCCCGCATGGCTGGGAAGCGGCGCTTGTCCGCCCGGCGCCCCGCCGCTACAGCACCCGCCGCAGCCTGAACGCAGCCCGAACCCAGGGGAACGCCGTGTCCGACTTCGTTTATTTCGAGGACCTGACGGTTGGCCAGAAGGCCAGCTTCGGCAAGACCATCACGGAATCCGACATTGTGCTGTTCGCCGCCGTCACCGGGGACACCAACCCGATGCACCTGAACGCCGAATACGCCAAGGACACCATCTTCAAGGAACGCATCGCCCACGGCATGCTGGCGGCCGGCCTGATCACCAAGGTGCTGGGCACCCAGCTGCCCGGGCCGGGCACCATCTACCTGTCGCAGACCCTGAAGTTCCGCGCCCCGGTCCGCATCGGGGAGACGGTGACGGCCACGGTGGAGGTGATGGCGCTGCACCCCGAGAAGCACCGCGCCACGCTCAGCACCATCTGCACCGTCGCCGGCAAGTCCGTGCTGGATGGCGAGGCCATCGTCTCGGTCCCCAGCCGCGCCAGCAAGCCCAGCGCATGACCGCCCCCGTCATCATCCGCGACTGGCGCCAGGTGCCGGACGCGCTGCGCGGCTGCACCCTGGCGCTGGGCAACCTGGACGGCGTGCACCTGGGCCACCTGGCGGTGCTGCGTGCCGCCCATGCCGCCCGGCCGGAACTGCCGCTGGCGGCGCTGACCTTCGAGCCGCATCCGCGCGAATACTTCCGCCCGGATGACCCGCCGTTCCGGCTGACCCCGCTGCCGGCCAAGGCCGCCGCGCTGGGCGCCGCCGGGGCCAGCGCGGTCTTTGCCCTCAGCTTCGACGCCGCCCTGGCCAACATGCCGGCCGAGGCCTTCGTCGAGGAAATCCTGCATCAGGCGCTGGGCGCCCGGCACCTGGCCTGCGGCGCCGACTTCGCCTTCGGCCACCGCCGCGGTGGCGATGCCACGGTGCTGGGGCGCCTGGCGGAGGCGCGCGGCATCGGCCTTTCCGTGGTGCCGCAGGTGACGGACGCGCAGGGGCCGATCTCCTCCACCCGGATCCGCCGGCTGCTGCAGGATGGCTACCCCGAGCGCGCCACCGAGAAGCTGGGCCGCCCCTGGGAAATCCGCGGCGAGGTGGTGCATGGCGACAAGCTGGGCCGGGTGCTGGGCTGGCCCACCGCCAATATCTGGCTGGGCGGCCACCTGGAGCCGGCGCGCGGGGTCTATGCCACCACGGTAATGCTGGCGGATGGGCGGGAGTTGAAGGCGGTGAGCAACATCGGCCGGCGGCCGACCCTGGGCGGCGACCCGCAGACCCGGCTGGAGACCTTCATCTTCGACTTCTCCGGCGACCTCTACGGCCAGGAGATCGGCGTGCGGCTGCGCCACTTCCTGCGCGAGGACCGCACGTTCGAAGGGCTGGAGCCGCTGAAGCTGGCCATTGCCGAGGACGAGAGGCAGGCCCGGGAGATACTGGCTTCGCTTGACCTGGGGCCGGCTGAACCCCGATAACCCGTCGATGAACCGGTGGCCCATAGCTCGAATTCCAGGCCCGGTCCCTCTCTAGGGGCCGGGATTTCCTGTGAGTCCGCCACCCGATGACGGCCGCGCGCGGCCTGGAACGCACCCATGACCGACGAACTGGCAAAAACCCGCGACTATCGCGGCACCGTCTTCCTGCCCAATACGCCCTTCCCGATGCGGGGCGACCTGCCGAAGCGCGAACCCGCGACGCTGGCGCGCTGGCAGGCCATGGACCTGTGGGGCAAGCTGCGCGACAGGTCGCAGGGCCGCGAGAAGTTCGTGCTGCATGACGGCCCGCCCTACGCCAATGGCCCGCTGCACATCGGCCACGCGCTGAACAAGATCCTGAAGGACGTCATCAACCGCGCGGCGCAGATGAGCGGTCGCGACGCCGACTACGTGCCGGGCTGGGACTGCCACGGCCTGCCGATCGAGTGGAAGGTTGAGGAAGAGTACCGCGCGAAGAAGCGCGACAAGGACGCCGTGCCGGTGCTGGAATTCCGCGCGGAATGCCGCAACTACGCCAAGCATTGGCTGGACGTGCAGCGGGAGGAGTTCATCCGCCTGGGCGTCGGCGGCGACTGGGCCCGGCGCTATGCGACGATGGACTTCTCCTCCGAGGCGGTGATCGTCGAGGAGATCGGTCGCTTCCTGATGAACGGGTCGCTGTATCGCGGCCTGCGCCCGGTGATGTGGAGCCCGGTTGAGAAGACCGCGCTGGCGGATGCCGAGATCGAGTATCACGACCACATCTCGCCGACGCTGTGGGCGCGGTTTCCGCTGAAGCAGGCCGGCGCGGCCGACCTGGTCGGCGCTTCCGTGGTGATCTGGACCACCACGCCCTGGACCATTCCGGGCAACCGCGCCGTGGCCTATGGCGCGGAGATCGACTACGCGCTGGTGCATGTGGTGGAGGTTGCCGAGGGCA
Source organism: Acetobacteraceae bacterium (assembly GCA_947455205.1). GTDB lineage: Bacteria > Pseudomonadota > Alphaproteobacteria > Acetobacterales > Acetobacteraceae > CAIMOR01. The sequence goes on along the minus strand of CANGNF010000018.1, from coordinate 51,058 downwards.
GCTTCCTCAAGCCCGGCGAGAACCTGCTGGTGGCGCTGCCGCTGCTGCCGCAGTTCGAGAAGGATGCCGGGCTGGCGGCGCATACGCTGAAGCGCGTGCTGAAGGGCGCCGAGTTGGACGGCGCCGTGGCGGCGCACCCGCTGGCGGCGTGGAACCCGGGCTATGGCTTCGCCGTGCCGCTGCTGGCCGGGGACTTCGTGACGACCGAGGCCGGCACCGGCTTCGTCCACATCGCGCCAGGCCATGGCGAGGACGACTTCAACCTGGTCCGCAGCGTCAATGCCGGCCGCCCGATGGCCGAGCGCATCGCCATCCCCGAGACGGTGAACGACGACGGCACCTTCAACCCGCTGGGCGCGCCGGGCTTCGAGGGGCTGCACGTGTTCAAGGCGCATGATGCGGTCTACGCGGCCTGCGACAGCGTCGGCACGCTGGTGGCCAAGAGCAAGCTGACCCACAGCTACCCGCACAGCTGGCGCAGCAAGAAGCCGGTGATCTTCCGCGCCACGCCGCAATGGTTCATCGCCATGGATGACGAGCGGCAGATCCGCGCCAAGGCGTTGCAGGCCATCGCCGACACCCATTTCGTGCCGGACCAGGGCCGCAACCGCATCGGCAGCATGGTGGCGGCGCGGCCGGACTGGTGCATCAGCCGGCAGCGCGCCTGGGGCGTGCCGATCGCGGTCTTCGTGGACAAGCGCAGCGGCGAAGTGCTGCGCGACCCCGCTGTGATGCAAGCCATCGTGGACGCCTTCCGCACCGAGGGCGCCGATGCCTGGTACCTGCCCGGCGCGGCGCAGCGCTTCCTCAACCCCGTCACCGGGGCCGAGCCGCGCGACCCCGCGAACTACGAGCAGGTGATGGACATCGTGGACGTGTGGTTCGAGAGCGGCTCGACCCACGCCTTCACGCTGACCAAGGAGCGCGGCCTGCCCTTCCCGGCGGACCTGTACCTGGAAGGCTCGGACCAGCATCGCGGCTGGTTCCATTCCTCGCTGCTGGAAAGCATCGGCACCCGCGGCGTGCCGCCCTTCAAGGCCATTCTCACCCACGGCTTCGTGCTGGATGAGAAGGGGCGGAAGATGTCGAAGTCGCTCGGCAACGTCACCGCCCCGCAGGAGGTGATGAAGGACTACGGCGCCGACATCCTGCGGCTGTGGGTGATGAACTCCGACACCGCGGATGACCTGCGCATAGGCAAGGAAATCCTGAAGCAGCAGGCGGAGCTGTATCGCCGGCTGCGCAACACGCTGCGCTGGCTGCTGGGCGGGCTTGAGGGTTTCTCGGAAGCCGAGCGCGTTGACCATGCCGAGTTGCCGGAGCTGGAGCGCTGGGTGCTGCACCGCCTCAGCGAGCTGGACGTGAAGCTGCGCAAGGCGGCCGAGGACTACGACTGGAGCGGCGTCTATCCCGAGCTACATAATTTCTGCGCCGCCGATCTCAGCGCCTTCTACTTCGACATCCGCAAGGACGCGCTGTACTGCGACGCGCCGGACAGCCTGCGCCGCCGCGCCACCCGCACGGTGCTGGACGCGCTGCACCGCTGCCTGACCACCTGGCTGGCGCCGGTGCTGGTCTTCACCGCCGAGGAAGCCTGGCAGGCGCGCTTCCCGGACGAAGCCGACAGCGTGCACCTGCACGACTGGCCGGTGGTGCCGGGCGCGTGGCGGGATGCGGCGCTGGCGGAGAAGTGGGAAAAGGTGCGCCAGCTTCGCGGCGAAACCACACAGCTACTCGAGCAGGACCGCAAGGAGGGCCGCATCGGCTCCTCGCTCCAGGCCATCGTGACCTTCCAGCACGGCGCTCCCAAGCGCGACCTTCTTGCGTCGAGCGAATGGGAGGAGATCCTGATTGTCTCGGGCGTCAAGAAGCCGGAAGGCTCGGCTCTGCCGGCCTCCGGAGATGTGGACGGGATCGTCGCTTATATCGGCGACGACAAAGCGAGCATTGAGACGGGCATCGCCCCCGGCACCAAATGCGACCGCTGTTGGCGCGTGCTGCCGGAAGTCGGCGCCTCCGCCGCCCACCCCACGCTGTGCCGCCGCTGCGAAGCCGTGGTGGCCGGCTGATGGCCATGGCGCCGGTCGCCGCCAGCATGGCCGTCGGCCGGCTCAGGCTCGGCCTGCCCATCGCGCTGGCCATGCTGGTGGCGGACCAGCTGTCCAAGTGGTGGATCCTGGCCGGGCTGAACCTGCCGGAGGTCCGCAACATCCCGCTGCTGCGCCTCGGCCCGGCCGGGCTGGACCTCAGCATGGTGTGGAACCGCGGCGTCACCTTCGGCCTGCTCTGGGGCGACAGCTTCGCCACCCAGTTGGTGCTGGCCCTGGCCGCCGCCGGCATCGCGCTGTTCCTGCTGCGCTGGATGGCCCGGGCGGAGACTGCCTGGGTCACCGTGGCGCTCGGCTCGGTCATCGGCGGCGCCATCGGCAACATCATCGACCGGCTGCGCTTCGGCGCGGTGGTGGATTTCGTCGATGTCCACCTGGCGGGCTGGCATTGGTATGTCTTCAACGTGGCGGATGCCGGCATTGTCTGCGGTGTGGGCGTGCTGGTGGCAGATGCCTTGTTCCGGCGCGAACCGAAGGCTAAGTAGGCACCCCATGAGCATCCGCCGCCCCACCGCCCACCGTGCTTTGCTGGCCCTGGCCATGCTGGCCCCGCTTGCCGCCTGCGGCAGCGGCAGCGACACCATGCGCAGCTTCGGGCTGACGCGGGACGCGCCGGATGAATTCGCGGTAACCACCCGCGCCCCGCTGTCCATGCCGCCCTCACTGGGCGCGCTGCCCACGCCGCGCCCCGGCGCCGTGCGGCCGCAGGAACTCAACCAGCGCCAGCAGGCGGAAGCCGCGCTGGTGCCGGGCGCCGCGCTGGGCCGTGGCAACACCGGCCGGGTCAGCAGCGGCGAGACCGCGCTGCTCAGCGCCGCCGGCACCCCGGTCGGCAGCGACATCCGCCGCCGGGTGGACGAGGAAAGCCTGCGGCTGGACCGGCCCGACAGCAGCTTCGTGGACAGCCTGATGTTCTGGCGCCCGTCCGACCAGCCGGGCGTGCCGGTGGACCCGCGCCGGGAGAGCCAGCGCCTGCGCGAAAACGCCGCCCTGGGCCGCGACGCCAGCGAGGGCGAGACGCCGATCATCCAGCCGGCGCGCAGCGGCAACCCCGTGGTGCGGGTGCTGGAAAGCATCTTCTGACAGCGGTCGCCGCGGCCACCGGTCGCGGGGGCTTTGCCGCATGGGGCAACGGCTTGCCGGTCGGCGCCCCCGGCCTGGGCTTGCGCCGACGTCATGGTCCGCGCGCACGGCCTTGCCATATCCGCAGGCATCGCAACCAGCTAGCTTGGCGCCGGGGCAATATCGCCCCATCTTGCCGGACATGCCCAAGCTGACCCGCCGTACCTGCCTGTCCGCCGCTGCCCTTGCCGTACCCGTGGCTGGCGGCGCGCAGCCCGCCTCCCCAGGCCCCGGCAGCCCGGCCCTGGTGCAGACGGAACCGCGCGTGGCCGACCGCCCGCTGTTCGGCGCCCAGGGCTGGACCCTGCCCAATGGGCTGCGCGTGGTGCTGGCGGAAAGCCACCGCGCCCCCGTGGTGGCGCATTACCTGTTCTACGGCGCCGGCGGCGGGGAAGATCCGGCCGGCCGCTCCGGCACCGCGCACTTCCTGGAACACATGATGTTCAAGGGCAGCGCCCATGTCGCGCCGGGCGCCATCTCGCTGATCGTCGCCAAGCAGGGCGGCCAGGACAACGCCTTCACCTCCCGCGATGTCACCGCCTACCACCAGCATATCGAGGCATCCCGCCTGGAGCTGGTGATGCGGATGGAGGCCGACCGCTTCGCCGGCCCGACGCTGCCCGCCGATACGCTGGAGGCCGAGCGCCTGGTGATATTGGAGGAGCGCCGCCAGCGCACCGACGCCAACCCGCGCGCCAAGTTCTGGGAAGCGCTGGAGGCGGAGTTGTGGGGCCGGCAGCACTGGCATGGCCGGCCGATCATCGGCTGGGAGGATGAGATCCGCGCCATCAGCCGCGAAGACCTGGCCGAGTTCTATGCCCGCCGCTACGCCCCGGCCAATGCGGTGCTGGTGGTGGCCGGCGATACGCGGGAAGCCGAGTTCCGCCGCCTGGCCGAGGACCTTTACGGCAGCGTTCCCGCGCGCCCGGTGCAGGGCCGCGCCCGCGCGGCGCCGCCGGCCTTCTCCGGCATGCGCCGGTTTGAACTGAAGGACGCCGCGGTGCGTGAGGCCAGCATGATGCGCCAGGTGCTGGCGCCCGGCCTGCTGGCTGGCGACAGCCGGCATTCCTACCCGCTGGAGGTGCTGGCGCATCTGCTGGGCACCGGCCCGGGCAGCCGGCTGAACCGCGCCCTGGTGCAGGCGGGGCTGGCGACCTCGGCCGGGGTTTCCTATTCCGGCGACGTGCCCAGCTTCACCACCTTCTCCTTCGCCGCCACCGCCCGCCAGGGGGTGGCCCCTTCCCGGCTGGAAGCGGCGCTGGATGCCGAGATCGCCCGGCTGCTGGATGGCGGCGTGACCGAGGACGAGGTCCGCCGCTCGGTCCGGCAGCTCACCGCCGGCGCGGTGCTGGCGCTGGACGGCATCGGCGCCGCGCCGCGGCTGCTGGGGGACGCGCTGGCCAATGGCCTGGCGATGGACACGGTGGAGTTCTGGCCGCGCCATATCCGCGCGGTGACGGCGCCGCAGGTCATGGCCGCCGCCCAGGCCGTGCTGGGCAGCCCCGCCGGCATCACCGGCTGGCACCTGCCGGCATGAGCGGCGCTATGGGCGGCCCTGCCCCCTCCGGCTTTTCCCTGCCCATCCAGCAGGTGCCCTTCGCCAGCGGCCATGCCTGGCTGGTGGAGGATCACAGCCTGCCCATCGTCAGCGTATCCTGGTCCTGGGCTGGGGGCGCCAGCCTGGACCCGGCGGGGCAGGAAGGCGCCATCGCCCAGGCCGCCAGTCTGCTGACCGAGGGCGCCGGCGACCTGGACAGCATCGCCTTTGCCGATGCCACCCGCGACCAGGCCATCAACCTCGGCTTCGGCGCCGGGCGCGACCAGTTCGAGGGCAGCCTGCGCGCCCTGACCGACGCGCTGCCGGACGCGGTGCGGCTGGCGGCGCTGGCCATGACCCGCCCGCGCTTCGACGCCAGCGCGGTGGAGCGGGTGCGCGCCCGCGCCATGGCGGCCGAGCGCCGGGCGCTGGAAACCCCGCGCGGCCAGGCCAACCGCAGCTTCTGGGCCGCGGCCTTCCCGGGCCATCCGGCGGGGCGGCCTTCATCGGGCACCGCGACCAGCCTGGCCAACCTGACGGTGCCGCAGATGCAGCAGGCGCTGGCCCGGCAGATGCGCCGCGACGGGCTGCTGGTGGCCGCCGCCGGCGCCATCAAGCCGGAGGCGCTGACCGCGCTGCTGGCCGAGCTGTTCGCCGGCCTGCCCGCCGGCGCGCCGCCGCCGCCGCCGCCGCTGCCCGGCTTCACCCGCTTCGGCCAGCAGGTGGTGCCGATGCCGGTGCCGCAATCCACCGCCATGTTCGGCCAGGAAGGCCTGGCCACCACCGACCCGGACTGGGAAGCGGCGCAGGTCATGCTGCGCGTGCTGGGTGGTGGGGGCTTCTCCTCGCGCCTGATGCAGGCGGTGCGGGAGGAGCGCGGCCTGGCCTATGGCATCTCCGCCGGGCTGGACCTGATGTTCCATCGCGGCACGCTGATCGGCGCGGTCTCCAGCGAGAATGCCCGCGTGGCCGAGACCCTGGCGGTGACCAAGGCGGAATGGCGCCGCATGGCGGAGGCCGGGCCGACCGATGAGGAGCTGGCCGACGCCGTGGCCTACCTGACCGGCGCGCTGCCGCTGCAATTCGTGGACAGCCGGCGGATTTCGGACGGGCTGCTGACGCTCAGGCAGAACAACCGCGCGCCGGAATGGCTGGCCGGGCGCCCGGCGCGGCTGGCCGCGCTGAAGCGTGACCAGCTGGCGGCGGTGGCCGGGCGGCTGCTGCGGGCCGATGACCTTTCCGTGGTGATTGCCGGGCAGCCTGCGGGGCTATAATTCCCGCTGAAAAGGCAGGAGGCGCACCATGGTCGATTCGTTGGCGGGGGCCTGGCCAAGGGAATGGGCGGAACTGGCGCGGCTGGGGGCCAATCCGCCCTCGCCGCGTGCGCTGTTTGCCGCAGACCCGCAGCGCTTCACCCGGTTCAGCCGAAGCGCCGACGGGCTGCTGCTGGATTTCTCCAAGACCGCCGTCTCGGACGCCGTGCTGGCGGCGCTGCTGGCCCTGGCCCGCGCTGCCGACGTGCCCGGCCAGCGCGACGCCATGGCGCGCGGCGACATGGTCAACGCCACCGAGGGCCGCGCCGTGCTGCACCTGGCGCTGCGCGGCGGCCAGGGCAATGCCGAGGCCGCCGCCGATGTCGCTGGCGTGCTGGCGCGGATGCAGGCCTTCACCGCCGCGACCCATGCCGAGGGCCGCTTCACCGACGTGCTGAACATCGGCATCGGCGGCAGCGATCTGGGCCCGGCCATGGTGGCCCGCGCGCTGTGGCGGCCGGGCTGCCCGATGCGGGCGCACTACCTCAGCAACGTGGATGGCCATGCCTGGGCGGAGATCGCCCCCCGGCTGGACCCGGCACGCACCCTGGTGCTGGTGGCCAGCAAGACCTTCACCACCCAGGAGACCATGGCCAACGCCCATCTGGTGAAGGCCTGGCTGGGCGTGCATGCCGGCAGCAACATGGTGGCGCTTTCCACCAACCTGGCCGCCACCGCCGCCTTCGGCATTCCGGCCGAGCGGGTCTTCCCGTTCAAGGACTGGGTCGGCGGGCGCTACAGCCTGTGGAGCGCGATCGGGCTTTCGCTGGCGCTGGCGCTGGGGTGGGACAGCTTCGCGCGGCTGCTGGCCGGCGCCCATGCCATGGACGAGCATTTCCTGCACGCCCCGCTGGCCGACAACCTGCCGATCCTGCTGGCGCTGGTGGAATGCTGGCACGTCAACGGCCTGGGGCTGAACGCCCGCGCCGTGCTGCCCTATGACGAGCGCCTGGCCCGGCTGCCCGCCCACCTGCAGCAGCTGGAAATGGAAAGCCTGGGCAAGCGCGTGACCATGGCCGGCGCGCCGGTGCGCGGCGATACCGGCCCGGTGGTGTTCGGCGAACCCGGCACCAACGCGCAGCACAGCTTCATGCAGCTGGTGCATCAAAGCCCGCGCCCGGTGCCGGTGGACTTCATCTTCGTGGCCCGGCCGGACCACCCCTACTTGGACAGCCACCACAAGCTGCTGGCGCAGGGCCTGGCCCAGGCGGCGGCGCTGCTGCGCGGCAAGACGCTGGCCGAGGCCACAGCCGAGACGCCGGATCTCGGCCCGCATCGCGTCTTCCCCGGTGACCGGCCGAGCGTGAGCCTGGTGCTGCCGCGGCTGGACGCCTTCACGCTCGGCCAGCTGGTGGCGCTGTATGAGAACAAGGTCGCCACGCTCGGCGCGCTCTGGGGCATCAACGCCTTCGACCAATGGGGGGTGGAGCTGGGCAAGCAGCTGGCCGGCGCCATTTTGCCGGAGCTGGCGGCCGGGGCGCCGAAGCCGGGCGCGCATGATGGCAGCACCGAGGGGCTGATGCGGGCGCTGCTGGCGCGCTGAGCCAACCGACCGCGCCGCTTACGCTTGGCAACATTCGCTGACACCGGCGGTAACCCGCCGGCGTTAAGCTCAGGCGAAACCGCCGGGACGACTGCCGATGCTCAAGCCCTTGCTGCTGCGCCTGCACCGCTGGGTGGCGCTGGCCTTTGCGCTGCCGCTTGCCCTGGTCATCCTGACCGGGCTGTTCCTGGCGCTGGAGCCGGCGCTCAAGGCGACCACCCCCGCCGGCACCGTCACCCTGGCGCGGCTGGAGGCGGTGGTGCAGGCCGCCGGCGCCAAGGCGGAAGGCGGCATCGCCGTACGCGGCTATGACGGCACGGCCACGGTCGGCGGCCGCCAGGGCATCACCCTGGACCTGGCCGATGCCACCCCGCGCGAGCCGGGCTGGCTGGCGGGCGCCTTCCGCACCGCGCGCGGCCTGCATGAACGGCTGCTGCTGGACCTCGGCTGGCTGGTGACGGCCAGCACCATCGCCATGCTGCTGCTGGCGCCGCTGGGGCTGCTGCTGGGCTGGCCGCGGCTGCGCCACAGCCTGGGCGGCTGGCACCGGCTGGTGGGCTGGGCGCTGCTGCCCCTGCTGGTCGGCAGCCCGCTGACCGGCCTGGCACTGGCCTTCGGCATCAGCTTCACCCCGCCCATGCCGCGGGAGGGCCGCCCACCGCGCGACGCCGCCGCGCCGCCGGCGCTGATGGAGACGCTACGCCAGGTGGCGGCGCGGCACAGCCTGGATGGCCTGGACTTCGTGCGCCAGCGCGGTGGCACGCAGCTGGTGCGGGTGCTGGATGCCGCCGGCACCGCGACCACCTATCGGGCAACCGCGGCCGGGCTGGACCCGCTGCCGCGCAACTGGCCGCGCCTGCTGCATGAGGGGAACTGGGGCGGCCTGCTGGGCAGCCTGGCCAATGCGCTGGCCGGGCTGGGCATGGCCGGGCTGCTGGTCACCGGCCTGCTCATCTGGGCGCGGCGCAAGCTGCGGCTGCGGCAGATGCGCGCGGCGCGGCTGGCCGGGGCGGCGGCGCTGCCGGGCTGAGCCAGGGCCGGCCCGTCATTCCCCAGCGAAGTGACTGCGGCGGGGGCGCTTTGGCGCTATCCTCCGCCGCGAATCGCATGTCCCTGCCCCCCGCGCCCGCCATCCGTATCCTGCCGGAGACCACCGCCAACCGCATCGCCGCCGGCGAGGTGGTGGAGCGCCCGGCCGCCGTGGTGAAGGAGCTGGTCGAGAACGCGCTGGATGCCGGCGCGACCCGCATCGGCATCACCCTGGAAGGCGGCGGGATCGACCGGGTGGTGATCGAGGATGATGGCTGCGGCATGTCCGCCAGCGACCTCGACATGGCGGTGGAGCGCCACGCCACCTCCAAGCTGGCCGAGGAAGGGCTGCTGTTCCACATCGCCACGCTGGGCTTCCGCGGCGAGGCTTTGCCCAGCATCGGCGCGGTGGCGCGGCTCGGCATCACCAGCCGGCAGCCGGGCGCGGATGCCCATGCCATCACGGTGGAGGGCGGGCGGAAATCGGCGGTCACCCCGGCCTCCGGCGCCGAGGGCACCCGTATCGAGGTGCGCGACCTGTTCTTCGCCGTGCCGGCGCGGCGGAAGTTCCTGAAGACGCCGCGCAGCGAGGCCGACCACGCCATAGAAGCGGTGCGCCGGCTGGCCCTGGCCTGGCCGCAGGTGGCCTTCCGGCTGGAGAATGACGGGCGGGAAGTGCTGAACCTGCCGCCCGCCGCGCGGGACGACCGCATCCGCCAGGTGCTCGGCCCGGACTTTGCCGCCGCCGCGCTGCCGATCGAATCGGTGGGCGAGACCTTCCAACTGACCGGGCTGATCGCCCAGCCGGCCTATACCCGCGCCACCAGCGCCGAGCAGCACCTGGTGGTCAACCGCCGCCCGGTGAAGGACCCGGTGCTGCGCACCGCGCTGCGGGTGGCGACACGGGAGCTGGTGACCGCCGGGCGCTATCCGGTGGCGGCGCTGTACCTGGAGATCGACCCCGAGGCGGTGGACGTGAATGTCCATCCGATGAAGACCGAGCTGCGCTTCCGCGAGGAGGCGGCGGTGCGCGGCTTCATGATCTCGGCGCTGAAGAAGGCGCTGGGGGTCGGCGCCGGCATCGCCTTCAGCACCCCGGCGCGCCCGGCCTGGCGGCCCGCTTCCGGCTGGAAGCCGCCGCCACCGGCGCCGCTGTCACACGCCTTCGCCAACCAGGGCTTCGCCGAGGCCGGCCTGGCCCTGGCGCCGCCGCCCGCCGCGCCGCAAACCTCCCCGGGGCTTGGCCTGGGCTTCGCCCCGCCCCGCCCGGCGCCGCTGCCGGAAGCCCCGCCGGCGCCGCCCGAACATCCGCTGGGCCGCGCCCTGGGCCAGGTGCTGGAAACCTACATCCTGGCCGAGGCCAGCGACGGCGCCCTGGTGCTGGTGGACCAGCACGCCGCGCATGAGCGCCTGACCCATGAGGCGCTGCGCACGCAGTACCTGGACGGTGGCGTCCGCGCCCAGGCGCTGCTGCTGCCGGCGGTGGTGGACCTGCCGGCCAGCGCCGCCGCCCGGCTGCTGGACGCCGCGCCCGAATTGGCCCGGCTGGGGCTGGATATCGACGGCTTCGGCGCCGGGGCGGTGCTGGTGCGGGCCATGCCGGCGCTGCTGGGCAACCCGGACCCGGCGCCGCTGCTGCGCGACCTGGCCGAGGAACTGGCCGAGACCAGCGAAAGCACCGCGCTGGACGCCCGGCTGGACGCCGCCATCGCCCGGCTGGCCTGCCACGGCAGCGTCCGCGCCGGCCGCCGCCTGGCCCCGGCGGAGATGGACGCGCTGCTGCGCCAGATGGAAGCGACGCCGCGCGCCGCCACCTGCAGCCATGGCCGCCCCACCTTCCTGAAGCTGGGCCCGGCGGAGTTGGAAAAGCTGTTCGGCCGGCGGTAGCCGCTACCCCAGCAGCGCCGCCAGCCGTTGTGCCGCCTCCAGCCAGGGGCCGGGGTCGCCGGCCTCTCGCGGCAGGCCGCGGACCACGCCGGGCAGCAACTGCACCAGGGCGCGCACCGCCTGGGCATCCCGCGCCGAGCGCATGCCGTCCAGCATCGGCACCAGCCGGTCCCCGGGTATCAGGAAGACCGGGCCGTGCTGGTCCACCACATCGCCCGGCCAGTGCTGGAACAGCACCGGCCAATCCGGCCGCAGGCGGAATTCCAGGCTGGGCGCCACCCCGTTCAGCGCCAGCTTGAAGCGCATGCTCGGCCAGGCGGTGCCGCCCAGGCGCACCTGCTCCAGCGTCATGTCCAGGTGCCGATAGCTGCCATCCGGCGTGTGGTAGTGCTCATGCATCCGCACCGCGCCGCATTCCGCCGGGCGCGGCTTGCTGACCAGCGGCGGGGCGGGCGGCTCCGGCAGGTCCAGCCGGCCCAGGCTGCGGCCGGACAGTTCCGCCCATTCCAGCCGGCAGGCGGCGGTGGCGGTGGCGGCCAGCCGCGCCACCAGCACCACGGCCAGGGTCGGCGCGGCCCCCAGCGGCTGGCGCAGGGAGAGCGCCAGGCCACCGCCATCCGCCGGCACCGCGCGCCAGCCGGAGCAGCGGGCGCCGGGCGCGGTCAGGTCCAGCTCATCCGTGGCTTCGGCGGCGCAGCCGGCGGGTTGCAGCCACAGCGCCACCTCCAGCCCCGCGGCGGCGCCCTCGGGCAAGGCGACCACGGCTTCCAGCAGGTCCAGCCCGGCCACGGGCACCCAGGGCAGCACCGCCATCGCCTCGGCACCCGGCGCCAGCACCAGCAGCGGGTGCGGTGCCTCGGCGCCCAGCGCGACATTGCTGCCGCCCAGCGGCAGCCGTGCCAGCGGCCAGATCTGCTGCGCCATGGCCACCGGCACGCCGGCGGGCGCCAGCGGCAGGTCGCCCTGCTCCCAATGCCAATACAGCGGCATGGTGAAGCGCCGGCCGAAGGGCGCCTGCCACAGCCGCAGTGCCAGTGCCCGGCCGAGCGCGACCGGCGTGGCCTCGCCGACATCCTGCCAGGCGCCGCGCGCCGGCTCGGCCACGGCATCCTCCAGCGAGATCGCCAGCCGATCCATCACCGCGCCTTCCACCACCAGGTCCAGGCAGGCGCTCTCCCGGACCGGGCCAACCGGCGCCGGCAGGTCCAGCGCCAGCCAGCCGGGCTGCAGCGCCGCGGCCGGCACCAGCCAGGCGGCCAGCACCCGGCCGCTTTCAGCGCCGTACAGCCGCAGGCGCAGCCGCGTGGCGGCCGAGACCTCGGCGGACGCGATGTGCAGCGCCACGGCGGCCAGGGATTCCACCGAGACGGTCAGCACCTGCCCCAGCGCCAGGTGCCCGGCCTCGGTCGCCAGGCTGGGGCCGGGCTCGCAGGCCAGCGCGGTCTCCAGCGCCAATGGCGCGCGAAAACCGCTGGACTGCATCAGCACCGCCATGGCGGAGCGCGTTTCCTCATAGTCCCGCCGCGTCGCCACCAGGGCGCGATGCAGCCCGGCGGCGCGCTCGGCGGCGGCGGCGGTTTCGGCCAGCGCCAGCTGGGCCAGCGGTGCCCAGGCAGCGGCGGCGTCGGCCACCACCAGCAGCGGCGGCGGCGCCATGCCCTGCCAGCAAGCCAGCAGGTCAGCGGCGGCGGCTTGGCTGGGGGCGAGGATCGCCAGCACCCCGGCGGGCAGCGCCGGCAGCGGCGCCTCGCCCGGCGCGTCGTCACCGAACGCCGAGAGCCGCAGCCCCTGCACCCGCCAGCAGCGCAGCCCCGGCAGCGCGGCGGCCAGCGCCTCGGCACCGGCGATGCCCTCCACCAGCAGCAGGCTGGGCTGGCCGGCCAGCAGCGCGGCCAGGGCGGCGGGGGGCGCGGTCAGCGGCGTCACGGTCATGTCTCGGCATCCAGCGGGCAGCTTGCCGCAAGCCAGGGGAGGAAATCGGCCATCGTCGCGGCCCAGCCGGTGGCGGCCACGCGGGCGGCGCCGGCGTGGCCCAGCCGGGCCAGTTCGTCCGGCCCCAGCGCCAGCGCGGCGCCGAAGCCGGCCAGGATCGCGGCCTCCGGCTGGTCATGCGGCACCAGCCAGCCATCCACGCCATGGGTGACGATCTCGGAAACAGCGCCGACATCGGTAGCGATGACGGCACAGCCCAGCCGCTGCGCCTCCAGCACGGTCAGCGGAACGCCCTCGAAGCGGCTGGGCAGCACCAGCACATCGGCCCAGGCATACAGCGCGTCCAATTCGGCCGGGCGGTTCACCGGCGGCTCCAGCGGCACGCCGACATCCGGCGCCATGCCGCTGTCGGCCATCACGGTGCCGCCAACCACGCGCCAGTCCAGCGCCGGGTGCGCGGCGATCAGCGCCGCCAGCCGGTCCAAGCCCTTCTGCTGGTCCAGCCGGCCCAGATACAGCACCCGCAGCGGGCCGGGGGCGCGGCTGCGGCGCGCGGCCAGCAGCTCCGCCACGCGCGGGGTCTCGTAGCCCGGCGCGTTGCGCACCAGGTGCAGCTTGTAGCCGGGAATGCCCTGGCCGATGCACCAGTCCCGCAGCGCCTGGCTGATGACAACGAAGCCGTCATAGGCGTGCTCATAGGCCAGAGCGTGGTGCGGGTTGCCGCTGGGCTGGCCCCAGGCGGCGCGCTCCACCAAGTGCAGCCCGACCAGGGTGCGGACGCCCAGGCGGCGCAGCCGCGCCATCAGCGCGTGGCCGGCGAAGGAATGCGTGTTCAGCACCGCGTGCATGCCGGCCAGCAGGCCCAGCACATCCGCGGCCTCCTTGCGGTTGCCCAGGCTGGGGGTGCCGCCGCCGAAATAGCCGGCGGTCCAGTCCTCGCCATCCTCGCCCAGGCCATGCACCAGGGTGATGCTCTCGAACGGCTCGGCGGCTTCCGGCGGCAAGGCCATCTGCCGGCCGCCGATGACGAAGAGGTGCGGCCGCCAGCCGGCGGCGCGGAACTGCCGGGCCTGGGCCAGCACCACCTTCTCCACCCCGCCGAAGCTGAACACCGGCACCAGCAGCGCGATGTCGCGCTGGCCCTTGGCCGGCAGCAGCGGCAGCGAGACGCCGAGGCCGTGCTCGTGCTGGCAATGCTCCACCACCTCATGCCGCGGGCGGCGGAAGTCGCTGCGCCATTGCCGCGGCAGCGCGGTGGCGCGGCGCTGGGTACGGGCAGTCTCTGCCACCTCCTGCGCCAGCAGGTGCACCGGCGGCAGGGTGGTGGGCGGCGGCGGGCGGGCGCCATCCGGCAGGGTCAGACGCAGCCTGCGCGTGGCCGGACGCGGGGCCTCGCGGCGCAGGCTGTCCAGCCAGTCGCCGGCGGGGTCGCGCAGGCTTTCCACCAAGGTGCGGGTGCGGGCGAAGACCAGCTGGCAGGCCGCCAGCCCGCCACTGCCGCCAAGCAGCTCCTGCCGCAGTTCGGCGCCACCGCCGGGGTGCAGTTCCACACCCATGAACTGCGCGTCGCGCAGGGTCAGGTCGGCCTGCCAGAACAGCCCGTGCAGCAAGCGGAAGCGGCCCAGCAGTTCCAGCACCGCCGGTTCGCCAAACAGGCAGACCGGCGGGAAGAAGGCGGCCGAGGGCGTCTCGGCAGCGGCCAGCAGCCGCTCCCGCGCCGCCGGCAGGTCCAGCGTCTCGGTCGCCGGCCGGGTCGGGTCCAGCAGCAGCCGTGCCTCGACCGCACCGCTGGGGAACCAGGCGAAGCGCGGCATGTCCGCCGCCTCCAGCCGCAGCAGGTTGCGCGGGTGGTACAGCGCGGCGTGCTTGCGGCGCAGCGCATGCGCCAGGATCGGCCGCTGCCGCTCGGCCTCGGCCAGCATGCTTTCCGGCCGGCGGCGATACTGGAAGCCGGAGTGCGGCAGATGCTGGCCACGGAAGCCGCGCGACGCCGCCTGCAGCCAGAAATCCCAATCCTCGAATCCCGCGCGGAAGCCTTCATCGAAGCGCAGCCCCGCCTGCAACAGGCTGCGCCGTACCAGGCTGCCGGCCTCGCACAGGTTGTCCACCAGCTGCGCCAGCGGGGAATAGGCGCCGGCGCCGCTGCCGTTCATCGGCAGGCCGAACATGTCGAAATCCGGGTAGACCCAGCCGATGCCGGGCGGCGCCGCCTGCAGGGCAGCATCGGCGCGGGCCAGCAGATGCGGCGCCATGCGGTTGTCGGCATCCAGGAAGTACACCGCGCGGCAGGCCGGAAAGCTGGCCAGCGCCACCTCGATTCCCGTGTTGCGCGCGGCCGAAAGCCCGGCATTGCGCTGCCGCACCGCCAGCACCCGGCCGGGATGCGCTGACGCATAGGCGCTGGCGATCCGGCTGGTCTCGGGGTCTGGGCAGCCGTCATCCACCACCACCATGGCGGTGGGCGGGGCGCCCTGCTGGGCCAGCACGCTCTCGATCGCCTCCGGCAGCAGGCCGGGCTGGCCATAGGCCGGGATCACCACGGCCAGCATCACCTCCGCCGCCGGCAGCGGCGCGGCGGGCGCGACGGCCGGCTTCGGCAGGGCCGGCCACCAGGGCAGGAAGGGATGCGGCAGCATGCCCCGTTCCTAGCGCAAACGGCGTTGCGGCGACATTGCCACAGCGGGCGAAATCACGCGGCACGCCATGCTACGCCACCAGCCCGCGCAGCAGGCCCAGGTAGCGCCGCAGCATGGCCGCCTGGTCGTGCCCCGCGGCATGGCGCCAGGCCGCGGCCACCTGGGCGGCGCTGTGCGGGCCGGGTGGAAAGCCGTCGCAGGCGCTGGCGACCAGGCCAGCGGGGTCGTCCAGGTCCAGCAGCGCCGCCATCTCGCCGGCACGGTCTTCCAGGAATTCCAGCGCGGCCGGGCTGGCCAGCACCGGGCAGCGCCGGGCGGCGGCCTCCAGGAAGGTCAGCGGGCAGCCCTCCAGCCGAGAAGGCATCAGCAGCGCATCCGCCGCCAGCAACCAGTCCGGCACGTCCGCAACCTGGCCGGGCAGGCGCAGCGGCTCGCCCAGGCGCAGCAGCGGCTTCAGCATCTCGCCTTCCCCCAGCGCCACCACCGTGGCGCCGCGCCGCTGCCACAGCGCCAACGCCAGGGCCGGCAGCAGGTCGGCGCCCTTCTGCCGGTCCAGCCGGCCGGCGAAGACCAGCATCGGCGCGTCCGGCGCCAGGTGCAGCCAGCGCCGCTTGGCCAGCCGGGTATCGGCGCGGGCGGCCGGGTCCGCCGGCGGCACCACCACGCCATTGGGCACCACGCCCACCTGGCCGGGCGCCAGGCCATAGCCCAGCGCCAGCCGTCGCGCCGTGGGGGCCGAGACCGCCACCACCCTGCCCGGCCCGGCGGCGAAGCCACCCAGCGCCCGCACCGCGTTGGCGTCGCCATCCAGCGGCACCAGGTGGCCGACCAGCAGGCTCGGCACCTCCGCCGCCGCCAACGCCCGGCGCGGGCCGATGCCGGCGGTGGGCCAGGGCAGCGGCAGCAGCGCGGCGTCCGGAAAGGTCACGTCGATCAGCGCGGCGGTGGCGCGGGCCTGGTCCACCGGGCTTTCATGGAAGCGTTCCGGCGACCAGCCCAGCCCCGGCGCGGGGTGCAGCGCAAGGCCGGGCAGCCGGCCCAGCCGCCGCGACAGCGGCTCGATGAAGGCCGGTTCCGCCGCCAGCGCCACCTGCACCCCCAGGGCAGCGGCGGCGCGGACGATCTCCAGCGTGTGCAGTTCCGCCCCGCCGATGCCGTGCCCCGGCAGCAGCACGAGCAGCGACCGCAATTCGGTCACGGTGCGCGCATGAACAACAGGCTGGCCTGGCCGTGGGAGCGTTCCGCCAGCTCGGTATAGCCCTCCGGCGTCTCGGCGAATTCGCGGCCGAACTCACCGACCACCAGCGCGCCGGGCGCGATCCAGCCGGCCTTGGCCAGCGCCGGCAGCGCCAGGCCGACGAAGCCCTGGCCATAGGGCGGGTCCAGGAAGATCAGGCTGCAGGGCTGCTGCGCCCGCGGCGGCTTCAGCGCATCCGCCGGCAGCACGCGGGTGCGGCTGAGTTCGGCGCAGCGGGTGATGTTGTGGCGCAGCGCGGCCAGCGCGGCGGCATCGGTCTCGATGAAGGTCGCGTGCGCGGCGCCGCGCGACAATGCCTCCAGCCCCAGCGCGCCGGTGCCGGCGAAGACGTCCAGCACGCGGGCACCGTTGACGATATCCCGCCCCGCCCAGGGCGCGTGCCAGAGCATGTCGAACATGGAGACGCGGACGCGGTCCGCGGTGGGGCGGGTGGTCATGCCATCGGGCGCGATGATCATCCGCCCCTTGTGGCGGCCTGCGGCGATTCTCATGGTGCCCCCAGGCGCCCGGCGCGGCCATCCGGCCGCTTGGCTTGCGTGCGCATAAGCGCACGTCGTGCCGAAGGCACGCCTCCGGCACGTCGCGCGTTCGCGCTCTCGGCCCGCAGGCGGGCCGCCCGGGTCAGCTTTCCGTGGCCTTCGCGTTCTCCGTCAGGGCAGCGGGCGCCCTGCCGTGCGCCTGTCTGGGGGGAATGTCCCCGCGGGTGGTCATGGTCAGGCTTGTCCCGGCCATCCCCAGCCAACTGCACGCTCACGCCTCGGCCGCCGGCTTGCGCCGTGCCTTGCGCTCGGCGGCACGCTGCTCGGCGGCTTCGCTCTTCAGCCCCAGCTGCTCGCGCATCACCTTGGGGTTCACTTCCTCGATCGCGCCGCGAGGCAGGGTGCCCAGCTGGAACGGGCCATAGGCCGTCCGCAGCAGGCGGGACACGTCCAGGCCCAGATGGTCCATGACGCGCCGGATCTCGCGGTTCTTGCCTTCCTGCAGCGCCACGGTCAGCCAGGAATTGGCGCCCTGGCGGCTGTCCAGCCCGGCCTCGATCGGGCCGTAGCGCACGCCTTCCACCGTCACGCCCTGGGCCAGCGCGGCCAGGTCGCGGTCGGTCGGCGCGCCGTGCACGCGCACGCGGTAGCGGCGGATCCAGCCATTGCTCGGCAGTTCCAGCTTGCGGGCCAGCTCGCCGTCATTGGTCAGCAGCAGCAGCCCCTCGCTGTTCAGGTCCAACCGGCCGACGCTGATGACGCGGCCCATCTCCTTCGGCAGCTTCTCGAAGACCGTGGGCCGGCCCTTCTCGTCCTTGTGCGTCGTCACCAGGCCGGCCGGCTTGTGGTAGCGGAACAGCCTGGTCTTCTCCGCCTCGGCCACCAGCTTGCCGTCCACCGTCAGCATATCGCCGGGCAGGATGAAGGTGGCCGGCGTGGTCACCACCTTGTTGTCCAGCTTGACGCGACCTTCCGCGATCAGCTTCTCGGCGTCCCGCCGGCTGGAGATGCCGGCGCGGGCCAGCACCTTGGCGATGCGCTCGCCGCGCTCGCCGGCGGGGGCGTCGTCCTCATCCACGGCAGGCATCAACGAATGCTTTCATGATCAGGGGGTCGGCGGCATCGACCGCGTATTCCGGGTGCCACTGCACACCAAGCGCGAAGCGGAAGCCGGGATGCTCCACGCCCTCCACCACGCCATCCGGCGCCACGGCGTTGACCACGGCGCCTGGCCCGGCGGTGGCCACCGCCTGGTGATGCGCGCTGTTCACCGCCAGCACCGGCTTGGCCACGATGCGCGCCAGCAGCGTCTCGGGCGCCACCGTCACCTCATGCCCCGGCAGGTTGCGCGGGGTCGGCTGCTCATGCTCCAGCGCATTCGCCACGCTGTCCGGAATGTGCTGGACCAGCGTGCCGCCGAAGGCCACCGCCAGCAGCTGCTGGCCACCGCAGATGCCCAGCACCGGCATGTCGCGCTTCAAGGCGCCGCGGGTGACGGCCAGCTCGAAGTCGGTGCGGCCGGCCTTCAGCGTCACCGTCGGGTGGGTTGGGCCGCCGCCGTACAGGGATGGGTCCACGTCGAAGGCGCCGCCGGTGATCAGCAGCCCGTCGATCATGTCCAGGTACTGTTCGGCCAGGGCCGGGTCGTGCGGCAGGGCCACCGGCAGGCCACCGGCCTCGGCCAGGGCGGAGAAGTAGTTCTTGCGCAGCGCATACCAGGGCAGCTTGGAGTAGCCGCCGGGCTCCTCCGCATCCAGGGTGACGCCGATGATGGGACGCTTGGTCATGGCCGCGTAGCTAGAGCATGGCCGGCGCGGAAGGAAGCGCGACCTGCGGCCGGCGGTGCTGGACCTGACGGCGGGGCCGGGGCAAGACAGGCAAATGCAGCCGATGCAGATCGCCCTGGATGAAGCCCGCGCGGCGGCCGAACGCGGCGAGGTGCCGGTCGGCGCCGTGGTCACCGGGCCGGATGGCGCCGTGCTGGCCCAGGCCGGCAACCAGGTGGAGGCGACGCACGACGCCGGCGCCCATGCCGAGATGCTGGCGCTGCGCCAGGCCGGCGCCGCGCTGGGCAGCCCGCGCCTGCCCGGCTGCACGCTGTGGGTGACGCTGGAGCCCTGCCCGATGTGCGCCCAGGCCGCCAGCTTCTTCCGGGTCCGTCGCGTGGTGTTCGGCGCCTATGACCCCAAGGGCGGCGGGGTGGAGCATGGCGCCAGGGTGTTCGCCGCCCCCAGCTGCCATCATGTCCCGGAAGTGGTCGGCGGCGTGCGGGAGACCGAGGCCGCGACCATGCTGCGCGCGTTCTTCAGCGCCCGGCGCTAGCGAGGCTTGTGGCGCTAGCCGCTCAGGCCCTGGTCTCGCCATCGCGCGGCTCGGCCCGGCGCAGCGCGCCGGCGCTGGCCAGCCCGGCCAGCAGCAGGTTGCGGCGCAGGAAGTCGTTCCACAGGTTGCCCTGGGCCTGGGCCGCGCCCGCGGCCGGCGGTGCCGCCTCGGTCGGCGGCGCCAGGGTGCATGGGGTGCTGGTGGCGGGGTCTTCGTGCGACATCCTGCTCTCGCTCCCGGTGTTGTCTCCGGTGAAGGGTAGCCT
The DNA here is from genome assembly GCA_947455205.1 of Acetobacteraceae bacterium. Classification (GTDB taxonomy): domain Bacteria; phylum Pseudomonadota; class Alphaproteobacteria; order Acetobacterales; family Acetobacteraceae; genus CAIMOR01. The sequence continues at coordinate 31,627 of CANGNF010000018.1, read as the reverse complement.
GGCCTCCATCTGTGTCGGCTCCGCGGCAGGATTGAGACGAAAGGTAACCGTCCGCGTGTGACGATTGCCATCTCGCAGCTTCCGCGAGGCGTGGTTAACGCTTCAACAGCGCGCGATGATGCGGCACACATCGCGGCTTGCCGGAGGAAGAAAACGCCATGATCCCGCGCCGCTCATTGCTCGCCGCCCCGCTGCTGCTGTCGCCGCTGGTGGCGCGTGCGCAGGAAGCCTGGCCCGCCAAGCCGGTGCGCGTGGTGGTGCCCTATCCGCCGGGTGGCTCCACCGACGTGCTGGCGCGCGCGGTGGCGGAGCGGCTGGGCGCCATCATCGGCGGCCCCGGCTTCGTGGTGGAGAACCGCGGCGGCGGCGCGGCGGTGGTCGGCACCGTCGCCGTGGCCCAGGCGCCGGCGGATGGCTACACGCTGTCGCTGGCCACCAACCAGACCCACGCCGCCAACGCCGCCATGCTGAAGGACCTGCCCTACCGTCCCGTCGAGGATTTCGCCCCGATCGGCCGCATCGCGGAGGTGCATCACGCGCTGGTGGTGCCGGCGGCTTCTCCGGCGCGGACGCTGGCCGAGTTGGCGGCGCGGGGCAAGTCGCGGCGGCTGAGCTACGCATCCTCCGGCGTCGGCAGCGCCAGCCATGTCATCGCCGAGACCTTCGCCAAGCGCGCGGGCATCGAGGCGACGCATGTGCCCTATCGCGGCGGCGCGCAGGCGACGACGGACACCGTCTCCGGCGTGGTCGACTTCTTCGTCTCCACCTGGCCGCAGGTGGTGGAGCTGGTGAAGGACGGCCGGCTGCGCTGCCTGGAGGTGGGCGCCCCCGCCCGGCTGGCGGAAGTGCCGGCGGTGCCGACCGCGGCCGAGGCCGGCGCCCCCTGGCTGGCGGTGGATGCCTGGTTCGGCCTGTGGGCCCCGGCCGGCGCGCCGGCGGCGGTGGTGGCCAGGCTGTCGCAGGCCTTGCAGCAGGCGCTGGCGGAACCGGCGCTGGTGGCGCAGCTGCGCCGCATCGGCTTCAACGCCGCGCCGATGCCGGCGGCCGCCTTCGGCGCCTTCCAGCGCGCCGAGGTGGCCCGCTGGCGCGAGCTGGTGGAGCTGACGGGGATCAGGATCGAGGGCTAGCGCCCGGTCGCCGCCGGGGAACCAGCGGCGACGTGAACCCGCTGGTCAAAGCAGGTCGGTCAGAGCGCGTCCCGCTAGCCCAGCGCCCGCAGCCCGGCCCGCAGCGCGCCGGCGTCGCCGAGCGGCGCCTCCACCTCGGCATGCGTCGCCTGCCATACCGGCAGCGCGCGGCCGAGCAGGGCGCGCCCGGCCTCGGTCAGCAGCAGCTTGCGGGCGCGGCCATCCGTCGGGTCCTGCAGCACCTGCACATAGCCCTGGCGCGCCAGCGGCTTCAGCGCCGCGGTCAGCGTGGTGCGGTCCATGGCCAGCAACGCCGCCACCGGCGCCATGCCCGGCGGCTGCGGCCGGTTCAACGCGTTGAGCAACGAAAACTGCCCGCTGGTCAGCCCCAGCGGGCGCAGCACGGCGTCGAACCGCCGTGCCAGGGCGCGGGCGGCGCGCTGGGCATGCAGGCACAGGCAGTGGTCGCGCACATGCAGCGTGGCGGCGAAGCTGGGGCTGTCCAGGTTTGACATCAGGGCTTTATGTTGATATCAACTTATAAATTGTCAAGCGGGAGCAACGGAAGATGGCCGAGCAGCAGCGCGATTTCGCCTGGTACGAGCTGATGACCACCGACATGGCCGGCGCCGCCGCCTTCTACGCCAAGGTCACGGGGTGGGAGGCCAATGCCTCGCCGATGGCGCCGCCGGGGATGGAGTACCGCCTGTTCGGCCTGCCCGGGCAGATGGCCGCCGCCGGGCTGATGCCGCTGCCGGAACCCGCCCGCGCCATGGGCGTGCCGCCGCACTTCCTGGGCTATGTCGCCGTGCCCGACGTGGATGCCGCCGTGGCCCAGGCGGTCTCGCTGGGCGCCCGCGTGGCGATACCGCCGACCGATATCCCGAGCGTGGTCCGCTTCGCCTGCATCTGGGACCCGCAGGGCGCCGCCATCGGCATGATCACGCCGATCAACCCGCCGCCGGACGTGAAGCCGGACTACGCCAGCCCCGGCCGCATCGGCTGGCACGAGCTGTACAGCACGGACTGGGAGGCCGGCTTCGGCTTCTACACCGCCATGTTCGGCTGGCAGAAGGACCACGCCATGGATATGGGCCCGATGGGCACCTACCAGATCTTCAGCAGCAATGGCCGGCCGATCGGCGGCATGATGAACAAGCCGGAAGCCATGCCGGTGGCGGCCTGGGCCTACTACGTCAACGTGCCGGGCATCGACACCGCGCTGGCAGCGGTGCAGGCCAATGGTGGCCAGGTCATCCACGGCCCGGCGGAAGTGCCGGGCGAGATGTGGATCCTGCAGGGCATGGACCCGCAGGGTGCCTTCTTCGCCGTGGTTGGCGCCAAGGGCTAGCGTCTGATCGTCGCCGGTGGAATCACCGGCGACGTGAATCAGCCGCTCGAACAACGGCTACAGCAGCACCAGCCCCAGCACGCCGCCCGCCAGCAACGCCCATAGCGGGTTCAGCGGCGCCAGCCACACATACAGCGTGGCCAGCACGGTGATGACCGGCGCCAGCGGAAAGCTGGCCGCCGCCTGCGCCATGACCAGCCCGCTGGCGCCTACCAGGCCCAGCGCCAGCGGCACCAGCCCGGCCTGAGCCGGCTTCAGCCAGGGCGCATGCGCCAGCCGCTTGGTCAGCCCGGCGATCAGCCAGGCCAGCACGGCCGTCGGCCCCAGCAGCCCCATGGTGGCGCCCAGCAGGCCGGGCACGCCGCCGATCCAGTAGCCCATGATGCTGCCGGACAGGATGTTCGGCCCCGGCGCCGCCTGCGCCAGCGCCAGCAGCTGGGAGAAGGTGGCCTCGTCCATCAGGTGACGGATGTCCACCAGTTGGCGGTGCATCTCCGGCGCCAGCACATTGGCGCCGCCCACCGCCACCAGCGACAGCGAGGCGAACAGCAAAAACATATCCAGCCAGAACGGCATCAGCGGGCCCTCCCCTCTGGCCTCTGGGCACGGCGCAGCGCGGCGAAGACGCCCAGCGGCGCGCCGACCGCCACAATGACCAGCAGCGGCACCTTGAACACGGTGGAGGCCAGCAGCACCGCCAGCGCCAGGCCGATGGCTTCCGGCGGTGGCTTCAGCCTGGTGCCCATGCGCAGCGCGGTGCCCAGCACCATGCCGGCGGCGGCGGCGGCCACGCCGTGCATGGCGGCGTTCACCGCGGCGATCTGGCCGAACTGGCCGTACAGCGACACCAGCCCCACCAGCAGGCACAGCGGCAGGCCGAAGAACCCGGCGACGCAGGTCAGGGCACCGGCCAGCCCGTATTCCCGCCGGCCGAACATGACCGCGAAATTGCCGATATTCGGCCCCGGCAGCACATGCGCCAGCGCCAGCAGCTCGGCGTAGTCGCGCTCGGTCAGCCAGCGGCGCTCCTCCACCATCACCCGCCGCGCCACCGCCTGGGCGCCGCCGAAGGCCATGCAGCCGACCTTCATGAAGCCGAGGAACAGGTTGGGCAGGCTGGGCTTCTGCGTGGTCATGGCGTTTCCCCCGGCCGTGGCACCGCCGCGTGCGCTTCAGGTCGCGGTGCCGCCGCGCGGGCCAGCCGGTCGTTGATCGCGGCACCCAGCCCGGCCTCCGGCACCGGCATCACCGCGATGCGCGCCAGCCCCAGCCGGCCGCCCTCGGCGTCCAGCCAGCGCAGCCCGGCGAACAGGCGCGCCGCCGCCTCGGTGGCATCACCGGCGGCCGAGAGGTTCCACACCAGCCCGGCGCCCGGCAGCGGCGGGCCGAAGGCCAGCAGCGCCTCCTCCGCCGCCACGTCCCGCGCTTCCAGCCGCACCGGCAAGGCGGGCGCGTAGTGGGACAGCATCATCCCCGGGGAGCGCAGCGTGGCGCTTTCCGCCGCCAGCGCCGGCGGCAGCGCCTGGCCGACCGGGCCGATCACCGCCTCGATCGCCTCGCGCGTCACCCCGCCGGGCCGCAGCAGCGCGGCGCCGCGCGGGTCGGTCAGGTCCAGCACGGTGCTTTCCACGCCCACCTGGCAGGCGCCGCCTTCCAGCACCGCGGCGATGCGCCCGCCCAGGCCTTCCAGCACATGCTGCGCCGTGGTCGGGGAAACCTGGCCGGAGCGATTGGCCGAGGGCGCCGCCACCGGCACCGCCACGGCGGCCAGCAGCGCCTGCGCCAGCGGATGCGCCGGCACCCGCACCGCCAGCGTGTCCAGCCCGGCGCCGGCCAGCAGGTCCACCGTGCAGGTGGCGCGGCGCGGCAGCACCAGGGTCAGCGGGCCGGGCCAGAACCGCGCCGCCAGCGCCCGGGCGCGATCATCCGCGACCACATCGGCAAAGGCGGCCTCGGCGCTGGCATAATGCGCGATCAGCGGGTTGAAGTGCGGCCGGCCCTTGGCGGCGAAGATGCCGGCCACGGCGCGGGCATTGCGCGCATCGGCGCCCAGGCCATAGACCGTCTCGGTCGGAAAGGCGACGAGCTCGCCGGCCAGCAGCAGGCGGGCGGCCTCGGTGATGTCGTGCAGCAGCGCGGTCATATCCGTCCCGGCGACGTCACCGCGCCTGTCCTTTGCCATGCGGCCCCGGCGAGCTTGTCAGGTGCCGCAGCGTATTCCCCGGTATCACCCAACCGGGCGCGTGACCATCAGGCAGCGCGGCGGCACCTGCCCCACGCGGCCCACCAACCACTATCCCACGCGGCCTACCGCGATGAACCCCACATTCCGCCAGCCCGCCTTGCCGTAGCGCAGCGGCTTGCCTTCCTCGGTCAGGATCGCACCGCCGGCGGCCTCGATGATCGCTTGGCCGGCGGCGGTGTCCCATTCCATCGTCGTCGGGCCGGGGCGGGGCGAGCAATCGGCGGCGCCTTCGGCCACGCGGGCGAACTTGGCGGCCGAGCCCATCGGCTGGACGCGCGCCACCGGGCGCCCGGCCAGCAGCGGCGCCAGCGCCTCCGGCCGGGAATGGCTGCGGCTGTCCAGCACCAGCCAGCCCTCGGCCGGCACGGCGCGGGTTTTTATCGGCTGGCGCGGCGCGCCCTCGGCGGCTTCCTTCCAGGCACCCGAACCCACGATGCCGCCGAACAGCTCCCCGGTCGCCGGCAGCGCCAGCACGCCCAGCACCGGGGCGCCGTCGCGCACCAGGCCGATGCAGACGGCGAACTCGTCCAGCCCCTTGGCGAACTCCTTGGTGCCGTCCAGCGGGTCCACCAGCCAGAAGCTGGGCGCCACGGCGGTGACCAGCCCGCCGGCCACCTCCTCCTCCGCCACCACGGGAATGCCCGGTGCGGCGGCGCGCAGCCCTTCCACGATCAGGGCTTCCGCCACGCGGTCGGCCTCGGTGACGGGGGAATAGTCTTCCTTGTGGTCCACGGCGAAGCCGGCCTGGCGCACGGCCATGATGGCGGCGGCGGCGCGGCGGGCCAGGCCGGCGGCCAGGTCCAGAAGCTGGGTGTCGTTCATGCCACCCTTGTGCCGCAGCCCGGCCCGGCCGGCAACGCCACCGGCGCGCACGCGGGTGGCCGTGGGGCCGAAGGGTGGTATCCTGCCCGTCTCATTTTGTCCCGGATGCCTGGCCCATGCCCGAAATCGCCTTCGTCAAGCCCGCCATGCCCAAGCACGGCGCCCTGGTGCTGCCCATCGCCGAGGACGGCGAACCGGCCGGGCTGCACGCGGCGCTGGACAAGGCCAGCGGCGGCGCCCTGTCCCGCGCGCTGGAAGCGGCCAGCTTCAAGGGCCGCAAGGGCCAGTCCGCCACCCTCTGGGCGCCGGTGGAGGGCATCTCCCGCGTCGTCGCCATCGGCCTGGGCAAGTCGGCCGAGCTGACCGCCGAGGGGGCCGAGGCCGCCGGCGGCGCCTGCTACGGCCTGGTGGCGAAGGAGCGCGAGGCGATGGTCGCGGCGGAAGGCCTGGCCGCGCCGGTCGCCGCCGGCTTCGCGCTCGGGCTGCTGCTGAAGTCCTATCGGTTCGACCGCTACCGCACGACCGAGAAGGAGGACGACAAGCCGAAGCTGGAGAAGGTTGCCGTCGCCACCGATGCCGCCACCGCCTGCAAGAACGCCTGGGCGCCGCTGCGCGCGATTGCGGATGGCGTCTTCATCGCCCGCGACCTGGTCAGCGAGCCGCCGAACGTGCTGCACCCCGTGGAGATGGCGGAGCGCTGCAAGCCGCTGGAGAAGCTGGGGCTGACCATTGAGATCCTCGGCCCGAAGGAGATGAGGAAGCTCGGCTTCGGCGCGCTGCTGGGGGTTTCCCAGGGCAGTGCGGTGGAGCCGCGCATGGTGGTGATGCAGTGGCTCGGCGCCTCCGGCGGCACGGCGGCGACGAAGAAGAAGCCGGCGCAGAAGCCGGTCGCCTTCATCGGCAAGGGCGTCACCTTCGACACCGGCGGCATCAGCATCAAGCCGGCCGGCGGCATGGAGGACATGAAGTGGGACATGGCCGGCGCCGGCACCGTCATCGGGCTGATGGCGGCACTGGCCGGGCGCAAGGCCAAGGTGGATGCCGTTGGCCTGGTCGGGCTGGTGGAGAACATGCCCAGCGGCACCGCGCAGCGCCCCGGCGACGTGGTGAAGACCGCCAGCGGCCAGACGGTGGAGGTGATCAACACCGACGCCGAGGGCCGCCTGGTGCTGTGCGACGTGATGCACTACGCGCAGCAGCGCTTCGACCCGCGCTTCATGGTGGACCTGGCCACGCTGACCGGCGCCATCATCATCGCGCTGGGGCACGAACACGCCGGCATGTTCAGCAATGACGACACGCTGGCGCAGCAGCTTTCCGCCGCCGGCAAGCCGGTGGGTGAGGCGGTGTGGCGCATGCCGCTGGGCGAGGCCTACGACAAGCAGCTGAAGAGCGAGATCGCCGACATGAAGAACGTCGGCGGGCGCCCCGGCGGCAGCATCACCGCGGCGCAGTTCATCCAGCGCTTCGTCGACAAGGGCCGCCCCTGGGCGCACCTGGACATCGCCGGCGTGGCCTGGAGCAGCAAGGACCTGCCGACGGCGCCGAAGGGCGCCACCGCCTTCGGCGTGCGCCTGCTGGATCGGCTGGTGGCCGACCACTACGAGGGGTGATCGGCGCCAAGGTCAGACTGCGCGCCGCGCCCAAGCCGGGCGTGGCGTTGGCCGTGCCGCTGCTGGCCGGCGCTGTGCCGGCGCCTTGGGCGGCGCTGGCGGCAGGCTTCGGTGCCGAGGCCGGCGAGGAGCGCGACTGCGCCACGCCGGAAGGCCGGGTGCTGCTCCTGGGCGCCGGCCAGCCCCGGCACGCGACCGACTGGGAAGCGCTGGGCGCCGCCGCGGTACGCGCCGCCGGGCCGGCCAAGCGCCTGGCGCTGCTGGCGCGCAGCCTGCCGGCCGAGGCGGCGGTAGCCCTGGCCACCGGCGCTGCGCTGGCCGCCTGGCACCCCGAGCGGCAGACGATGCGTCGGCTGGACCTGGTGGTGGACCAACCCTTGGCGTTGGCACCGGCCTGGGCGCGGGCGGAAGCCGCGGTGCAGGGCGCGCTGTTCACGCGGGAGCTGACCGCGCTGCCCGGCAACGTGCTGCACCCCGGCGCCTTCGCCGCACGGCTGGAGGCATTGGCCGAGCATGGCATCCGCGTGGATGTGCTGGGCGAGAAGCGGCTGCGGCGGCTGGGTGCCGGCGCGCTGCTGGCGGTGGGCGCCGGCGCCGCGCATGCCCCGCGCCTGGCGGTGCTGCGCTGGCGCGGGCAGTTCGCGGTACCGCCCGTCGCCTTCATCGGCAAGGGCATCACGTTTGATACCGGCGGCATCAGCATCAAGCCGGCCGAGGGCATGGAGCGCATGACCAGCGACATGGCCGGCGCCGCCGCCTGCGCCGGGGCGCTGCTGGCCATGGCGCTGCGCAACTCCCCGGCGCCAGCCGTGGCGGTGCTGGCCATTGCCGAGAACACCACGGGGGCCACCAGCTACCGCCCCGGCGACGTGCTGCACACCATGGCCGGCCGCACGGTGGAGGTGGTGGACACCGACGCCGAGGGCCGCCTGGTGCTGGCCGATGCGCTGCACTACGCCGTCAGCCAGCACCAGCCCCAGGCCATGCTGGACCTGGCCACGCTGACCGGCGCCATCGTCACCGCGCTGGGCAGCCACCGCGCCGGCATCTTCACCAACAACCCGGCGCTGCAGGCCCAGGCGGCGGCGGCCGGCGACCAGGTGGGGGAGGCGCTGTGGCCGATGCCGATCGGCGCCCGCCACCGCGCGGACCTCGACAGCGACATCGCCGACCTGAAGCAGTGCTGCGCCGGCCCGCTGCTGCCGGATGCCGCGCACGCCGCCGCCTTCCTGCGCGAATTCGCCGGCGAGACGCCCTGGGCGCATCTCGACATCGCCGGCGTGCGGCTGGATGAGAAGGGCCTGCCCACCGGCTTCGGCGCCCGGCTGCTGGACCGGCTGGTGGAGCTGTACTTCGAACACCCGGACCGGCATTGATGCCAGCTTCAGCATGACAGAGATCGGCTTCTACCACCTGACCCGCACGCCGCTGGACCAGGCGCTGCCAAAGCTGCTTGGCCGGGTGCTGGCGCAGGCCGGGCGGGCGCAGGTGCTGGTGGGCAATGCGGAGCGCCTGCCGGCGCTGGACGACAGCCTGTGGAGATGCGCCGACCCCGACTGGCTGCCGCACGGCACCGCCGCCACCGGCCATGCGGAGATGCAGCCGATCTGGCTGACCGCCGAGGACGCGCCGGCGGCCAATGGCGCGCGCTTCCTGTTTCTGGTGGATGGCGCCGACAGCGCCCGGCTGGCCGAGTTCGACCGCGTCTTCGACCTGTTCGACGGCAATGACGAGGAGGCCCTGGCCGCCGCCCGCGCCCGCTGGAAGGCGGCCAAGGCGGCCGGGCACGCGCTGAGCTACTGGCAGCAGGGCCAGCGGGGCTGGGAAAAGAAGGCGTAGCCCGCGGCGCCGCGGACCTGGCCGGCCGGCCCCGCTGCCGGCCCGCGCCCTCCGGCCTCTGCCACCTCCCCGCCTCCGCCCAAGCCCCGCCGCCGCGCGGTTGCGCCGCACGGCGGTTTCGCCTGCGGAAGTATGGCGCTAGCCTTCCGGAAACGGAGGAAACCACCATGAAGCGATTGCACGTCGCCACCCTGGCGCTGGCCGCGCTGCCCGCGCTCGCGCTGTTGTCGCTGCCCGCCCTGGCGCAGAACGTGCCACCGCGAGCGGCGCAGGAGGCGCCTCCGCGCGCGGCGCAGGACCCGCTGCCCCGCGCCACGCCGGCCAGCCTGGGCCTGGCGCCGGACCGGCTGGCGCGCATCGGCGCGGCGCTGAATGCCGATATCGCCGCTGGGAAAATCCCCGGCGCCGTGGTCGCCATCGCCCGGCGCGGCAAGCTGGCCTACTTCGAGGCCTTCGGCCACCTGGACGGCGCCCGCACCCGGCCGATGCCGCGCGACGCGATCTTCCCGCTGGCCAGCATGACCAAGCCCATGGCCGGCGTCGCCACGCTCAGCCTGATGGAGGAAGGCCGGCTGCGGCTGAACGACCCGGTGGAGCGCTTTCTGCCCGCGCTGGCGGACCGCCGCGTGGCGGTGGACGGCAACCCCGAGACCACCGTGCCGGCGCTGCGCCCGATCCGCGTGCTGGACCTCATGCGGCATACCTCGGGCATCATGAGCGGCATCTACGGCAACACGCCGCTGCACCGGCTGTTGCCGCCCGGCTCCGGCGCCGCTGCCGCGAACTTCGACGGCGCGGGCTTCGTCCGCCGGCTGGCCGAGTTGCCGCTGGTGTACCAGCCCGGCACCGTCTGGGCCTATGGCATCTCCACCGACGTGCTGGGCCTGGTGGCGGAACAGGCCAGCGGCCAGCGCCTGGGCAGCCTGCTGCAGAGCCGGGTGTTCACGCCGCTCGGCATGCGCGACACCGGCTTCCTGGTGCCGGCGGCGAACCGCGCCCGCTACGCCACGCCGCTGCCGGTGGACCCCGAGAATGGCCGGCCGCAGAAGACCGAGATGGGCCTGAACCCGCCGGGCTTCGACTGCGGCGGCGCCTGTGCCGTCTCCACCGCCGGCGACTACCTCCGCTTCGCCCAGATGCTGCTGAACGGCGGCCAGCTGGAAGGCCGCCGCATCCTGGGCCGCGCCACGGTGGCGGAGATGGTGCGCGACCACCTGGGGCCGGAGATCAGCTTCCCGCTGACCAGCCGGGCGCCCTACACCGGCGCCTGGGGCTTCGGCCTGACCGTGATCGTGCGGCGCGAGGGCGGCGCGGGCATGCTGGGCAATGCCGGCGCCTGGGGCTGGGACGGCGCCTATGGCACCGCCATGTGGGTGGACCCCAAGGACCAGCTGGTGGTGGTGTTCATGGCCGCCATCCCCGGCGCCGCCCGCGTCCACTACCGCCAGACCATCAACGCCCTGGTCCACCAGGCCATCGTGGACTGAGCGCAGGGCTGGACCGCACGGCGCATCGGCGTAGCCTGCGGGCAAACGGGAGGAACGAACCATGCGAAAGCTGCTGCTTGCCCTGGCGCTGATGCTCTGCGCCGGCCCTGCCCTGGCCGCGGACCCGCTTCCCCGCGCCACGCCGCAGAGCCTGGGCTTTTCGCCGGAACGGCTGGCACGCATCGCCAGCACCATGAACGCCGACATCGCCCGCGGGCAGCTGCCGGGCGCGGTCATCGCCATCGCCCGGCGCGGCAAGCTGGCCTATTATGAAAGCTTCGGCAGCATCGACGGCGCCCGCAGCCGGCCGATGCCGCGCGACGCGATCTTCCCCATCGCCAGCATGACCAAGCCGCTGACGGGCGTGGCGCTGCTGACCCTGCTGGAGGAAGGCCGCCTGTCGCTCACCGACCTGGTGGAGCGCTTCTTCCCCGGCATGGCCAACCGGCGCGTGGCGGTGGACGGCAACCCGGAGAACACGGTCGCGGCGCTGCGGCCGATCACGCTGACCGACCTGGCGCGGCATACCTCCGGCATTCCCTATGGCGCCCGCGGCAACACGGCGGCGCATCGGCTGTGGCCGGGCTCCTCCAGCAGCAGCGGGCGGGAGTACAACGCCACCAGCTTCATGGAGAAGCTCAGCACGCTGCCGCTGCTCACCCAACCCGGCACCAACTGGGAATACAGCCTCGGCATCGACGTGCTGGGCCTGGTGGTGGAAAAGCTGACGGACCAGCGCCTGGGCGCGGCGATGGACCAGCGCATCTTCCGGCCGCTCGGCATGCGCGACACCGGCTTCCTGGTGCCGGAGGCGCAGCGCGGCCGCTATGCCTCGCCCTTGCCGCAGGACCCCGCGACCCGGCAGCCGCAGAGCGTGACGGTCGGCCTTAGCCAGCCCGGCTTCGACTGCGGCGGCGGTTGTGCGGTCTCCACCGCGGCCGACTACATCCGTTTCGCGCAGATGCTGCTGAATGGCGGCCAGCTGGACGGTCGGCGCGTGCTTTCCCGCAAGACGGTGGAGGAGATGACGCGCGACCACATGCACCCGGGCATCGCCAACAACCTGACGGGCACCGAGGGCAACATGGTCAACTGGGGCTTCGGCCTGACGGTGGCGGTGCGGCGCGAAGGTGGCTCCGGCCTGCTGGGCAGCCCCGGCATGTTCAGCTGGAACGGCGCCTATGGCACCGCGATGTGGGTGGACCCGAAGGAGCAGCTGGCCGTGGTGTTCATGGCCAGCACGCCCGGCCTGCTGCGGCAATACTACCGGCGCGTGATCAATGCGCTGGTCTACCAGGCGATCACGGACTGAGCGGGAGACCATGCGGATGAGGAAGTTCCTCGCGGCGCTGCTGGCGCTGCTGGCCACCCCGGCCCTGGCCCAGGCGCCTTCGACCGACCCGTCGCCGCGAGCGGCGCAGGACCCGTCGCCGCGGGCGGCGCAGGACCCGCTGCCGCGCGCCGCGCCCGCTTCGGTCGGGCTTTCGCCGGAACGCCTGGCCCGGCTGACCGCCAGCTTCCGGGCGGAGGCCGAGCGTGGCCAGTTGCCGGGCGGTGTCATCGCCATCGCCCGGCGCGGCCGCCTCGCCTACTTCGAGGCCTTCGGCCACCTGGACGGCGCCCGCACCCGGCCGATGCCGCGCGACGCCATCTTCCCCATCGCCAGCATGACTAAGCCGCTGACCGGCGTGGCCATGCTGAGCGTGCTGGAGGAAGGCAAGCTGGCGCTGACCGACCCGGTCGGGCGCTTCCTGCCGCCACTGGCCACCATGCGCGTGGCGGTGGGCGGCAGCGCGACGGAGACCGTGCCGGCGGCGCGGCCGATCACGCTGACCGACCTGGCGCGGCATACCTCGGGTATCGTCTACGGCTCACGCGGGACCACGCCGGCGCACCAGGCCTGGCAGGCCTCGCTGGGGGGCATGCTGCGGATGCAGGCGCCGGCCTTCGTCTCCGGCATGGCGGCGCTGCCGCTGCTGGCCCAGCCCGGCACCGCCTGGGAATACGGCCTGAGCACGGACGTGCTGGGCCTGGTGGTGGAACAGGCCAGCGGCAAGCCCCTGGGGACGCTGCTGCGCGAACGCGTCTTCGGCCCGCTGGGCATGCGCGACACCGGCTTCGTCGTCAGCGCCGCGCAGCGCCCGCGCTACGCCACGCCGCTGCCGACCGACCCGCTGACCGGCCGGCCGCAGCAGGTGACCATGGGGCTGGAGGCACCGGGCTTCGAGTGCGGCGGCGCCTGTGGCGTTTCCACCGCGGCGGACTACATCCGCTTCCTGCAGATGCTGCTGAACGGCGGCACGCTGGACGGCAAGCGCATCCTGTCCCGCAAGAGCGTGGAGGAGATGACCCGCGACCACATGCATGCGGGCATCGCCAACAACCTGACGGTCACCGAGCCCGACCGCATCGGCTGGGGCTTCGGCCTGACCGTAGCGGTCCGGCGGGAAGCTGGCTCCGGCATGCTCGGTTCGCCCGGCATGTACGGCTGGAACGGCGTCTTCGGCACCACCATGTGGATCGACCCGAAGGAGCAACTGGCGGTGGTGTACATGAACTCCACCCCCGGGCAGGGGCGGCAGGTCTATCGGCGGATGCTGAACTCGCTGGTCTACGGCGCCCTGGCGGATTGAGGCCGACGGGCCGGGCGCGCAGCCCGGCCTCGCAGCCTCAGCGCCACAACCTCAGCCCCACAGCCCTTGGCGCACCAGCCAGGCCTGCACCAGCGCCGCCACCTGGTCGCTGTTGCGGTCCATCATCACCATGTGGCTGTTGCCGTGCAGCCCGGCGGCGGGCAGGTCGATCACCTCCGCCTGGCCGCCGGCAGCCCGCACCGCGGCGGCAAAGGCCAGGCCGCGCGCCCGCATGGCGGGCCAGCGGTCATCGCCTTCGATGTAGTCGCCATAGACCAGCAGCATGGGCACGTCGGCCAGCGCCTCCGGCTGCATCACCGCCGCCGGTTCCACCAGCACCATGGCCTGCACCAGCCCCGGCCGGGCGGCGGCGGCGCGGCAGGCGAATTGCCCGGCCTGGCTGTGCCCCACCAGCACGCAGGGGCCAACGCGGTCCAGCAGCGCCAGGTAGGCCTCCAGCGTCGGCTCGTCGGTGGTGGTGAAGCGCGGCACGCATTGCCGCATGAAGTTGTCATACGCCTCCACCGGGAATTGCTGGCCGGGGAAGGCCTCCCCCATGCGCGGGCCGAAGCGGAAGCGCGGCCAGGGGTTCTCGGCCGGCAGGTAGACGGCCTCGCCGCCGAACTGCTCGGGGATCATGCTCCAGCCGCTGCGGCCGCGCTCCACGGCGTCCGAGACATAGGTGGTCCAGCCCTGGCGCAGGAAGAAGTGCTGCCAGCCGTCACGGCCATCCGGCGTCGATTCCCAGGTGACGCCGGTCAGCCCGCCGCCATGCCAGAACAGCATGGGGTGGGCACCGCGCACCGGCGCCGGCTGCATGAACTGGGCATAGAGCCCACCCACCAGGTAGGTGCCGTTGGGGTCCACCGGGGTCGGCGGGTTGCCGGGGGCGAACTGCACCTGGCGCGGCGGCTGGCCAGCCACCAGCACGCGCTGGCCACCGACATGGAAGCTGCCCCAGCGGGCCAGCGTCACGCTCATCGGCTCAGTCCAGCGTGATGTTGGCGGCGCGGATCACCCCGGCCCAGCGGGTACGCTCCTCGGCAATGAACCTGCCGAAGGCGGCGCCGTCCATGGTGCCGGGCTCGGCGCCCTCGCCGCGCAGGCGCTCGCCCACCTCGGCGCTGGTCAGCGTGGCGCGCATCGCGGTCCACAGCTTGTCCAGCACCGGCTGCGGCACGCCCTTCGGCACCATCACGCCGTACCAGGCGGTGGCGCGGTAGCCCGGCAGCGTCTCCGCCACCGTCGGCACATCGGGCAGCACCGCGGCGCGGGCGGTGCCGGTCACGGCCAGGGCGCGCACCTGGCCACCCTGGATCAGCCCGGTCACGGAAGGCAGCGTGGTGACCATGAAGGCGATGTTGCCAGCCACCACCTCGGTCAGCCCCGGCGCCGCCCCGCGGAACGGAATGTGCGTCGCCTCGAAGCCGCCCAACTGGCACATCAGCGCCGCGGCCAGGTGGCTGGCGCTGCCGTTGCTCGCGCTGGCATAGGTCATGTCGCCCTTCGCCGCCTTGGCCTCGGCGATCAGCGCGGCCAGGGTGGCGGCGCGGGTCTTCGGGCCCACCACCACCACCAGCGGCGCATCGGCAATCAGCCCCACCGGCGTCAGCGTGGTCGCGGGGTCGGCCGGCAGGCGGCGGAACAGGCTGGGGTTGGCCGCCATCGGCCCCTGGTTGCCCACCAGCAGGGTATAGCCATCCGGCTTGGCGGTGGCGCAGGCCTCGGTGGCGATGTTGCCGCCGGCGCCGGGCTTGTTGTCCACCACCACGGTCTGGCCCAGCGTGCTGCCCAGCCGGGCCGCGAAGGTGCGCGCCACGGCATCCGTGCCGCCACCGGCGGCATAGGGCACCAGCAGCCGCAGCGCCCGGTTGGGGAAGGGGTCCTCCGCCCGCGCCGCGAAGGGCAGCGCGGCGGTGGCGGCGATCAGCGAACGGCGGTGCAGCATCATTCGGCGGCCTTTGCGTAGCTGTGCTTGCCGGCCCATACGCGCGCGGGCACCAGCAGGTTGCCCTCGAACAGCCGGCGCGCGGTGCGCAGCACGCCGGCCCACGCCACATCATCCTCGCCGGCCAATTCCAGCGCCACGTCCAGCACGCCGGAGGGATGCGCGATCTGCACCGGCGAACCACCCGGCGTGGCGACATCATGCGCCACGGTGCCGGGGATGCGCGCGGCGGTGGCGATGCAGATGCCGCCGGTGACGGCCATGGCCTTGTGCACCGCCAGCGGGGTCAGGTACCGCGCAGTGATGTGCGCGTCGGTCGCCGGCCCCAGCAGCGCGATCTTCGGGATCACACTATCAGAAACGTCGCCGAAGCCCATGCGGGCGCCGGCTTCCACGCGGATGCTCTCCAGCCGCGCCATCAGCGCCTTGTCGCCGTCGATCACGGCCGGCGCGCAGGTGGCGTCCACGCCGACATCGGCGGCCTTCAGCATCATGGTCGGCATGGCGCAGTCCACCAGGCTGACCTCCACGCCCTGGATCACGTCCCGCCGGTTGCCGGTGGGGAACAGCTTTCCGGTCTTGGCGCCGGCAACGTGGCGGAAGCGCATCTCGATGGGCGCGGCGGTGCCCGGCACGCCGGGGATGCTGGCGGTGCCGTCATACTCCACCGCGCCGCCGGGGGTCTGCACCAGGGCCTCCACCAGCGCCCCGGTGTTCTGGTTGCGGATGCGGACCAGCGTCGTCTCGCCCTGCACCGGCACCAACCCAGCCTCGATGGCAAAGGGGCCGACGCCGGCCAGCATGTTGCCGCAGTTGGGCCGGGTATCCACCTGCAGCCGGTCCGGCGCCACCTGGGCGAACAGGTAGACCACGTCCACATCGGGCTCCGGGCTGCGGGAAATGATGGCGACCTTGGAGGTCAGCGTGTTGCCGCCGCCGATGCCGTCCACCTGCAGCTGGTGCGGGCTGCCCATGGCGGCGATCAGCACCGCGTCGCGCGTGGCGGTGTCGGCCGGCAGGTCGTCCAGCAGGAAGTAGGGACCGCGGCTGGTGCCGCCGCGCATCATGACGCAGGGGATACGGGTCTGCATGGGTCGGTTTCCTTCTGCCGCGGGCATTGCTACGCCCGGCCGGGCCGGGCTGCCAAGCCGCGCCGGCTCAGTGCGCGTGGCCGTGCGCGCCGCCCGCGGCCGGCATGCCGGCCGCGCCGGCGGCCTGCACCGCCACCTGCACCGTCACCTCGCCGGCACGCTCGAAGCGGAGCGTCAACGGCACCGTCGCGCCACGATCCAGCGGCTGGGTCAGGCCCAGCAGCATCACGTGCAGCCCGCCCGGGCGCAGCACCACCTGCTGGCCCGGCGGCAGGTCGATCGCGGGTTGCTCGCGCATCCGCATCACCTCGCCGTCGCGCACCATGCTGTGCAGCTCCACCCGGCCGGCCGCCGGGGTGCTGGCGCCCAGCAGGCGGTCCGGCGTGGCGCCGGTATTGCGCAGCGTCAGGAAGGCGGCGCCGGAGCCGCCGCGCATGGCGGCGCGGCTCCAGGGCTGGGTGATGACGATGGCGCCGGCACGGGCTTCCAGCACCGCCTGGGCCGTGGCCTGGGCAGGCGCCAGGCACGGCAGGGCGGTCACGGCGCCGAAGGTCGCGAACAAGGCACGGCGGGTCGGGCGCGGCATGGCGGTCTCCCTTGATGTCACAGGCTGCTTACGCCGCCGAGCGTGTCCCCTCAACGGCCTAAACCTCTGCAACGCATGGTGGGGAACCGGTTTGAAGGCATCATGCTGCTGCCCCCCCTGCCCCCCTACGCCACCCCGCCGCTGGGCGAGCTGCACGGGCTTGCCCGGCTGCTGGCCCGTACCGCGGACCGCCTGGCCGCCCGCACCTTCGCCGCCGGCCGGCTGGGGCCGGACTGCCTGCCCCGGCTCTACGGCCAGTGGCAGCAGGCCGAGGAGATCGCCTTCTCCCGCCTGCCGCAGGGCTTTGCGCTGAAGGCGAGCCGCGGCCATGCCAGCAGCCGCCTGGTGCCGGCGCGCGACCAGGCCGATGCGATGGAACTGCGCCAGGCCGCCGACCGCTGGCTGGCGCGGGAGCCAGGGCAGCGCCCGCGCCTGTTTGCCGAGGAGCTGCTGCTGGGCCGCAACGGCACCCCGGCCCTGGCCTGGCGCTTCCGCCTGGCCGGCGGCCGGCTGGAGGCCCTGAGCGACGCCCCGCCGGACCACCGCCTGGCCACCGCCGCCGCCCGGCTTTCCGCGGGGCTGGAGGGCGTGCGGATGCGGCTGCACCTGGTCGAGGGGCGGGTGGTGTTCGGCAGCATCCGACGGGAATAGCCGCGCCGCCCGCCGATGGGATTGACCCGGCGCCCCCATCGGCCCGAGTTTCCCGGCCATGACCGACACCACCCTGCTGACCCAGCTCTCCGCCCTGCTTGGCCCGCGTGGCCTGCTGACCGACGCCGCCAGCCTGGAGCCGCACCTGGCCGACTGGCGCGCCCTGTACCGCGGCGCCACGCCCTGCGTGATCCGCCCCGGCAGCACCGCCGAACTGGCCGCGGCGGTGAAGCTCTGCGCCGCCGCCGGCGCGGCCCTGGTGCCGCAGGGCGGCAACACCAGCATGGTCGGCGGCGCCACGCCGGATGAGAGCGGCCGGCAGATCGTCGTCTCCCTCGCCCGGCTGAACCGGGTGCGCGACATCGACCCGATGGACATGACCATGACCTGCGAGGCCGGCGTGATCCTGAAGGCGGCGCAGGACGCCGCCGCCGCCGCCGACTGCCTGTTCCCGCTCAGCCTGGGGGCGGAGGGGAGTGCGACCATCGGCGGCGTGCTGTCCACCAATGCCGGCGGCAACACCACCGTGCGCTACGGCAATGCCCGGGAGTTGATGCTGGGCCTGGAAGTGGTGCTGCCGGACGGGCAGGTCTGGAACGGGCTCCGCCGGCTGCGCAAGGACAATACCGGCTACGCGCTGCGCCATCTGTTCGTGGGCGCCGAGGGCACGCTCGGCTTCATCACCGCCGCCGTCCTGCGGCTGTTCCCGCGCGCCAGGGAAAGCGCCGTGGCGTTCTGCGCGGTGCGGGACGAGGACGCGGCGCTGAGCCTGTTCCGGCGCTTCCGCGACCGCGACGAGACCGCGGTGCGCGCCTTCGAGTACCTGTCGGGCGAGGGCGTCGGCTTCGCGCTGAAGCATATCGAGGGCTGCCTGAACCCGCTGGCCGGGCTGCACGACCACTACGTCCTGGTGGACCTCGCCTCCTCCCGCCCCGAGGCCGGGTTGCGCGACCTGCTGGAGGCGGTGCTGGAGCAGGCCATGGAGGCCGGCGAGGTGCTGGACGCCGCCCTGGCCGAGAGCGAGGCGCAGAAGGCCGCGATCTGGCGCATCCGCGAGGAACACCCGGAGGCGCAGAAGCGCGAGGGCGCCAGCGTGAAGAACGATGTCAGCGTCCCCGTCTCCAAGGTGCCCGAGCTGATCCGCCGCTCCTCGGAAGCCTGCCGCAAGCTGATCCCGGGCGTCCGGCCGGTGCCGTTCGGCCACCTGGGCGACGGCAACATCCACATGAACCTGGAGCAGCCGATCGGCATGGACCCCGCCGCCTTCCTGGCCCGCAGCCACGACATCATGGACACGGTGAACGAGGTGGTGCGCGACCTCGGCGGCAGCTTCAGCGCCGAGCACGGCATCGGCCGGCTGAAGACCGACATGATGGAGGATTGGCGCGGCGGGGCAGAGCTGGCGCTGATGCAGGCGATCAAGGCGGCGGTGGACCCCGCCGGCCTCATGAACCCGGGGAAGGTTCTGCCGTAGCCCCACTGGGGTCCAGCGGCAGGTCCAGCGCCACCCGCAGCCCGTGCCGGCCATTGGCCGAACGCAGCACCGTGGCGCCGATCTGCCGCGCCAGGCTGCGGACCACGGTTTCCCCCAGCGAGCCGGTGGCGTTGCTGCCATCGGCCGCGCCGCGGCCATCATCCGCCACCACCGCCAGCAGCCGGCCGGCGCTGGCCTCGGCCATCAGGTAGACCGGGCCGCCCTGGCCTTCAGGGTAGGCGTGCTTCAGCGCGTTGGTGACCAGCTCCGACAGCACCAGTGCCAGCGGAATGGCGCGCTCGGCATCCAGGCTCAGCCCCTCCGGCGCGATGATCCGGATATCGGCGCCCGGGTGCAGCGCGGCGGCGGCCGCGGCTAGGTCGCGCAGCATGTCGTGCAGCTGCACGCTGCGCAGGTCGGCGCTGTTCTGCAGGGCGCGGTGCGCCTCCGCCACCGCACGCACCCGGGCGGTGGCGGCCTCCAGCTCGGCGCGGGTCAGTGGGTCCGCGGCGCGGCCGGATTGCAGCCGCAGCAGCGCCGCCACCAGTTGCAGGCTGTTCTTGATCCGGTGGTCGGCCTCGCGGGCCAGCATCTGCTGCGCCGCCAGCGCTTCGCGCAGCGCGTCCTCGGCCTGGCGACGATCCTCGATATCGGTGCAGGTGCCGACCCAGTGGCGCAGCGCGCCGGCCGCATCCGCCACCGGGGCGCCCTTGACGCGGAACCAGCGCCAGGCGCCATCCAGCGCGCGCTTCAGCCGCACGTCCACATCCAGCTCGGCGCCGGCGGCGCGCACCGCGGCCCAGTCCTCGTCAAAGCGCCCGGCGTCATCGGGGTGCAGCATCGCGCCCCAGCCGGCCACGGCGGCGGTGCCGCCATAGTCGCGCCAGCGGGCGTTCAGGTACTCCATCCGCCCACTGGCATCGGTCTGCCACACGCCATGCGGCATCGCCTCGGCCAGGCTGCGGAAGCGCGCCTCGCTGGCGCGCAGCGCGGCCTCGGCGCGGCGCACCTCGCTCATGTCGCGCCAGGCGACGATGCCGCCGGTGATCCGCCCGGCGCTGTCGCGGATCGGGCCGGCGTTGCAGAGAATGGGCACCATGGCGCCATTGGCGGTGCGCAGGTGCCAGAAGGCGTTCTGCACCAGCTCGCCGCGCGCGGCGGCGCGGGCCAGCGGCAATTCCTCCGGCGCCGGGGTGGAGCCATCCGCCCGGCAGACCCGCCAGGTGCCGGGGTGCAGCTCGGCGCCCTGGCCCAGCACCTCCGCCGCGCCGCGCCCAACCATGGCCAGGCCATGCGCGCTGACCCGACTGAGCCGGGCCTGGCGGCCATCGCCGATCGCCAGGCCCTCCGGCACATGGGCGAACAGCGCGTCCAGCGTGGCGCGCGCCGCCTCCCCCTGGCGCAGCGCCTGCTGCTGCGCGGTCACGTCGCGGCATTGCAGCAGGATCCCGGCGATGGCACTGCCGCCATTGCGCATCGGCGACGCCTCCAGGTCCCAGAAGCGCGGCTCGTCCGGCCGTAGCCGCAGGGCCTGGGCGCGGCGCAGCACCGGCTGGCCCTCGGCCCGCACCAGGTCCAGCAGCGGCACCCGGCCGCGTACCGCCTGGCGCGGAAACGCCTCGGCCGCCGGCAGTCCCAGCAGGTCGGCGGCGTCACGCCCGACCACGCGGGCGAAGGCCGGGTTGAGGTAGGCGATGCGATGCGCCGGCCCTTCCAGCACCGCGGTCGGCACCGGCAGATCCTCGACCAGCGCCTGGATGGGTCTGATATCCGGCGAGGGCGGGGTGGCTTCGTCCGGCACTGCGCCCTCCTGGCTATAAAGAACATTGAATACCAAACAATGCCGGAGGCGGGCAGCCATCTCGCCGGGGCGAACGATCACACTGGGGTTAGCAAGGTTAATGGCCCAGGGCTGGCGGCGGCAGGGGGCGGCTGGCGGCGGCTGGACCTGGCCCCTGGGCCGTGGCATGGCTGCGACCCTTTTGCGCTGCACCATCCCTGCGGGAGCCTGCCATGCCCCTTTCCGCCCCGGCCGGGCGAAAGCTGCTGCACCTGCGCGACATCGAGTTGCGCGGCTATGAGCGGGACGACGGCCTGTTCGACATCGAAGCCCACCTGACCGACCGCAAGACCACGGTCCACAACGACGAGGACCCCAACGCCACGGTGCCGGCGGGGCGGCCGATCCACGGCATGTGGCTGCGCCTGGTGGTGGACGTGGACATGCTGGTGCACAGTTGCGAGGCCAGCAGCGACTTCACCCCCTACGACATCTGCCCCGGTGCGGCGCCCAATTTCAGCCGGCTGGCCGGGCTGAAGATCGGCCCCGGCTTCAACCGCAAGGTGGCCGAGCGCGTTGGCGGCGTGCATGGCTGCACCCACCTGCGGGAGTTGCTGGGCCAGATGGCGACGGTGGCGTTCCAGACCCTCTACCCCGTGCGGCGCGCGCGGGAGAAGGCGATGCTGGCCAAGGTGGCGAGCGGCCAGGCCGAGGCGCCCCCGGCGATGCCGGCGCTGCTGGGCACCTGCATGGCCTATGCGCCGGACAGCCCGGTCAGCCTGGCGCGCTGGCCGCATCTGGCCGACGTGTTGAAGGAGCCGACCGAGTGAGCGGCTTCTCGCCGCTGTGGGACGCCAGCCGCGGCCATGTGAAGGTGATGCTGCGCGACGTGGTGGTGGAGGTCCAGGTTGGCCTGCACCCCTGGGAGCAGCACCCGGAACGCCCGACCCGGCTGCTGGTGAACGTGGAGATGTACGCCCACAGCGACAGCCAGGGCGTCGGCGGCAACGCCCGTGGCTTCATCGACTACGACCCGATCCGCGCCGCGCTGAAGGCCTGGCCGGCGCGCCCGCACACGCCGCTGCTGGAGGAACTGGTGGAGGAGCTGGTGCAGCTCTGCCTGGGCAACCCCGTGGTGGAGGCCTGCCGCGTCTCCGTCATCAAGCCGGACATCTTCAACGAGGCCGCCGGGGCGGGCATCGAGGTGTACCGGATAAGGCCGCAGGCCCAGGGCTGATCGGCCGAGGCGGAAGCGCCGCCAGCCGTGATCAGCCTCTCGACGACGCCTCAGCCCTCGCCGGGCACCAGCAGCTTCAGCGAGAGCGCGTGCAGGCCACCGGCGAATTCGGCGGCCAGCGCGGCATGGACCGCCCGGCTGCGGGCCAGCCGGCCCATGCCGGCAAAGGCCGGGGTGACCACCCGCACGGTGTAGTGCGTTTCCCCGCCCGGCGCGGCGCCGGCATGGCCGGCATGCAGGGCGCTGTCGTCCTGCACCTCGATCTCGGCCGGGGTGAAGGCCTGGGCCAGGGTGGCGTGGATGCGTTGGGCGCGACTTGGCATCCACACAGTCTCGGCTTCCGCGGCCCGGCTGCCAAGCATGCTTGCACCCTACCCCCGGCTTCCCCATAACCCCCGGCATGGCCAGACGCGCCGTTCGCCGAGACGCCGGAGAGAGCAGCTTCCCGCCCCGCCCCTGCGAGGCGCCGGGCTGCCTTGACGCGGGCGAGTACCGGGCGCCGAAATCGCGGATGTCGCTGAACCAGTACCAGTGGTTCTGCCTGCCCCATGTGCGCGAGTTCAACAGCACCTGGGACTTCTACAAGGGCATGAGCGAGGCCGAGATCGAGGCCAACCTGCGCGGCGACGCGGTCGGCCACCGGCCGACCTGGCCGCTGGGCCGGCTGGGCGGGCTGAACCCGTTCAGCGAGGAATGGACCCGCGACCCGCTGGGCATGTTGCGCGACACGCCGCTGCACCAGGCCCGCGCCAAGCCGCGCGAGCAGAAGGTGGGGCCGCCGCCCGAACTGCGGGCCGCGCTTGACGTTCTGGGGCTTGAGTGGCCGGTGGAATCGCTGGCGCTGCGGGACCGCTACCGCGAACTGGCGAAGAAATTCCACCCGGACGCCAATGGCGGGGACCGCGAGGCCGAGGAAAAGCTGAAGGATGTCAACCGGGCCTACAGCCTGGTGCGGCACCGGCTGGCGGCCACCTCGGCCCGGCCAACGGCCGCCGCCGCGGCCGGCTGAGGCGGCCGGAACCCCCCCGCCAGGGACGATTTAGCGGGGGGCTGGCCTTTTCCGTCAGCCCGGGTAGCCTGCCGCGCCACCCTGGCCTAGACTTTCCAAGAATGAACCTGAGCGGATGACGATGAACAAGGTTGCTGCCCTCGCCGATCCCCAGCCCACTTCGGCGATCAACACGCCCGACATTACCGTGAACGTGCGGGACGTGTTCGGCCTGGACCTGGACATGACCGTCCCGGCCTTCTCCATCCGCACGGAGCATGTGCCGGAACTGGACCCGACCTATCGCTTCGACCGGGAGACGACGCTGGCGATCCTCGCCGGCTTCGGCAACAACCGGCGGGTGATGATCCAGGGCTACCACGGCACCGGCAAGTCCACCCATATCGAGCAGGTGGCGGCCCGGCTGAACTGGCCCTGCATCCGCGTCAACCTGGACAGCCACATCAGCCGTATCGACCTGATCGGCAAGGATGCGATCGTCCTGAAGGACGGCAAGCAGATCACGGAGTTCCGTGAAGGCATCCTGCCCTGGGCGCTGCAGCACCCCTGCGCGCTGGTGTTCGACGAATACGACGCCGGCCGCCCGGACGTGATGTTCGTGATCCAGCGCGTGCTGGAAGTGGAAGGCAAGCTGACGCTGCTGGACCAGAACCGCGTGATCCGGCCGCACCCGATGTTCCGCCTGTTCGCCACCGCCAACACGGTGGGCC
Source organism: Acetobacteraceae bacterium (assembly GCA_947455205.1). Taxonomy (GTDB): domain Bacteria; phylum Pseudomonadota; class Alphaproteobacteria; order Acetobacterales; family Acetobacteraceae; genus CAIMOR01. Next base: position 8,024 of record CANGNF010000018.1, on the reverse strand, counting down.
TGGGCGACACGACCGGCCTGTATCATGGCACGCAGCAGATCAACCAGGGCCAGATGGACCGCTGGAACATCGTGGCGACGCTGAACTACCTGCCGCATGCGCAGGAAACCAGCATCGTCCTGGCCAAGATGGGCCAGGAAGGCGATGCCAAGGCCAAGAAGATGGTCGAGAGCATGGTCGCCCTGGCGGACCTGACCCGCGCCGGCTTCATCGCCGGTGACATCAGCACCGTCATGTCGCCGCGCACCGTCATCACCTGGGCCGAGAACAGCAAGATCTTCGGCGATGTCGGCTTTGCCTTCCGCCTGACCTTCCTGAACAAGTGCGACGAGGCCGAGCGCGCCACGGTGGCGGAATACTACCAGCGCTGCTTCAACGAGGACCTGCCCAGCGGCACCCTGCTGAAGAAGGCGGGCTGAGGCCTTCCCGCAGCACAGGCGGCGCACCCGTGGGGCGCCGCCACCAACGGCCGGCGACCGGCTTTTGATGGACCGGGCTGATGGCTGGGTCCCGAGACCGGGGCGGCGGCCGTGCTCACAAGCCGGGCCGGCGGCCCGCGTTCAGCAGCAGGGCCGGCAGCCCGAGCCACGCAAGGGCCAGACTAGATGACCAAGCAAGATCTCACCCGCCAGGAAGAGTTCAAGCGCGCCACCGCCGGCGCCTTGCGGGCCGTGGCGCATGCCAATGCCGAAGTGCAGGTGGCCTTCCAGCCCGGCCCGGGCGGGGTTTCCGGCAAGCGCGTGCGCCTGCCGCTGCCCACCCGCACCCTGCCGGCGGCCGAGATGGCCAAGCTGCGCGGCGCCGCCGATGCCGCGGCGCTGAAGATCCGCCACCATAACGAGAGTGTGCACGCCAGCCGCATGCCCCAGCGCCGCGAGGCCAAGGAGGTGTTCGACGCGCTGGAGGATGTGCGGGTCGAGGCCGTGGGCAGCAAGTTCATGGCCGGCGTGGCGCACAACCTGGCGGCCCGCCTGGCCGATTCCTGCGAGCAGGAAGGCTATGACCGGATGACGCGGAAGGACCAGCTGCCGCTGCCCGCCGCGCTGTCCCTGCTGGCGCGGGAACGCATCACCGGCCGCCCGGTGCCGGACGCCGCCCGCCGCGTGCTGGACCTGTGGCGCGATTCGCTGGACGACAAGGCGCAGGACGCCCTGGCCGAGATGGCCACCGCGACCGACGACCAGGACAACTTCGCCCGCGCCGCCCGCAAGTTCCTGGCCGCGCTGGACCTGGCGGAAGCCGAGGTGGAGACCGAGGCCGAGCAGGAGGAAGAGGGCGAGGAGGGCGACCAGTCCACCACGCAGCAGGACCAGTCCGGCGAGGGCGAGGCCCAGGCCTCCGAGCAGGAAGCCATGCTGGGCGCCCAGCCGGAGACGATGCAGGGCGAGGCCTCCGAGGAGGAAGCCCAGGAATCGGATGAGGAAGGCGCCGCCGCCGAGGGCGACGACAAGCCGGGCGGGCCGCAGCAGCGCAAGGAGGTCGTCCATACCGACGACACCAGCCGCTACCACCCCTTCGTCACCAGCTTCGACGAGGTGGTCGAGGCCGACGACCTCTGCGACCCCGAGGAACTGGCCCGGTTGCGCCAGCAACTGGACCAGCAGCTCTCGCACCTCCAGGGCGTCGTCTCCAAGCTGGCCAACCGGCTGCAGCGCCGGCTGCTGGCGCAGCAGCAGCGCGCCTGGGAATTCGACCTTGAGGAAGGCATGCTGGACGCCGCCCGGCTGTCCCGCATCATCACCAACCCGATGCTGTCGCTGACCTACAAGCGGGAGCGCGAGGCCGACTTCCGCGACACCGTGGTGACGCTGCTGATCGACAATTCCGGCTCCATGCGCGGCCGGCCGATCACGGTCGCCGCCATGTGCTCGGACATCCTGGCCCGCACGCTGGAACGCTGCGCGGTGAAGACCGAGATCCTCGGCTTCACGACCCGCGCCTGGAAGGGCGGCCAGAGCCGCGAGAAGTGGGTGCAGGACGGCAAGCCGCGCAATCCCGGCCGCCTGAACGACCTGCGCCACGTGGTCTACAAGGCCGCCGACGCCCCCTGGCGCCGCGCCCGCAAGAACCTGGGCCTGATGCTGCGCGAGGGGCTGCTGAAGGAGAACATCGACGGCGAGGCGCTGGAATGGGCCTACAAGCGCATCCGCAACCGCCCGGAACATCGCCGCATCCTGATGGTGATCTCCGACGGCGCGCCGGTGGATGACAGCACGCTGAGCGTGAACCCCGGCAACTACCTGGAACGCCACCTCCGCAAGGTGATCGGCGACATCGAGGGCCGCAACGACGTTGAGCTGATCGCGATCGGCATCGGCCACGACGTGACTCGCTACTACCGCCGCGCCGTGACCATCGTGGACGCCGAGGAACTGGGCGGCACCATGATGAAGAAGCTGGCGGAACTGTTCGACGAGGACGCGGCCGAAGCCTGGCAGCGCGCCGCGACGCTGTCCTCCGCCGCCGTCGGCTAGGCTTCCGCCCGCATGTACCGGCGCGGCCTGTTGCTGGCGGCGCCGGCGCTGCTTGCGGCCGGCTGCGGCCAGGCGCAGGTCGCCTCGCCGCGCGTCGCGCTGCCCCCGGCGCGGCCGCTGGCCCTGCCGCCGCTGCCCGGTGGCCGGCTGGAGCCGCTGGGCGGGCTGATCCTGGACAATGCGGTGCTCGGCTTCGGCGGGTTGTCCGGTCTGCACCTGACCGACGACCTGCGCCTGACCGCCATCGCCGATGTCGGCCACTGGCTCAGCGCCCGGCTGCTGCTGGACGGCTCGCTGCGCCCGATCGGCCTGGCGGAGATGCGGACCGGCCCGCTGCGCGACGGCGCCGGGACGGAACTGCCCCGCGGCTTCGCCGGCGATGCCGAGAGCCTGGCGCGGCTGCCGAATGGCGACTGGCTGGTCGGCTTCGAGCGCTGGCACCGGGTACGGCGCTATCCCCGGCTGAACGGCCCGGCGCAGTACGTGGAAATGCCGCCGGAACTGGCGGAGGCGCCGGGCAATGGCGGGCTTGAAAGCCTGGCGGTGCTGACCGATGGCCGCTGGCTGATGGTCGCCGAGGGCTGGGCCATGCCGGGGCAGCCCACGGGTGTCCGCCGCGCCTGGCTCGGCTCGCCGGACCGCGGCTGGACCAGGTTGGGCTACCGCGCCGAGGCCCCGATGGACCCCTGCGACACCGCGGCGCTGCCGGATGGCGGGGCGCTGGTGCTGGAGCGCAGCTTCTCGATCTTCGGCGGCTTCCGCGGCCGGATCGTCCGGCTGCCGGCACACGCCCTGGCCGAGGCGCGCGACGGCACGGTGCTGGAGGGCGAGGAGTTGCTGCGGCTGGAGCCCCCGCTGCCGACCGACAATTACGAAGGCCTGGCGGTGGCCCACCACGCCGGTCGCAGCCTGGTGGCGGTGGTCTCGGACGACAACCAGAACATGCTGCAACGGACGCTGCTGCTGCTGTTCGCCGTGGTCGACGGCTGAGCCCACGACGCCTGGCAGCCTGCCTGGATGCACCCGCGCCGGTTGCGCTTTCTTCACCGCCGGCGCCGCAGCATCCGGCGCATGTCGCCCACCCGCCCCCGCCTTCACGCCGTTCCGCAGCCTGGCCGGCTGGCGCTGCGCGGCGTGCTGCCGGGCGCTGGGCCGGCGGCACTGGCCATGGCCGGTCGCCAGGCGCTGGCCCAGGTGCGGGCAGCCCTGCTGGCGCCTCGGCCCGGCCCGGCGGATGACCTGCTTCGCGCCGCGCGCCAGGCCGGCTGGCCGGCGCGCTGCCCGGCCGTCCACCTCAGCCTGGAGGATCCCGGCGGCGGCAGCGCCAGCCTGACCTGGCGGCATGATGGCGGCACCGAGGTGCTGCGGTGGAGCCATCGCGGCGGCTCGCTGCCCGAGGATGGCGCCTGCCAGGGCAGTGCCGGCGTCGCCGCCGCCCTGGCCCGCTGACGTTCCCCTTGGCGCCGGCCCCCTTCCCGCCGCATATCCAGGCAGCGGAAGAGGGCGGGACATGACCGGCGAGACCATCCTGATCGGCAAGGGCGAGAACCCCTGCCTGCTGACCCTGGCGCGGGCCAACCGGCACGGGCTGGTGGCCGGCGCCACCGGCACCGGCAAGACCGTGACGCTGCAGGTGCTGGCCGAGGGCTTTTCCCGCGCCGGCGTCCCGGTGTTCTGCGCGGATATCAAGGGCGACCTGGCCGGCATCGGCCAGCCCGGCAAGCCCAACCCAAAGCTGGAAGCCCGCGCCCGGGAGCTGGGCGAGAGCGACTTCGCCTATGAACCCGCCCCGGTGGTGTTCTGGGACGTGTTCGGCCAGCAGGGCCACCCGCTGCGCGCCACGGTGGCCGAGATGGGGCCGCTGCTGCTGGCCCGCATGCTGGAACTGAACGAGGTGCAGGAGGGCGTGCTGAGCATCGCCTTCAAGCTGGCCGACGACGAGGGCCTGCTGCTGCTGGACTTCAAGGACCTGCGGGCCATGCTGTCCCACGTGGCGGAGCGCGCGGAGGAGCTGCGCGCCGACTACGGCCAGGTCAGCAAGGCCACCATCGGCACCATCCAGCGCAAGCTCCTGCAGCTGGAACAGCAGGGCGCCGAGCATTTCTTCGGCGAACCCGCCCTGGCCCTGGCCGACATGATGCTGCTGACGCCGGATGGCCGCGGCGCGGTCAACGTGCTGGCGGCCGACAAGCTGGTGCAGTCGCCGCGGCTCTACGCCTGCTTCCTGCTGTGGCTGCTGTCGGAGCTGTTCGAGGAACTGCCCGAGGCCGGCGACCTGGCCAAGCCGAAGCTGGTGTTCTTCTTCGACGAAGCCCACCTGCTGTTCAACGACGCGCCCAAGGCGCTGATCGAGAAGGTGGAGCAGGTGGTGCGGCTGATCCGCTCCAAGGGGGTTGGCGTCTACTTCGTCACCCAGAACCCGCTGGACGTGCCGCCGGCCGTGCTGGGCCAGCTGGGCAACCGGGTGCAGCACGCGCTGCGCGCCTTCACGCCGCAGGACCAGAAGGCGGTGAAGGCCGCCGCCGGCACCTTCCGCCCCAACCCGCGCGTCAACGTGGAACAGGCGATCGGCGAGCTGGCGGTGGGCGAGGCGCTGGTCTCCACCCTTGCCGCCGATGGCACGCCCAGCCCGGTGGAGCGCGCCTTCATCTGCCCGCCGCGCAGCCGAATCGGCGCCATCACCGCCGAGGAGCGGGCGGCGATCCTGGCCCGCAGCCCGCTGGCCGGGCGGTACGAAGCCGCGGTGGACCGCGACAGCGCCTATGAGCGCCTGGTCGGCCGCGCCACCACGGTGCCGGCCGAGCCTGGCCCGCAGCAGGCGCCGGCACAGGCGCCGACCCGCAGCGACAACCCCTGGGGCAACATGGGCGGCGCCGCGCCTGGCCAGGTGGCGGGCGCCGGCGGCAGCGTGCCCAGCACCGGCGGCGGCGCACCACGCCCCCTGCCCTTGCCGCCGCAGCCGCGCATGCCGGCGCCACGGCAGCAGGCGCCCCAGGCCCCGGCGCCGTCCGGCAGCTGGACCGACGTGTTCACCGGCAATGGCAAGCGGCAGGGCGTCGGCGAGGCGATTGCGAAGTCGGTCGCCCGCAGCGTCGGCAGCACGGTGGGGCGGCAGATCACCAATGCGGTGCTGCGCAACGTGCTGGGCGGCATCCTCCGGCGGTAGCGGCGGGCCTTCCGGGCGTGGTTGCCAGGACCGGACCGGCGTGGTTGCAGGGCTGCCGCGCGGCGGTGGGGCTTTTTTCGCCGCCCCCGGCAGGGCATATGGGGGCGGCATGATCCCCTTCCGCAAGATGCACGGCCTGGGCAACGACTTCTGCGTGTTCGACGCGCGGCAGGCCGACCTGGGCATGACCCCCGAACGCGCCGCCCGCGTGGCCGACCGCCAGCGCGGCATCGGCTGCGACCAGGTCATCATCCTGGAGCCTGGGAACGGCGCCGACGTCTTCATGCGCATCCGCAACCCGGATGGGTCGGAGGCCGGGGCCTGCGGCAATGCCACGCGCTGCGTCGCCTCCCTGGTGGCGGATGAGCTGGCGCGGGACAGCGTCACGGTGCGGACCATCTCCGGCGACCTGCCGGTGGCCCGGCTGCCCGGCGGGCTGTGGCAGGCCGACATGGGCGCGCCGCGGCTGGGCTGGCAGCAGGTGCCGCTGGCGGCGGAATGCGACACGCTGCATGTGCCGCTCGCCCTCGGCCCGGTCAGCGACCCGGCGGCGTGCAGCATGGGCAACCCGCACGCCACCTTCTTCGTGCCGGACCTGGCGGCGCTGGATATCCCCACGCTCGGCCCGCAGCTGGAACGCCACCCAATCTTCCCCGACCGGGCCAATATCGGCTTCGCCCAGGTGCTGGCGCCCGACCGCATCAGGCTGGTCATCTGGGAACGCGGCGCCGGCATGACCCTGGCCTGCGGCAGCGGCGCCTGCGCCACCATCGTCAACGCGGCCCGCCGGGGCCTGACCAGCCGCCGCGCCAGCGTGGAACTGCCCGGCGGCGTGCTGGAGATGGAATGGCGCGCCGATGACCACGTGCTGATGACCGGCCCGGTCGCCACCAGCTTCCTCGGCGAGATCGCGCTGTGAGCGAGCATGACCTGGCCGGCGCCGCCAGCGGCGGTGCCTCGGGCGTGCAGGTGATGACCTTCGGCTGCCGGCTGAACACCTATGAGAGCGAGGCGATGCGCGCCCTGGCGACCGAGGCCGGGCATGTCCGCACCATCGTCTTCAACACCTGCGCCGTGACCGCCGAGGCCGAGCGCCAGGCGCGCCAGGCCATTCGCCGCGCGGCGCGGGAGAACCCCGGCGCGACCATCCTGGTCACCGGCTGCGCCGCACAAATCGCGCCGGAGAAGTGGGCGGAGATCCCCGGCGTTACCCGCGTGCTGGGCAACGCCGAGAAGCTGAAGCCGGAAAGCTGGGTACTGGGCGCCGCGCCGCCGGTCAGCGACATCATGGCCGCGACCGAGACCGCCGCCCACCTGGTCACCGAGTTCGCCAACCGCGCCCGCGCCTTCGTGCAGGTGCAGCAGGGGTGCGACCATCGCTGCACCTTCTGCGTTATCCCCTTCGGCCGCGGGCCGTCGCGCAGCGTGCCCATCGGCGCCATCGTGGAGCAGGTGCGCGCCCTGGTGGCGCATGGCTACAACGAGGTGGTGCTGACCGGCGTGGACATCACCAGCTACGGGCCGGACCTGCCGGGCGCCCCCAGCCTGGGCCAGATGGTGCGCCGGCTGCTGGCGCTGGTGCCGGAATTGCCGCGGCTGCGCCTCTCCAGCCTGGACCCGGTGGAGGTGGATGCCGACCTGTGGCGGCTGATCGCCGAGGAGCCGCGGTTGATGCCGCATCTGCACCTCTCGGTGCAGCATGGCGCCGACCTGATCCTGAAGCGGATGAAGCGCCGCCACCTGCGCGCCGACGCGCTGGCCTTCGCCGAGCGGGCGCGGGCGCTGCGGCCCGGCATCGTCTTCGGCGCCGACCTGATCGCCGGCTTCCCGACCGAGGGCGAGGCCGAGTTCCAGGACACGCTGGACCTGGTGGCGCAGATGGGGCTGACCTTCCTGCACGTCTTCCCCTATTCGCCGCGCCCCTCCACGCCCGCCGCCCGCATGCCGCAGGTGCCGCTGGCGCTGCGGAAGGAACGCGCGGCCCGGCTGCGGACCGCCGGGGCCGCGCAGGCCGCCCGCTTCTTTGCCGAGCGGGTGCAGGCCGCCCAGCTGGGCGCCGAGGAAACCGTGCTGTTCGAACACCCCGACCGCGGCCACACCGCGCAATTCGCCCCGCTGCGGCTGACCCAGGGCAGCGCCAGCCCGGGTGAGCTGCGCCGTCTCAGGGTAACCGGGGCCGACGCGAACGGCCTGCTGGCGGAGGCCGCCTGATGGCGCTGCGCGATTGGATCACCCGCCTGCGCGGCAAGGAGGAGGCCCCGCCCGAGCCGGCCGCGCAGGCGCCTGCCGCGCCCGCGCCACAGGGCGCGCCGGCGCCGGTCGTCACGCCCCCGGCCGGCATCCCCGCGCCGCCGGTGCCGCCGGAGGCGACCAGCGCCGAGCCC
>CANGNF010000017.1 GCA_947455205.1 Acetobacteraceae bacterium | reverse complement strand
GGCGCCTGGCATGCCGCGCCCACCCGGCGGCAGCGCCATGGGCAAGCCGGGGGGATGGAGCGGCGGGCCGCAGGGGCAGCACCCCGGCGGTGGCTACGCCACGGGCAAGCCCGGAGGTTGGGGCGGCGCGCCACCCGGTGGACGCTACCCGGCCCCGCCTGGACATTTCGGCAGCCCGCCGCGCCAGTTCAGCGCCCCGGCGCCGCGCTACAGCCCGCCGCCGCAGGCCTTCAACATGCCCAGCTACCGCTCGCCCCCGGCACCGCGGTTTTCGGCACCGCCACCGACCTACCATGCCCCGTCGGCGCCAAGCTTCCGGGCGCCGTCAGTACCCGCGCGGCCGGCGCCGTCCAGCCCCTCGCGCAGCGGCGGCACGCACCACCACCGCTGAGGCCCGCTGGCCCGCTACTGCGCGCGCATGCCGGTGTCGGCCAACTCCACCCGGGTGGTGATGCAGCCATCCAGGTTGGGGAATTCCGCGGCGCGGCCATTCACCCAGACCAGCCGCAGGTTGAAGCGGCCATCGCCCGGGCGCGGCAGGTTCAGCATGGCGCGCGGCGCCAGCTCGCTGCCGGCCAGCAGGTCCCGCCCCCAGGCGCCTGGCGCGCCGAGGTAGAGCTGCTCCACCGCCTGGCTGGAGGCATTGGTCACCTGCACCGGTGCCTTGCTGCACTCCCGCCGCTCGGCCTGGCGCGCGGGTTGCGGCCCGCTGGCGCAGCCGGCCAGCAGCGCCAGGGCGGCGACGGAAGCAAGGGTGGCAAGGCGAGGCGTCATCGGCAGCTCCCGGAAGCAGCGCGGCCCGGCGGTGGTCCCGCCCGCCACGCTGGTCACAACGGTTAGAGCCCGGTCCGCCCCAGGCGGGATCGCCGGCGCGGTGAACCAGGCTCTCAGACAAAGGCCAACAGGTGCCGGGGCCGGCCTCCACGCCCCCGTGGGGTGAAGGCCGGGCCAGGACGGGCGGAAGCTAGGCAAGCCGCCGCGCCGCTGCAACCGGCATCACGGCAACGGGTCGCCTCAGGCCGGGTCGACGATCATCGCCGGCACGCCGCCGGCCTCGATCGCCTCGCCCGCCGCCAGCGCCAGGTCCTCGCGGTAGCGGTTGGTCACGATCTGCACCCCCACCGGCACCGTGCCGACCAGGCCGGTCGTCACCGTCAGCCCCGGCAGCCCGAGCAGCGGCAGCCCCACCTGCGGCAGCTGCGCCGCCATGACCTGCTTGAACCGCTCGAAGCTGGTCACGTCGTCATGGTCGGGGAAGGGCAGCTCGCCCGAGACCGGCATCAGCACCACCGCATACTGGGCGAAGAACACCGTCCATTCCCGCAGCAGCGTGGCGCGCCGGGTCAGCCCGTCCTGGAAGGCATGCAGGTCCGGCTCCGGGCACAGCCGCTCCATGAAGCCGTAGACCGTGCTGGCGTCGGGGTCGTTCTCCCGTGCGAAGGCGGCGTTGGCGCCGCGCCGCGTCTCGGCCAGCCAGAGCATGGCCTGGATGTCGGCCGATTCCTGCAGCGGCGGGGTATTGGCGATCTCCTCCACCACCCAGCCGGCGGCCTGCAGGCGCTTCGCGGCATCGCGCAGCGCGGCTTCCACCGCGGGCTGCACCGGCATGCCCTCGGGCGCGATGCACAGGGCGGCGCGCTTCGGCACCGCCGGCCCTTCCAGCGGCGCCGGGGTCCACCAGGGGTCGCGCGCGTCCGGCTGCGCCATGGCGTGGAAGGCCAGGCGCACATCGGCCACGCTGCGCGCCAGCGGGCCGCTGACGGCCATGATCTGCGCGCCGATGCCGCGTTCCGGCCCCGAGGAATTCCACGCGGGAATCCGCCCCAGCGTCGGCCGCAGCCCATGGATGCCGCAGGCATAGGCGGGGTAGCGGACCGAGCCGCCGATATCCGTGCCATGGCCGACGGCGCCGATGCCCGACACCGTGGCCGCCGCCGCGCCACCGGAGGAGCCGCCGGGCGTGATGGTCTTGTCGCGCGGGTTCAGCGTGGCGCCGTGCAGCCCGTTGCGCGTGAACCAGCGCAGGCTGAAGGCCGGCGTGTTGGTCCGGCCGATGATGACGGCGCCGGCGCGCTTCATGTTGGCGACCACCGGGCTGTCCTGCTGCGCCACCAGCTCGGCCTGAATGCGCAGGCCATTGGTGGTGGGCCAGCCGGCCTGGTCGGCATTCACCTTCACCGTGACGGGCACGCCGGCCAGCGGGCCGGCATCCTCGCCGCGGGCAATGGCGGCATCCACCGCGGCGGCGGCGGCCAGCGCCTGCTCCGGCATCTCGGCGATGACGGCGTTGATGCGCGGGTTCACCGCCGCCAGCCGGCCGAGCGCGGCCTTGGTCGCCTCCGTGGCCGAGACCTTTCGTGCGCGCACCTGCGCGGCCAGGTCGGTGGCGGAGAGTTGCCAGAGTTCGGTCATCAGGGGCCTGCCATGCGGTTCACGGCCGCATCGTTCCCTGCGAAGGTGGCAGGGTCAACGGCGGCCTGCTCCACGCCATGCAAGGCGCATGCAACCCCCGCCCACTTCCATGCGAAGGAATGCCCGATGGCCTGCCCGCCCCTGATGCAGTACGCCATCGACCATGCCGCGGGCATCGTGCGGCTGACCATGCAGGGCGACGTGGACGGCGCGCTGTACGTGACCACGCTGCGCACGCTGCTGGACAGCGACGACCGGCTGCACGGCTACGACTTCCTGTACGACCTGCGCGAGTACAGTGGCAGCGTCGGCCACGACGACGTACGCGTGCTGGCGGACCGCTACGCCCCACTGCTGGCGGCGCTGCCGCGCGTGAGCCAGGCGGTGCTGGTCTCGCCGGACCAGGGCTTCCGCTTCTGGATCACGCTGCTGAACCAGCAGTTCAGCAACCGTGAATTCCACCTGGCGCCCAGCATGGCCGCAGGCGAGGCCCTGCTGGCCGAACTGCGCGCCAGGCGTGGGTAGCTACCCCGGCATGCCCAGCACGTTCTTGCTGAGGATGTTGCGCTGGATTTCGTTGGACCCGCCATAGATCGTCGCCGGCCGGGCCTGGATGAACTGGCCGGTGGCGTTGAGGTTGCGGTTGCCCTCCATCGGCTCCAGCAGCCCGGCATTCTCGCCGGCGATCTCCAGCATCAGGTCGGTGATCTTCTGGAACAGCTCGGTCTGGATGACCTTCAGCATGGAGACATCCGGCCCCAGGCTCTCGCCGCGCTTCAGCTTGGCGACATAGGTCTCGTAGAGGTCCTTCAGGTCCTCGAACTCCAGCCTGAGCCGGGTGTACTGGTCGGCGAAGGTCGCGTCGTCGAACACGCCCATGCGCTCGGCCAGCAGCTTCAGCCGGTTCAGCGCGTAGCCGGATTGCCGCGGGGAGCCGAGGAAGATGCGCTCGAACCCCAGCAGCGCCTTGGCCATGTCCCACCCCTTGTTCAGGGTGCCGACCAGGTTCTCCTTCGGCACGCGGACATTGTCGAAGAAGGTCTCGCAGAACTCGTCGTGGTATTCCAGGTTGATGATCGGGCGCACGGTGATGCCCGGCGTCTTCATGTCGACCAGCAGGAAGGAGATGCCCTCCTGCTTCTTGGCGTTCTTGTCGGTGCGGACCAGCAGGAAGATCCAGTTGGCGTCCATCGCCAGCGTGGTCCAGATCTTCTGGCCGTTCACCACGTAGTGGTCGCCGTCCAGCACCGCCTCGGTCCGCAGCGCCGCCAGGTCGCTGCCGGCATTCGGCTCGCTGTAGCCCTGGCACCAGATGTGCTCGCCGCTCAAAATCTTCGGCAGGAATTGCTGCTTCTGCGCGGCGTTGCCGTACTTGATCACCAGCGGCCCGAGCATGACGATGCCGTGGTCGTTGGTGCGCGCCACGCCGTAGCGTTCGTATTCCTCGGTCAGGATGATGAGCTTGCTCGGCGACAGGCCGAGCCCACCATGTTCCTTCGGCCAGCCGGGGCAGAGCCAGCCCTGTTCCGCCAGCTTGAAGTACCAGGGCTTGTTCTCGCTCCAGTGCAGGCGCTTCGGCGGGTTGCGGAGTTCTTCCGGGTAGTGCGCGTGCAGGAAGGCACGGACCACATGGCGGAACTGCTCGTCCTCCAGGCTGTCCAGTTCGGCCGGCGGCGGAATGCGGATGGCGTCCATGGTCAGTTTCCCTTGAACACGGGTTGGCGCTTGCCGAGGAAGGCGGCGCGGCCCTCGGCGAAATCGGCGGTCAGGAACAGCGTGGACTGGAAGTGGCGTTCCTCCTCCAGCGCACGGTCGAAGCCCTCGCCCAGCAGTTGCTTGGTCAGCGCCATCGGCGCCGGAGCCTGCTCGGCCAGGAAGCGCGCCTTTTCCATGGCCAGCGCGAAGGCGCCGCCCTTGGGCGCCAGGTGGTCCACCAGGCCGATGCGCTCGGCCTCCGTCGCCTTCACCCGCGTGTGGTAGAGGAACATCTGCCGCGCCTTGGCCTCGCCGATGCGGCGCGGCAGGGTGTGCGGCAGGCCCATATCGGCCATCAGCCCGATCCGGCCGAAGCCGGCGCCCATCTCCGCATCCTCGGCGGCCACGATGGTGTCGCAGGCGCAGGCCAGCGACAGACCGGCGCCGACGCAATAGCCCTCCACCGCCGCCACGATCGGCAGGCTGCCCAGCACCATCAGCCGCACGACCTGGTGCGAGAGGCGCATCCGCTCCCGCCCATCCAGCGCCGAGTTCACCTCCATGCCGGAGATGTCGCCGCCGGCGGAGAAATGCGCGCCCTTGCCCGCCAGCACCACGGCGCGGACGGATTTGTCGCGCTGCGCCTGGTCCAGCGCGTCGATCATCGCCAGCCGGATCGGCATGGCGAAGGCGTTGCGCCGCGTCGGGTGGTCCATGGTCAGGACCAGCACCGCGCCGTCGCGCTCAACGAGGAGCCGGGGGTCACTCATTCTTCCGTCTCCGGTGCGGTGGCGATGAAGCGGCGGCGATGCAGCCTGGCGCTGCCGAACTGGTTGGACAGCACCATCGCCTTCCGCAGGTACAGGCCCACATCGTACTGGTCGGTGTAGCCGATGCCGCCGGAAAGCTGCACGCATTGCCGGTTGATCAGCATGCTCGCCTCCGCCGCGCGCGTCTTGGCGCGGGAGATCGCGGCGCGTCGGGCGGCAACGCCCGCGGGATGAGTTGCATCGCCGGTGGCGCCGGCATCCACCGTGGCGGCCGCGGCTTCCAGGCTGGCGCGCATCAGCGCCAGTTGCATCTTCAGGTCGGCGGCGCGGTGCTGCAGCGCCTGGAAGGTGCCGATGATCTTGCCGAATTGCATGCGCGTCTTCAGGTAGTCCAGCGTCATGGCAAAGGCGCGCTCGGCGCCGCCCAGCAGGTAGAAGCCGGTCATCAGCGCGGCATCGTCCAGCGCCTGGTCCAGTACCGCGCCGATATCGTCGGCCAGCTTGCGCGCGGGTGCCGGCTGCAAGGTGCCGTGGTGGCCGCCATCATAGGTCTGCTCGGTGGCCAGGCTCGCGCCCGCGGCGTCCTGCCAATACAGCGCCAGCTTCCCACCTTCCCGCACCGGCAGCAGGAAGGCATCGGCCCCGCCGGCGAAGGGGATGAAGCAGCGCGCCGCCTCGCGCCCGCCCGGCGCTTCCAGCGTATCCGCGCGTTCCTGCCAGGCCGTCAGCACCAGGCTTTCGCCGGACAGCACCCGGCCCAGTTCCGCCGGCGCCCCGGCCGCCGCCAGCAGCGTGGCCGAGAGGCTGGCCGGGATCAGCGGCTCCGGCGCCAGCGCGCCGCCGAGTTCCTCCGCCAGCGCGCCCATCTCGCCCAGGCCCAGCCCGGCGCCGCCGGCCGCTTCCGGCACGCGCAGGCCGATCCAGCCCAGCTCGCCCATCTGGCGCAGCACCGCGGGGTCGTAGCCCGGCATCTGCATCCGCAGGTCGCGGATGCGCTTGCTGTCGCCACCCACCGGCGCCACCGCGGCGGCGCTGTCGCGCACCATGCGGATGGATTCCTGGCGGTCGCTGTCGTCCAGCGCTGCGCTCATGGCGCGTTCTCCCGAGTATTTCTGGGCGTCTGATCGGCGATCAGGCGCCGGTTGCACGCGACCGATTCACGCCTTGGGGGTAGGTGCCCCTACGGCGACCAGACGCTAAAGCGGCAGCACCGCATCGCCGGGGCGGATGACGCCGCCGCGCTCGATGCTGCAATTCAGGCCGGAGCGGTTGTACAGCGGCAGGAAGACCGGCATCGCCAACAGCTTCTCCAGGTACTTGCACGGAAAGTTCAGCCGCCCACCGCGCAGGATCACCTCGCCGACCTGGAAGCGCCTGCCGACCAGGTGGTTCAGCGGCACGCCACGCACCGTCAGGTTGCGCCTGTGCTGCGCCGGCGCCAGCAGCACCGGCCCACCCTGCAGCGGCGGGTCGTTGCGGGCCAGCGCGTCCAGCGCCTCCTGCTCGATCAGTGTGATCTCCCGCACCTCCGGCTTGGCGGAATAGCTGCCGGTGCCGAGGAAGTAGCGGTCGCCCTCAAGCCCACGGCCGGCGACGCAGCGCCCCTCCGCCAGCTCCACCATGTCGGCGGAAGCGGCGGGGCAGACGTGGATGTGCAGCAGGCTGCCGCGCCATCCCGTCACGCCACCTTCCTGCGCCAGGGCGGCGCGGCCGGCGGGGTGGTCGAAGGCCGCGACCATGGTGGGCGGGGTGCTGTCCATGGTCGCGTCCTCCGTTGGCGCTCAGTGCGCCTGGTGCAGCTTGGCCGCGGTCTTGGCCTGCAGTTCGTCGAAGGTCAGGCCCGGCGCCATGTCGCGCACGACGAAGCCCTTGCCGTCCACGACGTCGATGGTCGCCAGGTTGGTGTAGACCCGCGTGACGCATTTCAGCCCGGTCAGCGGGTAGACGCACTTCTCCAGCAGCTTCGGCCGGCCGTCCTTGGTGGTGTGGTCCATGATGACCCAGAGCCGCTTGGCCCCGGCCGCCAGGTCCATGGCGCCGCCCACGGCGGGGGCCGTGTCGTTCTCGCCGGTGGCCCAGTTCGCCAGGTCGCCATTCTCGGCAACCTCGAAGCCGCCGAGCACGCAGAGGTCGATATGCCCGCCGCGGATCATCGCGAAGCTGTCGGCATGGCCGACGAAGCTGGCGCCCTTGACCAGGGTGATCAGCTGCTTGCCGGCATTGATGTTCCAGACATTCTCGGTGCCCTTGGCCGGGGCCGGGCCCATGCCGATGACGCCGTTCTCGGACTGGAAGATCACTTCCCGCGTGTTGGGCACATGGTTGGCCACCAGGGTCGGGATGCCGATGCCCAGGTTGACGCACCAGCCCTCGGGGATGTCGTCGGCGGCGCGATGCGCCATCTGGTCGCGGGTGAAGGGGGTCATGCTCATGCCTCCTCTGGCTTGGTCCAGGGCTCGCCCCGGTCCACCTGGATCACGCGGTTCACATACACGCCGGGGGTGCCGACCATGTGCGGGTGCAGGTCGCCCAGTTCCACGATGTGCTGCACCTGGGCCACGGTCAGCTCGGCGGCGGCGGCCATGGTCGGGTTGAAGTTGGCGCCGCTGCCCCGATAGACCAGGTTGCCCCAGCGGTCGGCCTGCCAGGCCTCCACCAGCGCCACATCGGCCTTCAACGCCGTCTCCAGGATGTATTCCCGGCCGTCTATCACCCGGCTTTCCTTGCCGCGGGCCAGCAGCGTGCCGGCGCCCGTGGCGGTGAAGAAGGCGGGGATGCCGGCGGCGGCGGCGCGGATGCGCTCGGCCAGCGTGCCCTGGGGGGTGATCTCCAGCTCCAGCTTGCCCTCGCGGTACAGCGTCTCGAACACCACGGGGTCGCTGCTGCGCGGGAAGGAGCAGATGATCTTCCGGACGCAGCCATTGTCCATCAGCTTGGCCACGCCGACGCGGCCGCTGCCGGCGTTGTTCAGCGCAATGGTCAGGTCCTTCACGCCGGTCTCGATCAGCGCCTCGATCAGCGCGTCGGGCTGGCCGACACTGCCGAAGCCACCGATCAGCACGGTGGAGCCATCCTTGATGCCTGCCAGGGCCTCGGCCATGGTCTGCACGATCTTGTTGATCATCCTGTCCCTCCCGAGGGTCCGGTTTTCCGTACCGCCAGTGCGGCGGCCCGTCCAGGGGGGCCGGCGTCAAGACCTGCGAAAGGCGCGCCTCAACGCACGCAGCGCCGCTGTCGCCCGCCAGGAGATAGACCGGTACACCGCCTCCAGCGCAGCCCGCAGGGCGGTCCTTACCCGCAACGCGGCTTCACGCTCGCGCAAGGCGGCTTCGGCAAGCTGCTCCAACTGGTTGATTTGCATCGCATAGCGATTCGGTACGAAGTCATCGAAGACGTTGGGCGGCACGACGAAACAGCCGCGCAACCGGCCTTCGTGCTCCTCGGCCAGGTACCAGGTATTCAGCCCGTCGAACCAGCATTCCCGGTAGCCGGCGTTGAGCAGCAGGTCCTCGAACTTGTCGCTGGTCCGTTCCGGGGAGGACGGCCGAGTTGCCTCGACCAGGATGATCCAGGGGCGGTGCCGCCGCAGATCGGCGCCCAACAACACCTCCCGCTCGGCGCCCTCGACGTCGATCTTGAGGAAATGGATCGTATCGGGGGCATGCTGGTCGCAGATGGCAGCCAGCGTAGCAACCTCCACCTCCAACGGTTCGGCCTCGGCGAAGCCGGCCCTGGCGTGCTGGGCGGCGATGCCGACATCCATGGTGGAAAGGCCGGTGCCGGCCATCCGTTGCAGCACCGCCCGCCCCGGCGTGGCGCCCAGGGCGAGCTGCAGGTTGAGGTCGCGCGGCCGGGCAGCCTTCAGCTTGGCCGCATAGACCGGCTCCGGCTCGATGTTGATGCCGTGCCAGCCGCGTCTGTAGAAGGCCCCGGTGACCGAGAGTTCATCCGGGTCGGCAGCGCCCACATCGATGTAGAAGCCGTTCTCGACGTCGCGCAGCGCACGCCAGAGCATGACGTCTTCATAGTTCTGCGCGTATGATACGAAGCTCGCCATGAGCGTGAGGATACACACCTGCCGGTTGAATCAAAGGTGTGGCAGAGAGGCGGAACGATGTTGCAACCAGTTCCGGGCCCTGCGCCGGCCAAATCTGCACATGCCGTGGGGCACGATCAGCCCCAGTCCAACCGGTCAAGCCGGATCGGGCGCGGGGCGCGAAAGGCGCCCCCCCGGTCGTAGCGAATTGCAGCGTCAGCAGAAATCCTAAGACGCCAGCGCCTGGATCAGCGCCGCCACCACGCGGTCCAACTCCCGGTCGGTCAGGCCGGGGAAGCTGGGCAGAGAAATACCGCGGGCGGCGATGTCCTCGGAGCGCGGCAGGTACAGCCCGGTAGCATACATCGGCATCTGGTGCGCGCAGTGGAAAACCGGGCGGGTTTCGACCTGCTGCGCCGCCATGTCGGCCATCAGGCGGTCGCGGTCGGTGCCGCGCGGCAGCAGCAGGCTGACCAGCCAGTCGGAACCGGAGACCCCCTCGATCGGCCGCTGGAACGTCACCGGCAGGCCTGCCAGCGCCTGGCGGTAGCGCAGCGCCAGGGCGCGCTTGCGGGCCAGAATCTCCGGCAGTCGTTCGAACTGCGCCACGCCTATGGCCGCGGCGATGTTGGTCATGCGGTAGTTGAAGCCCATCACCTCGTGCCAGTAGCGCCGGGTCAGGCTCTGGCCCTGACCCTTGGCCTGGCGCAGCCGGGCGGCCAGCGCCTCATCATTGGCGATGACGGCGCCGCCCTCGCCGGTGGTGACGGTCTTGTTGCCGAAGAAGCTGAAGGTGCCGATATCGCCGAAGGTGCCGACATGCCGGCCATGCAGGGTGCAGCCCAGCGCCTCCGCGGTGTCCTCCACCACGGCGATCCCACGCTGTTGCGCGAAGGCCATGATCGCCGGCATATCGCAGGCCGCGCCATAGAGGTGAACGGGCAGGATGACCTTGGTGCGCGGCGTCGCCAGCCGCTCCAGCTCCGCCGGGTCCAGCAGCCAGTCACTCTCGCGGCATTCAGCGAAGACCGGGGTGGCGCCGGTCAGCGCGATGGCATTGACCGAGGCGATGTAGGTGAAGCTCGGCACGATCACCTCGTCGCCCGGGCCGACGCCCAGGCAATGCAGCGCCAGGTGCAGCGCCACGGTGCCGTTGCACACCGAGACCGCGTGCGGCGCGCCCGTCGTCGCCGCCAGCGCAGCCTCGAAGCGGGCGATGTAGGCACCGAGCGAGGAGATCCAGCTGCTGTCGATGCAGTCGAGCACATAGGCGCGCTCATTGCCCGACAGGTCCGGCCGGTAGGCGGGAATCAGGGACTGCATCGCCCGCTCACCGGGAGTGGCCTCTGGACGTCCAACAGTCATGCCGGCGGTTGCCCCCTGTGGTCTGGTTGGCACGGGGCAGCGCCGGTGGCGCGGCCCCGTGGCGGCGGAATGTAACGGTGAACCCTGGTGGCCGGTTCCCTGCGGCCGGTACGGTACGGGGCCGTCTCACGGCGCCCGGCCGATGGCGGCGGTGGCGTATTCCAGTGCCGCATCGGCCCAGCGCCGCTGCCGCAGCCGTTCATAGGTCGACAGCTGCACGTCCAGCGCGGCCTCCCGCCCGGTCATGGTTCGGCGGATCAGCGCGGCCAGCGCCTCGGCATCGTGCGGGTTGAACACGAAGGGGGTGAGCTCCGGTGCGCGACGCAGGAACTCCTGGATATGCGGGCCATCCGCCATCAGGCAGGGGGTGCCCAGGCTGACCGCCTCGTGGAACGGGAACACCGTGTCGCCCCCCTCGATGAAGGAGGCGTGCACCGCGATGGTTGCGCAATGATACAGCGCCGCATGCTCGGCCCGCTCCAGGTCCGGCAGCGAGACGAAGTCGCGGCCCAACCCGTTCGCGGCGATGAATCCGGGCAGGCGCTGCCAGGCGGCGTTGCCGCGCAATGGCGCGGTTGTGATGACCTTGCAGGAGAAGCGCTGCTGCCGCACCAGGCAATGCAGCGCATCCGCGACCAGGCCGATGTTCTTGGTCTGCCGGTCCTGGGTGGAGACCACGCAGTACGGCACTTCCTCGAACGGGAAGTCGCGCAGGTAGGTCTGCTCCCGTCGCGCCGCTTCGGCCCGCAGCAGGTCGGCGGCCTGCCGCCGGGTGCCGGCATCGCCGCGGCGGTCGTTCAGGAAGGGGAGGCTTGGGCGCAGGTCCGGTGGCGGATGCGTCACCACGGTGATGCGCTCGGCCGGCACCGCGAAGGGAGGACCGGCCAGGGACCGGGCAATGTGATGCGAGAACGTCACCGTGCCGTCGGTCTTGGCCAGGGTCTGCGCGGTCGCCCGTCGCCAGGTCATCATCCAGCCTTCCGGCTTCCAGTTGCCCGGGCTGACGTCGATGAAATCGGTCGCGCCGATGGTGTCGGGGCAGATCACCACCTTGCGGCCCTGCAGCGCCAGCCCCTGGACGAAGTGCGGGAACAGCAGCACCCAGGCATCCACCTTCACCTGCGCGTTGGCAAACGCGGCCAGGGCGCGCAGATGGCGCCGCGGCCGATCCCAGCCGCGCAGGCTGGAGGCGACCCGTTCGGCATCCTCGGCATGGCTGACGGCCCGCGCCTCGGCCTGCGCAAGCGCGTCGGCATCGGTGGCGTTGGCCGCCGCCATGGCCGCCGCGGCAGCCTCCTGCACCACCCGGTCGAGCACGGCATGCACGGAATTGTCCGGCAAGGCCGCAGCCACCGCTTCGCGGTCCGGACCCTGCAGCTTCTCGGCCAACAATAGCTCCCGCACCGCCGCCGCCCGGCGCGCGGCAGCCTGGGCGCGGGCCTGGCGGGCAGCCGCCCGCGCACCCGGACGAAGCCGCCAGTAGAGCCGGCGCCGCAACGAGGGGCGCCCCACGGTCGGGTTGATCGGGTCGGGCAGCAGCGGCAACACCGGCGGTACCTCGGGTTCCGGCTCGGGGCAGTCCAGCGTCCAGTCCACGCCCTCGCTCGCCCGCAGGCTGCGCAGGTCGGCTAAAGCCTCGTCGCGCATCGCCATCGGTAGGACCAAGCGGAAGGTCACCCTCCCTGATTCGGCAGCACCCTCGATGAGGAAGCCGACGAGCCGCGCCATGCCCTCATTGGTCCAGCGGCTGCCCTCGCCGTGTTCGGCCCAGATCCCGATGCTGACCCGGGGGATGGCGCCCGCTTCACGCTGCGGCATGGCGAAGCACCTCCTGCAGCAGGGCAGCCAGCGCCGGCTGGGCTGGCGCGGGGGTTGGCGTGACGGAAACGGGCCCGGCCCGCACGGCGCTGGCCAATGTCGCGGCCAGCACCGTCGGCTCCCCGCTCGGGCAGGGATGCAGGGCAACGCCCAGGCGCGAGGCCGCCGCCGTCAGTTCCGGCAGGTCCGGCGCCACGAGCCGCCCGGGGCCACAGGCGGCCAACCAGGCGGCATCGCCCTCGAATGCCGTGGCGGCGGCGCTGCAGAGCAGGGTGGCCTGGCCCAGCAGGAATCGCCGCTCCGCCTCGCCATCCTCGGCAACCAGGCTCAGCCTGTCATGCCGCAGCGGCAGGGTCGCCTGGGCGGCACCAGGGCCCGCCACCACCACGCGCAGGCCAGGCACGGCGGCCAGCAGCCTGGCCAGGGCCGATGCTGCCTCGGCCGGCAGCGCCTCGCCAGCGGCCAGCCACCACAACAGCATCGGCGCAGCCGCACTGTCGCGCGGGGCAGCCTCGGTGCCGAGCAGCGGCGCCAGGCAGTGGATGCGGTTGCGGCGGATGCCGGCATAGTCGGCAAGGTCGCGGGCGACAAAGGGGTCCGCCACCAGCAAGGCGGCGGCGGCACGCCAACCCAGGAAGGCCTGGTCCAGCCGGTCCCAGGCCGGGTCCTCGGTACTGGCGGCGAAGCCTTCCGGCACGTAGCGCATCGCCAGATCGCGGCAGTAAACCAGGCTGGGCCGCAACGCTGGCACCAGTCCCAATCCCGGGTCGCCGCACAGCAGCCAGACATCGCAGTCCAGGAAGTGCCAGCCCCAGTCGAAGGGTAGGCTGACCTGCGCCACACCGGACGGCAGCAGCGCCGGTCCATGGATGGCGGTGAAGATCTCGGCCGGCACAGTCTGCCAAGCCAAGCGACGGTAGCCGACGCCGGGCAGGTCGCGGAAGCCGCTTGCCAAGTGCTCCGGCACGGGCCGGTCCGGCGGGGCGCCGGTCAGGCCGACCTCGGCCCGGAAGCCGGCCGCGGCCACGGCCTGGGCCAGGGCCCGGCCGCGCAGCAGCCAGCCCGCATCGCAGGCAGATGGCAACAGTATCGCCACTTTGGTGGCGCCGGACGAGCGATTGTAGGCCATGCTTCGCGTTGACGATCCGATAATTTTGACCTCTATGCCGCCGACGGCACACGGCTGTAAACTGTGGACGAAAGTACGATCCCCGCCGGTTCGAACTACAGGTTTTCACAGTGGCCGGGTTTGGAGGCAGAAGTTTGCCTGAGGCTGGAAACATTCTCGTCGGCCTGTTCGGCACCGGCGGCTTCGCCCGCCCAGTGATGCCCCTGGTGCGGCCATCGCTGGGCGCCGATTGCGAGCCGGTCTTCGTCGATCGTGCGCCCGAAGTGGCCAGGCTGAATGGATATAGGGTTATGGAGGAGGCGGCTTTCCTGGCCGCCCCTGCCGCCAGATACTTCAACGTAGCGATTGCCGCCTCCGGCCTGCGGGCCCGCATCGCCGAGCGCTGCTTGGCGCAGGGCCTGCTGCCGCTGCACCTGCAGGCCCCCAACGCCATCGTCTACGACGGCAACAGCATCGCGGAAGGCGCGGTACTGTGCGCCAATACGATGGTGACCTGCAACGCCGTCATCGGCCGCTTCTTTCACCTGAATATATTCAGCTACGTCGAGCACGATTGTGTGATCGGCGACTTCGTTACATTTGCGCCTGGCGTCAGGTGCAACGGTAATGTGCATGTGGGTGACCACGCCTTCATCGGCGCGGGGGCGATCCTGCGCGATGGGACGCGGGAGCGGCCGCTGCGCATCGGCGCCAACGCCGTTGTGGGAATGGGCGCGGTGGTCACCCGTGACGTTCCTCCCGGTGTCACCGTTGTCGGCAACCCCGCGCGCGCCCTCGTCAAGCCCACCGGGCACTGAACCTCGGCCCTGGCCACCGGAGATCGATGGATGCGGGCTTCGCCCAAGCTGCTGCAAATTCTCAGACTGACGCCGGAGCCGGTAAAGCGGCGCCTGCGACCGGCCCTGCTGCTGGGCGTGCAGGTGGCAGCGAAGCTGCCGGGGGCGCACCAAGCCTCGCGGCTGGTGCGCCTGCTGCTACCGGGCGGCCATGATTGGCTGCGCCGGCGGTTCCACCACTACGCCGAAACGGCTGATATCCTGCAGCGAATCGGAGCCGTCGGCGGCCGCGAAGCGCCCCCCGCCGATCTGTCGGCAAGCGAGCGGCTGGTGTTCGCGCAGTTGCGCGGCCTGGCCGGACGCCCTTACCGCTAGCCGGCAGGAAGCAGCGCATGCGCCTCGTCATCGACCTGCAGGGGGCCCAAGGGGCCAGCCGGCTGCGCGGCATCGGCCGCTATTCCCGCGAACTCGCCCTGGCCATGGTGCGCCAGCCCGGGGCGCACGAGGTGGTGGTGGCGCTGAACGCCAACCTGCCGAGTGACGACCTGGTAGCGGCGCTGGAGCCGCTGCTGCCGCCAGGCGCGCTGCGCTTCTGGCATAGCCCTGGCCATACAGCGGAGGTGGATGCCTCCGCGACCGGACGGCGCATGGCGGGGGCGCTGCTGCGCGCCGAATTCCTGGCCAGCCTGCGGCCCGACCTGCTGCACGTGTCCAGCCTGTTCGAGGGCACCAGCGACGATGTGGTGACCTGGTGGCCGAACAGCCTGGAACGCCTGCCCACCGTGGCCACCTGCTACGACCTGATCCCGCTTATCCGGCGCGCCGACTACCTGGACGGCCCCTGGAAGGACGGCCCGGTCAGCCGCTGGTACTTCCGCCAGCTGCGCGAGATGCAGCTGTGCGACGGCCTGCTGGCGATCTCCGAATCCAGCCGCGGCGAGGCGATCGAGCATGCCGGCTTCCGGGCCGACCGGGCCTTCAACATCCGCGCCGGCATCGGCCCATTATTCGCGCCGCGCCCCCTGGATGCCAAGGCCGCCGCCGCGCTGCATGCCCGCTACGGCCTGCGGCCGGGCTTCATCCTGTTCGTCGGCGGCGGCGACCTGCGCAAGAACGAGGCCGGACTGATCCGTGCCTATGGCCTGCTACCCGAAGCGCTGCGGCAGGCGCACCAGCTGGTGATCGTGGGCAAGACCGAGCCGGATGTGTTGACCCGCTCGGCCCAGGCGGCCGCCGTGCCCCTGGCTCAGATCGCGCTGGTGCACTTCGTCGAGGAAGCGGACCTGCCGGCGCTGTATTCCTGCTGTGCAGTTTCGGTGCTGCCTTCCCTGCATGAAGGCTTCGGCCTGCCAGCGGCCGAGGCGATGGCCTGCGGCGCGCCGACGCTGGCCAGCAACAACAGCAGCCTGCCCGAGGTGCTGGGGCGGGCGGATGCGCTGTTCGACGCGACCGACCCGGCGGACATGGCGGCCCGGTTGCTGGCGGTGCTGTCCGATCCCGTGTTTAGCGCCGACCTTGCCGCACACGGGCTGCGCCAGGCCGCCACCTTCACCTGGGAGGAGAGCGCCAGGCGCGCCTGGCAAGCGCTGGAACAGGTCCATACCGACCTGCCGCCCCGCCGCCGCTCGGGCCCGCCGCGCCGCCTGCCACGCCTGGCCTTCGTCTCGCCGCTGCCGCCGCAGGAAACCGGCATCGCCAGCTATTCAGCCGAACTGCTGCCCGCGCTGGCCCGGCTCTACGACATCACGCTGGTCTGCGATACCGGGGCGACCACGGAGCAGCCGCTCGGCTCCGCCCTGCCGGCGATGACCCCGGCCGAGTTCCTCGATGCAGCGCCGGGCTTCGACCGGGTGCTGTATCAGATCGGCAATTCGCACTTCCATGTCGGACAGATCGAACAACTGCTGCCGGCCGCGCCGGGCGTGGTGACGCTGCATGACGCCTTCCTGTCCGGCGCGCTGCACTGGCGGGCGTGGCAGTCCGGCGAACCAGCCGGCTTCCTGCTGACGTTGCTCGACTCGCACGGTTGGCCCGCCGTGGCGCTGGCGAATCGCAAGGGGCTGGAAGCGGCGGTGAGCCAATTTCCATGCGCGCTGCCCGTGCTGCGCGCGGCGCTGGGACTGGTGCAGCATTCGGCCCATGCCAAGGACATTTTGGCCGTGCATTACGGCCCGGGCCTGGCTGGCCGCAGCCAGCTGATCCCACTGCTGCGCCGCGCGACACCGTTGGCGACGCGGCAGGCAGCACGACAAGCGCTGGGCGTGAGCGCCGACACCTTCCTGGTATGCAGCTTCGGCATCGTGGCCCGTACCAAGTTGCCCGAGTTGATCATGGCGACCGTCGCCAAGTTGGCGGGAACTGCGCCGGAAGCGCGCCTGGTCTTCGTCGGCGAGCCGCTGCATGAAGTATTGGGGCTTTTCCCGGGCGAAGCCGACGCTGCCGCAGCGCGCGCTACCGGTCGCGTGGATGACGCGACGTACGAGCTGTGGCTGGCGGCTGCAGACCTGGCGGTTCAGTTGCGGGCCGATTCACGCGGGGAAACCTCGAAGGCTGTTGCCGACTGCATGGCTGCCGGATTGCCGCTTGTGGTCAATGCCTATGGCTCCATGGCGGAACTACCCGATGCCGTCGCGGTGAAGCTGTCGCCCGGCATCACCGAAACCGAGCTGACGGCGACCCTGCTGCGGCTGCACGCCGACCCGGCCGCCCGCGCCACCCTGGCCGCCGCCGCGCGGCATCATGTGGCCACCGCGCTGGACCCCGACACCATCGCCGCGCAGTACCGCGACGCGATCGAAGCGGCCTATGAGGCGGCGGACGACAACCTGGCGCGCCGCGTGGTCCGGGGTGCGGCACCGCACCTACGCGACGAGGCCGTCGACCTGGCGGGTACCGCCCGGGCGATCAGCGCCACCTTCCCCGCGCCACGTCCCCCGCAGCTACTGCTGGCCTGCGGCGACATGACGAAGCTCTCGCCGCAGCTGGCCGGCCTGGTGCGGCAATGCCTGCTGGACCACGCCCCGTGGCAGCGGGTGCTGCCGGTGGCCGCTGCGGAAGACCAACTGGCGCAGGACATCGCCGGTGCCTGCGCCCTGCTGGGCATACCGGCGTTGCCGGTCATGGGATCGACCGTGGAGGCAGGGAGCGGCGACGTTCTCGTGATGCTGCACCCCACCGCGCTGCCGCCGGCGACGCTTGCCGCGGCGCGACGCCGTGGCGTGCGGCTACTGCCCTTCGGCGCGCCTGAAGCCGAGAGCGCGGCGACCCTTTTGGCGCTGCTCCAGGAGCGGTAGCGTTCGGCAGGGTGCCAACGGCTCGAGGCTTTGAACCGTACCGGTGGTTTCCTGCCGGCGAGGCCAAGGAAGCCGGAGGTGCAAGACAATATTGAAACCTGCGGCCAGGAAACTTGACCGCATGTGTCAGCTCGCTGGCGCGGAGGGCCCATGCCCGGCGCGGCCCATGCCGATGCGCTGGGCCCAGCGCTGCGACGGCTGTTCCACCACGCGATGCAGCAGCCAGGAAACCCCAAGCGCCGCCGCAGTTGTCAGCAACAAGGCCGGCAGCGGCGCCACGCCTACCTGAAGCAGCAACCGCAGCAGGACGTAGCCGGCCACCGCATGCACCGCGTAAAGCGGATAGGAGATGTCCGCCATGAAGCGAAACACGCGATTATCCGGCAACAGCCACGGCCAGGCATAGGCGGCGGCGAACAGCGCCACCGCCACGCCGTAGCTGCCCACTTGGACGACATTGACGCTGTGGATGCCCATGGCCCACAGACCGGCGAAGGCCAGGAAGCACGCCAGTGCCACCACCACGCCTTGCCGCCGCGTCCAGCGGCCGCGAAAGACGAAGTGCGCCGCGACGCCGATGAACATGAAGACCAGGAACTGCCCGGAAAAAGTTGCGGCATAGCTCAGGCTGCCAGCTGGCGCGCCGGCCCGCTGCGCCAAGTGGATACCGGCGCAGGCCAACACGACCAGGGCCGGGGCCAGGAAGGCGCGCGGGTCGGCCTGTCGCAGCCACGGAGCAATAAGCGCACAGAGCAGGTAGAACTTGATCTCGATTTCCAGCGTCCAGATGACGCCGTCGATATTCCTGGAGCCGATGATGTCGCGCAGCCCCAGCAGGTAGTGCACCAGGATTTCCGCGACGCTGAACGGGAAGGCCCCGCCGTAAAACCAGCAGGACAGCGCCAAGAACCCGAGGCTAAGCGTGAAACTGACGACGTAGGGCGGCAGCAGCCTAACGATACGCGCCAGCAGGAAGACCGGCGCATTGCGCCGCGCCAGCGAGAAGGGCACGACGAACCCGCTGATGATGAAGAACAACGCAACCCCGAAGGCACCAAGGTTCAGCGGCACCAGTTCGATCAGCGTGACGATCGCCGGGGTCGGCACCGTCTCCGGCACGGGCTCTGCCTGAATGAAGGTGGCCACGACCGGCCGTAGCAGCCAGAACACGCCGAAATAATGCGAGACAACCACCACCAAGGCGGCCAAGCCACGCAAGTTGTTGGCAAAGGTAACTTTGCCGGCACGCACCTCCATCCTCGACCGTCCCCGAGCGGTTTGGCGCAACGGCGCTCTAACGGAACGCAGCGCGGCGCGGTTGGGCGGTAAAGGCGCGCGCCAGCGGGGTTCAAGATTTCAGGAAGTGCGGCTGGCAGACGGCGCCATTTGCGCCGCGCGTGCTCCCGATCATCGTGCTCGTTGGATGGGTCACGCCGGCCGCCGTCGAATGGCCACGCGCCAACGTTGCGCCTGAGTGCCGGTGCGACGGCCCGCCAGAGGTGTGACTGGTGGCCATCACCGTTCTGCGGCAGCCGGCGCAACTCCGGCAGGCCAGGACAAAGATGGTGATTTGCTAGGTCGCCGTATCCGGCGACGGCCGGCTTAAAGCCGCGCGCGCCAGTCCGCCATCACGCCGTCCAGCGTGGCGTCCCAGTCCGCAGCCGGGCGCCAGCCCAGCAAGGCAGCCGCGCGGCTCGCATCGCCGGCCACGCGTTCCACATCCGTCGGACGCAGCCGCCCCTGGTCGGTCACCACCTCGATCTTCGTCATGGAGCGCGCCAGCAGCGCCTGCAGCACATCCCCCACGCGGCGCGATTGGCCGGAAGCGATGTTGATCGCCACGCCGTTCGGCAGCGTCTCCGCCTGCTCCAGCACGGCCATATAGGCAGCGCAGACATCGTGAACGTCCAGGAAGTCGCGCCAACGGTCCAGCGCACCCACCCGCAGCAACGGCGGCTGCAACCCGGCCTCGATCCGCGCAATTTGCCGGGCAAACGCCGCCACGACGAAGCTCGGCGACTGGCCAGGGCCGACCTGATTGAACGGCCGCAGCCGAACCAGGCGCAAGCCGCGCAGCGCCATCTCGCCCAGCGCCAGGTCCACGGCGGCCTTGGAGGCAGCGTAGGGGTTGGCAGGCACCATCGGCGCGTCCTCCGCCAGCGGCTCGCCGCGCTGGAAACTCAGGCCATAGACCTCGGCCGAGGAAGCCAGCACCAGCAGGCAGTCCGGCAGATGGTCCATCAGCGCCTGGGCCAGGGCGCGGCTGCCATCCACGTTGATCCGCCAGGTCCGCCCTGGGTCGGAGAAGCTGTCCCCCACCGCCGCCTGCGCCGCCAGGTGGACCACAGCGCCGGGCCGCGCCTCGCGCAGCAGCGCCACCATGCCGGGGGGGTCCAGCAGGTCCAGCGGCACAGTTTCGTCCGCCCCGACGATATCGCCTTCGCGGCTGGCGGCCAGTAGGGTTGCCGCGGGGTAGCGGGCCCGCAGCAGCGCCAGCAGGTGACGGCCGACGAAGCCGGACGCCCCGGTAACCAGGATGCGGTCCGGCAGCGTCAAGGCTCAGCGCATCCGCGAACGGTGGCGGAACAGATCAGCATCGACCATCTCGGCCATCATGGTCTCGAGCGAGGTTTCCGCCTGCCAGCCGAGCTTGGCCTTCGCCTTCGCCGGGTCGCCCAGCAGCACGTCGACCTCCGCCGGACGCATGAAGGCCGGGTCGACCTTCACGAACTCCTCGTAGTTCAGGCCGACATGGCCAAAGGCGAGGCGGCACATGTCGCGCACGGTCACGGTGCGGCCGGTTGCCACCACGTAGTCATCCGGCGTTTCCTGCTGCAGCATCAGCCACATGGCCTGCACATAGTCGCGCGCGTGGCCCCAGTCGCGCTTGGCATCCAGGTTGCCTAGCTTCAGTTCCGTCGCCAGGCCCAGCTTGATACGCGCCGCCCCGTCGGTGACCTTGCGGGTGACGAACTCGATGCCACGCAGCGGGCTCTCATGGTTGAACAGGATGCCGTTGCTGGCGTGCAGGCCGAAGCTCTCGCGGTAGTTCACCGTCATCCAATGGGCGTAGAGCTTGGCGGCGGCGTAGGGGCTGCGCGGGTAGAACGGCGTCTTCTCGCTCTGCACCGGCTCCTGGATCAGGCCGAACATCTCGCTGGAGGAGGCCTGGTAGAACTTCGCCTGCGGCCGGGCGATGCGCACCGCCTCCAGCACATTCACCGCGCCGATGCCGGTGACCTGACCGGTCAGCAGCGGCTGCTGCCAGGAGGACTTCACGAAGCTCTGGGCGCCGAGGTTGTAGACCTCGTCCGGCTTCACGTCCTGCATGGTGCGGATCAGGGCGGACAAATCGGTCAAATTACCGTCCACCATGTGGACCTTGCCGGCAATGCCAAGCCAGCGCAGGCGTTCGTCGATGACATCGGCCGAGGCTGAGCGGCGCACCAGGCCGAAGACTTCGTAACCCTTGCCCAGCAGCAACTGGGACAGGTAGGCCCCATCCTGGCCGGTCACACCTGTGATGAGAACGCGCATTGCCTGAAATTCTCCGAATCGATGCGCCATGGCCCTTGGCAATCGGCGCTGTATAGGGGGATGGTCCCGGCCAGGGCAAATCCTGTTCGGTCAGGCGCTCGACGATGATCCAGATGGTGGATGATGCTCCTAGGTCATCATGCCAGGATCAATTCACTGGTTCGATGCCTCCGTCCTTGCGGACTTGGCCTTAGTGTCGGGCTGCGTCAGCCCCGCGCCGGCGCCAGCAGCGCCAGGGCGTGGCGGCCGCAGGCAATGGGCGTCAGCGCGGCCACCCGCGCCTGGCCGCGCGCCGCCATGGCCCGGCGCCGCTCCGGCTGCTCGGCCAGCCGCTGCAGGCCCTGCGCCGCATCGCCGATATCCGGGTCGGCCCAGGTGACGCCGGGCAGGGAATAGGTGCCGCGCTCGTCCCGCGCCGGCACGAAGCCATGGCCGACCAGCACCGCGCTGTCGGCGTCCATGAAATCCATGTTGCCCGACCAGCCGGTGGCCATCACCGCAATACCCAGGCGCATCGCCTCCGCCAGCGCCAGGCCGACGCCTTCGGCCCGATGCAGGGAGACCAGCACATCTGCGGCGCGGATCAGTGCCCAGACCTCAGCACGCGGCATTTCCCGGTCGATGATGCGGATGTTCGGCGCATCGGCGACGGCGGCCAGCACCTCCTGCCAGGCCCGGCCGCCCTGTTCCGTCTTGTAGGTCTTCAGCACCAGCACGCGGTCGGCGCGGTCGCCGAAGGCGGCGCGATGCGCGAGGATGGCGGCGATCGGGTTCTTGCGCTCGACCGAGGAGGAGGCATCGAACACCGACAGCGCGACGAAGGCATCCTCGGCCAGGCCGAAATGGCGGCGGCCCAGCGGCGCCGGCTCGGGCTCCGGCACGGGGTAGTGCACCACTTCCACCGGCCCCCGCGCCAAGAGCCGGCTGCGGGCCGCCTCAGCGACGAATTCGGAAGAACCCCAAATACGATGAACGAAGCGGAAGCCGCGGCCCCAATCCGCGGGCATGCGCGGCAGTTCCCAGTTCCAGAAGCCGATTACCTGCTTGCCCGCGACCACCCTGCGGCCCAACGCAGCCATGCCCCAGGGCAGCATCGGGCCGTTCACATGGACGATCAGCGTGCCCGGCCCTTCCGGTGCCTCCGGCCGGGGGCCGGCAGGGCCCTGGCGCAGCGCCGCGGTCAGGTCGGCGCGGTGCACATCGGCACCGGCTACCTCCAGCATGTCCGCCAGGCGACGGGCACCCTCACCCAGGCCGCTCGGGGCGCGAAAATAGCCGGCGACGGTGATGGGCCCTGCGGCTGAGGGTACCGGCTGCATCGGGCGCGGCGCCACCGCCGCCATGGCCGAATACAGCGCTTCCCGCCGCTGCGCCGGTGGCAGCAGGCGCCACAGGCGGTGCGCAAGGGACATCATGCAGAAAGGCGATGCAGCAAGGACATGGCCGTGGCTTATGCGAAGCAATGACCACTCGCAATGCCGGCTTCAGGCGAAGCGGAAAAGCCCGTTGCTGACAACGACCTTGTCCCGCTCCACCACCCGGGCGCGGAAGCTGGCGCCGCCGGGCTCGTGCCAGAACTCGGCGCGGATCGTCTCCCCAGGGAAGACGGGCGAGGAAAACCGCAGGTCCATGCGGCCGAAGCGCGCGGGGTCGTAGTCGCACAGCGTCCGCAGCAGCGCGTGGCAGACGGTGCCGAAGGTGCACAGCCCATGCAGGATCGGCTGCGGGAAGCCGGCGGCGGCGGCTACCTTGGGGTCGATGTGCAACGGGTTCAGGTCGCTGTTCAGACGGTAGACCAGCGCCTGTTCCGGCCGGGTCGGCATGTCCAGCGTCACGTCCGGCGCGCGCTCCGGCTCCGGGTGCGGGGCCTTCACCGGGCCGGCCGGGCCGCCGAAGCCGCCATCGCCGCGCAGGAAGCTGGTGGAGGTCAGCGTCGCCAGCTTCTCGCCGGTCGCGGCGTCCAGCACCTCGCGCTCGCTGTACATCAGCGCGCCCTTGCCGGGGCCGCGGTCCACCAGGCCGGTCACGCGGCTGCGGCCGATCAGCTCGCCCTCGACCGGCAGCGGCCTGTGCAGCACCAGGCCCTGTTCGCCATGGACGATCTTGACCCAGTCGATGCCGGTATCCTCGTTGCGACTCCAGAAGCCGGGCGAGGCCAGCACCACGGGCATGCTGGGCATGGCCTTCAGCCGCGGCTCGTACAGGAAGTCCAGCTGGCGCTCATCCATCGGGTCCTGGCCCAGGCCGATGGAGAAATTGTACAGCGCGGTATCCTGCCAGCGCAGGCTCTGCCGCACCTCCGGGATGCGGTAGTTCAGCAGTCTTTGGTAGTCGATGGCCATGGCGGCGTCCCCTTGCTTGGGCGCCTGGTCGCTTGCGGTGGCACCACCGCCAAGCGTGAATCAGCCGCCCAGATTTGCCGCCATTGAGCCAGAGCCGGGGGGCCGCCACCAGCCCCCCTGCCCCGTTCAGTTCACCATGGCGCCGGTGGAGCGCACCACCTGGCCCCAGGCGATCATCTCGGTGCGGCCCAGCTCGAACAGCGCTTCCGGCGTGCTGGGCTCCGGCACCGCGCCCTGCTGGCGCAGCACATCCAGCACCACCGGCGCCGCCATGGCCTGGCGCACCGCCTGGTTCAGCTGGTCGATGACCGGCCGCGGCGTGCGGGCCGGCGCGTAGATCGCCTTCCACAACCCGGTCTCCAGCGGCACGCCGAAGGTCTTGATGGCGGGCACGCCGGGGAACAGCGGGATCTCGCCCGGCGCCAGCACGGCAATCGCCCGGGTCTTGCCGTCGCGGGTCATGCTCTCGGCGCCGCCGGCCGGCAGCGGGAAGATGTCCACCTGCCCGCCCATGATCGCCTGCATCGCCGGCGCCTGGCCGGTGAAGGGCACGTGCAGCATCTTCACGCCCTGGTTGGCGCATAGCCGCTCCATGGCCAGATGCGGCGTGCTGGCCACGCCCCAGCTGGCATAGGTGATGGCGTCGTCCTTCGCCTTCGCCGCCGCGATCAGCGCCGGGAAGCTGGTGATCGCCGGCTTGCTCGGCCCGACGACGAGCGCGAAGGGAAAGCGCGCCACCAGGCTGATCGGCGCGAAGTCCTTCTGCGGGTCGTATTGCAGGTCGCGGTAGGCGAAGGGGTTGATCGCCTGGGTATCGACGATGCCCATCCACAGCGTATGGCCGTCCGGCGTGGCCCTTGCCGCCGCCGCTGCGCCGATGCCACCACCGGCGCCGGCGCGGTTCTCCACCACCACCGGCTGGCCGACAATCGGCGTCAGCGCCTGCGCCATGGCGCGGGCGACGATGTCGTTCAGCCCGCCCGGTGGAAAGCCGGAGATGATGCGGATGGTACGCTCGGGGTAGGCCAAGGCCGGCGTGGCCAGGGCAAGGCCCAGGCCGGCGCCGGAGGCGAACAGCGCGCGGCGCGAAATGGTCGTCATCGGTCGATCCTTGAAGAAGCGACCGGCGTTTCCCTATGGCCGGATGCTGCGGCGCAACCGGCGATAGGTCAAGACCACTACCCCACTTCGATCACCGCATCGGCGGCGTAGCAGCCCTGGCCCTGCGGCAGCACCAGCACCGGGTTCACGTCCACCCCGGCCAGGCGCGGCCCGGCCGCCACGGCAAAGGCGCTGAGCGCCGACAGCGCCTGGGCCAGCGCCGCCACATCCGCCTTGGGCCGGCCGCGCGCACCATCCAGCAGCGGAAACCCCTTCAGGCTGCGGATCATCCGCTCGGCCTCGGCCGCATCGAACGGGCAGCGGCGCAGGCAGAAATCCTTCAGCACCTCAATGAAGATGCCACCCAGCCCGACCATGGCGACCGGCCCGAAGACCGGGTCGCGCAGCACGCCGAAGGCCATCTCGACCGCGCCCTTGATCTGCTTGGCCACCAGCACGCCCTCGATCCGCGCATTGGGGGCATGCTGCTTCGCCCGCTCCAGCAGCGTGGCGTAGCCCTGGCGCACCGCGGCGGCATCGGCCACGTCCAGCAGCACGCCGCCGATCTCGGACTTGTGCAGGATGTCCGGGCTGAGGATCTTCAGCACCACCGGGTAGCCGATGGCCTCGGCCGCCGCGACCGCCGCCTCGCTGTCGCTGGCGGCGTGTTCCGGCACCGCGGGCACCCCGGCCTGGTGCAGCAGCGCCTTGGCCACCGCCTCGCTCGGCGTCGTCCTTGGCAGCGTCACCTGGGGCAGCGGCACGGTGGCGGCTTCCGGCGCGGCGAAGGCGTCGCCAAAGCGACCCATGGCGGCAATGGCGTTCACCGCGCGGGACGGATCCTCGAACACCAGGAAGCCGGCATCCTCGTAGTCCTTGACCCGGTTGGGGGCCAGCATGCTCATCACCCACAGCCGGTCCGGGTACTTGGCGCGCATCGCCGCCATCTCCACCAGCAGGCGCGGGCCCATGCTGCTGCCGGCCGCGGTCTGCGACCAGAAGGCGAGGATCGAGGAGTAGCCGCCCTCGGCCGCGATGGCGTCGCCGAAGGGCGCGATCAGGTCCATCTGGTTGGTCACCTGGGCGGTGCAGTCCACGGGGTTGCGGGGCGCGCAGAACGGCACCAGCGTCCGCAGCCGCGCCTGGGTATCCGCCGGCATCTCCGGCATCGCCACCCCGGCGGTCTCGGCGGCGTCGGAGATCAGCACGCCCGCGCCGCCGGAGACCGTCAGCACGCCCATCCGGTTGCCAGCGGGGTAGATGCGGCGCGTGGCGGCATAGGCGATGTCCAGCATCTCCTCGGTGGTGCGGGCGCGCACCACGCCGAACTCGTCCAGCACCGCCTGGGTCACGCCGTCATCGCCGGCGATGCTGGCGGTGTGGCTCTGCGCGGCATGGCCGCCCAGGGCGCTGCGGCCGACCTTCATCATCACCACCGGCTTGCGGTTGGCCCGCGCCAGCTTCAGCGCGCTGATGAACTTGGCGCTCTCGCGGATGCCTTCCGCATAGGCGCAGATCACATCCACCTCCGGCGCCTGCGCCATCCAGCCGAGCACATCGCCCAACGCCACCTCGGCCTCATTCCCCGTGGTGATGCAGACGGCGGTGCCCAGGTTGCGGTCCAGGCTGGCGGCGAACAGGTGGGTGCCGTAGGCGCCGGACTGGCTGGCGATGCCGATGCGGCCCGGGATCGGCCAGCCCTTCTCGAAGCTGGCGGAGAAGGTGGCGAAGTAGTTGATGCTGGCGTTGAACACGCCCAGGCAGTTCGGCCCCAGCAGGCGGATGCCGTGGCTTTTCGCCACCGCCGTCATGCGGTCCTGCTCGGCGGCACCGGCCGCGTCCATCTCGGCAAAGCCGGCCGAGAACATGATGACGGCGCGGCAGCCCTTTTTCCCCAGTTCGTCCACCGCGGCGATGGCCTGGCTGGCCGGCACCGCGACAATGCCGACATCCGGCGCCGCCGGCAGCGCCGAGATGCTGGCGAAGGCCGGCAGCCCCTGCACCGTCGGGCGGTTCGGGTTCACCGGCCACAGCTGCCCGGCGAAGCCGCGCTGCTTCATGTAGCTGACCGGGCGGCCACCGATGCGGATCGGGTCGTCCGAGGCGCCGATCAGCGCGACGGACCGCGGGCGCACCAGCGCATCGAGGGAGGTGAAGTCGGGCGCTGACGTGCCGGGCATTGCGGGCGCTTCCTTGGCGATTCCTGTTGCCCGCACCCTGGCCAAGCAACTCGCCGTGGGCAAGTACCGACGGCGCCGAGGCGTGGTGCCGGTTGACGAGCGTGGCGAGGGCCACGTCGCACGGCCGGGCAACCCGCCGCCTGACGGCGGCGGCGTGCGTCAGCTTACCAGCAGGGAAACCAGCGCCAGCGCGCCGAACAGCCCGGCGGCCGTGGCGAGGAAGGAGGCGCTGCCAGGGGCGCGCGGGCAGGGGCGAGGGCCGACCATGCCCCCACACCTACTCGCGATGGCGTGATCACGCCACGAACCCATAGTTGCCGGGCTGCAACCTCTGGTTACAGCGTGGCCGCCGTGCCCAGCAGGGCGGTGATCTGGCTGGACAGCGTGCCGCCATTGCCGTTCAGCAGCGCCACGTCGCAGTCCTTCACCTGCCGCGCCCCGGCCTGGCCGCGCAGCTGCCGCACCGCCTCCACGATCAGGTACATGCCGTACATGCCCGGGTGGACGCAGCTGAGCCCGCCGCCATTGGTGTTCACCGCCAGCTCGCCGCCCGGCGCGATCCGCCCGCCGGAGACGAAGCGCCCGCCCTCGCCCTTCGGGCAGAAGCCCAGATCTTCCAGGAACAGGATCGGGTTGATGGTGAAGGCGTCGTACAGCATCACCAGGTCCACGTCGGCCTGGGTCATGCCGGCCATGGCGAAGGCGCGCGGGCCGCTCTCGGCGCAGGCGGTCACGGTCAGGTCCGGCATCATGCTGATGGTGCGGTGCCAGTTGGCCCCGGCGGCGCCCAGCAGGTAGGCCGGCGTCTGCGCGCAGTCCTTGGCCCGGTCGGCACGGACCATGACGCAGGCGGCGCCGCCATCCGTCACCAGGCAGCAATCCAGCACCGTCAGCGGGTCGCTGATCAGGCGGGACTTCATCACGTCCGCCACGCTCAGCGGCTTGCCGTGCATGAAGGCCTCGGGGTTAAGGTTGGCCCAGGCGCGGGCGGCGACCGCCACCTCGGCCAGCTGTTCCCGCGTGGTGCCGTACTGGTGCATGTGCCGGCTGGCCGCCAGCGCATAGGCGTTCATCGGCATGCGCGGCTTGTACGGCGTCTCGAAGGGCTGCGGCTCCGACAGCGGCACCAGCTTGCCGGAGGCCGTGCGCTGGTTGCTGCCGTAGCAGATCAGCGCCACGTTGCAGAGCCCGGCATCCAGCGCCAGCGCCGCGTTCAGCATGTGCTGCTCGAAGCTGCTGCCGCCGACATTGGTGCCGTCGAAGTAGCGCGGCTTCACGCCCAGGTATTCCGCCACGGACATGGTCGGGAAGGCATGCGTCGCGGTGGCGGCGAAGACGCCATCCACCTCATGCAGCGGAATGCCGGCATCGGCCAGCGCCAGCACGGCGCTCTGGCACATCAGCTCGATCGAGCTCCAGCCCGGCGCTTCGCCGCAGCCGAAGGTGCCGATGCCGACGACAGCGGTCTTGCCCCTGATAGGATGGGTCATGCCAGCACCTCGAACAGGATGATCTCGGCGGCGTCCTCCACCGCGATGCGCGCCTTGACCCGCTGGCCGATCTTCACCGTTTCGGCGGGCACGCCTTCCACGCGGCTCATCATCCGCGGGCCCTCGTCCAGCTCGATGATCGCCAGGTTGGTGTTGCCTTCCCGGGTGCGGTTGGTGGTGGTGGCGTAGACCGTGCCGGTGCCGGCGGCGGGCACCCATTCCAGGTCGGTCTCGCCGCTGCCGGGCACGGCAACGCGCGGGTAGTACACATGCTTGCCGGTGGACCGGCTGCGCTGGATCATGAAGCGGCCCTGCTTCAGGAAGGCGCGGAACTGCGCCTCCGGGCCGCCGACGATGTCGGTCATCTCGCTGTCTCCTCGGTTGAGGGACAGCCTGCCGGGTCAACGCCCACCCGGCAAGGGTGGGCGCTCAGGCCCCCGGCGCCACCACGTTGCAGGCGCCGCGGATCTTCAGTTTCTCACAGGCGCCCTGCGCGGCCGCCTGGGAAAGCCCGGTGACGCGCGCCCGGTACAGCATGCCGCCGCCCTGGTTCACGCCCTGCACCACGGCGCGGCTGCCCATCGTGGCCACCGCGTCCTTCGCCTGGGCCGCGGCGGTGCGGGCCAGGTTCTCGGAGGCGAAGGCGCCGACCTGCACGGACCAGCCGGAGCCGCCACCGCCGGCCGCCGGGCGTGGCGCCTGCGGCAGCGTCGACGCATGCGCGCCGGGAACGCCGAAGATGCTGGCGGCGCGCAGCGGCCCGCGCTCGGACCGCGGCGGCGCCAGGGTGCCGGCGTGGGCGGCGGGGGTGAAACTCGCCAGACGGGTCGGCGCCACCGGCGCCGGCAGCGGCTGCCGCGCGACCAGGGCCGCCGGCGCCTCGGGCAGGCTCGGCAGGCGTTCCCCGGCGGCATGGGTGCTGCCATCCGGGATCGGCGCCATGCTGACCACGCCCCCGGTCATCGGGCCATTGGCGGCCATCTGCACCCTCGCCGGCGCCGGCTCGGTGCCATAGCCACGGCCTTCCGCCAGGCGGGCGGCGCCTTCCGGCGTGCTGCCATCCGGGATCGGGTCCATCCGCGACACCACGTTGACCGGCTGGTAGCCCTGCTGGATGCCAGGCTGCACCGACTGCCGCTGCTCACGCAACTGGGCGATCATGCTGCGGTCCATGCGGCGCGGCCCCGGCGGAATGCTGTAGGGCAGCTCCGCGGCCATCGCGATCTGCTCCGGCACGCGCCGGGTTGGGTGGTGGCCATCGATCCGCGGGCCGATGCGCGCCACGTAGTTGCGCGTCTCGGTCGGCAGGCCGCGGCTGTTGAACAGGTAGTCCTCCAGCCGGCGCGGCCCCGCATTGTAGGCCGCCAGGAAGGCCGGGGTGCCGTACAGGTCGTACATTTCCCGCAGGTAGGCGGTGCCGGCCATCAGGTTGTCGTAGGGGTGGTAGGGGTCGTCGCCCAGGCCGTAGCGGCCGCGCAATTCGGAATAGGTGCCGGGCATCAGCTGCATCAGCCCCATGGCGCCGACCGGGCTGGTGGCGCTGGTGCGGCCGCCGCTCTCCTGGCGCATCACCTCGCGCACCCAGCGCTCCGGCACGTCGAACCGACGGCTGGCCTCGGTGATGTAGGGGCCCCAGGGGTCCGAGGGCGGCCCCGGCGGGTCGTAGCTGCGCGCCTGCGTATAGTGTCGCGTGCGCGTGGAGGTGCTGGTCGTGGCCTGCGGCCCGCCACAGGCGGCCAGCAGCCCCAGCACGGCAAGTGCCATGAAGGGGCGGGCCAGGCGCCGGGCGCCCCCGCCCATCGCCGTGCCGCCCAACACCTGGGCGCGAAAAGAAATGCTCATCCCCATTGGCTCCGTCGCCCCCCGCGAACGCCGCGCCAAGCCCCCCGTACAGGCCGGGCCTTGCCATCCCCCTGGCAGGGCCCCGGGCGGCCCCACGCCGTCGGCGGAGGCTGTGGTGCATCCAAGCGTATAGCGGTACACGGTACGCCAAGCCAAAGGCAAGCGGCACATGATGGCAACTGCCCGGTCGGGCGGCGCGACAAGCCCAGTCCATGCGCGGCGGGCCGACGTCGCAGGGGTTGCAGATGGGTGCTGGCGTGCAAGGGTGTCATGTCCGTCCAGCAAAGCCCGCCCGGCGGCATCGGGTTCATCGGCCGCCGCTTCACCGATGCGCGGGCGGCCCAAGGACCGCGCTGCCAGTTCGCTCAGCCGCGGGCGCGCCTCCAGGCGATGGTATCGGCCAGCCCCGCTTCCAGAGAGAAGCGCGGGGTGAAGCCGACCTCATCGCGCAGCCGCCGCGTCGCCGCTGCCAGCCGGGCCGGCTCCCCGGTCGGGCTGGGCCGGGCGCCGTAGCGCAGCAGGTCCGGCCTGCCCAGCTGGAGCGCGGCTTCGTCGATCACCCGGCGCAGTGGCAGGCAATCGCCGGAGGCGATGTTGACCGGCCCGGTGACATCGCTGGCCAGCAGGGCCACCAGCGCGGCGGCGACATCCGCCACATGCATGAAGTCCCGCTGCACCAGGCCCGCGCCGCAGCGCGCTTCCTGCCCGGCCAGCAGCGCGGCAACCACATCCGGCACCAGGCGCCCCGGCGCCTCGCCCGGGCCGTAGAGGAAGAACACCCGGCCCCAGGCCACCGAGACGCCCTCAGGCGCGGCCATCAGCAGCCGGCGCAGTGCGTCCTTGGCAGTGCCGTACAGCGTTGCCGGGGCGCAGGGCGTGGTCGCCTCGTCCAGCTCGGCATGGGACCAGTCGTATTCGGCGCAGGTGCCGGCGCAGACCGCGCGCCGCCCGCCGGCCGCGGCGAAGGCGCGGTGCAGCGCCAGGCTGGCCGCCACCCAGTCCAGGTTGTCGGGCGCGGTCCAGAACCGGCCGGGCGTGGCGTTCCAGGCCAGGTGCAGCAGATGCGTCGGCCGCAGCCGCGCCACCAGCGCCGCCGCCACGCCGGGCGCCAGCAGGTCGGCCTCGGCGTGGGTGGGGGCGTGGACCTCAAAGCCGCGCGCGCGAAGCAGCGGCACGGCATGGCGGCCGATGAAGCCGCCGCCGCCGGTCACCAGCACGAGCCCGGTCATGGCGCGGTGAAGCGCGGCAAGGCGCGATCGCGGTCGGACATGATAGGCCCGGCCAGTGGCCAGTCGATGCCGAAGCCCGGGTCATCCCAGGCGGCGCCGCGGGCCAGGGCGGGGTGGTAGCGCTCGGTCATCATGTAGAAGACTTCGCTGGCGTCCTGCAGCGCCTGGAAGCCATGGGCGAAGCCCGGCGGGATATACAGCGCGCGGCCATTCTCCGCGGTCAGGTCAGCCGCGAACCACAGCCGGAAGGTCGGGCTGTCGGGCCGCACATCCACCGCCACGTCGAACACCGCGCCGCGCGTGCAGCGCACCAGCTTGCCTTCCGGGTGCGGCTCGGCCTGCCAGTGCAGCCCGCGCAGCGTGCCGACGCGGGCGTTGAAGCTGAGGTTGCATTGCGGGAAGGCAGCGGGCAGCCCGGCGGCGGCGAACTCCTCGGCGCAGAAGCTGCGGGCGAAGTGGCCACGGTCGTCGGCCAGCGGCGCGATTTCCACCACCACCAGCCCGGCCAGCGGCGTGGGGGTGAAGCGCATCAGAACACCTGCACGCTGGGGATAGGCACCACGAAGCGCCCGCCCCAGTCCCGCACCGCGGCCATCTGCGCGGTGATCTCCTCGCGCAGGTTCCACGGCAAAATCAGCACATAGTCCGGCCGCGCTTCCAGCAGCGCTTCCGGCGCACGGATGGGAATACGCGTGCCCGGCAGCAGCAGCCCCTGCTTGTGCGGGCTGCGGTCCACGGTGAAGGCGATGAACTCCGGCCCGATGCCGCAGTAGTTCAGCAGCGTATTGCCCTTGGCCGGCGCGCCATAGCCCAGGATGGTCTTGCCCGCCCGCCGGGCCTCAACGCAGAAGGCCATCAGCGCCGCCTTGGTATCCACCACCTGTTCGGCGAAGGCGGCATAGGCGGAGCTCCCTTCCAGCCCGGCGGCGCGCTCCTCCGCCAGCAGCGCGGACACCGCCGGCGTCTCCGCATGCGCGGCACCAACCTGGGTCACGAAGACGCGCAGCGAGCCGCCATGCGTCGGCAGCGGCTGCACATCGAACACCCGCAACCCATGCGCGGCAAAAATCCGCTGCACCGTCAGCAACGAGAAGTAGGAGAAATGCTCGTGGTAGATCGTGTCGAACTGGTTCTCGTGCATCAGCCGCAGCAGGTGCGGGAACTCCACCGTCAGCACGCCACCTGGTGCCAGCAGCACGGCGAAGCCGGCGACGAAGTCGTTCAGCTCCGGCACATGTGCCAGCACGTTGTTCGCGGCCATCAGCTGCGGCGCCACGCCGGCGGCCTTCAGGCGCTCTGCGGTCGCCACGCCGAAGAAGGCGACCTCGGTCGGGATGCCCTTGTCGCGCGCCACCGTGGCCACGTTGGCTGCGGGTTCCACGCCCAGCACTGGCACGCCGCGCGCCTGGAAATACTGCAGCAGGTAGCCGTCATTGCTCGCCACCTCCACCACCTGGCTGGCGGCACCCAGGCCGAAGCGCGCCACCATCTCGGCGGCATAAGCTTCCGCGTGGCGCAGCCAGCTTTCGGCGTAGGAGGAGAAGTAGAGATAGTCGCCGAAGATCTGCTCCGGCGTCTCGAAGGCTTCCAGCTGCACCAGGTGGCAGGCGTCGCAGACCCGGGCGTGCAGCGGGTAGAACGGCTCCATTGCCCCGGCGCGCTCCGGCGCAACGAAGGCATTGGACAGCGGCGACATGCCGAGGTCGGCGAAGCTCTGCGTGACCGGAGCGGCACAGAAGCGGCACTGCATCACGGATAAGCCTTTCCCAGCGCGGCGTAGCGCGCGATCTCCGCCAGCATCAGCGCCCGCGGCGCCGCGCCGCCGGCGTGTTGCCGATACCACGCCACAGTCCATTCCAGCGCCAGCGCCAGCGGCAGGCGCGGATGCCAGCCGAGGCCTGCCTGCGCCTTGGCGGCATCCACCGCCAGCAGCCCGGCCTCATGCACCGCGCCCGGCTGGGCCGCCACATGCCAGGCGGCACCGGCGCCCCACAGGCGCACCACCTCGGCGACCACCTCGCCCACCGGCTGCACGTCCCGCAGCGCCGGGCCGAAATTCCAGGCCTCGGCCATGCCGGCGCCGTCGCGCCACAGCGCCTCGGCCAGCACCAGGTAGCCGGCCAGCGGTTCCAGCACATGCTGCCAGGGGCGCGTCGCCGCGGGGTTGCGCACCTCGATGCTGCGCCCGGCCGAAAGCGCGCGGATGCAGTCCGGCAGCAGCCGGTCCTCCGCCCAGTCGCCGCCGCCGATGACGTTCCCAGCCCGCGCGGTCGCCACCGCCACCCCGCCTGCCGCCAGGAAGCTGGCGCGCCAGGCGGCCACCGCAATCTCCATCGCCGCCTTGCTGGCGCTGTAGGGGTCGCGGCCGCCCAGCGCCTCGGCCTCGCGGTAGGGTTCCGGCCTTTCGCGGTTCTCGTAGCATTTGTCGGTGGTCACCATCACCACCGCGCGCACGCTGGGG
The DNA here is from genome assembly GCA_947455205.1 of Acetobacteraceae bacterium. GTDB lineage: Bacteria > Pseudomonadota > Alphaproteobacteria > Acetobacterales > Acetobacteraceae > CAIMOR01. Next base: position 55,704 of record CANGNF010000017.1, on the reverse strand, counting down.
CAGCGGCGCACCGCTTCCAGCAGGTGGATGCTGCCCATCACGTTGGTGGCAAAGGTTTCCGCCGGGTCACGGTAGCTGCGCCGCACCAGCGCCTGCGCCGCCAGGTGCAGCACCACCCCGGGCTGGAAGGGCAGCAGCGCCGCCTCAAGCGCCGCGGGGTCGCGGATGTCGCCATGCAGGCTCTCGCCAGCCGGCCCCGCCGCCAGTGCCAGGCTGCCGGGTTCGGCCGGCAGCGCGAAGCCTCGCACCACCGCGCCCAGGCTCTCCAGCCACAGCGCCAGCCAGGCGCCCTTGAAGCCGGTCTGCCCGGTCAGGAAGACGCGCCGGCCCCGCCAGAAGGCGGGGTCGGGGCCTACCAGGCCTGCCACGGCGCCTTCCCCTGGGCCCACAGCTCCTCCAGCACCCGCTTCTCGCGCAGCGTGTCCATCGGCTGCCAGAATCCGTCATGCTGGAAGGCGCGCAGCTCCCCGGCGCTGGCCAGGCGCTGCATCGGCGCCTGTTCCCAAACCGTCTCGTCGCCCTCGATGCCGTCCAGTGCCGCCGGCGACAGCACGAAGAAGCCGCCATTGATCCATTGGTTGTCGCCCGAGGGCTTTTCCTGGAAGCCGCGGACCTCGTCGCCCACCAGGTCCAGCGCGCCAAAGCGGGCGGGCGGGCGCACCGCGGTCACCGTGGCCAGCCGGCCATGCGCGGCGTGGAAGTGCAGCGACGCCGCGATGTCCACCGTGCCGACGGCATCGCCATAGGTCAGGCAGAACGGAGCGTCGTCCAGGTAGGGGCGGATGCGCTTGAGCCGGCCGCCGGTCATCGTCTCCAGACCGGTATCGATCAGCGTCACGCGCCAATCCTCGGCCTTGGCGTTCAGCACCGTGCTGCGGCCCTCCGCCATGTCGATCACCAGGTCCGCCATGTGCAGGAAGTAGTTGGAGAAGTATTCCTTTATGACGTAGCCCTTGTAGCCAAGGCAGATCACGAAGTCGCGGATGCCGTGGGCGGCGTAGATCTTCATGATATGCCACAGGATCGGCTTGCCACCGATCTCGACCATCGGCTTCGGCCGGGCCTCGGTTTCTTCCATCAGCCGGGTGCCAAGGCCACCGGCGAGGATCACTGCCTTGGTCATGCTGCCTCCAAGGACGCCCCGGGGAACGCCAAGGGCGGAACGCGCCCGGGCCGTCAGGCGTGGGACGGATGCGTTGCCCTACCGGCACCGACACGACCGCGCAAGCCCTTCCCTACTGCCGGCCTCGCGCTGGCGCCGCCCACGCCGCCGGGCTGCGGCGTGGGCCGCCTCGGCGCACCGACCGCCCTGGCTGGTGGTTGCCGGACCCGTTCATCACTTCGGCGATTCCGCCTGCGCGGCCCAGGCTCTACAACCAGCGGCAACCCTGGATTTCCGCATGCCGCCAACGCATCCGACATCAGAACGACGCATCCTTCTATGGTACTGGGGCCGGCGCGGCGCCGGCGGGCAGTTGACGCTCGCCCTGGCCGAGGCGCTTTCCCACCAGCGCGGCGTCAAGGTCGCGCTGGCCATTTCAGCCCAGGCCGAGTTGCGCGCCGAGATCGAGGCACTGGGCCTGCCAGTGGAGGTCCTGCCAACCTACGCCTCCGCCGTCGGATTCGTGCTGGGTTTCCTGCGGCTGCCCTGGCTGGCCTGGCGGCTGCGGCGCCAAGCCAGGGTGCACCGGGCGGATGCCGTTGTCTCCGTCATGACCCACCTGTGGACACCGCTCGTCGCCCCCCTGCTGAACCGCAGCGGCCTTCGCTACCTGCCCTTCATCCACGACGCCTTGCCGCATCCCGGCGACCCCGGCTGGCTGTGGGACTGGCGCTTGAACATCGAACTGGATGCCGCCATCGGCGCCATCGCGCTGTCCGATTCAGTCGCGGCAGCGCTGCATCAGCGTCGTCCAGACCTGCAGGTGCACCGGCTAACGCTCGGCGCGCACCTGCCACCGGCGCTGCTGGCGCAACCGATGGCGCCTCGCCCCCCGGCCGGGGAAGCGCCGCTGTTCCTGCTGTTCGGCCGGCTGCGTGCCTACAAGGGACTGGACCTGCTGCGCGACGCCTGGCCATTGCTGCGCGCCCGCTACCCCCGCGCCCGACTGCTGGTCGTCGGCGAGGGCGACCCAGAGGCGCTGGCCCCTGGCTTGGCCACCCTGCCCGGCGTGCGAGTGGAGGCGCGCTGGCTGGCCGAGGCCGAGATCCCCGGGCTGATCGCCGCCGCCGATGCGGTGGTGCTGCCCTATCGCGAAGCCAGCCAGAGCGGCGTGGTCGCGCTGGCTCATGCGCTGGGCGTACCAGCGGTGGTCACGCCGCTGGGTGGCCTGGCCGAACAGGTGCACGACGGCGTGGATGGCGCCGTCGCCGGCGCCGCCACCCCCGCTGCCTTAGCGCAGGCCATGGCGCGGCTCTGCCCGGAGGCTGCGCGCGCCCGCCTGGCCGCCGGCGCCGCCGCCAGCGGCCTGGCCCTGCAAGACTGGGGCGCCCAGGCGCGGGCGCTACTGGACATCCTGGCCGGGGTCACGGAAACAGGCGCCGTACAGGCCGGGGATGCAGCGCATGGATAGCTTCGACGCTTGGCTGGCCTCGGCCCAGGAACTGCTGGCCCAGACACGCACCCAAGACCTGGATGCGCGCATGGAAGCCGCCGTCAACGCCATTGCCGCCGCGCTCGGCGCCAACCGGCCACTGCTGGTCTGCGGCAATGGTGGCTCGGCGGCCGATGCCGAGCACATCGTGGGCGAACTGGTCGGCCGCTTCCTGCGCGAGCGCCGGGCCTTCCGCGCCATCGCCCTGACCTCTCCGACCGCGCTGCTGACCGCCTGGACCAACGACTACGACTACGACAGCGTCTTCGCCCGCCAGGTGGAGGCGCATGCCGAGCCGGGCGGCGTACTGCTGGGCCTCTCCACCAGTGGCAACTCGCGCAACGTGGTGCTGGCGCTGGAGGCGGCGCGGGCGCGCGGCATGGTCACGGTGGGGCTGACCGGCCAGGGCGGCGGCGGCATGGCGCCGCTGTGCGACCACCTGCTGGCGGTGCCCAGCAGTTTCACCCCGGCGATCCAGCAGGTTCACCTGTGCCTGTACCACTACCTCTGCGCGGCGGTGGAGGAGCGGCTGGCGGATGGCTGAGTTGCGCCCGGCCGCCTTCCTCGACCGCGACGGCGTGCTGATCGAGGATGACGGCTACCCGCATGACCCGGCCCTGGTGCGCTGGGTGCCCGGCGCGGCGGCGGCGGTGGCCCGGCTGCGGCAGGCCGGGCACTGGGTCTTCGTCGTCACCAACCAGTCCGGCGTCGCCCGTGGGCTGTACCCGGAAGCCGCCGTGCCGGCGCTGCATGGCTGGATGAACCAGCACCTGGCCGGCGGCGTGGACGCCTTTGAATACTGCCCGCACCACCCGCAGGCGCCGCTGGCCACCTATCGGCAGGACTGCGCCTGCCGCAAGCCGCGCCCCGGCATGATCCTGGCGCTGCTGCAACGCTTCCCGGTGCGGCGGCAGGGCAGCTTCCTGGTCGGCGACCGCGCCAGCGACCTGGCCGCCGCCGCCGCCGCCGGGCTGCCCGGCCACCTGTTCCCGGGCGGCAGGTTGGACGATTTCATCGCGCCGCTGGTAGAAGCCGCCGGATGACCCGCCCTGCCCATATCCTCGTCGTCGGCGACGTGATGCTGGACCGCTACCTGCTGGGCGACGTAACCCGCATTTCCCCAGAAGCGCCGGTGCCCGTGCTGCGCACGGTGCGCGAGGATATGCGCCCCGGTGGCGCCGCCAACGTCGCCGCCAACGTTGCCGCCATGGGCGGCCGCTGCACGCTGCTCGGGGTGGTCGGCGCCGATGCCGCCGCGGTTGATGTCGCCCGCCTGGTCGCCGCCCATGGGGTGGAGGCCGCCCTGGTGACGGATGCCGGCCAGGCCACCACGCAGAAGACCCGGCTGGTTGCCGGCACCCAGCAGATCGTCCGCTTCGACACCGATGCCAGTGTCAGCGAGGCCGCCCGTGCCGCGCTGCTGGCCGCCTTCACCGCCGCACTGCCGGGCGCCGACCTCGTCATCCTCTCGGACTACGCCAAGGGCTGCCTGCCCGACCCCGCCGCCTTCATCGCCGCCGCCGGCGCGGCCGGGCTGCGCTGCCTGGTGGACCCCAAGCAGGCCGACCCCGCGCGCTATGCCGGCGCCTTCCTGCTGAAGCCGAACCGCAAGGAGTTCGAACTGCTGTTTGGCACCACCGGCAGCATGGCGGACCGCGCCCGCGCCGCGCTGGCCCGGCACGGCTTCGGCAACCTGGTGGTGACCCTGGGCGCCGACGGCATGCTGCTGGCCGGCGCCGATGGCAGCAGCGCCCAGGTGCCGACCGAGGCACAGGAGGTCTTCGATGTCTCCGGCGCCGGTGATACCGTCATCGCCGCGCTGGCCATCGCCATCGCCAGCGGCGCCAGCGTGGCGGAGGCGGTCACGGCCGCCAACCTGGCCGCGAGCATCGCCGTCTCCCATGCCGGCACCTACGTGGTCACCGCGCGGGACATGGCGGAGCGCCGCGCCCAGGCCGGCGCCGCTTCAAAGGTGCTGCCGCTGGAGACGCTGTTGCCGCTGCTGGCGGCGGAGCGGCGGCGCGGCCGGCGGATCGTCTTCACCAATGGCTGCTTCGACATCCTGCACCCCGGCCATGTCCGCATGCTTGCCGCCTGCCGCCGGCTGGGAGACGTGCTGGTGCTGGGGCTGAACGAAGATGCCAGCGTACGCCGGCTGAAGGGCCCGACCCGCCCGGTGAACACCTATGCCGACCGCGCCGAGGTCTGCGCCGGCCTGGCCGCGGTGGACTACGTGGTCGGCTTTGAGGAGGACACGCCGGCCCGGCTGATCGAGGCGGTGGCGCCGGACGTGCTGGCCAAGGGCGGCGACTACAGCGCCGGGGCGTTGGGCGGCAAGGCAGCCATCGTCGGCGCCGATTTCGTCCGTGCCCGCGGCGGCCAAGTGGTCGCCGTGCAGTTCCACCAGGGCTATTCCAGCACCCGCATCATCGAGGCCGCGAAGGCGTAGCCCTCGCTCGGCCCCGCTGTATCGGCACGGGTCAGCCGGCGGCCGGCGGCTCCATGTCGGCCAGCACCTGCTCCACCGGCCCGTCGGCCACGATCCGGCCGCCCTGCAGGCGGATGGCGCGGGTGCACCAGGCGCGCACCGCCTGCATGTTGTGGCTGGCCAGCACCAGGATCTCGGCCTTCTGCACCAGCTCCTCCAGCCGCTGCTGGGCGCGGGCCATGAAGTCGGCATCGCCGGCCGAGAACCATTCGTCCATCAGCAGCACTTCCGGCTGCATCAGCGTGGCGATGGCGAAGGACAGCCGCACCTGCATGCCCGCGGAATAGGTCCGCATCGGCACGTCGAGGAACTCACCGAGGCCGCTGAAGGCCCCGGCCTCGACCGCCATCTCCTCGCTGCGCTTCTGGTCCAGGCCGCGGAACAGGCCACGCAGCACGATGTTCTCGCGCCCGGTGGCATCGACATCCATGCCGGCCGAAGGGTCGATCAGCGAGCCGATGCGGCCTTCGACCACCAGCCGCCCGCCCACCGGTTCATAAACCCCGGCCAGGGTGCGCAGCAGCGTGGTCTTACCGGCGCCGTTATGGCCCACCAGCGCCACGCGCTCGCCGCTGCGGATGTCGAAGCTTAGGTCGTTCAGCGCGGCCACCACGACGCGATTGCTGCCGTCGGTCCGCAGCCGCGGGATGGTGCTGGCCATCAGCCGCTTCTTCAGCGACCGCGCGCCGACATGGTACAGCGGGAAGGCGATGGACAGCCGCTCGGCCAGGATGTGCGGCATGGTTCAGACCCAGAAGGCGATGCGGCCGCGGAACCGCACGAAGAAGGCGAAGCTGAGGCCGCAGACCACAGCGGTGATGAGCATCGCGGCGGCCCAGATCATGAGCCCCGGCGATTGCCCGAGCAGCGGCCCGCGCACCACCTCCATCAGGTCGAAGGCCGGGTTCAGCACCAGCCAGACCTGCCGCTCCTGCAGCAGTTCCGGCTTCCAGATCACCGGGGAAATGAAGAAGGCCAGCTGCGTAACGGTGTTGACGATGGGGCCGATGTCGCGGAACCGGGCGCAGAGCATGCCGAGGAACATCACCAGGGCGAAGGCATTCAGCACGAAAAGCAGCATCCCCGGGATCGCCAGCAAGGCGACCAGGCCGGGGTTGATGCCGAAGATCACGAACACCACCAGGATCAACGGCAGGTTGTGCGCGGCAATGACGGCATTGCGCATCAGGCAGCGCAGCGCATGCACGGTGAACGGCAGCGGCACCTGGCGGATGATGCCCTCTGCCGAGGTCAGCGAGGTGCAGGCCTCGCTGATCACCTGAGAGAACACGTTCCACAGGATCAGGCTGACCACCAGGAAGGGCAGGTATTCCTGCAGGTTCATCTTGAACAGCGTCGAATACAGGAAGCCGAGCGCCAGGAAGGTCACCGCGGTGGACAGGGTCAGCCACATCGGCCCAAGCACCGAGCCGCGGTAGCGGTTGCGGATGTCCAGCTGGGCCAGCGCCACCGGCAGGCGCCAGCGCCGAAACCCCAGGCTCAGGTCATCCAGCGCCCGGCCGACACGGCGCGGCGCCGCGGAATCGGAGGTGACGGCAGGTTCAGGCTTGACGGCAGCCGGCGCGGAAAACGACATGGCGCGGCCTATAGCCCAGCCCCCTGTTGCCAGGAAGGGCCGATGGCAACCCGCCCCACGCCAGCGGGAATGCCGAGCGGCCATCATGCATATCTGACGACACCGTGGTGCAAAGGACGCTATGAACCTTTTTTTGGCGTGACAGCGTAACCATGATCTGTCATGCGCGACGAACCTTATGAGCGCCTGGATGACGATTCGCCCTGACACTATCTCGGTCGATCGGTGCTTCGCGCAAGCGGCCGATCTGAACGCCACCTTGCCGTTGTACTGCGCCGCGCCGGCCGACCTGGCGCCCCTGCTGACCCGCCTGCCGACCGCAGCAGCAGCCTTCGTCCAAGCCGCCGGCTTCACCGCGAGATCCCAGGAACTGCTGCTGCTGCCCGGTGGCGACGGCATGTCCGGTGCCGTGCTGGGCCTGGGCGACCTGCCCGCCACGCCCGCCAGCTTCGGCGCCCTGCCCTACGCGCTGCCGGCCGGCACCCATTGGCGCTTCGCCGGCAACCCGGCGCAGCAGGAGGTCGCGGCGCTGGGCTGGGGCCTGGGCGCCTATCGCTACCGCCGGCTGAAGGCCGCGGACCGCGCCCCCGCCACGCTGGAATTGCCGCCCGGCTGCGGCGACGCCCTGGCCACCGTGCGCGCCACCTGGCGGGTGCGGGACCTGATCAACACCCCCGCCAACCTCCTTGGCCCCGCCGAGCTGGCCCAGGCGGTGCTGGAGTTGGGCGCCGAGCACGGCGCGGCCTGCCGCGTGATCGAGGGCGAGGAGCTGCGCCAGGGCTTTCCCTGCCTGAACGCCGTGGGCCAGGGCAGCCCCCGCGCGCCGCGGGTGGCCATGCTGGAATGGGGCACCCCCGGCGCCCCGCTGGTGGCGCTGTGCGGCAAGGGCGTCTGCTTCGACACCGGCGGGCTGGACCTGAAGCCCTCCGCCGCCATGCTGCGGATGAAGAAGGACATGGGCGGCGCCGCGGTCGCCATTGGCCTGGCCGAAATGCTGATGCAGCGCCGCCTGCCGATCCGCCTGCTGCTGCTGGTCGGTGCGGTGGAGAACAGCGTCTCCGGCGACAGCTTCCGCCCGATGGACGTGCTGCGTACCCGCGCCGGGCTGACGGTGGAAGTCGGCAATACCGACGCCGAGGGCCGCCTGGTGCTGGCCGACCTGCTGGCCTTCGCCGGCGAGCAGCAGCCGGACCTGCTGCTGGACTTCGCCACCCTGACCGGTGCCGCCCGGGTGGCGCTGGGGCCGGACCTGCCAGCCCTGTTCTCCAGCGATGACAGGCTTGCGGAAATAGTATTGCAGGCGGGTACAACTATGGGTGAGCCCTTATGGCGTTTGCCGTTGCACCCGGCATATAACTCGTGGCTGGAGAGTAACGTCGCCGACTTGAACAACGTGTCCAGCAAGCCGATGGCGGGCGCGATAGTTGCGGCACTTTTCCTGCAACGATTCGTAACGCCGGGGCTGCGCTGGGCCCATACCGACATATATGCCTGGAACGACACGACCCGACCGGCCAGGCCGGAGGGTGGTGAAGCCCAGGCGATGCGGAGCTTTGCCCAGGCCGTACAGGACTTCCTCGGGGTTATCCCCGGGGCGGCCCGGTAACGAAACTGGGATCGCTCAGGAACCAATCGGACCGTGCGGCTCTTTTGACTGGGAGTACACGATCCGTCCGTTTTAATAGTCCCATTCCGACCCCGGTACCGATTCGCCGGCGCCGGTCTGGGTATTCCGCGCCGGGTAGGGCAAGGGGATAGGAACCATGGCTGTGCAGAGCAACCCCGACCAGCTGGTCGGCATTCTCAGAGATACCGTCGTCGCCCTGGTGCGACGCGACGGGCCGGACCTCTCGGCGCGCCAGCTCGGCGTGTTCCTGACGGTCTACCTGACCGACGGGCCGCACACCGTGCGCGGCCTGGCGGCCGAGCTCAACGTCTCCAAGCCCGCGATCACCCGCGCGCTGGATCGGTTGGGCGAACTGGACCTGGCCCGCCGCAAGGTGGACCCGATGGACCGCCGCAGCATCCTGGTGCAGCGCACGCTGAAGGGCACCGCCTTCCTGCGCGACATGCGCCAGATCATGGTGGAAGCCGAGCAGAACACCCGCGACATGCCGGCCGCGACGGGCGAAGCCGCCAATGCCGAGGCCGGCGGCTCGCGCAAGGCCGGCTGAACCGGCTGGGCCTCGCCGGCCGGCTCAGTAGCCGGCGGCGAAGTCCACCAGGTTGATCAGCGGCGCGCCTTCCCGCGCGCGCCGGATATTCTCCACCACCTGCGGCGCGACGCTTTCGGGGATGGTGATGCTGGCCGCATGCGGCGTCATCACCACCTTGGGGTGGCCCCAGTAGGCATGGTCCGCCGGCAGCGGCTCGGGCTCGAACACGTCCAGCGCCGCGCCCGCGACATGGCCGCTGTCCAGCGCCGCCAGCAGCGCCGCATCCACCACATGGCCGCCGCGCGCGGCGTTCAGCACGTAGGCGCCGCGCGGCAGCAGCGCCAGCGTGCGGGCGTTGATGATGCCGCGCGTATCCGGGGTCAGCGGCAGCAGGCAGACCAGGAAGCCGCTCTGCGACAGCATGGCGTCCAGCCCGGCGGCGCCGTGGAAGCCCTGCACGCCCGGCAGCGTCTTTTCCCGCCGGCTCCAACCCGCCACGCGAAAGCCCAGCGCGCCCAGCTTGCCCGCGGCATCGCTGCCCAGGGCTCCGACGCCCAGAATGCCGATCCGCGTCGCGTCGGTGGCCGGGGCCGGCAGCTCGTCCCACACCCGCGCCGCCTGCTGCGCCCGGTAGGCGCCATCCTGGCGGTGGAAGCGCAGCACGTTCAGCAGCACCCACTCGCTCATCGCGGAGGTCAGCAGCCGGTCCACCAGCCGCGCCACCGGAATGCCCGGCGGCGGCCCCGGCGGGCGCAGCAGGTGGTCCACCCCGGCGCCCATGGAGACGATCAGCTTCAGGTTCGGGTAGCGGCGCAGCTCCGCCATGTCGTGCGCGGTCCAGCACACCGCCGCCTCGATATCCTCGGGCGCGCCGGCGTCGGGGAACATGCGGATGTCCAGCGACGGGTCCAGCGCCAGCAGGGCGCGCTTCCAGTCCTGCATCGCGTTGGCCTTGGTGGAAAGCAGAATCGCCATCAGTTTTCTCCGGCGTAGTGACGAATGAAGGCGCGCCAGTCCTCGCGCCTGGTGGCAACCTGCTGCGTGCCGTCCGGCTGGGTGGCGATCAGGCTCAGCACGCCCTTCTTCCACAGCGCGTCGAAGGCGCGGATGTCGTTCAGCACCAGCGCGGCGGTGCGTTCATGCACGGCCGCCGAGATCTTCGGCTGGTACTTGGCCAGCCACCACCAGCAGCCCACCGCCAGCACGGCAAAGCCCAGGTAGTAGTGCACCGCCCAGGTGGCGAACATCGACCCGCCCAGCACCAGCGCCGGCGGCCAGACATTCTCGGTGGCGTGGTAGACCGGGCTGCCCGGGCTGTTCATCGGCCGGATGGCAATGCCAAGCCGCATGCCGCCGCCGTTCAGCAGCATCTTCATCTGGTCGAACTCGCTCACGCATCACCATCCTGCCACGGTACCGCCCCGGGGGCGCCGCCGTGCCACGCTGTAAGTTCGAGCGCCTGATTCACGCCCTCGGTGTTCCACCTCGGACGATCAGGCGCCGCGTTGAGCGACTGATTCACGCCCTCAGTGTTCCACCTCGGGCGATCAGGCGCTGAGATCGAAGGCCGCAGCCATCAAGGCGCGGGTATAGGGCTGAACCGGTGCCGCCGTCAGCCTCTCCGCCTCGCCTTCCTCCACCACCTGGCCATCCTTCAGCACCATGATCCGATGCGCCAGGGCGCGGACCACCCGCAGGTCGTGGCTGATGAACAGGTAGGCCAGCCGGTGCCGGGCCTGCAACGCGCGCAGCAGGTCCACCACCTGGGCCTGCACGGAAACGTCGAGCGCGCTGGTCGGCTCGTCCAGCACCAGCAGGCGGGGCTGCAGCACCAGGGCGCGGGCAATGGCCAGGCGCTGGCGCTGGCCGCCGCTGAACTCATGCGGGTAGCGGTCCCGCGCGCTGGGGTCCAGGCCAACCTCGGCCAATGCCTCGGCCACGCGGGTGGCGCGGGCGGCGGCGTCCAGCCCGGGCGCATGCACCTCCAGCCCCTCGCCGACGATCTCCCCGGCCGACAGCCGCGGCGAGAGCGAGCCGAAGGGGTCCTGGAACACCACCTGCATCCGCGCGCGCAGCGGCCGCATCGCCTTGGGCGAGAGCCCGTCGATCCGCTGGCCCTCGAAGCTGATGGCGCCGGTGCTGGCCTGCAGCCGCAGCAGCGCCAGGCCCAGCGTGGTCTTGCCGGAGCCGCTTTCGCCCACCAGCCCCAGCGTCTCGCCCTCCCGCAACTCCAGCGAAACACCGTCCACCGCGCGAACCTGGCCGACCACGCGCCGCAGCAGCCCGCGGCGGATGGGGAAGTGCACCTTCATCGCCTCGGCCCGCAGCAGCGGCTGGGCGTCGGCGGGCACCGGTGCCGGGCGGCCGCGCGGCTGGGTGGCCAACAGCATCCGCGTATAGGCGTGGCGCGGCGCGGCGAAGACCTCGGCGGTCGGCCCCTGCTCCACCGCCAGGCCGTGCTGCATCACCACCACCCTGTCCGCGTGGCGCCGCACGATGGCCAGGTCGTGCGTGATCAGCAGCAGCGCCAGTTGCCGCTCCCGCTTCAGCTTTTCCAGCAGCTCCAGGATCTGCGCCTGGATGGTCACGTCCAGCGCCGTGGTCGGCTCGTCCGCGATCAGCAGCTTCGGGTCGTTGGCCAGGGCGCCAGCGATCATCACCCGTTGCCGCTGGCCGCCGGAAAGCTGGTGCGGGTAGGCGCCCATCCGCTCCTCGGCATTGCCGAGGCCGGCCTGGTGCAGCAGGTCCAGCACCCGCGCCCGCAGCGCCTCCCCGGCCAAGGGGCGATGCAGGGTGATCGCCTCCCCCACCTGGCGGCCAATATGGTGCAGCGGGTTCAGGCTGGTCATCGGCTCCTGAAAGACCATGCCGGCGACGCCGCCGCGCAGCCGGTGCAGCGCGGCCTCGTCGGCGGCCAGCACCTCGGTGCCGTCCAGCCGGACGCTGCCGCTGGGGTTGGCGCCGGCGGCCGGCAGCAGGCGCAGGGCGGAAAGCGCGGTGACGGACTTGCCGGAGCCGGATTCGCCGACCAGCGCCACGGTCTCCCCGGGGTTCACGTGGAAGGAGACGCCATGCACCACCTGGCGGCCGTTGAAGGCCACGCGCAGGTCTTCGACCGTCAGCAAGGGGGTCACCGCCGCGGGCGCGGCAGGCTGAATCGGTGGCGCCATCAGCGCATGCCGCCCGGCAGCCGCCTGGGGTCGAAGGCGTCGCGCACGGCCTCGCCGATGAAGATCAGCAGCGTCAGCACGCCGCCGAGCACGAGGAAACCGGTAAAGGCCAGCCACGGCGCCTGCAGGTTGCTCTTGCCCTGGCTCAGCAACTCGCCCAGCGAGGGATAGCCCGGCGGAAAGCCAAAGCCGAGGAAGTCCAGCGAGGCCAGGATGGTCACGCTGCCCGAAAGGATGAAGGGCAGGAAGGTCAGCGTCGCCACCATGGCGTTGGGCAATATGTGCCGCCACATCAGCCGCAGGTCGGAAACGCCGAGCGCCCGCGCCGCCCGCACATAGTCCAGGTTGCGCCCGCGCAGGAACTCGGCGCGCACCACGCCGGTCAGCGCCATCCAGCTGAAGGCCAGCAGGAACAGCAGCAGCACCCAGAAGCCCGGCTGGATCATGCTGCCGAGGATGATCAGCAGGTACAGCTGCGGCATGCCGGACCAGACCTCGATGAAGCGCTGGAACAGCAAATCCGTGGTGCCGCCGTAGAAGCCCTGCACCGCACCCGCCGCGATGCCGATGGCGGACGACGCCAGCGTCAGCGAAAACCCGAACAGGATCGCCAGCCGCAGCCCGTAGATCACCCGCGCCAGCACGTCCCGCGCCTGGTCGTCGGTGCCCAGCGGGTTGCGCCAGCTGGGCGGCGCCGGAGACGGCCGGCCCAGGTCGCGGATCACGGTGCGGTAGTCGTATTCCACCAGCGGCCACAGCATCCAACCGCGGGCGCGGACCTCCCGCACCAGGGTCTCGTCATGCCAGTCGGCCTCGGTCGGCAGGCCATCGGCCAGCACGTCGCTCTCGGCATAGTCGCGGACAACGGGCACCAGCACGCGGCCATCCACCCAGACCAGCAGCGGCTTGTCGTTGGCGATGAACTCGGCGAACAGCGTCACCCCGAACAGCCCGAGGAACACCCACAGGCTGACCCAGCCGCGCCGATTGCCGCGGAAATTCGCCAGCCGGCGCTGGTTCAGCGGTGTCATCAGCCGCGGCTCTCAAAGTCGATGCGCGGGTCCACCAGCGTGTAGGTGAAGTCGCCGACGATCTGCATCACCAGGCCCAGCAGGGTGAAGACGTAGAGCGTGCCGAACATTAGCGGATAGTCGCGCCGGATGGCGGCATCGAACCCCAGCAGCCCCAACCCATCCAGCGAGAAGATGATCTCCACCAGCAAGGCCCCGGTGAACAGGATGCCGATGAAGGCCGCCGGAAACCCCGCGATGATCAGCAGCATGGCGTTGCGGAAGACGTGGCCGTACAGCACGCGCTGCTCGCCGGCGCCCTTGGCCCGCGCCGTCAGCACGTACTGCTTGTTGATCTCCTCCAGAAAGCTGTTCTTGGTCAGCATGGTCAGGCTGGCGAAGCCGCCGATCACCAGCGCCACCGTTGGCAGCACCATGTGCCAGGCGTAATCCAGCGCGCGCGCCAGGAAGCCGGCATTCTCCATCCCGCCGCTGAGTAGCCCCCGCAGCGGAAACCACTGCACGAAACTGCCACCAGCGAACAGCACCACCAGCAGGATGGCGAACAGGAACCCCGGAATGGCATAGCCCACCAGCACCACGGCGGAGGTCCAGAGATCGAACCCCGACCCGTCCCGCACCGCCTTGCGGATGCCCAAGGGGATGCTGACCAGGTAGATGATCAGCGTGGACCACAGCCCCAGCGAGACCGAGACCGGCAGTTTCTCGAAGATCAGCTCCGCCACGCCCCGCCCCTGGAACAGGCTCTGGCCGAGGTCGAAGCGCAGGTACCCCTTCAGCATCTCCCAGAAGCGCACATGCGCCGGCTTGTCGAAGCCGAAGGCGCGCTTGATCTCCTCCACGACAGCGGGGTCGATGCCCTGGGCGCCGCGCAGCGTCGGGTCGCTCTGCCGCACCTCGCCGGCGCCGCCGGTCACGCGTTCCAGCACGCCGCCGCCACGGCCGCGCAATTCCGCCAGCGCCTGCTCCACCGGCCCGCCCGGCGCGAATTGCACCACGGTGAAATTGATCAGGATGATGCCGAACAGCGTCGGCAGCATCAGCGCCAGCCGGCGCAGCAGATAGGCGCCCAAGGCTGCTACCGCGCCGCGGGTGGGGCGTTGCGCTTGCCGGCTTCCACCGCGGCGGCACGCTGTGGCTCCCACCACCAGCCTTCCACGCCCAGGCCGTGCTTGGGGTTGCGCGCGGGGCGGCCGAACTTGTCCCACCAAGCCAGCCGATACGCCGCCAAGTGGTACATCGGGATCACGTAGCGGTGCCACAGCAGTACCCGGTCCAGCGCCCGCGTCCGCTGCACCAGCTCCTCGCGGTCCGGCGCCGCGATCACCAGCTCGATCAGCTCGTCAACCACGGGGTCGCAGATGCCGGCGGTGTTGCGCCCCCCCGGCTCCCGCGCCTTGGCGCAGCTGAAGAACTCGCGCTGCTCATTGCCCGGCGACAGGCTCTGGCCGATCACGTCCACCGTCATGTCGTAGTCATAGGCATCCGACCGCACCTGGTACTGCGCGGGGTCCACGGTACGCACCCGCGCCTCCACACCGATGCGCTGCAACCACTGCACATAGGGCAGCGCCAGCCGTTCCATGCTGGGTTCGCCCAGCAGGATCTCGAAGCTGAATTGCTGGCCCTGGGCGTTGACCAGCTTGCGCTCCTTCACCTCCCAGCCGACTTCCTTCAGCAAGGCCAGCGCGCGGCGCAGGTTGTCGCGGTTGTTGCCGCTGCCATCGGTCACCGACTCGCGGTACGGCGTGGTGAAGACCTCGGCCGGCACGCGGCCGCGATACTTCTGCAGGATCTCCAGCTCGCGGCCCTGCGGCAGCCCGCTGCTGGCCAGCTCGCTGTTCTGGAAGTAGCTCTCGGTCCGCTTGTAGCTGCCGTAGAACAGGTTGGCGTTCAGCCACTCGAAGTCGAACACCAGCCCCAGCGCCTGCCGCACCCTGGCGTCCTGGAACAGCGGGCGGCGCAGGTTCATGGTGAAGCTCTGCATGCCCGTCGGGTTCTGGTGGCGCAGCTCCTCCTTCTTCACCAGGCCTTGGCGCACGGCGGGAAAGTCGTAGCCGGTGGCCCATTCCTTGGCGATGTTCTCCTGCCGCAGATCCACCTGTCCGGCCTTGAAGGCCTCCAGCGCCACGGTGTTGTCGCGAAAATACTCGTAGCGGATGCTGTCGAAATTCGCGGTGCCCTTGCGGGTGCCCAGGTTGGCGCCCCAGTAATCCGCCACCCGCCGCCAGGTGATGCTGCGCCCCGGCTCGAACTTCTCCAGCCGGTAGGGCCCGCTGCCCAGCGGCAGGTCAAGGCTCGGGCGGCTGAAGTCGCGGCCTTCCCACCAATGCTTCGGCAGCACCGGCAGTTCGCCGATCACGCTTGGCAGCTCGTGGTTGTCGCCATTCTTGAAGCGGAACAGCACCCGGCGGGCGCTCTCCACCTTCACCTCGGCCACGTCGCCCCAATAGGCGCGGTACAGTGGTCGGCCCTTCTCCATCAGCGTGCTGAAGGTCCAGGCGACATCCTCGGCCAGCACCGGCTTGCCGTCGTGCCAGCGCGCCTCGGGCCGGATCTCGAAGGCGACCCAGGTGTGGTCGGCCGCCACCTCCACCACCGCGGCCAGGTGGCAATAGGCGGTACTGGCCTCGTCGGCGGAGCGTTCCAGCAGGCTTTCCCACAGGATGCCGTTCTGCAGCGCGTTCAGCCCGGCGCCGGGCGTGCCGCGCAGCACGAAGGGGTTGAAGCTGTCGAAGCTGCCCAGCGCCCAGCGCACCATCTCGCCGCCCTTGGGCGCGTCCGGATTCACCCAGGGCCAATGCGGAAACCCCGCCGGCAGCGCGGGCGTGCCGTGCAGCGCCAGGCCATGGCTGCGCCGGGCCGGGGGCGCGACCTGCGCGCTGGCCGGCAGGCTGCGGAGGAACGGAGCGCTGAGGCCGGCGCCGAGCAGGGAACGACGTTGCATGGCTGCCAGGATGGGGGTTCCGCGCCGGCGCTACAACCAGGGAGAGGCGATTCCGACCCGGCGGCGCCAGCGCCTTTGACGACCGCAGTGCAGGTCTGCCGCCGGCGCCAGCAGCGGACTGCCGGCCTCAGCGCAGCAGCGCCGTCGCCTCGGCCAGCATCGCGGGGTCGCCCAGCGCCAGCACGCTGCCGTCGCTTTCCACCGTCAGCTGGCGGCCGGCCCAGTCGGTCACGCTGCCGCCGGCGCCCTGCACCACCGGTACCAGCGCCGCCCAGTCCCAAGGCTTCATCGTCGCCTCGGCGATCACGTCCACCAGGCCCAGCGCCATCAGGCCATACGCGTAGCAGTCGCCGCCCCAGGTCACCCGGCGCGCGGCGCCGCGCAGCCGGTCGAAGCCGTCGCGCTGGTCTTCCAGGAACATGTCCGGGCTGGTGCAGGAAAGCTCGGCCTGGGCCAGTTCGGCGCAGGGCCGGCACTGCGCCACCCCGCCCATCGGGCCACGGAACCGCGTCGGCTCCCCGGCCAGGCCAAGCCAGCGCTCTCCGGTGGCGGGCTGGTCGATCAGCCCCAGCACCGGCACGCCCTTGTGCAGCAGGGAGATCAGCGTGCCGAACAGCGGCCTTCCGGTGACGAAGGCGCGGGTCCCGTCGATCGGGTCCAACAGCCAGAGCCATTCGGCGTCCGGCCGGTCGGCGCCGTATTCCTCGCCCCAGATGCCGTGGTCCGGAAAGCGCCCGGCCAGGAAGGCGCGGATCGCCTGCTCGGCCTGCTGGTCGGCGGCGGTGACCGGGCTGGCGTCGCCCTTGGCTTCCACCAACAGGGCGGAACGGAAAAGGGGGCGGATGACCGCCCCCGCCAGGTCAGCGGCCGATTCGGCCGCCGCCAGGAATTCCCGCATCAGGGCCCCCGTGTCAGGGATTGGGGGCGCCCGGGGTGATGCTGCGCAGATAGGCGATGACATCCGCCCGCTGCTGCGTGTTGCTGATGCCGCCGAAGGCCATCTTGGTGCCCGGGGCATAGGTCGCCGGCTTGGACAGCCAGGCGTTCATGTCCTCGTAGGTCCAGGGGCCGGCATGGCTCTTCAGCCCGGCCGAGTAGGCGAAGCCCGCCACGGCGCCATGGCCGCGACCGATGATGCCGTGCAGGTTCGGACCCACGCCGGCGCGGCCACCTTCATTGAAGGTATGGCAGGCGCCGCACTGGGCCTTGGCCAGGCGCTCGCCATTCGCCGGGTTGGCATTGGCCAGCAGCGGGCCGATCGGCTCCAGCGCCGCCGGGGCCGCGGCCGGCGCCGGGGCACCGCCGCCGGCCGGCGCCACGTCGCCGATCTGGATCGCGCTCTTCTCCGGCATGTGCGGATGCACGAGCTGGCCGGCGACAATTCCGGTAACCATGAAAGCGATCCCGGCCGTCAAGATGCCCGCGAATGCCTTGTTGAGTTCCAAGCTCATCCCGAACCCGATCCCTTATGCTGGCGTTGACCCCCGCCGGTTTGCACCCCGGGTCCGCCTCGACTAGAAGCCGGCGGACCATAGTGCCCGCTTGGGCGCGCATCAACCCGGTCTGGCCGCGTGAATTCCATCATCCTCATTCCCGCCGGGATGGCGACGCCCCGCCAGACCCGGCAACCCCAGGGTGCGGCGGCCCAGCCCCGCCCCTGCACCACGACCGTGCCTGCCAAGGAACCGGCCACATGAGCAAGCTGATCGCCTTCCAGGGCCTGCCCGGCGCCTATTCGGACCTGTCCTGCCGCAAGGCCTACCCGGACTGGCAGACCCTGCCCTGCCCCAGCTTCGAGGCCGCCATCGAGGCCGTGACCTCCGGCCAGGCCCAGCTGGCCATGCTGCCCTGCGAGAACAGCCTGGCCGGCCGCGTGCCCGATATCCACCGGCTGCTGCCCGACTCGGGCCTCTACGTCGTCGGCGAGCATTTCGAGCGGGTGGAGCACTGCCTGCTGGCCCCGGCCGGCGCCACGCTGGAGACGCTGAAGCGCGCCCACAGCCACCCGGTCGCGCTCGGCCAGGTGCGGAACATCCTGAAGCAGCTCAGCCTGCAGCCGGTGATCGAGGCCGACACCGCCGGCGCCGCCGAGATCATCGCCGGGCGCGGCGGCGTGGAGGATGCGGCGATCGCCAGCGAACTGGCCGCCGAGATCTACGGCCTGCAGATCCTGCGGAAGAACGTCGAGGACGCCGCGCACAACACCACGCGCTTCTATGTGTGCAGCACCTCGCCGCAGACGCCGCCGGCGCGCACCCCGGGCTGCGTCACCAGCTTCGTCTTCCGCGTCCGCAACATCCCGGCGGCGCTGTACAAGGCGCTGGGCGGCTTCGCCACCAACCGGGTCAACATGACCAAGCTGGAAAGCTACATGGTCGACGGGGAGTTCACCGCCACCCAGTTCCTGGCCGATGTGGACGGCCACCGCGAGGATGCCGACCTGGAGCGCGCGCTGGACGAGCTGAAGTTCTTCTGCTCGGAGGTCCGCGTGCTGGGCACCTACCCGGCGCATCCGTACCGGCGCGCGCACCGGGGCGGATAAGCCGCCACGTCATCCGGCTGTCACAAAGCGCGGAATGCGGCTTGGATGGCCGCATGTCCGCCACCGCCGCCACCCTTGCCCCCAGCCGCCGCCGCACCCTGACGGTGGCCGGCATCGCCCATGCGCTGCATGATGGCTACACCGACCTGATCTACCTGCTGCTGCCGCTGTGGCAGGCCGAGTTCGGCCTGGGCTATGGCGAGTTGGCAGCGCTGCGCGGCCTGGCCTCCGGCACCATGGCGGTCTTCCAGGTTCCCGCCGGGCGCTTGGCGGAACGCTGGGGCACGCCGCTGGTGCTGGCGCTGGGCACCGCGCTGGCGGCCGGCGGCTACGGCCTGGCCGGGGCCAGCGGCGGGTTGCTGGGGCTGGCGGCGGCGCTGGTTGTCACCGGCATGGGCCTGGCCACCCAGCACCCGCTGGCCTCGGCCGCCGTGTCGCGCGCCTTCGGCGGCGGAGCCACGGCGCGGGGGCCGCTGGGCACCTATAATTTCACCGGAGACCTCGGCAAGGCGGCGCTGCCCTCGGCCACCGCACTGCTGCTGGGGGCCATGGCCTGGCGGCCGGCGCTGTGGCTGCTGGCCGGGCTTGGCCTGCTGGTGGCGCTCGGCATCCTGCTGGCCATGCCGGCTTCCCGACCCGTCGCCGCCCAGGACAAGGCGAAGGTCGCCCCCCGCCAGGGTGGGCGCGGCGGCTTCCCGCTGCTGCTCGGCATCGGCGTGCTGGATTCCGGTGTCCGGATGGGGCTGCTGACCTTTTTGCCCTTCCTGCTGCAGGCCAAGGGCGCCGCGCTTTCCACGGTGGGCCTGGCGCTGGCGCTGGTGTTCATCGGCGGCGCGGTAGGCAAGTTCGCCTGCGGCTGGCTGGCGGCGCGCTTCGGCCTGCTGGCCATGGTGCTGGCCACCGAGGGCGCCACCGCCGCGCTGATCCTCGGCCTGCTGGCGCTGCCGCTGCTGCCGGCGTTGGCGCTGCTGCCGGTGCTGGGGGTGGCGCTGAACGGCACCTCCTCGGTGCTGTACGGCACGGTGCCGGAGCTGGCCCCGGCCGAGAAGACCGAGCGGGCCTTTGCCATCTTCTACACCGGCACCATCGGCTCCGGCGCGCTGTCGCCGGTGCTGTACGGGCTGCTGGGGGACTGGTGGGGCGCCGCCTGGGGCACCGCCGCCACCGCCGGCGCGGCGCTGCTGACCATTCCGTTGGCGCTGGTGCTGGCACCGCGCCTGCCGCGCTGAGGCCGCGGGCGGCTCAGCGCGTCCGCAGCGTCTCCACCCCGCCGGGCAGGCCCAGGCCACGCCGGCGCAGGCAATCCCGATAGGCGCGGTTGATCGCGGTCTGCCGGATCGGCCCCATCCGCGACTCGTTCAACGCCCAGTCCGGGGTGGACTGGGCGCCCAGCGCCACCACCTCCGGACTGTTTTCGGCCTCGCGCCGGCAGGCGCGGTATTCCGGCCTGGTTTCCGGCTCCGGCGTCGCCGGGCCGGAAAACCAACCGCAGCCGGCCAGCAGCAGCGGCAGCGTCAGCAGGGCGGCCCTCATCCGTGCGCCATCCAATCGGCGATCAGCCGGCTGGCGATGCTGTCGCCGCGCGGCAGGTTGAAGCCATGCGCCTTGGGGTCGCGCATCTGGTCGCGGCTGAACCAGCGGGCGTCCTTCAACTCGTTCGGGTCGATGGTGATTTCCTCGCTCAGCGCCTCGGCATGGAAGCCGAGCATGACGCTGGCCGGGAAGGGCCAGGGCTGCGAGGAGTGGTACAGCACCCGCCCCACCTGCACCCCCGCTTCCTCCAACACCTCGCGCCGCACCGCTTCCTCCAGGCTCTCGCCAGGTTCCACGAAGCCGGCCAGGGTGGAGTACATGTTGTTGACGAAGCGCGGGCTGTGGCCCAGCAGCGCCTTGTCGCCGCGCACCACCAGCATGATCACGGCCGGGTCGGTGCGCGGGAAGTGGTCCACCCCGCAGCCGGTGCAGTGCATGACATTGCCGGCCGACTTGGGCTCGCACGCGGCGCCGCAGACGCCGCAGAAATTATGCTTGGTGCGCCAGTGCATCAGCCCGCGGGCATGCGCCAGCACGCTGGCCTCGTCCGCCGGCAGCAGCCCGGCCACGGCGCGCAGGTCGGTGAAGGTGCCCATGCCCTCGGGCAGCAGCGGCAGCGGGTCCTCGGCGGCCGAGCAGTCCACCGCGAAGGTCGGGCGGCCCTGCCATTCCCCGAGAAAGGCCCAGGGGCCGCCGGCCATGCGTAACGCCTCGGCGGCGGCGCCGGTCAGCAGCAGGCCCTCGGGCTGCTTCTCGGCCACGCCCTTCATCAGGTTGCGGGCGCGCCACACCGGGGCGAACAGCGACTCCGGGGAGTGCAGGGCGGCGTGGATATAGGACTCGTCGTCGCGCTTGTGGGCGACGCGGTCCAGCGGGCTGCCGGTATAGGGATTGGGGCGGGAGGCTGGGATGGGCTGCATTTGCGGCGGACGTTGCCACGCCGGCCCCCCGGCGGCAACCGCAGCCGTGGCTTGGCGCTGAGTCAGCGCCGGCTGCGCGCCAGCTCCGGCCAGTTGGTGTCGGCGCGGCGGACCCGCCCGGGCACGTCCTGCTCCCAGCGGTCCCGCACCGCCAGGCTGTAGTTCAGGTAAAGCCGGCCATCCACCAACCGCCAGGCATTCGGCTCGATGGTCGCGGTATAGCCCTCCGACACCGCATAGGCGCAGAAGCCGCCATAGGCCGGCGCGTAGCGTTCCGGATCGGCGGCGAAGCGGTCGCGGTTGGCGGCGCTGGCGAATCGCCAGGTGGCGCCGTCCCACCGATGGGTGAACTCCCGCCGGCCCGCCACCGGCCCCTGCCCGGCGTGATAGGCGACGGGGTCATAGCCGCCGATGGCCGCGCCATCCTGGGTATTGGTGCGGCCCCAGGCGCGGCCGGCGGCCAGCAGCAGCGGCAGGGCGAACAGGGCACGGCGGTTCAGGTGGCGCATGGTCGGCTCCCTCGGCTTCACCCCCCTGGGTCCAGCCACCATCACCGGCGTTACGCCGCCGATGCGCGTAGCGGCATTGCGTCCGGCGGCCAGAGGCAGCATATGTGCGCCTGGAAGGTCGGCGGTGGACGGGCTCCTCGCCAACCCGGTCAGGTCCGGAAGGAAGCAGCCGTAACGGGTTCTCGCTCGGGTCGCTTGTCGGCCTTCCACCTTTCCCGGCGGCCGGCGCCGCCCAGCGCCGAGGCCGCACCGCATGTCCGACAACATGTTCGGCGACGACCCGGAAGCCCTGGCCGGCCTGCCGGAACCCCCCGCCCCCGATGGCCCTGGCCTGTTCGGCAGCCCCGAGCCACTGCCTGAGCCGCCAGCGCCCGAAGGCCCCGGCCTGTTCGGCGAGCCCGCACCCGCCCCGGCCGCGCCGCCGCCGCCCGCCGCGCCCATCGCCGTTGTGCCGGAACCAGCGCCCGCCGCCACGCCCTACCGCGTCCTCGCCCGCAAGTACCGGCCTTCCACCTTCGCCGACCTGATCGGCCAGGAAGCCCTGGTGCGCACGCTGAAGAACGCCTTCGCCCAGGGCCGGGTCGCGCATGCCTTCATGCTCACCGGCGTCCGCGGCGTCGGCAAGACCACCACGGCGCGCATCATCGCCCGCGCGCTGAACTGCGTCGGCCCCGACGGCACCGGCGGCCCCACCGCCGAACCCTGCGGCGTCTGCGCCGAATGCAAGGCGATCCTGGCCGACCGCCACCCGGACGTGCAGGAGCTGGACGCCGCCAGCAACAACGGCGTGGACAATGTGCGGGAGCTGCGCGAGGCCGTCCGCTACCGCCCGGCCCAGGCGCGCTTCAAGGTCTATATCCTCGACGAAGTGCACATGCTGTCCAACCAGGCCTTCAACGCCCTGTTGAAGACGCTGGAGGAGCCGCCGCCGCACGTTAAGTTCCTGTTCGCCACCACCGAGATCCGCAAGGTCCCGGCGACCATTCTCAGCCGCTGCCAGACCTTCCACCTGAAGCGCGTGCCGCAGGCCGAGCTGCGCGACCACTTCGCCCGCATCTGCGCCAAGGAGGCGGTGGAGGCCGAGGCCGAGGCCCTGGCCATGGTCGCCCGCGCCGCCGATGGCAGCGTGCGCGACGGCCTCTCCCTGCTCGACCAGGCCATCGCCCTGGCCGGCCCCGGCGGCCAGGTCTCGGCGCTGCTGGTGCGGGACATGCTGGGCCTGGCCGACCGTTCCCTGGTGCTGGACCTGATGGAAGCGGTGATGGCCGGCGACACCGCCACCGCGCTCGGCCTGATGGACCGCGGGCACGAGCAGGGCGCCGACCCCGGCGTGGTGCTGGCCGACCTGCTGGACCTGACCCATACGCTCACCCGCCTGGTCAGCGTGCCCGCCCTGCGCGACGACCCCGCGCTGACCGAGGTGGAGCGCACCCGCGGCGCCGCCCTGGCGGCCAAGCTCAGCGTGCCCAGCCTGGGCCGCGCCTGGCAGATGCTGCTGAAGGGCCTGGGCGAGTTGAACGAGGCGCCGGACCGCCGCGCCGCCGCCGAGATGGTGCTGATCCGCCTGGCGCATGTGGCGGAGATGCCCACCCCCGGCGACCTGGTGAAGCGCCTGCTGGATGGCGGCACCGTTGCCGCCAATGCCGCCGGCCGCCCGGCGCCAATTGGTGGCGGAGGCGGCGCGCGCGCCGTGGCCAATGGCGGCATGACCATGGCGGTGGCCGCCCCGGCCATTGCCCAGCCACAGAACTGGCAGCAGGTGGTGGCGCTGGCCTCCGGCCGTCGGCCGCTGCTGCATTCCCACCTGCTGTACCACGTCCACCCCGTGAAGGTGGCGCCCGGCCGGCTGGAGATCCGCGTGCTGGCCGCCGCCCCGCGCGACCTGGCGGCGCAGCTGACCGCGCTGCTGGCCGAGGTGACGGAGCAGCGCTGGACCATCGCGCTGTCCAATGCCGAGGGCGAGCCGACGCTGGCCGAGCAGGGCAAGCTGGCCGATGCCAGCCGGCGCGAGATCGCCGCCAGCCACCCGCTGGTGCAGGCGATCCTGGCCGCCTTCCCCGGCGCCAGCATCCAGGCGGTGCGGGATGAGGGCACCGACGCCTATGGCCTGGCCGCCGCCCCCGTCATCGCCGCGGAACCCGAGCCCGATACCCTGCCCGAGGACATGCCGGAATTCGCCCCGCCCGAGGCGGAGCCGGTGGAGTTGGATGATTTTTAGCGCGGCCGAGCCGCGACACGATTTCTGACCCGAAGGACGACGCCATGAAGAACCTGGCCAACATGATGAAGCAGGCGCAGCAGATGCAGTCCCGCATGGCGGAGATGCAGGCCAAGCTGGAGGCCGCGACCATGCAGGGCCAGGCTGGCGGCGGCATGGTCAAGATCACGCTGTCCGGCAAGGGCGACCTGAAGGCGGTCTCCATCGACCCCAGCCTGATGGTCGCCGACGACCGCGAGGTGCTGGAGGACCTGCTGCTGGCCGCCCATGCCGACGCCAAGCAGAAGGTGGAGGCGATGATGGCCGAGGAGATGCAGAAGGCCACCGCCGGCATGAACATCCCCGGCGGGCTGGGTGGCCTCGGCGGGCTCAAGCTGCCGTTCTGATGGACCCCATCGAGCATCTCGTCGGCCTGCTCAGCAAGCTGCCCGGCTTCGGCCGGCGCAGCGCCCGCCGCGCCGTGCTGAAGATGCTGATGCACCCCGAGCAGACCATGCTGCCGCTGGCCGAGGCGCTGCGCGACACCGCCGCCGCCGTGCGCCCCTGCCCGGTCTGCGGCAACCTGGACACGCGCACCCCCTGCGGCGTCTGCCGCGACGCGCAGCGCGACCGCGGCCTGGTCTGCGTGGTGGAAGGCGTGGCCGACCTGTGGGCGCTGGAGCGCGCGCATGCCCACCGGGGCCTGTACCATGTGCTGGGCGGCACACTCTCCGCACTCGGCGGCATCGGGCCGGAGGATCTTTCGGTGCAGCCGCTGCTGGCGCGCATCGAGGAAGGCGGCGTGGAGGAGATCATCCTTGCGCTGCCGGCCACGGTGGATGGCGCCACCACGGTGCACTGGCTGACCGACCGGCTGCGCCCGACCGGCGTGCCGGTCACCCGCCTGGCCCAGGGCGTGCCCATGGGCGGCACGCTGGACCTGCTTGACGAAGGCACGCTGACCGCCGCGCTGCGCTCCCGTCGGGCTGTCTAGCGTCGGCCGTCGGGCTGTCTAGCGTCGGCCGTCGGGCCGTCTAGCCTCGGCCGCCGCGCGGTCTGGCGCCGGCTGCCGTGGTGCCACAAAGGCCTTCGCCCCAAGGTTGACGCCGTGCCGGCCGCTGCGCTCTATGCCCGGCATGACCGAGCTGCCGACCGACCCGATCCCCTACGCCGAGTTCATCATGCGCTACCTGATGCAGCGCGTGGAGCCGGAGGGCAGCCCGGCCCTGGCCGTGGCCGAAACCGAGCATGCCGTGGACGGCGACCGCTGGTTCTGGGCCGACGACAACGCCAAGGTGCTGGAATTCCTGGCCCTGCCGGCGCTGTGGAACCGCTGGCCGGACCGCTGCCGCGACGTGCTGGAGTTCATCGAGAGCCTGTGCGACGGCCCGTTCATCCTGCGCCGCACCGGCCATGCCCGGCTGGAGGAACGCAGCCGCGACGAGGACGGCACCGGACGCTGGGTGCATACCTTCATGAACCTCAGCTGCGACCTGGGCGCCGGCAGCGTCACGGTCGGCATGCGGTTCCACGACATCCGCACCGCGCGCAACCTGATCCTCACCCGCCATCAGGTGGAGTTCCAGTACCAGGGCCGCGGCTACCGCCTGCACACCACCGGCCGCGCCAGCGCCCATACGATGCAGCATGAGGGCCTCGACCTCGTCCTCAGCCATACGCACGAACTCACTTTCGACCCCGGCGACGGCCCGCGCCGCCTGGGCGCGCTGACCGCCAGCTTCCGCTTCAGCGGCAGCAGCATGTTCCTGGCCGGCGAGCTGGCGCTGGAGCTGGACCCCGGCATCGGCGTCGCGGATGTCGTGCTCGGCTTCGGACACGACCAGCTGAGCCACAATGAGAACGCGGTCCACTACGGCGATGTCGGCCTGACCCGCCCGGCCCGGGCGCCCACCCAGTTCACCGCCGGCCAGCCGGGCGAGACCTGGCTGGAGGCGCTGGGCTGCGACTACTTCCTGTTCTCCCAGCGGGAGGAGATGCGCGGCTTCGCCCTGGCGATCCACACCCTGCCGGACAACCCGGCGGACATGCTGAACCTGCAGGTGCAGGTGCAGGAAGCCGGGCGGCTGAACAACGTCGTCTCCCGCCACTTCTTCCCCGGGCAGCAGCAGGGCGGCACCAGGCTGGTGGCGCGGGAGCGCAAGATCCTCACCGCCGGTGGCTTCTACGACCAGGTGGCGGACTGCGCCGGGCTGGTGCAGCGCCGCGCCGCCATGCCCAGCCTGCAGCCGGTGGACATCTCCATCTCCTACGACTACGGCGCCGAGATCAACGCCTTCGCCCGCTGCTACCGCACGCTGGCGGCCATGCCGGCCTCGCCGGAAGTGACGGCGCTGTGCGACAAGGCCCGGCTGCTGTTCGACCGCTACCACCAGGTCTATGCCGACGTCTTCCTGGCCCGGCACTTCACCGACCCGGCGGCGATCTTCTCCCGCCCGCTGGCCTTCGTGGTCTTCGGCCTGATCGACATGGCCATCGCCACCGGGGAGGACCAGTACAAGGCGGCGCTGCGCGACGCCGTCCGCGTGATGTTCGACTTCGAGCGCGGCTTCACCGGCGTGGATGGCAACACCGAAAGCGCCTTCCTGATGGGCCAGGTCACCTGCGTCTCGCCCTTCGTGGACTGCCACAGCGCGGTGCTGCTGGCGCTGGTGCGGGCGCTGCCGGTGCTCGAGGACCCCGCCTTCATCACCAGCATCGACCGCGGGCTGGAAGCCTACCGCGCCGAAACCATGGCGGTGGAACTGGGCGACATGCGCAAGCAGGACGTCATCACCGTCCACTGGACCAATGAGCAGGGCCAGCGGCTGAACCCGCATGCGTATTGGAATTTCTGCGCCGGCCTGACGCTGCGGCTGTTCAAGCTGCTGCGCCAGTCCACCCACCAGGCCACCACCGAGATCCATGCCCGGCACGAGCACAAGCTGGAGATCTACGAGGCGCTGCTGCGCCGGCAGGTCCGCCGCAGCCTGGTGCCGCGCGAGGGCGGCGCGATCGAGGTGCTGACCGGCCGCCTCTCCGGCGAGGGCAATTCGGAAACCCAGCCCTGGGTTGCGCTGGGCCTGGTGGAGGACAGCGGCGACCTGGGTCCGGCCGAGGCGACGGCGACGCAGCTTACCGCGCTGGTCGCCAGCCTGGACGCCACCGACCCGCGGCTGCACACGACGCATGGCCTGCGCGACGAGGCCGGCATCCGCTTCGCCAATGCCGGCTCCGGCACCGCGCTGTATGGCCCCTACATGGACCTGCCGGCCGGCCGCTACCGCGCCTGCCTTACCCTGGCCGCCGGCGAGATGGCGCATGGCCAGGGCGTGATGGATGTCTGCGTGGAAACCGGCACCCGCGTGCTGGCGCGCATGCCGGTCTCGGCGGCCCGGCTGCAGGCCGGCGCCAGCCTGACCTTCAGCGCGGACGAACCGCTGCGCCAGGTGGAGGTGCGGCTGTTCAACGGCAACAACTTCACCGGCCGGCTGGCGCGGCTGGAGATCTTCGGCGAGTAGCGCCCGGCCCCGGCCAGGCCGCCGCTGGAGCGGCCGATTCACGCCGCCGGTGATTCCACCGGCGACGATCAGACGCTAGCCCTTGCAGAAGACGAAGGTGTTGGAGAGCCAGTTCGGGCTGTTCTCCACCACCGGGGTATCCTCGCGCATATCGGCCAGTTGCAGCCCGTGCCGCGCCGCCAGGTCCAGCACCGCCTTCTGCGGCACCACATGCACTTCCATGCGCTCGCCCGGCCCCTGCTGCATGTAGGCGCCGATCTCGAAGCTGTAGCGCACCCGGTAGGTCGGCACCTGGAACACCGCGACGCCGCCCGGCGCCAGCAGGCCGAACACCTTGTCCAGGATCGCCATGATGATCGGCGGCGGGTTGTGCTGCAGCACGATCCGGGTGAACCACAGGTCGAAGCCCTGCGCCGGGTGCAGGTCGGCCGGCGTCACCTGGTGGAATTCCAGGTTGGTCTGGCCGAAGCGCGCCAGCGTCTGCCGCGCCAGTTCCAGATGCGGGCGGGAGATGTCGAGCGCCTGCACCTGCGGGAAGAGCTTGGCCAGGTGGGTGGTGATGCGCCCGACGCCGCAGCCGTATTCGGCGCAGCGCTGGAATTCCTCCGGCGCGCGCCCGATCCGGCGCAGCAGCGCCACCAGCAGCGCGGCATCGTCGCGGCCACTCTCGAAGAAGGCGACCTCGTTGGCGTCGATATGCTCCGGCCGGTATTCCGGCGCCGTCAGCACCGACCAGTGCGGCGCGGTGCGCCCCACCTCCTCCCAGTACTTGCCGGTGTAGCTGATCAGCGACGCCATGGTCTCGGCATCCGCGGTCAGCTGGATCGGCAGCGCCGGCACGTCCAGCGGCAGGGAGGGCGGCAGCGCGCGGGCGTTGACGATCTCCAGCGTCTCGCTGGCCTGCAGGAAGGTCATCCGCATCGCGTGGCGGTCCTCGTTGCCGGCCATGTGCGCGGCGATCACCGCCTCATTCTCCGGCTCCCGCCCGAGGATGTAGCGATAGGCCATCACGACGTCTTCGCGGCTTACGGGCATGGCGAGGGTCCAGTTCTGCTGCGGCGCTTCTACCCGAGTCCGGCCGGGTGCAAAACCGGGGTTCAGACCTGTGGCGGGCTCAGGCCGACATGGCCCAGCATCTGCTTGAACTCGTCCGATTGCAGGAAGCCCTGCGCCAGTTGCGTCGGGTCGCACTGGCCCTGGTCCAGCTCCTGCACATGGGCGGCCAGCCCGCTCGGGTCCGGCTCCCGCCCCAGCAGGGTGCGGTACAGCAGCGTTACCAGGCCGGCCGCGTCCAGCGGCAGCGCCTGGGGCGGCCAGACCCGGCGCAGCGGCGGCGGCACGCGGTGCCCCGCCTGCGCCTCGGCCCGGTCGGCCGCCAGCAGCGCCGCCATGCCCGCCTCGTCCGGCAGCGCCAGCGCCTCCAGCGGTGCGTCCAGCGGCAGCATCTGGGTCAGGTGGTAGCCGGCGGAGCGGAAATCCTCGGGCACGAAGTGCAGCCCGTATTCGCCGATGTTGCGCGCCAGCACCGCCACCGTGTTCAGCCGCACCCGGCCCAGCACCTGGCAGCACGCCACCTTGGCGCCATCCTGAGAGGAAACCTCCACCCCCGCGCCCTGGCGCCACCAATGCTCCAGGATCAGCTGGTGCGGCCGGTCTCGGTAGTTGCGGCCGGCCAGCAGCGCCAGGTAGTCCTGCCACAGCGGCTGCCGCTCCGCCCAATGGCGCCGGGTCAGCGCGTAGCCCCACAGGTGCTCGATCTGCGCCAACTCGTCCCGGCGCGCCTGCTGCTCGGCCACATCCAGGCGGTGGTTGCCATAGGCCGCCACGTAGCCGACGCGTTCGTCCGCCAGCGCCAAGGCCGCCAGCCGGTCCAGCGTGGCCAGGTAGTGCGGCGACAGCACCAGGTCGTCTTCCAGGAAATACGCCACCTCGGCGCCCAGGGTCTCGAAGGCGAGGCGCTCCGCGCGGTCGTAGTTGAGGGCCACGCCCAGGTTCTGCCGGGCGCGGTGGATATGCCCGGCCGGGAACACGCGGCGGAACACCAGCGCCGCCCGGTCCAGCGCCGCCGGGTCGGCCAGCAGCGCGTCGCGATAGGGGCAATAGGCGGCGTCCAGCACCAGATGCAGCCGCCCGGGGTCCAGCGGCGGCTGCTGCGCGGCCAGGCTGGCCAACACCTGTTCCAGCAGCGCCGGCCGGTCGAAGGCGAGTACCAGCACCGGCGGTGCCGAAGCGGTAAGCTGCGGGGGTCGCGGCACAACTTCCACGCGATGATCTTTCGATACGACCTTTTCGTTTTGCATCCAAAGTGGCGCAGGGGCAAGCCGCGCGCCGCCGCCGCCACCCCCCCCTTGCGAGCCGCCCCACCGCCGGTCTAACGTCGCGCCAATCGTTATACTCCATAATGATGGAAACGCCCGCCATGGCCGATGCCGAGTTGCTGACCTATGCGCTGGACGGCGATGTCGCCCGGTTGGGGCTGAACCGCCCGGCCAAGCGCAACGCCATCTCGGAAGCCCTGCTGGCCGAGCTTGACCAGGCCGTGGCACGCGCTCAGCGGGAAGCTCGCGCAATCGTGATCCACGGCCATGGCCCCTGCTTCTGCGCCGGGCTGGACCTGGCCGAGCAGCGCCTGCGCAGCGCCGCCGAGGTCTTTCATCTGTCGCGCGAGTGGCACGCGCTGTTCGGCCGCATCCGGCTGGGCCGGGTGCCGGCCATTGCCGCGCTGCATGGCGCCACCGTGGGCGGTGGGCTGGAGCTGGCGGCGGCCTGCCATATCCGCGTGGCCGATGCCTCCGCCTTCTTCGCGCTGCCGGAGGGCACGCGCGGCATCTATGTCGGCGGCGGCGCCAGCGTGAACGTGGCGCGGCTGATCGGCGCCGCCCGCATGGCGGACATGATGCTGACCGGCCGCGTGGTGGACGCCGCCATGGCCGAGCGCATCGGCCTGGTGCAGTACCTGGTGCCGGCCGGGGAAGCGCTGGCCAAGGCGGATGAGCTGGCCGCCAAGGTCGCCACCATGGCGCCGCTGACGGTCCTCTCCATCCTGCAGGCGCTGCCGCGCATCCAGGACATGAGCGAGAGCGACGGGTTGTTCGTGGAGAGCCTGACCGCCGCGCTGGCGCAGACCGGGCCGGAAGCCGTGGCCATGCTGACCGCCTTCGTCGAGAAGCGGGCGAAGAAGGTGGGCGAGGCATGATCACCCGCGTCGCCATCATCGGCACCGGCGTCATCGGCGCCAGCTGGGCCAGCTACTTTCTCGCCCGCGGGCTCACGGTCACGGCCACCGACCCCTCGCCGGGCGCCGAGGCCGCGCTGCGCGCCGCCGTCGCGCTGCACTGGCCCAGCATGGTCGGCATGGGCCTGGCCGAAGCCGCCGACCCCGCGCGGCTGCGCTTCGTGCCCACGCCGGAGGAAGCGGTGGCCGACGCGCAATTCGTGCAGGAAAACGCGCCGGAACGGTTGGAGCTGAAGCGCGAGTTGTTCGCCCGGCTGGACACCGCCGCACCAGCGGAAGCGATCCTGGCCAGCAGCACCAGCACCATCATGGTGTCGCAGTTCCAGGATGCCTGCGCGCTGCACCCTGGGCGCGTCGTCCTCGGCCACCCCTTCAACCCGCCGCACCTGGTGCCGCTGGTGGAAGTGGCCGGCGGCGCGCAGACCAGCGCCGAGGCGGTGCAGCGGGCGATGGATTTCTACCGCGCCATCGGCAAGCACCCGATCCACCTGAAGCGCGAGATCCGCGGCCATGTCGCCAACCGGCTGCAGGCGGCGCTGTGGCAGGAGGCGTTCAACCTGGTGCAGGCCGGCGTCGCCAGCGTGGCGGATGTCGATGCCGCCATCGCCCATGGTCCCGGTCTGCGCTGGGCGCTGCTCGGCCCCTTCCTGAACCTGCATCTCTCCGGCGGCGCGGGCGGCATCGGCGCGCTGTTTGAAAAGCCGCTTTGGGCCGCGACGGAAGGCATGTGGCGCGACCTGGGCACCGTGCATGTGGACGACGCGCTGGGCGCGGAGGTGGCTGCCGGCGTGGCGCAGGAACTGGCCGCGCACGACCCCACCGAGATGGTGCGCCAACGCGACGCCACGCTGCTGGCGCTGCTGCGCCTGAAGGCCGCGGCCACCGAGCTGCCATGAGCACCACCCAGCCCGCCGCCTCGCCGCGCCGCCGCGCCGCACCGCCGGCGGCGGCGCTGGACCTCTCGCCGCTGGCCGGCCATGTCGGCTTCCAGCTGCGCCTGGCACAGCAGCAGGTGTTCGATGCCTTCCATCGTGGCTTCAGCGCCACCGGCATCACCCCGGCGCGCTACGCCGTGCTGGCGCTGCTGCACGCCAACCCGGATGTGCAGCAGGGCCACCTGGCCGAGGCGCTGCGGGTGAAGCCGCCCAACATGGTGGCGCTGCTGGCGGAGATGACGGCGCAGGGCCTGGTGGACCGCCAGGTGGATGCGGCCAACCGCCGCGCCTACCTGCTGCGCCTGACCCCCGCCGGCCGCGCGCTGTACGAGAAGCTGACCCCCGAGATCCTGGCGATGGAACAGCAGGTGGCGCACCGGCTGACCCCCGCCCAATACGCCACACTGATAAGACTGCTGGCGAAGCTGAGCCCGGCCTGAACGCGGCCCGCCACGGGAGGAAACGATGCAGGAAACCATCTTCAGCACGCCCGATGTGCGGGTCAGCCCGCACCCCGGCGGTGGCTGGCTGGTGCGCTCGGCGGCGACGCTGCCGGACCACCCGCCCCGCGTCACCGACAACCTTTTCCATTGGGCCGCGCGCCAGCCGCACGCCCCCTTCCTGCGCCAACGCAGCGCGGATGGCACGGCATGGCGCAGCCTGAACTGGGGCGAGGCCGCCGATCAGGTGCGGCGCATCGCCGCCGCGCTGCTGGGGCGCGGCCTGGGGCCGAAGCGCGGCGTCGCCATCCTCTCCGGCAACAGCATCGAACACGCCTTGCTGGCGCTGGGGGCGATGAGCGTCGGCGTGCCGGTGACGCCGGTTTCGGTGCCCTACAGCCTGGCCAGCCAGGACCTGCTGAAGCTGCGCCACGTGCTGGGCCTGGCCAGGCCGGGCCTGATCTTCGCCGACAGCGCCCAGGCCTTCGCCCGCGCGCTGGCGGTGCCGGAAGCGGCGGAGGCCGAGCACATCGCGCTGGAAGCGCATGGCCGCGCCACCGCCTTCGCCGCGTTGCTCGCCACCACGCCGGATGCGCGCAGCGAAGCCGCGATGGCCGCCGTGCCGCCCGAGAGCGTGGTGAAGCTGCTGTTCACCAGTGGCTCCACCGGCATGCCCAAGGGCGTGCAGAACACCCACCGCATGATGGCGCTGAACCAGGAGCAGATCGCCTACGCCTGGCCCTTCCTGTACCGCGAGCCGCCGGTGCTGCTGGACTGGCTGCCCTGGTCCCACACCTTCGGCGGCAGCCACAACTTCAACATGGTGCTGCGCCACGGCGGCACGCTGTGGATCGATGACGGCCGCCCGCTGCCGCAGGAATTCCACCGCACGCTGCGCAACCTGCGCGACGTCTCCCCCACCATCAGCTTCAACGTGCCCAAGGGCTATGAACTGCTGCTGCCGCACCTGGAGGACGAGCCGGAAATCCGCGACGCCTTCCTCCTGCGCCTCCGCATCGTGTTCTACGCCGCCGCCGCCCTGGCGCCGCCGATGTGGCGCCGGCTGGAGGGCGTGATCGCCCAGGCGCCGCGCCAGGTGCACATGGCCGCCAGCTGGGGCCTGACCGAGACCGCCCCCGCCGTGGCGCTGAGCCATGTCGCCAACCTGCCCTCGGGCAGCATCGGCACGCCGCTGCCGGACGCGGAGCTGCTGCTGCTGCCGGATGGCGACAAGCTGGAGGTGCGCGTGCGCGGCCCGCAGGTGACGCCGGGCTACCTGGACAACCCGGAAGCCAATGCCGCCAGCTTCGACGGGGAAGGCTTCTTCCGCACCGGCGACGCCATGCGCTGGATGGACCCCGAGGACCCCAACCAGGGCCTCCGCTTCGACGGCCGGCTGGGCGAGGATTTCAAGCTGGCCACGGGCACCAAGGTGAATGTCGGCGCCATCAAGCCGCGCGCCATGGCGGCCCTGGCCGATGTGGCGCGCGACCTGGTGGTCTGCGGCCATGACCGCGACGATATCGGCCTGCTGCTGATCCCGCAGCCGCACCGGATGGCGGAGCTGGACACGCCCGGCTTCCTCGCCGCCGTACGCGCCGGCCTGCGGGAGATCAACGGGGCCGGCGGCGGCGCCTCGTCCCTGACCATCGCCCGCGCCTTGTTCCTGCGCGCGCCGCTCTCGCTGGACGCCGGCGAGATGACCGACAAGGGTTCGCTGAATGTCCGCGCCATCCTGGCGCATCGCGCCGCCGACGTGGCACGCTTGTACGACAACGAAGAGAAGGAGGTGATCACGCCATGACCTATTCGACCGACTGGTCCGCCTATGTCCCCGGCGCCCTGGTGGAGACGTTCTCGGACGCGTTCATCGTCGCCGGCGCGCGCACGCCCTTCGTCGACTACAACGGCGCGCTCGGGCTGGTGTCCGCCACCGACCTCGGCATCCACGCCGCCCGCGCGGCGCTGGCGCGCAGCGGCCTGGAGGGCAAGCGCATCGGCACCACCATCGCCGGCTCCTGCGCGCAGACCAGCTTCGACGCCTTCTTCTATCCGCGCCACGTCGGGCTGTTCGCGGGCATGGCGAATGACCGCCCGGCGCTGGGCGTGAACCGGCTCTGCACCACGGGGTTCGAGGCCATCGCGCAGGCCGCGCGCGGCGTCTGCATGGGCCAGTACGAGGCCGCGCTGGCGGTGGGCGCCGAGAGCATGTCGCGCAACCCCGTTGCCGCCTACACGCATCGCGGTGGCTTCCGCATGGGCCAGGTGGAGTTCAAGGACTTCCTGTGGGAATCCCTGTTCGACACCGCCGGCGGCTGCGGCATGGGCCAGACCGCCGAGAACCTGGCGCAGGCCTACGGCATCGACCGCGCGACGACGGACACCTACGCCGCCCGCAGCTTCGCGCGCGCGCTGGCCGCGGTTGAGGCCGGCCGCTTCGCCGAGGAGATCGCGCCCGTCACCAATGCCGAGTTCACCGCCGATGGCCTGAAGTCGCGTGGCATCAAGCTGCCGCGTGGCGTGAAGGAAGTGGCGCAGGACACGCATATCCGCCCGACGCCCATGGAGATCCTGGCCAAGCTCTCCCCCGCCTTCGGTGGCGTGCAGACCGGCGGCAACAGCAGCGCCATCGTGGACGGCGCCGCCGCCGTCGTCGTCACCAATGGCGCGCTGGCCAAGCAGGGCAAGCCGCTCGGCCGGGTGGTCGCCGTGGCGACAGCCGGCGTGCCGGCGCAGGTCATGGGCATCGGCCCGGTCCCGGCCGGCCTGGCGCTGGTGGGCAAGCTTGGCATGACCATGGGAGACATCGACCTGGTCGAGGTCAACGAGGCCTTTTCCTCCCAGGCGGAGAGCGTGCGCCGTGGCCTGGGCGTGGCCGAGGACCGCTTCAACGTGAATGGTGGCGCCATCGCCTTCGGCCATCCGC
The DNA here is from genome assembly GCA_947455205.1 of Acetobacteraceae bacterium. Lineage (GTDB taxonomy): Bacteria > Pseudomonadota > Alphaproteobacteria > Acetobacterales > Acetobacteraceae > CAIMOR01. The sequence continues at coordinate 20,966 of CANGNF010000017.1, read as the reverse complement.
TGGCCGCCACCGGCATCCGCTGCGTCTATTCCGCGCTGATGGAGTTGAAGCGCCGCGGTGGCCGCTACGCCATGGCCGGCGCCTGCGCCGGCGGCGGCCAGGGCATGATGGTGCTGGTGGAAGCGGCTTAGTGGCGCAGGATTACCTCCGCAGCGTTCCGGTCCACTGGAACGACTGCGACCCCGCGCGCATCGTCTTCCACGCGCATTTCGTGCGCTGGATGGATGAGGGCTTCCAGGAGATGTGCCGCGCCCGCGGCCTCGACTTCCGCCTGATGGTGGAAGCCGATGCCGGGTTCCGCGGCTCGCCGCTGGTCAATGTCAGCTGCGGCTTCCGCAGCCCGGCCATGTATGCGGACCTGCTGGAACACCGTATCCACCCGCCGGAGTTCGGCGCCGGCAAGTCGTTCCTGGTCAAGCACGGCTTCTGGCGCGACGGCACGCTGCTGGCCACCGGGGAACAGGTCCGCATCTGGGGCCAGGCCGATGCCAGCGGCACGCTGCGCGCCGTGCCGGTGCCGCCGGAAACCCAGGCCATGCTGCGCGGGGAATGACCCCGCGCTACTCCGCCCGCGCGCCGCTCGCCTTCACCAGCGGGCGCATCACCGCCTCCTGCGCGCGGGCATAGCTGGCGTAGTCCTCCGGTCCGATCACCCAGGGCGTCGCGCCGCTCTCGGCGTAGGTGCGGATCAACTCCGGGCTGGCCAGCGCCCGATGCGCGAAGCTCGCCATTCGCTCCACCATCGCCGGCGGCAGCCCGGCCGGCGCCACCACGCCATTCCAGCTGGTGATGTCGAACCCGGGCAGGAATTCCGCCAGCGCCGGCAGGTCCGGCGCCGCCGGGCTGCGCTGCGGGCTGCTCACCGCCAGGCCGCGCGCCTTGCCTTCCCGCACCGCGCCGATAGGGCCGGAGAAGTTGTCGAAGATCACGTGCACCCGCCCGGCCATCAGGTCCAGCAGCGCCTGCGCCCCGCCGCGATACTGCACGAAGGGCATGTCGGTCCCGGTGCGGGTCTTGAACATCTCGGCGCAGAGATGCGGCGTGGTGCCCGCCCCGCCGGTGGCATAGTTGTACTTGCCCGGGTTGGCCTTCAGCAGCGCGATCAGCTCCGGCACGGTCCGCACCGGCAAATCATTGTTCACCAGCAGCAGGTTCGGCTGCCGCCACAGGCCTGAGATGAAGGTGAAGTCCTTGGCGGGGTCATAGGGCAGGCTGCCGAACAGCGAGGGCGCGATGGCCAGCGTCGCCACGCTGCCCAGGCCCAGCGTGTAGCCATCCGGCCGTGCCTTGGCGATCGCATCCGTGCCCACCGTGCCGCCGGCGCCGGCGCGGTTCTCCACCACGAATTGCTGCCCGGTCACCAGGCTCATCGCCTGGCACCACACGCGCGATGCAATGTCGGTGGCGCCACCGGCGGCGTAGAGGTTGATGTAGCGCACCGTCTGGCTGGGCCAGGCCCCCTGGGCCAGCGCGGGCGCCGGCAGCAGGCTGGCGGCAAGCAGGTTACGGCGCCGCAGCAGCGGCAGGCTGGTGGTTGGCATCCTGGCTCTCCCTCGCGCCCGGCTCTGTGGCCTGGGTCCGGGGGAAGCCTACGCCAGGCCGGGCCGGCAGCGGGTGGAAAATCCACACCGCCACCGGCCGCCCCCGCGCCTGATCGTCGCCGGTGCAAGGCACCGGCGGCATGGATCAGCCGCTCACCCAGGCCCTACAGGAACCAATGCCCGGTGGCGGCGAAGTTCGCCTCCACCTGGGCCCCCACCGCGCTCCAGTCCACCGCCTGGCCGGCGGAATCGCCGAAGGCGCCCACCGCCGCCAGCACATCCGCCTGGCCGGTCACCAGGTGCAGTTCGCCGGACGCCACCGGCAGCACCGCCTTGTAGCCGGCGGTGCCATCCACCTCGCCGCCCGTGCCGGCGCCGCTGCCGGCCGCCACGCTCTCGCCGTGGATCACCACCTCCTTCATGTTCAGCGGCGTGATGCCGTTGAAGATCGCCTGCGCGTTCGCGTCGCTGGTGCTGAAGCGGAAGGTCTCGGTGTAGCGCAGGTTGCCGTTGGCATCGGCGGTCGGAAACTCCGCGGCGGCGGTGTGGTCATGCCCCGACGTGCCGTGGTCGTGCACGGAATCCGCGGGGTTCAGGCTCAGGTTCAGCTGGATCGGCCCGTAGGTCGCCAGCCCCTCGCCCAGTTCGACGAAGCCGTCGCGGTCGGCGTCCTGCGCCAGCTTGGGTGTCGTCGCCTTGCTGTCGTCGTCGAAGCCATGGATGTGCTGGATATGCACCTGGCCCGGCTCCAGGCCACTGGCCTGGATGTCCACCCGCACCGTCTGGGTGGCGCTGTCCAGCAGCACCGTGGTGGTGCCGGCCACGCCGGAATTGTTGAGCGCGACGAAGTCGGTCTGGTAAACCTGCATGCCGTTCTGCAGAAAATCGGCCATGTGATGTCGCTCCTGGAAGTTGGCGGTCCCAGGGCGCTACGGCCCGGCGCGGCGGCCGGACGCACGGTTCACGGAGGTGTCATCCTTGCCCGGCCCCAGTGCAGCGCAGCCGCATAACATCCCGCTGAAGCAATGGCCGCGCGCCTGGCTGGTGGCCGCCACCTCTGCCTATCGCCAGGCGATGGGCGAAGGCCATCGCGACGCCACCGCCCTGCTGCACGCGGTGGCGGCGCTGCTGGCCGCCGGCGCCCCGCGCGAGGAGGCGACGGCCATGGCGCGCGTCATGGTCGCCGCCGTTTCCGCCCAGCATGCCCGGTGGTTCTGGGCCCCGGCGGAGGCCATGGAGGCCCGGCGCGAGGCCTGGTGGCGCCAGCGCAACATCTGGCCGCCACCCACCGACCCCGGCCGCTGGCCGGCCGAGCTTTGGCCGCCCGAGCCGGAAGGCGGCGCCGAGGCCGCCCTCCAGGCGTTGTTGAACGGCTGACCCAGGCTTCCCGGGCCGGCGCGCCGTAGCTGCTCAGCCCTGGGCGATGAACTTCTGCGCCGCCGCCTCATAGGCCGCATAGCCCAGCGTGTCCCGGAACTCGGCGGTCGGCAGCGCGCCGGCGGCCTCGCTCGCGCCGGCCGCAATCGCCGCCAGCCCGGCCTTGATGCCGGCCATGGCCGGCGACAGCATCCCGGTCGGGAAGGTGCCGATCTTGAAGCCCAGCTTCAGCGCCTCGGCCTGGCTCGGGCAGGCCCGCGCGCCACCCGGGGACAGCACCGCGAAGGAAGGCCGCCCCTTGGCCGCGGCCACCGCGCGCAGCACCTCGGCGTCATCGGCCGGGCTGTCGAGGAACAGGATATCGGCGCCTTCCTCGACATACATTTCGATCCGCGCCACCGCCTCGTCGATGCCCGCCGTCGGCCGGCAATCGGTGCGGGCCAGGATCAGGATGCCGCTGTCCTTCGCGGCTTCCACCGCCGCACGCACCTTCATCCGCGCTTCCTCACGCGGGATGCAGGGCTTGCCGCCGGCGGTCAGCGCCCGCGGGGTGATCTTGTCCTCAATGAGGATCGCCGCCGCCCCGGCCTGGCCATAGGCCCGGACCGTGCGCTGCACGTTCATGGCGTTGCCGTAGCCATGGTCGCCATCGGCCAGAATCAGCAGGTCCGGCGCGGCGCGATGCACCATGGTGAAGCTGTCGAACATCTCGCCGAAGGAGATCAAATCCAGGTCCGCCCCGCCCAGCCGGCTGGCGGCGCAGCAGGAACCGGAGAGGAAGGCGGTCTTGAAGCCGGCGGCGGCCGTCATCTTGGCGCTGATGCCGTCCCACACGGCGGGCATGGCAACCAGGCCGGGTTCGCGCAGCAGGGCGCGCAGGCGTTCTGGGGCGGTCATGGGCGTTCTCTCCGGTTCGTTGGTGGCGCCGATGCTAGGCGGCAATGGCGCGCGCGCCTACTCCTGGGCGATGCCGGCGCGGCGGATCAGGTCGCGCCACATCGGCACCTCCCGCGCCACGCGGTTGGCCAGCGCCTCCGGCCCCCGTGCCCCGCTGACATTGAAGCCCGCCGCCAGCAGCTTCGCCTTGGTCCCCGGCTCATGCACCACCTTCAGCGTGGCATCCGCCAGCTTGCCGACAATGGCCGCCGGCGTGCCCAGCGGCAGGAACATGCTGATGAAGGTCTCCGAGATGAAGTCCGGATAGCCCAGCTCCTGCATCGTCGGCACGTCCGGCAGGTCCGGAAAGCGTTCCCCCGCCGTCACCGCCAGCGCCCGTAGCGTGCCGCCCTTCACCTGCGCCAGCGCCGGTGGCAGCGATGTCGCGCCCACCTGGGTGGTGCCGGCCAGCAGCGCCTGCACCGCCAACCCCGCGCTGTTATGCGCCACCTGCACCAGCTCAATACCGGTCCGCAGCCGCAGCAGCTCCGCCGCCAGATGCGGCGTGGAGCCGCTGCCGGGATTGGTGAAGTTCAACCCACCCGGCGTGGCCCGCGCCTTGGCCACCAGGTCAGCCATGCTGGCGATGCCACTATCCGCCCGCGCCAGGAACACGTTGGGCGCCGCGCCCAGCTCCGTCACCGGCATGAACTCGTCCACGCCGTAGCCGGGGTTGCGGAACAGGCTGACATTGACGACGAAGCCGGTGGAGGTGACCAGCACGGCATAGCCATCCGCCGGCGCCCGCGCCGCGACGGCCACGCCGATATTGCCGCCGGCGCCGCCCCGGTTCTCCACCACCATGGATTGCCCGAGCACCCCGCCCAGGCCCGGCGCGATCACCCGCGCCATCACGTCGGTCGGCCCGGCCGGCGCGGTCGGCACAATCAGCCGCACCGCGCGGTCCGGCCAGGCGTGGGCCTGGGCCTGGGCCACGCCCGGCAGCAGCGCCGCCGCCAGCCCCGGCAGCAGCCGGCGCGTCACCTTCAGCATGGCGAAATCCTCCCTGGGGTGCGGCTGCCCTGCATGGGGCGCCGCTTGCCAGGGAGTGTGCGAAGCCGCCGGCCGCGCCGTCAATCTTCCCAGTGCGCCAGAGCGATATCCGTTCCGATGGAATCATCAGAACGGATTTCCTGCTGTGGTTTCAACAAGTTGCAGAGCACGAAGTGCGCCCGCCAGGGCGCATGTGCTCTACCCCTGCAGCAGCGCCCAGACGCGCGGCGGGGTCAGCGGCATCTGCGCCGCATCGGCCGCCGCCGCGTGGCCGGCGCGGGCCAGCGCATCCGCCACCGCGTTCACCACCGCCGGCGTGGCACCGATGGTGCCCAGTTCGCCCACGCCTTTCACCCCCAGCGGGTTGGTCTTGCAGGGAATGCCCTGGTCCAGCGTGGTGCGGTAATCCGCCACCATGTCGGCGCGGGGCATGCAGTAGTCCATGAAGCTGGCGGTCAGCGGCTGGCCGCTCTCGGGGTCGTAGACCACCTGCTCCATCAGCGCCTGGCCCAGGCCCTGGGCGGCGCCGCCGACGATCTGGCCTTCCACCACCATCGGGTTCACCACCCGCCCGGCATCATTGGCCGAGGCATAGCTGGCCACCGCCACCTCGCCGGTCTCGGGGTCGATCTCCACCTCGCACACATGGCAGCCATTGGGCCAGGTGGGGCCGGAAACGCTGTGGCTGATGTCCATGAAGATGCGGCCCTGCGGCTGCTTCCCAGCCAGCTCGTACAGCCCCACCTGCTTGTCGGTGCCGGCCACGCGGATGATGCCGGCCTGGTATTCCAGGTCCACGGCGGCGGCCTCCAGCACATCGGCGGCCAGGTCCTTGGCCGCATCCACCGTCTTCTCCGACGCCACCTTGATGGCGCTGCCGGCGGTGAACAGGCTGCGCGAGCCGGCGCTGCCGAAGCCGCTGCCGCGGTCGCTGTCGCCCAGCACCACCTTCACCTGCTCGATCGGCACGCCGAACACGTCCACCGCCAGCTGGGCATAGGTGGTGGCGATGCCCTGGCCCATGGCCTGGGTGGTGGCATAGACCTCGATCTCGCCCTCCCCCTTCACCGCGACGGTCACGCGCTCCTCGAACACGTTGCCGCCGGTCCATTCCAAAAAGCTGGCCATGCCGCGCCCGCGCAGTTTTCCTTGTGCCTTGCTGGCCGCCGCGCGGGCGTCGAAGCCGCCCCAATCCGCCAATGCTAATCCCTGGTCCAGCAGGCTTTCAAACGCGCCGCTGTCATAGGTCTGGCCCATGGCGTTCTTGTAGGGCATCTGCGCGGGCGCGATCAGGTTGCGCCGGCGCAGCTCCGCCGGGTCCAGGCCCATCTTGCGCGCCGCGGTGTCCATCAACCGCTCCACCAGGAAGATCGCCTCCGGCCGCCCGGCACCGCGATACGGCCCCGTGGTCGCCGTATGCGTCAGCACCGCGGTGAAGCGGAAATCGACGCAGCCGATGTCATACACGCTGGTGCTGACCCAGGGCCCGATCAGCAGCTGGATCGCCACGCTGGCCGGGCGCGGATAGGCACCCATGTTGGCCAGCGTCCGCACCCGCAGCGCCAGCACGCGGCCCTTGGCGTCCAGCGCCATCTCGGCCCGACTCTCGGTGTCGCGCCCATGCGTGGCGCTGAGGAAGTCGTCCAGCCGGGTGCCGGCCCACTTCACGGGGCGCCCGACCTGCCGGGCGGCGAAGGCGACCACCGCATCCTCCGGGTACAGTCCGGTCTTCATGCCGAAGCCGCCGCCGACATCGCCGACCAGCACGCGCACCTGTTCCGGCGCAATGCCCAGCACTTCCTTGGCCAGCCCGTCCCGCGCGCCGGACGGCATCTGGCTGCTGAGGCGCAGCGTGAAGCGCTCGCCCTCGTACTGCGCCAGCACCACGCGCGGCTCCATGGAAACCGGCGCCAGGCGCTGGTTCACCAGGTCCAGGCCGACCACATGCGCGGCGGCGGCGAAGGCAGCCTCGGCCGCGGCGGCATCGCCATAGGCGGTCTCGGCCAGCACATTGCCGCCGGAAGCCGGCCAGACCTGCGGCGCACCACCGGCGGCGGCGGCCTGCAGCCCGGTGACGGAGGGCAGCTCCTCGTACTCAACCTCCACCAGCTCGGCGGCGTCGCGGGCAATGGCCACGCTCTCGGCCACCACCGCCGCCACCGCCTCGCCGACGAAGCGCACCTCGCCCCGCGCCAGCATGGCCCGCGTCGGCGCCGCCATGGCCGAGCCGTCCGGCCGCTTGAACGGCATGGCGGTGACGAACTCCTTCACCCCCGCCGCCGCCAGCTGGTCGCCGGTCAGCACCGCCAGCACGCCGGGCATGGCCAGCGCCGGCGCCGTGTCCATGCTGACCAGCCGGGCATGCGCGTGCGGCGAGCGCAGGAACACCAGGTGCGCCTGGCCGGGCAGCGAAAAATCGTCGGTGAAGCTGCCAGCGCCCGAGAGCAGCGCCTTGTCCTCTATCCGCTTCACCGACTGGCCGCTGCCGAACCGCCCGTAATCCGCCATGCCCTGCTATCCCTGCGCTGAATTCAGCGGCGGAGATTGCGGTGGCGGGCGCCGCGCGGCAAGAGCGGCCGGCGCGTGCCGGCCTCAGTCGGCCTTGATGCCGGCGAAGCGGATCACCTCCGCCCATTTGCGGATCGCCCCGCTCAGGATCGCGCCGAACTCCGCCGGCGTGCCGCCAAGCGGCGTGCCGCCCAGGTCGATGATCTTCGTCCGGACCCCGGGATCGGCCACGGCTGCATTCAGCTGCCGGTTCAGCAGGGTGACGATCTCGGCCGGCGTGCCGCGCGGCACGCCGATGCCGGCAAAGCCGCTGAGTTCATAGCCGGGCACGAACTCGCCCACCGTCGGCACGTCCGGCAGCACGTCCAGCCGCGCCATGGTGGAAACCGCCAGCGGCCGCAGCTTGCCGGCGCGCACCTGCTCGATCGCCTCCGACACCGGGCTGAACACCACCTGGATATGCCCGGCCAGCAGGTCCGCCACCGCCGGCGCGCCGCCGCGGTAGGGCACGTGCAGCAGGTTCACCCCGGTCATCATCTTGAACATCTCGGCCGCCAGGTTCTGCGGCGTGCCACTGCCGGCCGAGCCGTAGCTGACCTTCTCCGGGTTGGCCCTGGCATGGGCGATCAGTTCCGGAATCGTCCGCACCGGCAGCGAGGGGTTTACCACCACCACATAGGCCAGCCTGGCAGCGCCGATCACCGGCACGATGTCGCGCAGGAAGTCGAAGGGCAGGTTGGGGTACAGTGTCGGGTTGATCGCGTGCGGCGAGACGATCTGCAGCAGCGTGTAGCCATCCGGCGCGGCGCGGGCGACCATCTCGGTGGCGATGTTGCCGCTGGCGCCGGGCCGGTTGTCCACGATGAACTGCTGGCCCAGGTGGTCCGACAGCCACTGCGCCATCAGCCGCCCCTGGATATCGGTGGCGCCGCCCGGGGAAAAGCCGACCAGGATGCGCCCGGGCCGCGAGGGATAGGTTTCCGCCCAGGCCGGGCCCGACCCGGCCAGCCCCAGGGCGGACCCCGCGGCCAATGCTGCAAGCGAACGGCGGGTTGTTGCCATCATGTCGCCTCCTCAAGCCGCGCCTTGTCACGGACCTGGCGTCCGGCGGCGCTTGTCATGGCAGGCTACAGGCTGGCCGCGCCGGTCGGCAAGGACAGCCGGCGCCGCGCCGGCGGTCCCGCCGGCGCGGGCGGGGCGTCAGTAGCTTTCGCTGCTGAACTCCGGCTGCTGCCGATGCGGGAAGTTCAGCCGGTCCTTGATCGCGTTGCGCTCGAAGCTGCTCATCGGCTTGTAGCGCGGCGGGTTGTCGGCGCTGACGCAGGTGGGCGCGCAATCCACCACCCGGTGCCGGTTGGGCCCGTAGAAGAACGGCATGGCGTGGCGGATATTGGGGCTGCGGTTCAGCACCCGGTGCGGCGTGGGCTTGAACCGGTCGTTGGAGTAGTGCGCCAGCAACTCCCCCGTGTTCACCACCAGCGTCCCCGGCACGCTGGGCGGGCGCAGCCATTCGCCCTCGCGCGTCCGCACCTCAAGCCCCGGGAATTTGGATTGCGGCAGCAGGGTCAGGAAGCTGCCATCGGTATGCGGGGCAAAGCCGAACAGGTCGTCATCCGCCTCCGGCTGCGGCGCGTACTGGATCAGCCGGACGATCCCGTTGGGGTCCTGGAAATCCGCCTCGAACCAGTCCGCCGGCAGGTCCAGCGCCAACGCGAAGGCCGGCAGCAGCCGGTGCGCCAGCGCCCGCATGGTGGTGAAGTAGCTGCTGACCTCGGCGCGGAAGCCCGGCACGTCCGGCCAGCGGTTGCGATCCTCCGCCGCATCGGGGGTGACGATGTAGAAGCTCTCGCTGTTGTTCGGCCTGGTCACCTTGGACACGGTGGAGGTCCGCACCGTCTGCCCGCCATAGGGCAGGTAGCCGATATTCTCGGCGCCGATCTTCAGCGCCAGCTTCGCCGCCTCCTCCTGCGCGAAGAACCGGGCGGCGGCGGCGAAGGCGGTGTCGATGACCGGCTGCGGCACGCCATGGTTGCTGATGACGAGGAAGCCGGTATCGGCCGAGGTGACCGCGACCGCCCGCGCCAGCGCCACATCGGCGCCGGGTTGCCCGGCCAGGAAGGGGCCGACATCCAGGATCGGGATGCGGGCGGCCTGGGCGGTGGCGGTGCCCTGCTGCGGCTGCTCGGTCATGCGGGTTCTCCTGCGGCGCGGGTGCAGCCTACGCCGCTGGCCGGGGCGGGCAAGCCGTGCCGGCGGCGGCCGTGCCAGCATCCCCGGCGGGGCGAACAGGAGCACGCGGAAACCCGCTTGCAATAATCTCTATAATTTCGATAGGGTTTGTTTGCCCCGCTGCCGGGGCGACGTTGAGCCCAGGAGGATCCCATGCCCCAGCACCAGGCCGGCTACCCGCAGCAGCGCCCCGCCACCGCCCGTCTCGCGGCCGAACAGGCCTGGGCCCGCCAGGCTGCCGAACCGGCGCGCCTCTGCAACGCCGGCCAGCGCGGCGACCTGGCGATGATCGCGCTGCTGCTGACCTGCGGCCTGCCGCGGGCGGACCAGCCCGCCAGCCGCCCCGCCGCGCCGTCCCGGTAGGCCGCGGGCCGGCTACCCCGCCTGCGCCACCCGCGTCGACAGGCTGTTCAGTTCCTCCGCCCCGGTCGCCGTCACCAGCACCGCCCCGCCGATATTGACCCGGTGCGGCCCCAGGCAGGCATTCGGCTCCAGCTCCAGCCCCATGCCGGGCTGCAGCACCAGTTCCGGCCGGCGCACGCCAGGGCGCTGGTTGCCCTCGATCTCCTCCTCGAAGCCCGGCGGAATCCCCTCCCGGTTGGCGCCGCTGAAGCCGGTGGAGCCGAAGGTCAGGGTGTGCAGCAGCGGCGTCTTCGACCAGAAGCCGCCGTCGCGCAGCGGCGCCGCCATCGCGTCAACCACCTGCCCGAAGGTCACCCCCGGCCGCACCGCCGCCAGCCCGGCCTCGTAGCTCGCGCGGGCAGCGTCGGCGCAACGCCGGTGGGTGTCGCTCAGCGGGCCGATGGCGACGCACATCTGCACCTGGCTTTCCTGGCCGCCGTAGCTGGTGTGGATCTCCGCCTGCACCAGGTCGCCCATCGCCAGCACGCGGGGCGGCTCAGCGCGGATGGTCCAGCGCGGCACCCCCCAGCCGATATTGTCCGGCCCGGATTGCAGCGTCAGGAACGGGTAGCGCAGGTCGCAGCCGCGCCGGTACACCGCATGGGCAATGTCGGCGAAGACCTCGGCCTCGGTCGCGCCCGGCGTGCAGGCCGCCACCATGGCGGCGCAGGCCGCCTCGCTCACCTCGGCGGCATGGCGCAGCAGGGCGATCTCCGCCTCGCTCTTCAGCAAAATGAAGTCGGTGAAGTCGCGGGTGAAGTCGGCCACCTCCACGCCCGGCAGCGCCGCGGTCAGGTTGCGGTGCAGCCCCAGCGGCACCAGCCCCTCGGCCTCCCCGGGCGCGGTGGGGCCGAAGCCGACCAGCCCGATGCGCCGGCGCACGCCCTTCTCCAGCAACACCTCGGCCGCCCTGGCGCCGCCGAAGCCGATGCGGATGTCGCGCGCCCAGATATCCTCGCCGCGCCTGGCGCTCTCATGGCTGCGGGAGACGCGGCCGGTGGCGAAGGTCAGCACGGTCGGCTCGCCCGTGGCCGGCAGGATCACGATGGAATCGTAGAAGTCGTCGATCAGGTAGCTCTCCAGCCGCTCCCGCCCCTGGAAGCTGCCGACGACGATGGCTTCCATCTCCCGCGCCCGCATCAGCGCCTGCAGGCCCTGCCAGCGGCGGTCGCGCTCCGCCAGGGTCAGCCGCGGCGGCGTCATCGGGCCCGCGCCTCGCCCCGCAGCGCGCGAAGCTGCAGGTCGATGGCCAGGAAGGGCCGGACATCCTCGATATCCGCGCGGGCCTGCTCGCTGGTGCCCTCGCCGCCGGCGCGGCCGGCGCCGCCCTCCAGCCCCCAGACGGCGGGCACGATCTCCGGCCCGCGCTGCCAGCGCAGGATCTCCCGGCCGTCGCGCAGCGCCGTCATCTCCCGCGTCCACAGCTTGCGGATGGCGATGACGCCGACATCGCCGCGCCCCAGCCGCTCACCCGTGCGGTCGGCGATGCGGCCCTGGCCGATCTGCGCCACGTCGTCCTGCAGCCGCACCATGTCGCAGCGCTTGCCGTCCACATCGGCGATGCGGATGCGACCGGCCAGCACCTCCTCGGCCACGTCCTGATGCGCCTCGTCGATCTCGGTGCGGCGGCGGGTGCGGCGGGCATGGATGCGCGCCCGCGCCTCCCCGGTGGCGGGCACCCGGTGCAGGCTGAACTGGATGTGGCGCAGGTCGTCCACCGGCACCCACCAGAACAGCGATTCCTGCCAGCCGATATCGGGGTCGGTCGGCAGCGCGTTCATGTAGAAGATGTTGGGCATGCCGAATTGCTGCACGCGCTTCGCGCCATCCGCCCGGGTGAAGCTGTAGGTCACGCCCCAGCGGGATTCCTCGGCCGCCAGCCGGCGCCCCAGGCCAATGCCGTTGAACGCCGCGCGGTTGTCGCCATGGACGAAGCCGACATGGCTCATGTCCAGCGCGTTCTCCAGGTTCTGGAAGTAGTTGCATTCGCGCAGGTAGCTGTCGATCTCCAGCAACCCCTCGAAGCGCTCGAACTCCGGGTACAGCGGAAACGGCGGCGGTTCGCCCTCGCCCAGGTAGGCGAAGACCAGGCCCAGGTATTCGCGCACCGGCCAGGTCTGCAGGCAGACCTTGTGGCGGAAGCTGTCCTCCTCCGGCGGCTGTTCCAGGCAGGCGCCGTCGGCGCCGCTGAACTTCCAGCCATGGTAGAAGCAGCGGATCGCATCGCCCTCCACCCAGCCGGTGGACAGCAGCGTCAGCCGATGCGGGCAGCGCGCCTGGGTCAGGAAGGGGGTGCCGTCCTCGCCGCGATACAGCGCGTAGTCCTGGCCCATGATCCGCAGCGGCGTCGCCTTGCCCGGCGCCAGGTCCACGCCGTGGAACACCGGCTGCCAGAAGCGGCGCATGTACTGCCCGGCCAGCGTGCCCGGCCCGGTGTGCAGGCAATCCTCGACCCGGATCGGCGTGGGTGATGCGTGCGTCATCTCGGTCTCCTCAATCGGTCGCCACGCGGCCGAGCCGCGCCAGCGCGGCGTCCAGGAAGCGGCGGTCCAGCATGCGCTCCACCGGCTGCGGCGTGCGCACGCTGCCCTGGCTGACGAAGAACGCCTGCTGGTCCGCCAGGCTGGCCAGCACGATGTCGCCATTGGGGTCGGCGTAGCTCCACTGCGCCTGCTCGTACTGCGCCGGGTCGGTCATGGTGGTGCGCCGGCTGAGCAGCGCCACCACCTGGGCGCGGTTGGGGCCGCCGCGCATGGCCTGCCAGTATTCCCGCGCGCCGCGCAGGTAGCCCAGCGCGAAGGCGCGCGCCTGCTCCGGCTTGGCGTTCGCCCATTCCAGGCTGAACAGGATGACCGAGACCTCCAGCGGCGGGTCGCGCAGCACATCCGCGGCGCGGCGGAACGGCACCGCCTGGCCACGCTGGGCGAACAGCGCGGCGAAGGGCTCCACCACCGTGCCGCCATCGATGGCGCGGGTCTCCATGGCCGGCCCCATGTTGGGCCAGGGCATGTACACCAGTTCCACGTCGCGGATGGTCAGCCCATCCGATTCCAGCATCCGCCCCAACATGTAGTGCAGCCCGGCGGAGGGCGCGTTGACCGCGATGCGCAGGCCCTTCAGGTCACGCAGCCGCTGCACCCGCTCCCGCACATCCGGCCGCAGCACCAGCGTATCCCCGGAATAGCCCGGCCGGTCGCCGGTGCGGCCCATGGCGATCCGCACCGGCCAGTCCCGCGCGAAGGCGTTGAACAGCGCGGCACTGACCGCGCCGCCGGCCACCTGCACCTGGTTGGTCGAGAGCGGCGCCGTCGCCTGCACCGCGGAGCCGAAGCGCTCCAGCGTCACCTCGATGCCGGCCTCGCGGAAATAGCCGTGCTCGATGGCCAGGTAGACCGGCGCATCGGCCAGAATTCCGAGTTCGGCGAACTTGACCGGCTGCGCCCGGGCAACGCCGAGCCAGAGCGTCAGTGCCGCCAGGGCAGGAAGTAGCGTTCGCATTCCTTGAGCACCTGTGTTGTGGCCACGCCGAGCATGGTGATGACGATGATACCGACGAACATGTCCTCGACCGCCAGTGTTTCCCACGACGACCAGATCAGGAAGCCGATCCCGGCACGGGAAGCGACGAACTCGGCGCCGACCAGCACCACCAGCGCGACGCCCAGGCTGATCCGCAGCCCCGCGAAGATGGTCGGCAGCGCCGCCGGCAGGATGACGCGGGTGAACAGCTTCCACGGCGGCGAGCGGAAGTTCTTCGCCACGTCGAAATAGACCCGCTCGATGCCCCGCACGCCGGTCATGGTGTTGATGGCCGAGAGCAGCAGCACGGAGACGGCGACGACCGCGATCTTGGAGCCGTCGCCGATGCCGAAGACCAGCATCAGCAGCGGCAGCACGGCGATCTTCGGGATCGGGTAGGTCGCCGCGATCAAGGGGTCCAGCGCGGCGCGCAGGTAGCGGTTCAGCCCCATCAGCATGCCGATGAGGATGCCCGGCACGGCGCCGAGCACGAAGCCGACGCCCAGCCGGTACAGGCTGGCGCGGGTGTGCAGCCACAGGTCGCCGGAGAGCGCGAGTTGCTGCGCCACCAGCAATATCCGCCAGGGCGAGGGCAGATACCGCGTGTCCAGCATGCCGGCATCGGCCAGCGCCTGCCACGCCAGCAGCGCCGCCAACGGCGAGGCGATGGCGACCAGGCGCTCCTTGCTGGCCGTCTTCATGCGGCATGCGCCTCGCGCTCGATCAGGTGCCAGATCTCCAGGCTCAACCGGCCAAATTCCGGGTTCGCCCGCAGCGCTGCGGGGTCGCGCGGGCGGGCAAACGGCACCGGCACCACCTGCTTGATCCGCCCCGGCGCGCCGGTCATCACCACGATCCGGTCGCCCAGCGCCAGGGCCTCGTCGATGCCGTGGGTGACGAAGACCACCGTCTTGCGCTCGGCCTCCCACAGCGCCAGCAACTCCTCCTGCAGCACCAGCTTGGTCTGCGCGTCCAGCGCGGCGAAGGGCTCGTCCATCAGCAGGATGTCGGGGTCGTTGACGAAGGCACGCGCCAGGCTGACCCGCTGGCGCATGCCGCCGGAAAGCTGGTGCGGGTAGTGGTCGCGGAACCTGGCCAGCCCGATGCGGCCGAGGAACGCCATCGCCCGCGCCTCGCGCTCGCGCCGGCCAACGCCGCGCATCTCCAGCCCATAGGCGGCGTTCTGCACCGCGGTCATCCAGGGGAACAGGCCGTGTTCCTGGAACACCATGGAATTCGCCGGCTGCCCCGCCGCCGGCGGCGTCGTCACCACGCTGCCGGCACTCGCCTGCTCCAGCCCCGCCATGATCCGCAGCGCCGTGGTCTTGCCGCAGCCGCTCGGCCCCAGCAGGCAGACGAACTCGCCCTCGGCGACATCCAGGCTGAAATCCCGCAGGGCCAGGTGGCTCCCCGCGCCCTCGCCATAGGCCTTGGCCAGCGCTTGCACTCGGATCTTGAACGCCACGGGGCCCGCCATCGGTTCAGGCCGGCGATGGTGGCCGCTGCCGCCGCTTGGCGCAACGGGGCGGCGGGAGGCGCCGCGCGGACCGGCCTGCCGGACCCGGTGGTGGCGATGCCGGTGCCCGCCCCGCGCGTCATCGAGGTTTCACGCGACGGCAGCCCTGATGTCATTATTGTGGAGCCATGAACCCGGAAGCCGCCGCCCTCGCCTTCACCGCCCTGGGCCCGCCCGCCGGCGATGTCCCGGCCCGGCTGGGCGCGTTGGCCAACCCCGCCGGAGCGCGCTGAGATGCGCGTCGGCATCAGCGGCATGGGCCGCATCGGTCGGCTGGCGCTGCGCGCTGCCATGGGCGCGGCGGAGCGGCAGGACGACGACCCGCGCCGCGGCAACCGGCTGGACGTCGTCCACCTCAACGAGATCAAGGGCGGCGCCGCGGCCTGCGCCCATCTGCTGGAATTCGACAGCGTGCAGGGCCGCTGGCGCGGGCCGCGCTTCGGCGTGGAGGGCGAGGCGATCCGCATCGGCGAGCGGCGGCTGTCCTTCTCCGCCCATGCCACGCCCGCTGACATTCCCTGGGGCGACCTGGGCGTGGAGGTGGTGCTGGAATGCACCGGCAAGTTCCTGACGCCCGACGTGCTGGAAGGCCACCTGAGGCGCGGGGCGAAGCGCGTCATCATCGCCGCGCCGGTCAAGGTGGACAGTGTGCTGAACGTGGTGGTGGGCGTGGACGAACAGCTCTACGACCCCGCGCGCCATCCCATCGTCACCGCCGCGTCCTGCACCACCAACTGCCTGGCACCGGTGGTGAAGGTGGTGCACGAGGCCATCGGCATCCGCCACGGCCAGATCACCACCATCCACAACCCGACCAACACCAACGTGGTGCACGACGCGCCGCACAAGGACCTGCGCCGCGCGCGTTCCGCCATGCTGTCGCTGCAGCCGACCACCACCGGCAGCGCCACCGCCATCGCGGTGATCTACCCGGAGCTGAAGGGCAAGCTGAACGGCCATGCGGTGCGCGTGCCCGTGCTGAACGCCTCCATCACCGACTGCGTGTTCGAGATGGCGCGCGCGACGTCCGCCGAGGAGGTCAACGCGCTGTTCCGCGCCGCCGCCGCCGGGCCACTGGCGGGCATACTGGGTTATGAGGACCGGCCACTGGTCTCGGCCGACTACGCGCGGGATACGCGCAGCAGCATCGTCGATGGCCTCAGCACCATGGTCACCGACGGCACGCTGCTGAAGGTCTATGCTTGGTACGACAACGAGATGGGCTACGCCTGCCGCATGGTGGACCTGGCCTGCCACCTGCGGCAGGTCGGCATCTGACCATGGGCAGCACCACGGCCGGCGCCGCCACGCGCAACTACGCCATCGTGACCGCGGCCTATTGGGGCTTCACGCTGACGGATGGCGCGCTGCGCATGCTGGTGCTGCTGCACTTCTTCCGGCTGGGCTATTCGCCCTTCACCCTCGCCTTCCTGTTCCTGCTGTACGAGGCAGCGGGCATCGGCGCCAACCTCATCGGCGGCTGGCTGGCCACGCGCTTCGGCATCGCGCGGATGCTGGCGGTGGGGCTGGCCACGCAGATCACCGGCTTCCTGCTGCTTTCGGCCATGGCGCCGGGGTGGGGCGAGGCGCTTTCGGTGGCCTGGGTGGTGGGCGCGCAGGGCATCTGCGGCGTGGCCAAGGACCTGACCAAGACGGCGAGCAAATCCGCCATCAAGCTGACCCATGACAGCGCCTTCGGCGCGGCGGCCGTTTCACGCCTCCGCGCCTCGCCCTCCGGCGATCGGACGCCCGGCGAGGCCAGCGGCCGGCTGTTCCGCTGGGTGGCCTGGTTCACCGGCAGCAAGAACGCCATGAAGGGGTTCGGCTTCTTCCTCGGTGGCGTGCTGCTGGAGGGCTTGGGCTTCCGCGGCGCGTTGTGGGCCATGGCGGCGGCGCTCGGCCTGGTGCTGGCGGGCGTGGTGCTCTCCCTGCCGCCGCTGATGGGCAAGGCCAAGGCCTCCCGCTCCGTCCGCGAGTTCTTCGGCAAGAGCCGCGGCGTGAACCTGCTGGCCGCCGCCCGCGTGGTGCTGTTCGGCGCGCGGGATGTCTGGTTCGTGGTCGGGTTGCCGGTCTTCCTCTACGCCCAGGGCTGGAGCTTCCCAATGGTCGGCGGCTTCCTGGCGCTGTGGACCATCGGCTACGGCCTGGTGCAGGCCGCCGCGCCGGCGCTGGTCAAGCGCAGCGCCGATGGCCTGGCCACCGAGGTGCCGGCGGCGCGGCTGTGGTCCCTGCTGCTGGCGCTGGTGCCGGCGGCGCTGGCGGTGGCGCTGGCGGCCGGCGTGGCGCAGCCGGACCTGGTGGTGGCGGTGGGGCTCGCCGTGTTCGGCTTCGCCTTCGCGGTCAACTCCTCGGTACATTCCTACCTGGTGCTGGCCTATGCCGGCAGCGCCAAGGCGGCCGAGGATGTCGGCTTCTACTACGCCGCCAACGCCGCGGGGCGGTTCGGCGGCATCCTGCTCTCCGGCATGCTGTATGGCTGGGGCGGGCTGACGGCCTGCCTGGTCGGCTCCGCGGTGATGCTGGGGCTGTGCTGGGCGGTCACGCTGGCGCTGCCGATGACGCGGGACTGAGCGGCTGGTTCACGCCGCCGGTGATTCCAGCGGCTGCGATGAGACGCGAAGGCCAGGGCTTTTCCGCCAGGCGGAAGAGGATGCGGCCGGAAGCTAGCGCATGGCGCTGGGCGCCGGGCCGTCGCGTGGCGCGCCACGACCGCCCTGCAGGATCTGGTCATGCTCGTCCCCGGACGGGCCGGGCGTTATAGGCTCACCCAAGCTTCCCAACTGTCTGGCCCCCACCTCGCCGCCGACGAACATCGGAGATCCATCATGCTCAAGCTGCTCAGCGCCACCCCCAGCCCCTACGCCCGCAAGGTCCGCATCGCGCTGGCCGAGAAGGACATCCCGTTCGAGCTGGTGACCGAGGTGCCGTGGGACCACACCACCGCCACGCCGCAGTACAACCCGCTGGAGAAGCTGCCGGTGCTGGTCTTCGACGATGGCAGCAGCGTGTATGAGAGCCGCTACATCCTGGAGGTGATCGAGGCCAAATGGCCGACGCCGCCCCTGGTGCCGGCCGATACCTGGCAGCGGCTGGAGGCGCGCAAGGTGGAGGTGATCGCGGACGGCGTCTGCGACGCCTGCGTGCTGATGTTCTGGGAACGCCACCGCGCCGCGGACCAGCAGAGCCAGGAATGGATCGCCCGCCAGCGCCGCAAGGTGGATGGCGGCCTGCGCGAGTTGGCGCGCCTGGCCGAGGGCCGGCAATGGATGGTGGGCGATGCCTTCGGCCTGGCCGAGATCGCCACCGGCACGATGGTGCGCTACCTGGACGTGCGCTTCCCCGAGCACCCCTGGCGCAGCCTGTACCCCAGCCTGGTCGCGCTTTCCGCCCGGGTGGAGGCGCGGCCGAGCTTCGCCGCCACGGTGCCGGTGGCGCAGGTCATCACCGACAAGGTGGTGTAGCGCCCGCCGGTGGTCCGGCTGCTTTGCGCTGGCTGCACGGTGCCCTGCGAATAGTTTGGGGACGGCGGCGTTTAAGCTACTGGAAAACCCTACCAAGGATCACTGCGGTGGCCGCCCGGGGCGCTCCTACACCACGCCACGGGGCACGACCGGAGCCTGCCCCATCTCCTGTCTCTCGGCAGTGCGCGGTAACTGCCACCGGCCTCTCCCCCATCAGGCACCGTCGACCCACAGTGTCGGTCGCATCTCCGGCCTGGACGTGACGCCCGCACGCGCCTGCGCCGGCCGCCTGGGCCGCGGGCAGCGGCTCAGCGTGGAGCAATGGCCTGTGCCAGCATCCGCTCCGGACCACAGGCCGAAGCGAAGCGCCTGTGCCGCAACCACTGGGGAAGACCTGGCCGAAAGAGCCAACGTTTTCCGGCAACAACTGCTTGAATGGCCTCAGAACTCGTAGCGGAGCCGCGCCCGACCATTGATGGCGTAACTGTTGGCGCCAAGCTCCGCATCCACTCGCGCCGTCACCGTTATCGCGGCCGCCACCCGCCAGTCCACGCCGGCCGACAGCAGCGCCGCATGCGCATCGGGACGTGGGCCACCTATGGTGAAGCCCGCCCCGGGCACGCCGCTGAACTGCGCCGCCATGCCGGCGTCGCGCTGCAGGTAGGCCGTCCACCCCACCCGCCCGAAGGCGGAAAGCGCCGAGGTCAGCGAGGTATCGGCGCGCAGGGTGGCCTCGGCCCGCGACTGCCCCTGGGTACGCCCGGCCACAGCGAGGGTGGCAACCGATTGGCCGGAGGTACCGGTCTCGCGGAAGCCCGACGTCTGGTACCAACTGCCCTGGAAGGCCACAGCCGGCGTCAGCGTCACCCGCGGCACGGCCTCGACCAACGGCCATGCCGCCTCCAGCCGCGTGGCCGCGCCCTGGCCGGTGTAGTGGGCACGGATGTCGCCGGTGCCGAGGAATGGCACGGTTCGGTTGGTGGTCACCTCCACACCGCCGAAGGCAACCGCGGCGGAAAGCCGGAGGGGCCCCTGGGTGGTGGTGCCGTAGATGGCGCCCTGCAACTGGCTGGTCTCGGCCCGGCCCAGGCCGTCCGAGAGCCGGGTGGTCCCGCCCGAGGCAGACAGCGCCGCGCCCGCGACCAGGTTGGGCGCCAGGCGCATGTCCGCCCCCGCCGCCACACCGCCGCTGCTGGTGATGCCATGGTTGGTTCCGGCGCCGGCGGTACCGTTCCTCATGCTGGCGCCGATAGCCGTGGCCCAGACGGAATAGCGGACCGGCGCTTCGTCGCTGCCGCCATCGCCGCCCATCTGGCTGTCGCGCCCGGGGTCCAGAATGGCGCCCAGGAACTGGCTGGCGCCCTGGGCCAGCGCTCCGCTGGCGGCGGCGTGCACCTGGCCGGAAACCTGGTCCAGTCCATGCGGCAGCGCCGACGCTGGCAGGTTGTACAGCGGGAACAGGGAGGACAGGTTCGCCCCTGCCGCCAGCGCGCGGTCCAACCCC
This sequence comes from Acetobacteraceae bacterium, assembly GCA_947455205.1. Classification (GTDB taxonomy): domain Bacteria; phylum Pseudomonadota; class Alphaproteobacteria; order Acetobacterales; family Acetobacteraceae; genus CAIMOR01. The sequence continues at coordinate 980 of CANGNF010000017.1, read as the reverse complement.
GCCGCCACCGCCACCTGGTTGCGGGTACCACCCAGGCTCAAGGTGGGGCCCGCCGGGCCGGAGGGCGCGACAACCGGCACCAGCGCGGCCGGGGTCAGCACCAGCTGCGCCTCGGTGGCCGTGGTGCCTACCGTGGCGGTCACGCCTGCGCCGAAGCTGCCTTGCGTCGTCACCGTGGCGAAGCTGCCGGTGACCGCGGCGGCATGGATGAGCGTATAGGGCGCGTTGAAGGTATAGGCGCCACCCTGCGCCAGCAGCCGCAGCGTGCCACCCAGCGTGGCCGTGCCGGTGACGTTGATGCGGTCGGCAGCCGCGCCCAGCACCTCGATCTGGGTCACCGACCCCGCGGCCAGCGCCAGGTTGCCGGCCACCGTCAGCGTGCCCACGGAGTTGCCCGGCGCGATGGTGCCGCCCGCCAGCACCGAGACGCCCGGCACTGTGCCGATGCCGCCCAGGGTACCACCGGAGGCGACCGTGAGGCCGGAGGAGCCACTGATGGAGCCATTCACCGAGAGCAGGCCGGAGTTGACCAGGGTGGCGCCGGTATAGGTGCTGGCGCCGGTCAGGATCAGGTTGCCGCTGCCGCCCTGCGTCAGGGTGCCCGTGCCGGAGATGACGTTGCTGACGGTGACGTTGTCCGACCGGCTGAACGCCAGCGCGGCGTTGTTGACGATATTGCCGGCGCCGAGCGACCCGGCGGTTCCGCCGTTGCCCAGTTGCAGCGTGCCGGCCGAGATGGTGGTGGTGCCGGCGAAGGTGCTGTCGCCGGTCAGGGTCAGCCTGCCGGCGCCCGCCTGCGTCAGCGTGCCGGTGCCGGAGATGACGTTGCTGACGGTGACGTTGTCCGACCGGTTGAACGCCAGCGCGGCGTTGTTGACGATGTTGCCGGCGCCGAGCGACCCGGCGGTTCCGCCGTTGCCCACCTGCAGCGTGCCTGCCGAGATGGTGGTGGTGCCGGCGAAGGTGCTGTCACCGGTCAG
>CANGNF010000016.1 GCA_947455205.1 Acetobacteraceae bacterium | reverse complement strand
GGCGCAGCCCGCGCCGGCCCCGGCGCCCGCCCCCACCCCGGCGCCGCCACCGCCGCTGGTGGTGGAACCGGGCAAGGGCAGCGTCACCGGCCTGCCGATCCCGCGCTACGCCGCGCTGCGCTCCAATGAAGTGAACATGCGCGTCGGCCCCGGCACCGACCGGCCGACCGAGTGGACCTATCGGCGGCGCGAGTTGCCGGTGGAGATCATCAGCGAATACCAGGTCTGGCGGCAGATCCGCGACATGGACGGCACCGTGGGCTGGGTGCATGCCGCCACCCTGACCGGGCGCCGCACCTTCGTGGTCCGCGGCGCCGAGACCATGATGCGCCGCCGGGCGGAAGCCGATGCCACGCCGGTGGCGCGGCTGATGCCCGGCGTGGTCGGCCGCATCCGCGCCTGTGCCGCCGGCGCCGGCTGGTGCGAGGTCCAGGCCGGCGACTTCCGCGGCTTCGTGCCGCGCAGCTCCATCTGGGGGCTGAGCGCGGATGAGAATGTCGGGGGCTGAACCCTGGACGCCCCCCGCCCGGCGGCGCTAGCCTCGGCAGCATGAGCGACACCGATCACACCCCGGCCATCCACGACATCGGCGGCATCCAGCGCTTCCACTGCACCCCGGTGGAACATGACGAGGAGCCGCCGGATGCCTTCGGCAAGCGGGTGGACGCGCTGCGGCAGACCCTGGCGCGCAAGGGCTACATGACCGTGGACGAGCTGCGCCGCGGCATCGAGAGCATCCCCGAGGCTGAATACTTCGCGCTGACCTACTACGAGCGCTGGCTGCGCAGCATCGAGCTGCTGATGCTGGAAAAGGGCGTGGTGAGCCGGGAGGAACTGAAGTGAACCCGCGCTTTTCCCCCGGCAGCCGGGTGCTGGTGAAGAACGACTGGCCGGAGGAACGCGGCCCCTGCCACATCCGCACACCGCACTACCTGCGCGGCCGGGCCGGCGAGGTGGAGCGCGTGCTCGGCGCCTTCCGCAACCCGGAGGACCTGGCCTTCGCCCGCCCGGCCGAAACGCGGGTGCTGTACCATGTGATGTTCGACCAGCCCGGCATCTTCCCCGCCGATGGCAAGCAGCCGGACAAGCTGCTGGTCGAGATCTTCGAGCATTGGCTGGAGGCCGCCTGACCATGTCCAATCCCGCCCGCGCCGAGAGCATCGCGCAGCTGGAACGCCTGGTGGCCGCGCTGCTGGCCAAGGGCGTGGTCAGCGAGGCCGAGCTGGCCGCCCAGCAGGCCAGCACCGACCGCGCCAGCCCCGAGACCGGCGCCCGCATGGTCGCCCGCGCCTGGCTGGACCCGGAATGGCGCGCGATGATGCTGAAGAACGGCACCGCGGCAGCCGAGGCGATGGGCGTCTCCATGGCCGGCGCCCCGCCGCTGGGCGTGCTGGAGGATACGGCGAAGCGCCACCACGTCATCGTCTGCACGCTGTGCAGCTGCTACCCGCGCGCCGTGCTGGGCTACCCGCCGCACTGGTACAAGAGCTTCTCCTACCGCAGCCGCGTGGTGCGGGAACCCCGTGCCGTCATGGCCGAATGGGGCAGCCCGGTGGCCGATGACGTGGAACTGCGCGTGGTGGACAGCACCGCCGACTACCGCTGGATGGTGCTGCCGCTGCGCCCCGCGGGCACCGAGGGCTGGACCGAGGATCAGCTGGCCGCGCTGGTGACGCGCGACGTGCTGGTGGGCGTGGCCCTGCCGAAGCTGCCCGCCTGAGCCACACCACCGAACCAGCGGACGGACTGCCGCCACGGCGGCGGCGCCTGGCCATCGTCTCCATCATCGGGTCCATCGTGATCACGGTGATGGACACGGCCATGATCAACCTGGCGCTGCCGACCATCACGCGCGACCTGGGCATTTCCCCGGCCACCGCCACCTGGCTGCCCAACGCCTACCTGCTGGCGGTGGTGACCACGCTGCTGCCGGCGGCCTCGCTGGGGGAGATCTTCGGCTTCAAGCGCGTCTTCCTCGGCGGCATGCTGGTGTTCTCGCTGGGCGGCATCGCCTCCGCCCTGGCGCCCAGCTTCTGGGTGCTGCTGGCCTGTCGCGTGGTGCAGGGGGTGGCGTCCTCGGCGGTGCAGTCGCTGACCGCCGGGGTGGTGCGCTACACCTATCCGGCGGCGCAGCTCGGCCGCGCCATCGGCATCAACGCCACCTCGGTGGCAATCTCCTCGGCCACCGCGCCGACGCTGGCGGCGGCCATATTGGCCGTGGCGCCCTGGCCGGCGCTGTTCGCGGTCATCGCGCCCATCGGCCTGGCCTGCTGCGTCATCGGCTGGAAGGCGCTGCCCAACACGCCCCGCAGCGGCCGCCGGTTCGACGCGCCCAGCGCTTGGCTGAACGTGCTGGCCTTCGGGCTGCTGTTCCTCGGCATCGACATGCTGCTGACGCGCACCGGGCTGGCGCTGGTGCTGCTGGGGCTGGCGGGGCTGTGCTGCTGGCTGCTGGTGGCGCGGCAACTGACCCAGCCGACGCCGATGCTGCCGCTGGACCTGCTGCGCAACCGCGTCATCGGGCTGGCGGTCTGCGGCTCGGTCTGCGGCTTCACCGCCTGGTCGGTCAGCTATGTGGCGCTGCCCTTTTTGCTGCAGGGCGCGGGGTGGAGCCAGGTGCAGACCGGCCTGCTGATGACGCCCTGGCCGGTGGCGCTGGCCTTCGCCGCGCCCCTGGCCGGGCGACTGTCGGACCGGCTGGCCACCGGCTGGCTCTGTGCCGGGGGCATGACCGGCTTCGCGCTCGGGCTGCTGCTGGTCTACAGCCTGGGCGGCACCGGGCCGATGCTGCTGCTGGGCGCCAGCCTGGCCATGTGCGGCGCCGGCTTCGGCTTTTTCCAAACGCCCAACAACCGGGCCATGCTGGGCGCCGCGCCCAAGGCGCGCAGCGGCGGTGCCGGCGGGTTGCAGGCCACGGCACGGCTGCTGGGCCACACCAATGGTACCACCATCATGGCGCTGTGCTTCCAGCTGGCGGGCGGCGCCGGGCCGCGGCTGGCGCTGACCTTCGGCATGGCCTTCGCGCTGCTGGCGGCGGGGTTCAGCCTGTCGCGCCGCAAGCTGCGCTGACGGGCGTTACCGCCTCAGCGGCCCGGCCTCGTTCAGCGCTAGGTTCTGCTGCGCCAGGTCGGCGGTGGCGCTGTCCGGCGCCAGGGTGATGGCGCGCTCCCAATCCGCCCGCGCGCCGCTGGTGTCGCCCTGCAGTTGCCGGATGATGCCGCGCTCCAGCAGGGCTTCTGCATTGTCCGGGTCCGCTTCCAGCGCGCGGACGATGTCCCGCTGCGCCTGGTCCACATGGTCCATGTGGCGCCAACTGGCGGCGCGGAACACCCAGGCATCGGCGCGGTCGGGGTCCAGGCCCAGGGCGCGGTTCAGATCCTCGATCGAGTCGGCGTAGCGGCCCAGCGATCCCAGCGCCACGGCCCGGTCGATCAGCAGGTCCACGTCGCTCGGCGTCAGGGTCAGGGCCATGGTGCTGGCGGCGAAGGCGCGGCCGGCCTGCCCCGCCATCAGCCAGGCCTGCCCCGCCTGGGCGAAGACCGCGGCCCGGGCCGGGGCGCTGCCGCGGCTGCGGGTGGCCAGTTGCTCCAGCTGCTCGGCGGCCTTGTCAGGCTCCCCCATGCCCAGCAGGGCCAGGGCGCCGCAATGCCGGGCGCCCTCGCCACCGCCGGTGGCTTCCCAGGCCTCGGCCAGCGCCAGCGCGCCCGTCGGGTCGGTCCGCAGCGCCAGCAGGCAGCGTTCATATTCCTCGCCATCGGCCAGGCGCACGGGCTCCGGCGGCAGCGGCAGCATTTCCGACGAAGGCAGCAGCGCCGGGCTGAAGGCGAACCAGGCACCGGCGGCGGCAGCCAGCAACACGGCCGCGAATGCGCCGAGCAACACGGGACGGGGGGTTTTCACACGCGCAGTCTAGTCGCGCGCCGCCGCCGATGCCAGATCACGCGGCGGCATTGGCGAGAACCTCACCGTGGCGAAACATCTTCTGGTTGCCGGGCTGGGCTACAGCGGTACTGCCGCGGCGAAAGCGGCGCTGGCCGCCGGCTTCCGCGTGACAGGCACGGCGCGGGACCCGGCCCGGGCCCGGCCGCCGGCGGGCGTGGCGCTGGTGGCCTTCGACGATTTCGCCCAGGTGTTGCCCGCGGCCACCCACTTGCTGGTCACCGCCGCGCCGGGGCAGGAAGGCGACCCCGTGCTGGCGGCGCATGGCCAGGCGGTGCGAGCGGCCCGGCTGGCCTGGGTCGGCTACATTTCCACAACGGGCGTGTATGGCGACCACGACGGCGCCTGGGTGGATGAGGCAACGCCGCCGACGCCGACCCAGGACCGTACCCGCCGCCGCCTGGCCGCCGAGCAGGCCTGGGCGGCGCTGGCCGCCACACGTGCGGTGGACGTGATGCGCGCCGGCGGCATCTACGGCCCCGGCCGCTGCGTGTTCGACGAACTCCGCGACGGCAGCGCGCGGCGCACCGTCAAGCCCGGCCACGCCTTCAGCCGGATCCACCGCGACGACATCGCCGATGCGGTGCTGGCCGCCATCGGCAGCGCCGCGCCCAGCGGGCTGCGCACGCTGAACCTGGTGGATGACGAGCCGGTGGGAAGCGCCGTGGTGGTGGAATACGGCGCCCAGCTGTTGGGCATGGAGCCGCCGGCGGCGGTGCCGTTCGAGCAGGCGGTCACCCGCATGTCGCCGATGGCGCGCAGCTTCTGGTCCGAGAACCGCCGCGTGGCCAACAGCGCCACCAAGGCGGCGCTGCACCTGGCCTGGCGCTACCCCAGCTACCGCGAGGGGCTGGCAGCGATTCTAGCCGAGGAGCGCGCCGACCTCCTGCCGTAGCAGCGCCAGGTCGCGTGGCGTGGAGAGGCGGTGGTCGCCATCCTTCACCAGCCGCACCTGCACGTCGCTGCCGGCAATCCGCTCCGCGATGGTGAGCGAATGCTGCCACGGCACGTCCGGGTCCTGCTGGCCGTGCAGCAGCCGCACCGGAATCTCCAGCGGGATCGGCTTGTCCAGCAGCAGGTGGTGGCGGCCATCCTCCAGCAGCGCGCGGGCGATCGGGTAGGGTGCGCCGTACTGGCTGGGCCGCAGCCATACCCCGGTGCGCTCCATCTCGGCGCGGGCTTCCGGCGACAGCGCCGCCTCGATCCGCGTGGTGAAGTCCGGCGCGGCGGCAATGCCGACCAGGCCGGCCACCCGCTGCGGTCGGCGCAGCGCCAGCAGCAGCGCGATCCAGCCGCCCATGGAGGAGCCGACCAGCACCACCGGCCCGGCGCTCAGCCGGTCCAGCAGCAGCGTCGCATCCTCCAGCCAGCGGCCGATGGTGCCCTGCGCGAATTCGCCGCCGCTGGCGCCATGGCCGGAATAGTCGAAGCGCAGGAAGGCACGGCCCTGCTCGGCACAGAAGGCGGCCAGGTCTTCCGCCTTGCTGCCGGTCATGTCCGAGTTGAAGCCGCCCAGGAAGACCACGCCCGGCGTGCGGCCGGCGATGCGCCGATAGGCCAGTTGCACGCCGTCGCCGCGGTCCAGGCTGCCGGCCTGCTCCGTCACTTCGGCAGGCCCCGCGCCGCCAGGCTGGCGAACAACGCGCCGACGCCGAAGGTCCAGGGCGGGCATTCATTGGTCGGCCGCACGGTGTTCTCCAGCGCGCCCAGCTTGGGCGTGGAAATCCGCACCACGTCGCCGGGCTTGTGGGTGAAGCCGAGGCCGGGCGCGCCACGGTCCTTGGCCGGGCTGAACGGCGTGCCGAGGAACAGCACCGCGCCGTCCGGGTACTGGTGATGCGGGCTGACCAGCTGCGCCACCAGTTCCTCCGGGTCGCGGCTGATGGCGCCGACCGCGCCGGTCTCCTCCAGCGCGAAGCCGTCCGTGCCGCGGATGCTCATGCTGGTGATGGAGGCGCGGACGTCGTCCAGCGAATAGGTCGCGTCGAACAGGCGGATCAGCGGCCCCAGCGCACAGCTGGCGTTGTTGTCCTTGGCGCGGCCCAGCAGCAGGGCGGAACGGCCCTCGATGTCCCGCAGGTTCACGTCATTGCCCAGCGTGGCGCCGATGATGCGGCCGGCGGCGTTGACCACCATGACAGCTTCCGGCTCCGGGTTGCTCCACTGGCTGGAAGGATGCACGCCCACCACGGCGCCGGGGCCAACGGCGGCCATGGGCTGGCACTTGGTGAAGATCTCGGCATCGGCGCCGATGCCCACTTCCAGGTACTGGCTCCACCAGCCCTTCTCCACCAGCGCGGCCTTGATCTTCATGGCCTGGGCGCTGCCCGGCTTCACCGCCGACAGGTCGTCGCCGATGATGCTGCGCACTTCCGCGCGCACCGCCTCGGCCTGGGAGGCATCGCCGTGGCAGCGCTCCTCGATCACCCGTTCCAGCATGCTGCGGACATAGGTCACGCCGGCCGCCTTGATGGCCTGCAGGTCCACCGGCGCCAGCAGCCTGGCCCCGGCCGGCGGCGAGAAGGCGACGCCCCGCGCGCGCACCACCGCGATGGGGTCGGGCTGGTTCAGCCAGGCGGAGACCGTGCCGAAGGCCGGCGTCATGTCGAAGCAGGCGCCCTCCAGCCAGGCCAGCGCCAGCGGGCCATCAGCGGTCTCGATGCGGCCGGCGTAGCTGCCATGCGGCCAGTCGGCGGGCAGGATGCTGGTGTCCATGGCGGTTCGCTCCGGTTGCTTGCGCCCAGCCTAGCCGCCGGGCACCATCCGCGCCAACGGGGGGCGTGCCATGCCGAACCAGAACCAAGCCGAGAACCGCGCATGACCGACCGCTTCCGCGACACCGACCTCCGCGCCTTCGCCCGCGCCATGTTCATCCAGGCCGGCATGGAGGCCGCGAAGGCCGAGGTGGTGGCCGAGGTGCTGGTAGAGGGCGACCTGCTGGGCCACGACACCCACGGCCTGGCGCACCTGCCGCCCTATCTGGACGCGCTGACCAATGGCGACATGCGGGGCGCCGGCGAGCCGGAACTGCTGAACCAGACCCCGGTGGTGCAGACCTGGAATGGCCGCAAGCTGCCCGGCCCCTGGCTGGTGCACCAGGCCAGCGACTGGGCCAGCAAGGCGGCCGAGACCTTCGGCCTGGGCGCGGTTTCCATCCAGCGCGCCGGGCATATCGGCTGCCTGGCCGCCTACCTGCAGCGCATCGCGGAACGCGGCCAGCTGCTGCTGCTGTTCAGCAGCGACCCCTCCACCGCCTCGGTGGCGCCCTGGGGCGGCACGCGGCGGCTGTTCACGCCCAACCCCATCGCCGCCGGCTGGGGCACGGGTGGCTCCAGCGTGATGATGGACATCTCCATGTCCATCACCACCAACGCCATGACGGCGCGGCGCCGGGCGGAGGGCACGCGCTTTCCGGCGCCGACGCTGCTGGACGCCGATGGCGCGCCGACCGACGACCCCAACGCCTTCTTCAACGACGGCACGCTGCTGCCGCTGGGCGGCACCCAGGCCGGGCACAAGGGCGCCGCGCTGGGCATGCTGGTGGAGGCGCTGACCTCCGGCCTTTCCGGCTATGGCCGCAAGGACCCCAATGCCGGCTGGGGCGCCAGCCTGCTGGTGCTGGTGCTGGACCCCGCCCGCTTCGGCGGTGCCGAGGCCTTTGCCGCCGAAACGCAATGGATGGCCGATGCCGTCCACGGCAACCCGCCGGTGAAGGGCGGCGAGGCTCCGCGCCTGCCCGGCGAACGCGGCCTGACCCGCAAGGCGGAGCAACGCTTCAAGGGCGTGGCGCTGCACCCCAGCATCGCGCCGCTGCTGCGGGCGCGCGGCGAAGCGGCCGGCGTGGCCTTTCCGGCGCCGCTGTAGCGGCCAACCGCCGCTTCAGCGGCGGTCGCCACCCGGGCGGCGGCGCATCTCGTACTCGTGCCGCAACTCCTCGCGCCGGCGGGCTTCCCACATCCGGCGCTCGCGCTCCTCCTGCCAGTGTTCGCGCCGCTGGGCTTCGGCGCGCCGGCGCCACTCATCCTCGCGGTGGCGCTCATACTCCATCCGCCGTTCGCGCGGGTCGCCCCACCAGGACTGCGCCACCGCCGGCAGCGCCGGCAGGGTAGTGAGGCAAAGCACGAGCAGGCGACGGCGCAGCATGGCGGAAGCTCCCGAAGGTACCGTCCACCAACGCCCGCCCGCCGCCCGGGTTGGCCAGCGGCCGCGCGCATCGGCTTGACCAGCCACCGCAACCACCGCCGGCACGGCGCGCTGAACCCGACAGGACCGCGGACAACCCACGGAGACCTGCCGCCGATGAAGCTTCCGCTCGCACCCCTCGCCCTGGCCACCGCGCTGCTGGCCGGCTGCGACAAGCCGCCCCAGAACGCCGCCGAAGCCGCGCCGCCCCCGGCGCCACCCGCCCAGGTTGGCGAGGCCAGCTACTACGGCCCGCACTTCAACGGCCGCCGGACCGCCAGCGGCACGCGCTTCGACCCGCATTCCAACATTGCCGCGCATCGCGACCTGCCGCTGGGCACCACCGCGCGGGTGACCAACCTGGAAAATGGCCGCAGCGCCGAGGTCCGGGTGGAGGATCGCGGCCCCTATGCGCGCGGCCGGATCATCGACCTTTCGCCGGCAACGGCCGACCAGTTGGGCATGCGCCACCAGGGCACCGCGAAGGTGGAGGTGCAGCCGCTGCGGGAGGCGCAACGCTAGGCTAGGCTGCGGCCTGCCCTAGATCCGCCGCCCCAGCCAGAAGCACAGCGCGAAGGCCGCCAGCCCCAGTACCAGGCTGGCCAGCACGTACAGCGCCGCCAGCCACCAGGCGCGCTCGAACAGCAGCCCCGTCTCCAGGCTGAAGGCCGAGAAGGTGGTGAAGCCGCCGAGCACGCCGGTCACCAGCAACAGCCGCCATTCCCCGGCCAGCCCGGCGCCGCCGGCCAAGCCGATGGCGGCGCTGCCGATGACGTTCACCGCCAGCGTGCCCCACGGGAAGGCGCCGCCGACCAATTCAACCATCAGGGTGGAGACGACGAAGCGCAGCACCGACCCGGCCGCGCCGCCCAGCGCGACCAGCAGCATGTTCAGCGGTGTCATCGCCTGGCCTTCTTCTCCCGGATCGCCGCCCAGCGCTGCATCCGCTCGCGCACCGCGGCCTCGGCGCCGCGGTCGCTGGGTTGGTAGAAGGCCTGGCGCGGCATCTCGTCCGGAAAGTAGTTGGCGCCGGAGAAAGCCTCGTCCTCATCATGGTCGTAGGCATAGCCGGCGCCGTAGCCGATCTGCTTCATCAGCTTGGTCGGGGCGTTCAGGATGTGCTTCGGCGGCATCAGGCTGCCGGTGGCCTTGGCGGCGCGCATGGCGGCGTTGAAGCCGGCATAGACCGCGTTGCTCTTCGGCGCCGTCGCCAGGTGCACCACCAGCTGCGCCAGCGCCAGCTCGCCTTCCGGGCTGCCAAGGCGTTCGTATGTCTCCCACGCCGCCACGGCCAGCGGCAGGGCGCGGGGGTCGGCCATGCCGACATCCTCGGCGGCGAAGCGCGTCAGCCGGCGGGCGATGTAGCGCGGATCCTCGCCCCCCGTCAGCATGCGGGCATACCAGTACAGGGCGGCATCGGGGTCGCTGCCGCGCATGGATTTGTGCAGCGCGGAGATGAGGTTGTAGTGCTCCTCGCGGTCCTTGTCGTACAGCGCCGCGCGCCGGGCCAGCAGCTTGCCCAGCGCCGCCGGGTCCAGCGTCGCGCTCCCCTCCGGCAGCGCCAGCAACTGTTCGGTCAGGTTCAGCAGGTAGCGGCCATCGCCATCCGCCATGGCGCGCAGCGTGGCCCGCGCCGTCTCGTCCAGCGGCAGCGGGCGGGCGGCTTCCTCCTCGGCCCTGGCCAGCAGCAATTCCAGCGCCGGGTCGTCCAGCCGGCGAAGCACCATCACCTGGCTGCGGGACAGCAAGGCGCCGTTCAGCTCGAAGCTCGGGTTCTCGGTGGTGGCGCCCACCAGCACCACGGTGCCGTCCTCCACCACCGGCAGGAAGCCGTCCTGTTGGGCGCGGTTGAAGCGGTGGATCTCATCCACGAACAGCAGCGTGCCCTGGCCGTTGCGCCGGCGGATGCGCGCCTCGTCGAAGCTGCGCTTCAGGTCCGCCACGCCCGAGAACACCGCCGAGAGCGGCACGAAGACCAGGCCGGCACGCTCCGCCAGCAGCCGGGCGATGGTGGTCTTGCCGACGCCGGGCGGCCCCCACAGCACCATGCTGGCCAGGCTGCCGCGTTCCAGCATGCGGGTGATGCTGCCATCCGGCCCCAGCAGGTGGTCCTGGCCCACCACTTGGTCCAGCGTGGCCGGGCGCAGCCGGTCCGCCAGCGGGCGGTTGGCCGCGGGTGGCAGGTCGGCTTCAGCGGGTGGGCCGCCGAACAGGTCGGCGGCCGAATCGGTGGCGGGGCGGCGGGGGGCCATGGCCTTCTATAACCCGCCGCCGCGCCGTTGGTTAGCGCGTGCTCGCGGCGCCCGTGGTCAGGCGCGCACCAGCGGGCAACCACCTTCGCTGAGCGGGCGCCAGGCCTCGTTCGGGGCGATGTGGGTGATCAGGTTGCAGAAGTCGTAGCGGCCCTTGGCCTCCCGCTCCGGCTTCACCTGCCACAGGTTCATCACGTGCATGCAGCGGCCGTCCTGCCGCAGTTCCACGTTGCTGTTGTAGAAGTCGTTGACCTTCTCGGCCTTCATGTGCGCGGCGACCGCATCGGCGTCGAAGCTGCCCACCGCCTTCACCGCCTTCAGCCAATGGGTCACGCCGGTGTACATGGCGGCGTGCTGCAGCCCCGGCGGGGTCGGCATGCGCTGCATGTAGCGCTGCGCCCAGGTGCGGGCGACCGGCGTCTGGTCCCAGTAGAAGCTGTCGGTGAAGACCATGCCCTCGCAGGTCTTGTGGCCCAGGGCCACGATGTCCGTCACCTGGATCAGCAGCGTGGCGATGCGCGCACCGCCCCGGGTCAGGCCGAACTCGCTGGCCTGCTTGATGCAGTTCTGCAGGTCCGTGCCGGCCAGGGCGAAGCCGATGACCTTGGCACCGGAAGCACGCGCCTGCAGCAGGAAGCCCGAGAAGTCGTTGTTGTTCAGCGGCGCCCGCACCGCGCCCTTCACCTCGCCGCCATTGGCGCGCACTGCGGCCATGGTGTCGCGCTCCAGCGCATGGCCGAAGGCGTAGTCGGAGGTGATGAAGAACCAGCTGTTGCCGCCGGACTTGGTCAGCGCCGTGCCGGTGCCATGCGCCAGCGCGTAGGTGTCGAAGCCGAAATGCATGCCGTAGGGCGAGCACTTGCTGCCGGTGATGTCGGAGGTCGCCGGGCCGGTGACGATGTAGATGCGCTTCTTCTCGCGGCAAACCTCCTGCATCGCCAGGCCGGAGGAGGAGGCGGCGCCGTCGGCCAGGCATTCCACGCCGCTGTCCAGCCATTCGCGCGCCAGGGCGCCGGCGACATCGGCCTTGTTCTGGTTGTCGGCCTGGCGGGTCACGATCTGCCGGCCCAGCACGCTGCCGCCGAAATCGGCAATCGCCATCTCGGCCGCCACCTTGTTGCCGGGGCCGCCGACATCCTTGAACGGGCCGCTCATGTCGCTGAGCAGGCCGATCTGCACCGGGCGGGACGTGGATTGCGCGCGCAGCAGGCCAGGGGCGGCCAGCGGCAGGGTGGTCAGGCCGGCCAGCAGGGTGCGGCGTTCAATGCGATTCATGGCGTTCTCTCCCAATTGGGCAGGACGATGCCAGAACGGCGCGCCGGCGACAAATACCCAGCGCAAGGCCAGGGCATGGGAATTGCGTGTTAACCTCCGGTTAACCCGGAGCAGACCCATGCACCTGAACCGCCGTGCCGCCCTTGCCCTGCTCGCCACCCCCGGCCTGGCGCGGGCGCAGCCTGCCTGGCCGGCGCATCCCATCCGCATCGTCATCGCCTGGCCGGCCGGCGGCAGCACGGATGGCCTGCTGCGGTCGCTGCAGGCGCCGTTGCAGGCGGCGCTGGGCCAGTCGGTGGTGCTGGAAAACCGGGCCGGCGCCTCCGGCAGCATCGGCGCCGCGGCAGTGGCCCAGGCGGCGCCGGATGGCTACACCCTGCTGGGCGATGCCAGCACCCAGGCGGTGAACCCGGCGCTGCTGCGCGGCCTGGCCTTCGACTACACCAGCGCCTTCACCCCCATAACCCTGGTGGCGCGGGCGCCGCTGCTGCTGGCGGTGCGGGCGGACAGCCCGGCGCGCGACCTGGCCGGGCTGCTGGCGCTGCTGCGGGCCCAGCCGGGCGGGGGCACCTATTCTTCTTCCGGCATCGGCGCCGCCGCGCACCTGGCCAGCGCCATGCTGCTGCGCCAGGCCGGGGTGCAGGCCACCCATGTGCCCTACCGGGGCAGCCCGCCCCAGGTGCAGGCGGTATTGGCGGGGGAAGTGGTGTTCACCTGCTCCACCGTGCCCGCCCTGGCCGGGCTGGTGGCCGATGGCCGGCTGCGCGCCCTGGCCACCACCGCCGGGGGGCGCCTGCCCGGCTTCCCCAGCGTGCCCACCGTGGCGGAACAGGGTTTCCCCGGCTTCGCGCTGACCGAATGGCTGGCGCTTCTGGCCCCGGCCGGCACCCCGGCGCCGATCCTGGAGCGCGTCTCCGCCGCCATCACCACCGCGCTGGCCGACCCCGGCGTGCAGCAGCGGCTGCCGGGCCTGGGCATGCAGCCGGCGGCGGAAGGCCCGGCCGCGCTTGGCCGCTTCCTGGCGGAGCAGCGGGTGGCCATGGCCGCGCTGATCCAGGCCGAGAACATCCGGCTGGAGTAGGCGATTCCGCCCCGGCGGTTCAGGCGCTATCCTGGCCGCAACCGGAGGATCCGCCTTGCCCATCGCCCGCCGCGCCCTGCTTGGCGCCCTCGCCGTGCCTGCCATCGGGCACGCCCAGCCGGACTACCCCAGCCGCCCCGTCCGCATCGTCATCGCCTGGACCCCCGGCGGCGGCGTGGACGTGCCGGTGCGGCTGCTGCTGCCGCGGATGCAGGAGGCCCTGGGCCAGCCGATCGTGGCCGAGAACCGCGGCGGCGCCAGCGGCTCCATCGGGGCCACCGCCGTCTCCCAGGTGCCGGCCGATGGCTACACCATCCTGGCCGATGCCGCGGCGCATGCCTCCAACAACCTGCTGATGAACCTGCCCTTCCAGTACGCCCAGGCCTTCACCCCGGTCAGCCAGGTCTCGGTGCTGCCGCACATGCTGGTGGTGGCGCCGGGCTTTCCGGCCCGCACCCTGGCGGAGCTGATTGCCCTGGCCAAGGCGAAGCCGGGCGAGTTGACCTATGCTTCCTCCGGCATCGCCGCCGGGCCGCACCTGGCTTCCGCCGCGCTGCTGCGCCAGGCCGGCGCCCAGGCCACGCATGTGCCCTACCGGGGCAGCGCCGGCGCCATGGCGGATGTGCTGGCGGGCAATGTCGGCTTCACCTTCTCCACCATCCCCGCCGTCTCCCCATTGGTGAAGGAGGGCCGGCTGCGCGCCCTGGCGGTCTCCACCAGCCACCGGCTGGAAAGCTTCCCGGACGTGCCGACCGTGGCGGAACAGGGCCACCCGGGCTTCGAGCTGAACGAATGGGTGGCGCTGTGGGCGCCGGCCGGCACGCCGCCGGCGGCGGTGGAAAAACTGCACCAGGCCGTCGCGCATGCCCTGCGGGACCCTGCGGTGCGGCAGCGCTATGCCGAGATCGGCATCCTGCCGGTCGGCAGCAGCCCGGCGGAGCTGGCCAGCTTCGTCGCGCGGGAACGCCAGCGCCTGGGCGACCTGATCCGCGCCGAGAATATCCGCCTGGACTGAATGGCGTTATCCTGCGGCAAAACCGGAGGAAAACCCCATGCAGTTCACCCGCCGCGCCGCGCTGGCCGCGCTTGCCCTGCCGTCCCTGGCCCGCGCGCAGGCGGCGTGGCCGGACCGCCCGGTGCGGGTGCTGGTGGCCTGGCCGCCCGGCGGCAGCACGGATGTCACCACCCGCCTGGTCATGGGCGCGGTGCAGCCGGCGCTCGGCCAGGCCGCCGTCATTGAGAATCGCGGCGGCGCCTCGGGGGCGGTCGGCTCGGCCGCCTTCGCCAGCGCCCCGGCGGACGGCTACAACTGGATGGTGGATGCCTCCGGCCAGGCGGTGAACCAGTCCCTGCTGCCCAACCTCGGCTTCACCTACGCCACCGCCTTCACCCCCGTGACGCAGTTCGTGGTGCTGCCGACGCTGCTGCTGGTCCGCGCCGCCTCGCCCATCCGCAGCCTGGAGGCGCTGGTCGCGCACCTGAAGGCCAATCCGGGCAAGGAGAGCTATGGCAGCTCCGGCGTCGGCACCGCCTCCCACCTCTCGGCCGCCATTCTGATGCAGCGCGCCGGGCTGGACGCCCAGCACGTGCCCTATCGCGGTGGCGCCCAGCAGATCCAGTCGGTGCTGACCGGGGAGACGCTGTTCACCTTCTCCACCATCCCGACCCCGGCGCCGCTGATCCGCGACGGCCAGTTGCGGGTGCTGGCGGTTTCCACGGCCCAGCGCAGCAGCGCCTTCCCCGAGGCGGTGCCGGTGGCGGAACAGGGGTTCCCCGGCTTCAGCCTGGCCGACTGGAACGGCCTGCACGCCCCGGCCGGCACCCCGCCGGCCATCATCCTGCGCATGGCGGAGCTGTGCGATGCCGCGCTGCGGAAGCCGGAGCTGCGCGAGCGCTTCACCCTGCTGGGGGCCGAGCCGGTCGGCGGCGGGCCGGAGCGCTTCGCCACCTTCATCGCCGGCGAACGCACCCGGCTGGGCGCCTTCATCCGCGCGCAGAACATCAAGGGCGAGTAAGCACGAACAGCACGCCCTGCACCGGCGCGCCCTTTTCGGTCCGCAGCACCACCTCGCGCCGCGCCACCTCCCGGAAGCCGGCCGCGCCGGCCAGCCCCGCCACGTGCCCGGGGTGGTGGCGGAAGCGCATCGCCTCGCCCAGCGTGTAGGGCGCGGTGTCGCCGGCCTCGATGGAAAAGCCCAGCCAGCCGCCCGGCGCCAGCGCGGCGTGGATCGCGGCCAGCGCCGGCGCCAGGTCGCCCAAATAGTTCAGCACATCCGCCGCCGCCACCAGGTCGAAGGCCGCCGGCCGACCGGGCAGCCAAGCCACCAGCTCGGCCTCATGCAGCGCGGCGTAGAGGTTGCGCTTCGCCGCCTCGGCCAGCATGCGGGGCGACAGGTCCAGCCCCTCCAGCCGGGCGGCCAGCGGCGCCAGGGCCAGGCCGGAAAGCCCGGTGCCGCAGCCCAGGTCCAGCACCCGCAGCCCGCCGGGCACGCCGGCCTCGCGCAGCAACTCGGCCAGCGCCTCCGGCGTGCGGTAGCCCAGCCGTTCCGTCAGTTCGGCGTCGAAGCGCGGGGCGAATTGGTCGAACAGGTCGCGCACATACTCGGCCGGGGCGCGGTCCGGCGCCGCGCCATGGCCCAGCGCCGCCAGCAGGAAGCGCGCCTGCGCCGCCAATCCCGCGTCACCCACCGCCAGCGCGCGGCCGGCGGACTCGGCGGCGCCGGCGGGGTCGCCCGACTCGCGCAGCGCATGCGCCAGGGCCAGCCATGGCTCGGCCGCCCCCGGCTGCAGCGCCACTGCCTGGCGCAGCGGCGCCAGGGCGGCGCCGGCATCGCCCAGCGCGCACAGCGCCTGGCCCAGGTTACGCAGGCTGACGGCATCGGCGGGCCGGGCGGCAACGGCCCGGCGCAGCAGCCTTATCGCCTCGGGCAGTTGCCCGGCCTCGGCCAGGGCGCCGCCATGGCTGGCCAGGAAGACCGGCTCCGCCGGCCGCAGCGCCAGCGCCGCCGCCGTGTGGCGCAGCGCCGCCGCGGCGTCGCCGTGCTGCCGCGCAAGCAGGCCCAACAGGTTGTGTGCGTCCGCCAGCCTGGGGTCCAGCCGCAGCGCCTGCTGGTAGAACCGCTCGGCCTCCGCTGCCGCGCCACGCTGGTGGCAGGCCACGCCCTGGCGCAGCAGGGCCATCGGGTCGCGGCGCGAAGCGTTCGGCATCGGCCCACCCTGCACAGCGCGCCCGCTGCTGGCAACACCAGCGGAGGAACCCCAGGGCGACCGCGCTGTTTTTGCCTGTCATGCACGTCAGGCCACCCTCCCAGCCCGAAGCACTTGCCACCAGCCGGACCGCGGCGCCGCAGGACCGCGCCTTCGACCGATGGCTGCACGACAGGCTGAACCTGCTCTACGACGACGTCCTGCGGGAGCCGTTGCCGCCTTGCCTGCGCGAGGTGCTGGACCAGGTGTCGCGGTAGCTACTCCTCCCGCGGCATGCCGATGGCGCGACGCAGGCTGTCCCGGGCGCGGGACAGGCGGGAGCGGAGCGTCCCCGGCGGCACATGCATCACCGCCGCGGCCTCGGCGTAGTCCAGCCCCTCCACCACCACCAGCCACAGCGCCTCCCGCTGCACCGGCGGCAGGGCGTTGAAGCGCTCGGCCAACTCGCGCATGGCCTCGCGCTCCTCCTGCCCGCCGGAGATGATCGCCTCCGGCAGTTCGCCGCGCGCCACTACGGGGCTGCGCGCGTCCCGCCGCGCCCCGGCGGCGCGGGCATGGCGCAAAATGGTGAACAGCCAGGCCCGCAGGTTAGTGCCGGGCGCGAACTGCTCGCGCGCCACGATGGCGCGCAGCAGGGTTTCCTGCACCAGGTCGTCGGCGCCCTGCATGCCGCCCATGGGGCGCAACAGCACGCGGGCGAACCGGCGCAGGCGTGGTATCTCCGCCGCCACCGCCAAGGTGAAGGCATCCGCCCCCGAAGGGTTGTGTTCTGTCATTCCCGCGCCCGCCATCCCTCTGGCAGTTCCCGCGGTCCCGGTGGCAACCTAGCCCATAAGCGGCGCCGATGCTGCCGGCGCTGCTACAACCTGTCGTGTGGGCGGCGGCGGCGCGTCAGAACAGGCCCTGGATCGCGCCCTCCGCGTCCAGGTTGATGCTCTCGGCCGCCGGGGTGCGCGGCAGGCCGGGCATGGTCATGATCTCCCCGCACACCGCCACCACGAAGCCGGCGCCGGCCGAGAGCCGCACCTCGCGCACCGGCAGCACATGGCCCTCCGGCGCGCCCAGCTTGGTCGGGTCGCTGCTGAAGCTGTACTGCGTCTTGGCGACGCAGACCGGCACATGGCCGAAGCCCTGCTCCTCGAACCGCTTCAACCGGGCCGCGACCGGCGGCGGGATCTGCACCTCCGCCGCGTGGTAGATCTCCCGCGCGATGGTCCGCAGCTTGTCCGCCAGGGAAAGCGTTGGCTCGTACAGCGGCTTGAACTTGGCGTGGCCCTCGGCCAGCAGGCGCTGCACCGCGCGGGCCAGGTCGGTGGCGCCGGCGGCGCCGTCGCCCCAATGGGTGCACAGGAAGGCCTCGGCACCGATCCGCGCCATGGCGTGCTGCACGGCGGCAATCTCAGCATCGGTGTCGCTGGTGAAGCGGTTGAGCGCCACCACCACCGGCAGGCCGAACTTCCGCATGTTCTCCACATGGCGGGCCAGGTTGACCACGCCACGCTCCACCGCGGCCACGTCCTGGGTGCCCAGGGCGGACTTGGCCACGCCGCCATGCATCTTCAGCGCCCGCACGGTGGCGACCACCACGGCGGCATCCGGCGTCAACCCGGCGCTCGGGCACTTGATGTCGAGGAACTTCTCGGCCCCCAGGTCGGCGCCGAAGCCGGCCTCCGTCACCACCACATCGGCCAGCGCCAGCCCCAGGCGGGTGGCGATGACGCTGTTGCAACCATGCGCGATATTGGCGAAGGGCCCGCCATGCACCAGCGCGGGGGAGCCTTCCAGCGTCTGCACCAGGTTGGGCTGCAGGGCGTCGCGCAGCAGCGCCGCCATGGCGCCATCCGCCTTGATGTCGCGGGCGGTGATGCTGGTGCCGTCCCGCGTGCTGCCGACGATGATCCGGCCGAGTCGGTCCTGCAGGTCGGCCAGGTCGCGCGACAGGCAGAAGATCGCCATCACCTCCGACGCCACGGTGATGTCGAAGCCATCCTCGCGCGGCACGCCCTGCACCGCGCCGCCCAGGCCGACGACCATGTTCCGCAGGTTGCGGTCGTTCATGTCCATGCTGCGGCGCCAGGTTATGCGCCGCGGGTCCAGCCCCAGCCCGTTGCCCCAGTACAGGTGGTTGTCCACCATCGCCGCCAGCAGGTTGTTCGCGGACGTGATGGCGTGGAAGTCGCCGGTGAAGTGGAGGTTGATGTCCTCCATCGGCGCCACCTGGGCATGGCCACCGCCGGTGGCGCCGCCCTTGACGCCGAAGCACGGCCCCAGCGATGGCTCGCGCAGGCAGATCATGGTCTTCGTGCCCAGCGCGTTCAGCGCGTCGCCCAGGCCGATGGTCGTGGTGGTCTTGCCCTCGCCGGCGGCGGTGGGGGAGATGCCGGTGACCAGCACCAGCTTGCCCTGCTTCTGCCCGGCGCCGGCCAGCACGGAGAAATCCACCTTGGCCTTGTACTTGCCGTAGGGGATCAGCCCTTCGGCCGGAATGCCGGCCCGCTCGGCGATCTGCTGGATCGGCTGCAACGTGGCCGCGCGAGCGACCTCCAGGTCGGTTGCCATGTCGTTGCGCTCCCCCTGGTTGCAGCCGGTTGATTATCGCCGTGCCACGCCGCGGCGCAAGCCGGGGAACCACCGGCCGCCGCTTGCGTCGGGGTGCCATGTCCTCCCCCTGCATAGATGTCTGCCGCTACGACGACACCACCGGCTGGTGCCTGGGCTGCGGCATGGCCAAGGCCGACAAGAAGGCGTGGAAGCACGAGCCCAAGCGGCGCGTGGAGATCAGCGCGGCGCTGCCGGCGCGGTTGGCCAGCCTGGCCGGCATCGGCAAGCCCATCGGCCGGGCGGCCAAGCGGAAGAAGTAGCTTCCCGCGCTGGCAACGGTGCCATTTCTGCCACAGCACGGGTTGCGCCATCTCAAGGACGCGTGAGCGGCGGCGTCCTACCCCATGCATCGCGGTGGCACGGGCCACCAGAGCATGGAAGCTGAAGACAGATGAGCAAGATCGGGAAGGCCACAGCCGCGGCAGCATTGGCGATGGTGATGGGCGCGGCGCCCGCGCTGGCCGAGGAAGGGATCCGCGGCAAGCGTGCCGGCGACCTGGTGATCGGCCTCGGCGCCATCGGCGTGCTGCCGGAGAACGGCAACCGCGCGAATGTCGACACCATCGGCGGCCGCGTCCGCGCCAGCAACGCCGCGACCGGGCAGATCGATTTCACCTACTTCCTGAACCCGAACATCTCGCTGAACCTGATCGTCGCCAGCACCCGGCATGAGCTGACCGCCAAGGGCACCGCCGTCGGCGACGTCAAGCTGGGCAGCATCTGGGCGCTGCCGCCGACCCTGACCCTGCAGTACCACCCGCTGCCGCAGAGCCGGTTCAGCCCCTATGTCGGCGCCGGCCTGAACTACACCGCCTTCTATGGCTACGACCATGGCGGGGCCAACCCGGCGGTGCGCGGCG
Source organism: Acetobacteraceae bacterium (assembly GCA_947455205.1). Taxonomy (GTDB): domain Bacteria; phylum Pseudomonadota; class Alphaproteobacteria; order Acetobacterales; family Acetobacteraceae; genus CAIMOR01. Next base: position 73,354 of record CANGNF010000016.1, on the reverse strand, counting down.
TGGCGGTGAATGGCGGCTTCGGCTTCGCGCTGAATGCCGGCCTGGATGTCGAGATCTCCGGCCCCTGGGCGGTGAACTTCGACGTGAAGAAGCTGTTCCTGGCGCCGAATGCGGCGGTGGGCACCACGCTTGGCGTCAAGGTGCATGCCCAGACCGAGCTGAACCCGCTGGTGGTCGGCATGAGCGTGCGCTACCGCTTCTCGCTGTAACGCAGTTCAGCAGGCCGCGCCGCCGGGAGCGATCCCGGCGGCGTTGCCAATTTCAGCCGCGCTGGCGGATCTGCAGCGCCGAGAGCGTGTCGTCCACCGCCGCCACCGCGCGTTCCATGTCGGCGGGGGTGACATCGCCGATGCAGCCGACGCGGAAGGTCGGCGTCGGCGTGTTGTAGAAGTTGCTGATCAGCACATCCCGCCGCTTAAGCTCATCGACGAAGCGCTGCAGCTCGAACCCCGGGTCCGGCGGCTGGTGGATGATGTTGATGATCGGCCCCTGCTGGGCTTCCTCCAGGTAGGGCTTCAGCCCGATTCGCCGCATGCCCTGATGGAACACGCGGGAATTCTCCCGGTAGCGTGCCAGCCGCGCCGGCTGGCCCTCCTTCGCGTGCCAGTCCAGCGCCACGCCGAAGGCGTGCAGCACCTGCACCGGGGGCGTGAAGCGGAAGCTGCCCGGCCCGGCCCGCAGCACCTGGCCATGCACGTCGTTCAGGTCGAAGCTCCAGCTGCCGGCATTGCCGGCGCAGGCCTGCACCCGCGCGGTATCCACAATGGCGAAGCCGATACCCGGCAGCGCCTCCAGGCACTTGCCGGAGGTGAACATGACGGCGTCGCATTCCGGGTGCTCGGCCAGGGAGAACGGCAGCGCGCCGAAGGCCGAGACCGCATCCAGGATCAGCCGCCGCCCGGCCGCATGCACCACAGGGCCGATCAGGTTGGGGTCGTTGACGATGCCGCCGCCGGTCTCGCTGTACACCATGGCCACATGCGTGATCGTGGGGTCGGCGGCCAGTGCGGCGGCGATCTCCTCCGCCGTCACGGCGCGGGTCTCCGGCAGCTTCAGCGTCACCACCTGGCGCCCGGCCTCGCGCGCCAGGCGCTCCACCCGGCCGGCATAGGTGCCGTTCAGTGGAATGAGGATTTTCCCGGTGGCGGCGGGCACGAAGGTCCGCAGCGCCGCCTCCATGATGAAGTGGCCGCAGCCCTGCAGCATCAGCGCCTCATGCTGGCCCACCACGCCGCCGGCCAGCGCCAGCACCTTGGCGCGGATCTGGGTCAGCTCGGCCTTGAAGTCGTTGTCCCAGGGCGCGATGTCCTGCGCCATCGCGGCGCGCACCTCGGGGCGGGTCTGCACCGGGCCGGGGATCAGCAGCAGCATCGCTCGCAACTCCTTCAAACGGAAAGGCCACTACGTATCTCGCGGGCCAGCTTCAGGCGGATCGCCTCGGCAAAGGCGGCGTAGTCCGGGCACGCCATGGCGAAGCTGCCGGGGCCACCGATCACCTCCGCCACATAGTGCGCCAGCAGGTCCGGTTCCTCGTTCAGCACCGCCAGGGCATTGATGACGACCCCGGCAGCGACACCGATATCCCGCACCGGGCCGGGCGCCCGGCCCTGGTTGTGCCGCCCGTCGCCGGAGACGTCCAGCACCAGCCTGGCAGCATCCGCCGGGCATTGGGCCAGCAAAGCCAGCGCGGCAGCCATGCCTTCCCCGATGGCGGTGGCGCCGGGCTGCGGCAGGCGCGGCGCGTCCTCGATCGCCGCCGCCAGCGCCTCGGCCGCGGCGGCGCTGTCCAGCACCTGCCAGGGCACCGCCACCTCCGGCCGCTGGGCGGCGCCGGACCAGAACAGCATGGCCACCGCCACCGCCTTGCGCGGGCCTGCGGTGCAGGCGGCCTGGATATCCGGGTCGCGGAACGCCGCCGCATACCCGCCGATCATCAGCCCGAACTCATCGAAGTCGACGCTGGCGGAGACATCCACCGCCAGGCACAGCGCGACGTCCACCGCGGCCATGGCCGTCGCGCCCCGGCTCAGTGCCGGGCGTGGGCAGCGGCGGCGACGGTCAGCCGGTCCACATAGGCGATGCCCACCGCCGAGGCGATGAAGATGCAGTGGATCACCGTCTGCCACAGCACGCCGGTCTCGGTGGAGGTGGCCCGCTCGGTGCCCAGGTTGCCGGCCTCGATGAAGGTCCGCAGCAGGTGGATCGAGGAGATGCCGACGATCGCCATGGCCAGCTTCACCTTCAGCACCCCGGCATTCACATGGCTGAGCCATTCCGGCTCATCCGGGTGGCCATTCAGCCCCAGGCGGGAAATGAAGGTCTCGTAGCCGCCGACGATCACCATCATCAGGAGGTTGGAGATCATGACCACGTCGATCAACCCCAGCACCACCAGCATGATCTGCTGTTCCGAGATGTCGGTGGCGTGCTCCACCAGGTGCCAAAGCTCCTTCATGAACAGCAGCACATAGACCGCCTGTGCCACGATCAGCCCCAGGTAGAGCGGCAACTGCAGCCAGCGGGAGCCGAAGATCAGCATGGGCAGGGGTTGCAGGGGCTTGTGAGGTGTCGGCTCGCGCATCGGTCTTCTCCGGAATGGCGCCGCAACATAGCGCGTACATGTCTTAAAGTTAACCATCTGCGGCAGCGGCGTGCGCCGGTAGCGATCCGCCCGCAGAACGGCGTCGGGTGGTCCGCTCCACGCCAGCGGCGATTCCAACTGTTGCGATCTGCCGCTAGGGTACCCGCATGTGAAGGATGGGGTGTGGGCCATGCGGCGACGCGAGATGCTGGCGGGTGCGGCCGTGCTGGCCACGCCCCCCTTGGTGCAGGCGCGGGCCCAGGCCTGGCCGCAGCACCCCATCCGCATGGTCATCCCCTACACCCCCGGCGGCGCCACCGATGCCATGGCCCGGCTGGCGGCGCAGAAGCTGGCGGAGCGGCTGGGCGTCAACGTCACGCCCGAGAACCGCGCCGGCGGCAACGGCACGGTGGGCGGCATGGCGGTGGTGCAGGCGCCGGCGGATGGCAGCACCATCCTGTTCACCGCCTCCATCCATGTCATGGCCCGCCAGGTGATGAAGGCGCCGCCCTATGACCCGCTGACCGACTTCACGCCCGTCGCGCGGGTTGGGCGCGGGCCGCTGCTGCTGGTGGCGCCGCCCCGGCTGCCGCAGGGCAACATCGCGGAGGTGGTGGCGGCGGCAAGGCGGGAGCCGGCGAAATGGACCTTCGCGGTCTCCTCGCTCGGCAGCGCCGGCCACCTGGCCACGCTGGAGTTCAACCGCCTGGCCGGGCTGGATATTCCGGTGGCGCCGTACCGGGGCAGCGCACCGGGGCTGGCCGATGTGGCGGCCGGCAACATGCAGCTGATGCTGGACCCCATCCTGGCCACGCTGCCGCTGGCGCGCGGCGGCCAGGTCAAGGCCCTGGCCATCACCACCGCCACCCGCAGCGCCGTGGCGCCGGAAATCCCCACTGCCGCCGAGGCCGGCATGCCCGGCCTGGAATTCGCCAGTTGGTACGGCATCTGGGGCCCGAAGGGCCTGCCGCGGCCCATCGTCGCCCGCATCAACGCGGAGATGCAGGCCGCCATGGCCGACCCCACCGTGGGCCGCCGCCTGACCGAGCTGGGGTTCGAGCCGGTGGCGGAAAGCCCGGAGGCCTTCGCCGCCTTCATCGCGCGCGACGTGGCGCACAACGCCGCCCTGCTGCGCGCCGCCAACTTCCAGCCGGAATAGCCGGGCGCGCCCCCCGGGCCGGGAGGCGGCTTGCGGCAGGTCAAGGCCGGCCGTAGCACCGCCGGGCATGCTGCGCGTTGCTGGTTCCCAGCCACTCGGGAGGATGCCGCCATGACCAATCGGCCGATGCATGAGGTGATGCACCGCCGCAGCCCTGTCACGCTGCAACCGGAAGCCACGGTGCAGGAAGCCTGCATCGCCATGCGCAACCACCGCATCGGCGCCGTGCTGGTGACCGACCCGTCGGGCCGGCTGCTCGGCATCTTCACCGGGCGGGACGCCGTGGCCCGCATGCTGGCGGAAGCCCGCGACCCCCGCGCGACCATGCTGCAGGAGGTGATGACCCATGCCCCCGCCAGCCTCGGCCCGCACCACACCGCCATCGAGGCGCTGCGGCTGATGCGCGACAGCGGCTTCCGCCACCTGCCGGTGGTGCATGGCGAACAATTGCTCGGCATCGTCTCCCGCGGCGACTTCCACGGGCATGAGACGGCGCGGCTGGATGACGAATCGGTGTTGTGGGAGCGGCTCTAGGCTAGCGTCAGCGGCCCATACCGGAGAGCCCGCGCCATGCCGAAGCAACTCGTCACCTCCCCCAGCCTGCCGCCGCCCAGCGGCCACTTCGCCCAGGCCACCATCATCGAGGCCAAGGGCCGACTGCTGTTCATCTCCGGCATGCTGGCCAAGGACGCCAGCGGCAACATGGTCGGCCTGGGCGATATCGAGGCGCAGACCCGCCAGGTCTGCGAGAACCTGAAGGCCGCGGTGGAGGCCGCCGGCGGCACGCTGGACGATATCTGCCGGGTGGATGTCTACATCCGCAACATGGAGCAGTTCCCGCAGATCCATAAGGTGCGGCGGGAATACTTCACCGGCACAGCGCCGGCCTCCACCATGGTGGAAGTCAGCAAGTTCACCACGCCCGATGCGCTGATCGAGATCAACGCCATCGCCGCCATCGCCTGAGGCCCGCCAGGGGTGCTTTGCCGCCGGCCGCACCCGGCCTAGTCTCAGGCCAACGCGCCGGCACAGCCCGGCAGATACCGGAGGATCGACTGGAATGAGCGCTGCCACGATGGACCAGGCCAAGGCCCCGGCCGCAACGGCACTGGATTACGACGCCATCGTCATCGGCGCCGGCATGTCCGGCATGTACCAACTGATCCGCCTGCGCGAGCTCGGCCTGCGCGCCCGCGTGTTCGAGGCCGGCACCGGCGTGGGCGGCACCTGGTACTGGAACCGCTACCCCGGCGCCCGCTTCGATTCCGAGAGCTATTCCTACGGCTTCTCCTTCGACAAGCAGCTGCTGCAGGACTGGGACTGGACCGAGCACTTCGCGCCCCAGTCGGAGACGCTGCGCTACCTGAACCACGTGGCGGACCGCTACGACCTCCGCCGCGACATCCAGTTCCGCAGCCCGGTCGCCGCCGCGCACTACCAGGACGCCAGTGGCAGCTGGGTCATCACCCTGGCCGATGGCAGCCGCCACACCAGCCGCTTCCTCATCACCGGCATCGGCGCGCTCTCGGCGCCGACGCTGCCGCGCATCGAGGGCCGCGACAGTTTCCGCGGCCAGGCCTTCCACACCGCGCACTGGCCGCATGAGCCGGTGGACTTCGCCGGCAAGCGCGTCGCCGTCATCGGCACCGGCGCCACCGGCGTGCAGACCATCCAGGAGGTCGCCAAGACCGCCGGGCACCTGACCGTGTTCCAGCGCACGCCCAACTGGTGCACGCCACTGCACAACCGGCCGATCACGCCGGAGGAGCAGGTGCAGATCAAGGCCAACTACGACGAGATGTTCAAGCGCTGCGGCGAGACCTTCGCCTGCTTCCTGCACACCGCCGACCCGCGCGGCACCTTCGAGGTGACGCCCGAGGAGCGCGAGGCCTTCTACGAGCAGCTCTACGCCTCGCCCGGCTTCGGCATCTGGGTCGGCAACTTCAAGGACATGCTGACCGACCGCGCCGCGAACAAGGAGATCTCCGACTTCGTCGCCCGCAAGATCCGCGAGCGGGTGAAGGACCAGCGCGTGGCCGAGATGCTGATCCCCAAGGACCACGGCTTCGGCACCCGCCGCGTCCCGCAGGAGACGCACTACTACGAGGTCTACAACCAGCCCAACGTCACCCTGGTTGACAGCAAGGCGACGCCGATCGAGCGCATCACCGAAACCGGCCTCAAGACCACCGAGGCCGAGTTCGAGTTCGACATCATCATCTACGCCACCGGCTTCGACGCGCTGACCGGCGCCTTCGACCGCATCGACATCCGCGGCCGCGACGGGTTGAAGTTGAAGGACAAGTGGTCCGCCGGCGCGCAGACCTTCGTCGGCATGCTGGTGCAGGACTTCCCCAACATGTTCATGCTGCTGGGGCCGCATACCGCGCTGGGCAACATCCCCCGCAGCATCGAATACAACGTGGAATGGGTGACCGGCCTGCTGCGCCACATGCAGGCCCACAAGCTGCGCCTGGCGGAGGCCCGGCCCGACGCGGTGCGGGAATGGACCGACCACGTCATTTCCTGCGCCGAGGGTCTGCTGACCTTCGAGGTGGATTCCTGGATGACCGGCGTGAACCTCAACGTGGAGGGCAAGCAGACCCGCACCATCGCCCGCTACGCCGGCAGCGCCCCGGCCTACCGCGCCTGGTGCGACGACGTGGCCGCGCGCGGCTACCAGGAACTGCTGCTCAGCTGAGCCGCCCGGCGCATGATCCGCCCAAGTGGATCATGCGCCAGCTTCCGGCGACCGATCTCCGTGCCCTGGCAGGTTCAGCTCGCCATCGCCGCGGCCAGCGGCTGCGCCTGCACGCAGCCGCCGGTGGTGGAGAACACATGGCCCCCGCGCAGCGTCAGCCGGCACGGCTCGCCGCGGCTCAGGCTCTCACCCGGGGCGACGGTGGCGTCCAGCACCACCTCGCCGGCCTGCACCACCAGCCGGGCCGCCCCGCCGCCTTCCTGCCGCACCAGCCGCACCATGGCCGCCCCGCCGGCGCGGGCCAGGATGTCGTGCGGGCGGACGAAGGCGGTCGCCGCGCCATCCGGCAGCGCCGCCCGCAGCGGCGCCAGCGGCAGCGGGTCGAAATGCGCCACCCCGCCGCGCACGGTGCAGGGCAGCCGCGCCGCCTCGCCGACAAAGCCGGCGACGAAGGGCGTGGCCGGGGCGCGCAGCAGCGCCTCGGCGGTGTCGAACTGCACGATCCGCCCGCGTTCCATCACCGCGATCCGGTCGGCCAGCTCCATCGCCTCCTCCTGGTCATGCGTCACCAGCACGCTGGTGATGCCCAGCCCGTCATGCAGGCCACGCAGCCAGCGGCGCACATCCTTGCGGACCAGCGCATCCAGCGCGCTGAAGGGTTCGTCCAGCAGCAGCAGGCGCGGCTCTATCGCCAGCGCCCGCGCCAGGGCGACGCGCTGGCGCTGGCCGCCGCTGCACTGCTCGGGGTAGCGCGCCTCCAGCTCCGGCACCTGCACCAGCTCCAGCAGGCGGCGCACCCGGGTCGCGATCTCGGCATGGTGCGGCCGATGCTTCCGCACCCGCAGGCCAAAGGCGATGTTGTCGAACACCGTCATGTGGCGGAACAGCGCGTAGTTCTGGAACACCATGCCGATGCCGCGTTCCCGCGCCGGCACGCCGGTCAGGTCGCGCCCGGCCACCCGCACCACGCCCGCATCGGTGCCCTCCAGCCCCGCCAGCACGCGCAGCAGCGTGGTCTTGCCCGAACCGGAAGGCCCCAGCAGCGCGACGAACTCGCCCTCGCGCACGTTCAGCGAGACGCCTTCCAGCGCCGCGGTGGCGCCGAAGCGCCGGACGATGCCCTGCAGCTCGACGCTCATGCCCGGCCTCCCATCTCGCGGCCGGCCAGGCGTTCCAGCAGCGTCTTCGCCGCCAGCGTCACCAGGCCCAGCAGCGCCAGCAGCGCGGCCACCGCGAAGGCGCCGGCGAACTGGTATTCATTGTAGAGGATCTCGACATGCAGCGGCATGGTGTTGGTCTCCCCACGGATATGGCCTGACACGACGGAAACCGCGCCGAACTCGCCCATGGCGCGGGCATTGCACAGCAGAACGCCGGCCAGCAGCGCCCACTTCACATTGGGCAGCGTCACCCGCAGGAAGGTCTGCAGCCCGCTGGCGCCCAGCGTGGCGGCGGCCTCCTCCTCGTCCTTGCCCTGTTCCTGCATCAGCGGCAGCACGGTGCGGGCGACGAAGGGAAAGGTGACGAACATGGTCGCCAGCACCAGCCCCGGCAGCGCGAAGACGACCTGGATGTCCCGCGCCTGCAGCCAGGGGCCGAACCAGCCCTGCGCGCCGAACATCAGCACGAAGACCATGCCGGCGATGACCGGCGACACCGCGAAGGGCAGCTCGATCAGCGTCACCAGCAGGCGGCGGCCGGGGAATTGGTGCTTGGCGATGCACCAGGCCGCGGCCACCCCGCCCACCAGGTTCAGCGGCACGGTCAGCGCCGCCACCAGCATGGTCAGGCGAATCGCCGCCAGGGTGTCCGGTTCCGCTATCGCCGCCAGCGCCACGCCCAGGCCGCGCCGCAGCGCCTCCGCCAGCACCGCCGCCAGCGGCAGCACCAGCATCACCAGCGCCACCAGCACGGCGGCGGCCAGCAGCAGGCCGCGCAGCAGCGGGCTGTCCTGGTTGGCGGGACGGAAGGCGCCGCTCATGCCCGCCCCCGCCGCAGCAGGCGCTGCGCCTGGTTGATCAGCAGCAGCAGCATGAAGGACAGCAGCAGCATGGCCATGCCCACCACGGCGGCGCCGGCGTAGTCGAACTGCTCCAGCTTCACCACGATCAGCAGCGGCGCGATCTCGGTCGCCATCGGCAGGTTGCCGGCGATGAAGATGACGCTGCCGTATTCCCCCACCGACCGGGCGAAGGCCAGGCTGAAGCCGGTGAGCAGCGCCGGCAGCAGCGCCGGCAGCACCACCCGCGCCAGGGTCTGCGCCCGGCTGGCGCCCAGCGTGGCCGCGGCTTCCTCGGCGTCGCGGGCCATGTCGCGCAGCACCGGCTCCACCGTGCGGACAATGAAGGGCAGCCCGGTGAACATCAGCGCGAAGACGATGCCGGCCTGGGTGAAGGCGATCTTCCAGCCGAACAGCGCCTCCATCGGCGCGCCCAGCCAGCCATTCGGCGCGCACAGCGCGGTCAGGGCAATGCCGGCCACGGCGGTGGGCAGCGCGAAGGGCAGGTCCAGCGCCGCGTCCAGCGCGCCGCGACCGGGAAAGCGCAGCCGCACGATGACCCAGGCCAGCAGCAGCCCCAGCGGCAGGTCCAGCAGCGCCGCCAGCGCGGCGGCGGCGAAGGACAGCCGGAGCGCCGCCAGCACCCGCGGGTCCGCCAGCACCGCCAGCACGCCGTCCAGCCCCAGTTCCCAGGGCCGCAGCGCCAGCGCCGCCAGCGGCACCAGCACCACCGCGCCCAGCCAGGCCAGGGTGATGCCGAGCGTCAGCCGGAAGCCCGGGATCGCCGCGATCGGCGCCGGCCGGCCGAAGCCGAGCGTGGTCGCGCTCATCGGCCCCGCCCCAGCCGGTCGAACACGCCGCCATCCGCGAAATGCGTGCGCTGCGCGGTGCCCCAGCCGCCGAACATCTCGTCCACCGTGACCAGTTGCATGGCGGGGAAACGCGCGGCATTTGCCGCCAGCGCCGCGGCATTGCGCGGCCGGTAGAAATGTCTGGCCACCAGCGCCTGGCTTTCCGGCGTGTACAGGCCGCGCAGGTAGGCCTCAGCCGCCGCCCTGGTGCCGCGCCGGTCCACGTTGCGGTCCACCACCGCGACCGATGGCTCCGCCAGCATGGAGACGCTGGGGTAGATGATGTCGAACTTGTCGGCGCCGAACTCCTGCAACGCCAGGTGCGCCTCATTCTCCCAGGCCAGCAGCACGTCGCCCTGGGCGCGCTGGGCGAAGCTGGTGAGGGACCCGCGGGCGCCGGTGTCGAGCACCGGCACGTTGCGGTACAGCGCGGCCAGGAAGGCCTCGGCGCTGGCTGGGGTGCCGCCGGGCTGGCGCAGCGCCCAGGCCCAGGCGGCCAGGTAGTTCCAGCGCGCCCCGCCGGAGGTCTTGGGGTTGGCGGTGATGACACTGACCCCGGGCCTGACCACATCCGCCCAGTCCCGCACCGCCTTCGGGTTGCCCTTGCGGACCAGGAAGACGACGGTGCTGGTATACGGTGCGCTGTTGTTCGGCAGCCGGCCCATCCAGTCCGTCGCCAGCAGGCCGCGCTGGGCCACGGCGTCGATGTCGTAGGCCAGGGCCAAGGTCAGCACATCCGCCTGCAACCCGTCGATGACAGCCCGCGCCTGGGCGCCGGAGCCGCCATGCGAGGAGTTGGCCCGCAGCGCCTGGCCGCTGGCCGCGCGCCACTGGGCGCTGAACAGGGCATTGTATTCGCGGTACAATTCACGCGTCGGGTCGTAGGAGACGTTCAGCAGCGTATTGGCCTGCTGCGCCTGCGCCGGGCCAGCCAGGCCGGCGGCGGCCATCGCCAGCAGGCCACGGCGGCCAACCGGCAGGACATTGCCGGGCATTCCGGGGTTCGATCGCATCACCACCACCACCTTGGGCCAGAGGAAAGCGCTCGCGCTTAACCCCTAAAGCCTATCGATCTGGTGGGAAATTAAGCAAGCCTTATTTCACCCACAATTTGTCAACGCCGCTGCCTCACTCTCGGCCAGGTCGGCCAGCGTGGTCCCGTCCAGCACCGCGGCGGTGGCGTCCCGCACCTGCCGCATCAGCCGCTGGATCGCGCAGGTCGGCGGGTCCGCGCAGTCCAGGCAGGCCTGGTAGGCGGTCAGGCTGGCGCAGGGAATCGGCGCCAGCGGGCCGTCCAGGGCGCGGATGATGTCGCTGACCCGCACCTCCGCCGGGCTGCGCGCCATGGCGTAGCCGCCGGCCTTGCCGCGCCGGCTCTCGACAAAGCCGTGCCGGCGCAGATCCAGCAGGATCGCTTCCAGGAATTTGTGCGGCACATGCGCCTTGTCCGCCACGTCGTGGATCGGCATGGGGCGCCGGCTCCCGGCCTCGGCGGCCAGTACGCACAGGGCGCGCAGCCCGTATTTCGCCTTCTGGGTCAGCATGCCCAGCGTATAGGCCAAGCCCGGCGAGCCGACCACCGATGGAAATGCATCATCGCGCTACCTTCACCGCCCGTTGTGCCTGAACCGCGGCAGCTCTCGACGGAGAGCGGTGGGCCGAACGTGCCAGGCCGCGTCCCCCGCTCGGGGCCGACGGCTCAGGCCAGCGCCATCGCCGCCGCGCCCTGGCGGCGCCGGTCCAGCGTTTGGCGCCAGGCCGCCAGGTTGGGCAGCGTCGGCTCCAGCAGCGCCAGTTGGCGCAGCGCCACGCGCGCGGCGGCACGGCCATGCCGGGTGGCGGCGGGCGTGAAAGCCTCGGGCGAGGCCCCGTCGCGCACCGCCGCGACCACCCGCGCCTTCTCGGCCAGCGCTTCCGGCGCGCCGTACATGTCCAGCATGGCCTGGAACGCCGCATGCGCCGCGGCGTCGAAGGCCACCGGGTGCCCCATGATGTCGTGCAGCGGGTTGGCCGGGTACAGGTCCAGGCAGGAAACCCAGCCCTCCGGCAGCGGCCGGGTTGCCGCATGCGGCCGCCCCTTGCGCAGCAGGTCCAGCTGCACATGGGTGTGCGGCCCTTCCGGCGCACGGTCATGCGCGCCGGGAATGCGCTGGTACACCTCCACCCGCGCCAGCCTGGTGATGAAGACCCGGTGCGGCGAGGCCGCGACCAGCGCGGCGGCCACGGGATGCCCCGGCTGCAGGATCACCTGCCCGCTGGCGGCGTGCAGAACCTCCAGCAGCGTCGGGTCGGCGGTCCGGACGCAGGCCTGCAGATGCGCGAAGCCGGCGCCGATATCGAACAGCCAGTCGCCGCGCCGCGCCGGGTCCAGCGCCGCCGTGTCCTGGCCAAGCGGCGTCAGGCAGTCGGCGCCGCCGATATCCGCCGCCGCCGCCGGCAGGCACAGCGCCGCGGCCTGGCGCCAGCGCCCTTCATCCAGCGCGGTCTCCTCCCAAGCCAGCAGCCGGGCCTCGGGGTGGTCGGCGCGCAGCCCGATGGCGCCCCGGCCGGTGCGCCAGGCGCCCGGGATCGGCTGGCCGGGCTCCGCCGGCCCGCGCATGAACTCGGCCAGCACGCCGAAGGCGCCGACCGACCAGGCAGCGCCCGGATCGGCCAGCGCGGCGTGCAGGGTCTGTTCGGGCAAGGGGAAGGTTTCGAAAGGCATGCGGCAAGCTTACGTCGCCGATGTCATTCCGCCAGCCCCTTCATTGCCGCCGGCGTGGCGCTCAGCCCAGTTCCACCACCATGCCGCGCTGGCCATCCAGCAGCCGCTTCAGGTGGAAGCCGACCAACCCGTCCTGCCGCGCCTGCCCCAGCAGCGCGGCAAAGGCGCCAACGGCACCAGCATCGCCGGCCTCGGCCAGCTGGAAGGCCTCGGCATAGCTGGCGGCCAGGGGGTCGGCGGCGCGCGCCGCGGTCAGCGGCTCGAAGGCGGCCAGCGGCTCGCTCCGCCCGCGTAGCTGCAACCGGCCGACCGGCCGGCCGAGGAAGCCCGGCACCTCCGCCGCCACCGTGGCGCTGGCGCAGATCCGTGTGCCCAGCAGCTTGTTCGCCGCCTCCAGCCGGGACGCGGTGTTGATGGTGTCGCCATAGGCCGTGTAGTCGAAGAAGCCGCTGCCGCCGAAGCTGCCGACCAGCGCCGGCCCGCTGTGCAGGCCGATGCGCGTGGCGCCCAGCGGCACGCCGCGCGCCACCCAGTCCGCCCGCACCGCCTCGGCCCGCGCATCCAGCGCCAGGGCGCAGGCCACCGCGCGGGCCGCGTGGTCCGGCTGGTCGGCCGGGGCGCCGAACAGCACATGCAGCGCATCGCCGATGATTTTTATGAGTGTCCCGCCCTGGGCGAAGACCACCTCGGTCAGCGCGCCCAGGTAGTCGTTCAGCAGGGCGGCGATCTCGGCCGGCGGCAGGCCCTCCGCCAGGCTGGTGAAGCCGGCGATGTCGGTGAACAGCGCGGTCACCTCGCGCCGCTGCGGCGCCAGCAGGGCGGGGTCCTCGGCGGCGGCCAGGCTGGCGGCGACGGCCGGGGAGAAGTAGCGCGACAGCTGGGCATGGGCGCGCTCGGCCTCCTGCTGGCGGCGCTGCAGCTCCCGCGTCTGCTCCAGGCTGCGCAGCGTCTTGGCGATGGTCGCGTCCAGGTCGGCGAAGTCGATCGGCTTGGTCAGGAAGTCGAAGGCGCCGCGGTTCATCGCGGTGCGGATGTTGGACATGTCGCCATAGGCCGAGACGATGACGGTGGCGCGCCGGTCCGCCGCCGCCTGCATCTGCTGCAGCAGCGTCAGCCCATCCATCCGCGGCATGTTGATGTCGGTCAGCACCATGTCGATGCCCGCATCCTCGGCCAGCACCGCCAGCGCATCCACGCCATCGGCGGCGAAGCGGAAGCTGAACTCCCCGGCGCGCACCTGGCGGCGGAAGCGCTGGGTGATCAGCGCCTCCAGGTCCGGTTCGTCATCCACCACCAGGATGCGCGCGGTCATGTCGCGCCGTTGGCGCGCGGGGGCGGGGCGCCGGTGGAGCGTTGGGGCGGCGCGCCGCGCGCCTCGGCCAGCACGGCGCCGACCTGCTGCTTCAGGAACGGGAAGTCCACCGGCTTGGTCAGGAACCGGCTGGCGCCGCGCGCCGCCGCCTGCGCCATGGTGGCGCCGTCGCCATAGGCGCTGATCATGAACACCGGCAGGTCCGGCCGCCGCGCCTTGACCAGGGGCAGCAGGTCCAACCCGCTCATGCCGGGCATGTTGATGTCGGACACCAGCAGGATCACCTCGCCGGCCACCGCGTCGTCCAGCTTCAGCAGCGCGGCCTCGGCCGACAGCGCGAAGTCCAGCGTGCACTGGTGGTCGCGCAGCTCCCGCCTGAATTGCTGGCGGAACAGCGCCTCCACGTCCGGCTCGTCATCCACCACCAGAATGCGCAGCATCATGCCTCCTTCTCCGGCGCCACGCGCGGCAGCAGGACGCGGAATTCGGTGAAGACGCCTTCCTGGCTGTCCACCAGGAAGGCGCCGCCATGCTGCTTCACCACGATGTCATGCGACAGGGACAGCCCGAGCCCGGTGCCCTCCCCGGCCGGCTTGGTGGTGAAGAACGGCTCGAAGATGCGGTTGCGCATGGCCTCCGGAATGCCGGTGCCGTTGTCCCGCACCGTCACCGCCACCGCGTCGCCCTCGGCCCGCGTCTCCACCCGCACCACCGGCGCGTAGCCGGCCTCCCCGCGCTGCGCCCGCTTCCCGGTGGCGTAGATGGCATTGCCCACCAGGTTCAGCAGCACGCGGGTGAACTCCTGCGGAAACAGCGGCAGCGTGCCGATGTCGGGGTCCAGCTCCTTTTCCAGCGTCACGTTCAGCCCGGGCTTTTCCGCCCGCGCGCCATGCCATGCCAGGGCCATCGCCTCCTCCACCAGCGGGTTCAGCGCCATCTCGCGCCGCTCTCCTCCCCCTTCGCGCGAATGGGCCAACATGTTCCGCACGATGCTGTCGGCGCGCTTGCCGTGTTGCACCACCTTCTCCAGGTTGCCGCGCAGCATCCCCGCCAGCTCGGCCACTTCCTCCCGCAGCGCCTCCGGCACCGCCTCCCCGGCGGCGGCCAGCGCCTCCTCCAGCTCCTGCACCAGCTCGGCCGAAAGCTCGGCGAAGTTGTTGACGAAGTTCAGCGGGTTCTTGATCTCATGGGCGATGCCGGCGGTCAGCTGGCCCAGCGAGGCCAGCTTCTCGGTCTGCACCAGCCGGTCCTGGGCCAGGCGCAGGTCGTCCAGGGATTGCGCCAGGGCACGGGTGCGGCTGGCGACCTTGGCCTCCAGCGTCTCCTGCGCTTCCTGGATGCGGCCGGCCATGTCGTTGAAGCGGCGCGCCAGGGCGCCGATCTCGTCCCGGCTGTCCAGGCTGATGCGCTGGCTCAGGTCGCCCTCCCCCAGCCGCTGCGCGCCGGCCTGCAGCTGGCGGATCGGCCCCACCATGCGCCGCGCCAGCCAGCCGCCCAGCAGCAGCGCCAGCAGCACGCCCAGGCCCAGCAGCACCAGGGTCTGCACCAGGCTGGCCCAGACCGGCGCCAGCACCTCCCGCCGCGGCAACTCCACGAAGACGATCCAGCCGAGCTGCGGGATCACCGCATGGGCGGACAGCACCCGCCGGCCGTCCGGCCCCTGCACCGTGGTCGGCGTGGCGTCGCCATTGGCGATGGCGCGGGCCACCTGCGGCAGGCGGGAAAGGTCGGTCTCCCGCAGCACCAGGCTCATGTCCGGGTGCGCCACCAGCCGTCCCGCGGCATCGGTCACATAGGCATAGCCGGCGCGGCCGATGCGGATAGCCGTGACGACATCCCAGATCAGCTTCAGGTTCACGCTGGCGGCCGTGACGCCCGGCATGCGCCCGACATGCGCCAGCGCCAGCGTCATGTACGGCTCCGACCCGCGGCGGAAATACACCGGGCCGCGCCAGCTGCGCTCCGCCACCGCGCGGGCAAACAGCGGCTCCCCGGAGAAGTCCTGGCCGCTGCCGACCACGTCCGGCTCCAGCCGGGACAGCCGCAGCTGTTCCCGCCCATTGCCGTCGATGTACTGCAGGTCCGTGATCGCCGGCACCTGGCGCTGCAGCCGGATGAAGTCGTAGCGCCGCTGCTCCGGGCTCACGCGCGCCCATTCCGCCCGGGTGGTCCAGCCGACCTGGCTCTCGATGCCCTCGACGAACTGCGCCACCCGCTCGGCCGCCGCCTGCGCCTTCTCGCGCTGCACCTGCACCGCGCCGGCGGTGGCCTCGGCATAGGTGACCCACATGTTGACCGCGCCGGTGCCCACCAGCAGCACGCTGACCAGCCCCACCATGGCCAGGCCGAAGCGCCGCGCCAGCCCGGCCGGCAGCAACCCGGCCAGGGCCGGCAGCGCCAGGCGCAGCAGCCGCGGGCGCGGCGTCAGGGGCACGGCAAGCGCCCGGGGCGGCAAGGCATGCGGCATCTCCAGCTCCTGGGGCCGGTCGAAACCGGGTCGGCTACAGGCTAGCGCCTGGACAGGGCTGATGGAAACCGGGGCCGCCTCAGTCGAACACCTCGTCGGCCTGCGCCATCACCGCCGGCGGCAGGGTCAGCCCCAGCGCATGGGCGGTGGCCAGGTTGACCCCCAGGGCGAACCGGGTGGGCTGCTCGATGGGAATGTCACCCGGCGGCACGCCGCGCAGGATGCGCGCCGCCATGCTGGCCGCGCGCCGGGTCATATCGTCGATATCCGGCCCGAAGCCCAGCAGGCAGCCGGCACTGGCCATCAAGGGCCACTCGCAGATCGTCGGCAGCCCGGCCTCACGCGCCAGCTCGGCCAGGCGCCGGGCGATGCCGAAGAACTGCGGCGCGGCCATCACCAGCAAGGCCTCGGCACGCGCTTCCCGCATGGCCCGGAAGGCGGCCGGCAACTCCTCCAGCGTGGTGACATCGAACAGTCGCACCTCCAGCCCCAACGGCGCGGCGGCGCGCCGCAGGTCGCGCTCGCTGGCCTGCCGGTCGGCCGAGGGCGCGTACATCAGCGCGGCAATCCGGCGCCGGTTCGGCAGCGCCTGGTGCAGCATGTCCAGCCGCTTGCCATCCAGTTCCCCGGCCAGAATGGAGATGCCGGTCACCTGGCCGCCCGGCCGTGCCAGGCTTTGGGCGAAGCCCTGGCCGACCGGGTCGGTGCCAAAGGCGACGATGGGCACCTGCGTCCCCAGCGCCCGCAGCGCGCGGGTCGCGTCATTGCCATTGGCGTAGATCACATCGGGTCGGGCGGCCAGGGTTGCCTGTGCCTGGGCCGCCAATTCGGCCGAGGTGCCCCAGCGTGCTGAAACGCTGAGGTTGCGGCCCTCGGCAAAGCCGAGCCGGGCCAGTTCCGGCAGGAACACCCGACGCACCCGTTCCAGGCTGGCCGGCGTGGTGCCCAAGGCCGCCAGCCGCCACTGCCTGCCCTCCTGCGCGCCGGCGGGCATCGCCATGGCGGCCATCAGCAGCAGGCAGCAGGCGCCCAGCCACCAGGCAGGCAGGCAGGCGAAGGCGCATCGTAACCGCCCGCATCAGTCGAACACCTCGTCGGCCTGCGCCATCACCGCCGGCGGCAAGGTCAGCCCCAGCGCCTGGGCGGTGGCCAGGTTGACCCCCAGGGAAAACCGCGTCGGCTGCTCGATCGGGATCTCGCCCGGCCTGGCGCCGCGCAGCACCTGGGCGATGAGGTTGGCGGACCGCCGCCGGAGGTCGGCGATATCAGGGCCGAAGCCCAGCAGGCAGCCGGAGCCCGCCATGGCCGCCCATTCGCATATCGTCGGCAGCCCCGCCTCCCGCGCCAGCCGGGCCAGCACCGGGGCGTCGCCGAAGAATTGCGGCGTGGCCATCACCAGCAGCGCCTCGACCCGCGCCTGCCGCATGGCCGCGAAGGCGGCCGGGAAGCCCGCGGCCGAGGCCACGTCGAACAGCCGCAGCTCCAGCCCCAGCCCCGCCGCCGCGCGGCGCATCTCGCGCTCGCTCGCCGGGCGGTCCGGCGCCGAGGCCAGCATCAGCGCCGCCACCCGGCGCCGCTCCGGCAGCGCCTGGTGCAGCATGTCCAGCCGCTTGCCGTCCAGTTCCCCGGCCAGGATGGAGACGCCGGTGACGTTGCCGCCCGGCCGCGCCAGGCTTTCGGCGAAGCCCTGGCCAATGGGGTCGGTGCCGAAGAAGATCACCGGCACGCTGCGGGTCTGCGACTGCACCGCATGGGTGATGTCGTTGCCGGTGGTGAAGATGACATCGGGGTTCTCGCGCAGCGCCTCGCGCACCAGGGCCGCCTGCTCCGCCACCGGGCCATGCCGCATGGAAACCGCCAGGTTGCGGCCCTCGACGAAGCCCAGCCGCGCCAGTTCCGGCAGCATGCTGGCCCGCGTCACCTCGAGCGAGACGGTGGTGGAGGCGAGCACCGCTAGGCGCCAGGTGCGCGCCTCGGGCGCCTGCGCCCGGGCGGCCAAGGGCACCGCCAACAGCAGGCCGCAGGCCAGGAGCAGCCGCCGCCAACCGCCCCGCATGCGCTTCACCCGAAACCCCCCGCCCGACACGCGCGGGCGGCAACCGCCGCGCTGGCCCATCCTAGCGCCCGATCGTCGCGGGTGGAATGACCGGCGGCGTGACTCGGCCACCCGACCTGCAGCCCGGCGCCCGGGCGCCCTCCAGGCTCCGGCCGAAGCGGGGCGCCACGCCGGGCCGGGCGGGCCGCGCTGCCGCCTTGCCCACCCGGCCCGGCGCGCCGCATCATGCCGGCATGACCCTGCCCGCCTTCGACCGCCGTGCCCTGCTGGCGCTGCCCGCTACGCTGGCAGCCGCGCCGGGCGCCCGGGCGCAGCCTGCCCGCCCGTCGCGCGCGGTGCCGAAGGTGGTCACCATTTCCCCCGGTGGCCCCACGAGGGCCATGCCGGCCTTCCTCGGCGCGCTGAACGGCCTGGGCTACCCCATCGAGGTCGAGGCGCTGAGCAGCGGGCTGGACCAGCCCGAGGCCGCGGCCACCGTCGCTGCCGCCAGCGTGGTTCTGGCGGTGGCCTGGCCCGCCATCGCCGCCGCCCGCCGGCTCACCTCCACCGTGCCCATCGTGGCGCTGGACCTGGAGCTGGACCCGGTCGGCCTCGGCCTGGTGCAGACCCTGGCGCGGCCCGGCGGCAACCTGACCGGGCTGTTCCTGGACCAGCCGGGCATCGCCGCCAAATGGCTGCAACTGCTGGCCGAGGCCGTGCCCCACCTGCGCCGCGTTGCCCTGCTGTGGGACCCCGCCATCGGCCCGGCCCAGCGCCAGGCGGTGGAGGCCGCCGCGGCACAGCAGCGGCTGCACCTGGAGACCTTCGAGCTGCGCGCCGGCGCGCCGGAGGCGCAGTTCGCGGCGCTGCGGACGATGCGGGCGGACGGCCTGGTGCTGTGCTCCTCGCCGCTGGTCTACCAGCAGCAGGCGGCGCTGATCCGCCTGGCCACGGAAGCGCGGCTGCCCAGCATCACCATGTTCACCGACTTCGCCACCGCCGGCGGCTTCCTGGCCTTCGGGCCGGACCGCGACGACATGGGCCGCCGCTGCGCCGGCTACGTGGACCAGATCATCAAGGGCCGCCGCCCCGCCGACCTGCCGGTGGAACGCCCCAGCCGGTTCGAGCTGGCGATCAACCTGAACACCGCCAGGGCACTCGGCCTCAGCGTGCCGCAGACCCTGCTGGCGCGGGCCGACGAGGTCGTCGAGTAGCCGCGCCACGGGGGGTCAGCGCTGCAGCACCAGGGCGCGGCAGGCGCCCTCGCCCGGCGCCGCCACCTCGCCCATCTCGCGGAAGCCGGCCTGGCGCAGCGCGGCCAGTTGCTCGGGGGTTGCCAGGTTCAGCCGGGCCAGCGCGCTCTGCGGCACCTGGCGGAAGTAGCGCCGGTAATGCGCCACGTCGCGCGGGTCCGCCGCCAGCAGCGCCAGCACCGCGTCGGCGCCCTCCACCAGGGGCAGCGGCGCGGCACCGGCCGGGGTCTCGGTCACCGTCACCGCCCGGCCGCTGCGGTGGAAGGCGTAGCGCACCTGCACCTGGTTGAAGCCATCCGAGGTGCCCAGCAGCAGCACATGCGGCTCGGCCCCGCCCAGCCGGGACAGCAGCGGGCGCCAGTCGCAATCCAGCGCCGGGCGGGCCTGGGCGGCGCGCAGCCCGGCCAAGGGCGGCGGTGCCGGCCACACCGCCACCACCAGCAGCAGCACCGCCTGCCCCGCCAGCAGCGCGGCCACCGCGACCACCAGCCGCGCCCGCGCCGCATGCAGGCCAATGGCCATGGCCACCGCCAGCCCGGGCAGCGCCGCCAGCAGGAAGCGCGGGTTGTGGTTGCTGGCCAGGAAATGGCCGGCGACCGGCGGCGCCGCCAGCAGCAGCGCCAGCCCCAGCACGCCGAAGCGGCGCGACACCCCCCAACGCAGCCAGGGCCAGGGCCAGCGCGCCAGCCGCCGCGCGCCCCAGCCGCGCCAGGCCAGGTGCGCGGCGCCGCCCAGCCCCAGCAGCAGCGCCACCAGCAGCAGCGGGCCGAAGGCCCAGTCGGCGACGAAGGCCAGCCATTGCCCGGGGTAGCCCAGCGGGCCGTCCCCGCTGATCTCATGCGTGTGCCAGTCCTGCAGGGCGTAGCGGGCGTAGCCGACATAGCGCCCGCCATTCAGCGCCCAATGCGGCCAGGCCAGCACCAGCACCACCGCCGCCGCGGCCCCCAGCCGGGGCCAGCGCGCCGGCGCCAGCAGCAGCAGCGCCAGCCCGGCCACCGCCAGCGCCGGCAGCACCTGCGGCACGAAGCTCAGCCGCGCCAGCATGCCCGCGGCTATGAACAGCCCGGCCAGCAGCGCATTGCCGCGCGGCGGCACCGGCTGGCATTCCCGCGCCAGGCACCACAGCAGCCCGGCCAGCGCGGGCATCAGCAGCACCTCGCTCATCCAGTCCTCGGCCGCCGCCAGCGTCACCGGCGCCACCAGGAAGGCGGCGGCCGCCAGCATGGCCGGGCCGGGCGCGGCCACGATGCGGGCGGTGGCGAAGACCAGCCAGGCGGTCAGCCCGATGCTGGCGCAGGACACCAGCCGCAGCGTGGTCATGTCCGCCAGCCCCGCCAGCCCCAGCGGCAGGGCCAGCAGCCGCGCGCCGGGCGGGTGGTGGCGAGACGACAGGAACAGCGAATCCCGCAGCGCGCCCCAGCCACCGCGCGCCTTGGCCACCATGTCCTTGGCCAGCTCGTCGGCATAGCCGATCTGGTCCCAGCCGCTGACCTCCGGATGCGCCCAGATCCAGCGCAGCGCCGAGCCCCCCACCACCAGCGCCACCAGGCCCAGGCAGAAGGCGGGCAGCAGCGCCAACAGGCGGTGGCGCGGCAAGGCAAGGCTGCGGCCGAAGCTCGGCAGCGGCAGGGATGAAGACAAGGCTGTGCTCCGCGGGAATACCGGCGCGCATGCTGCACCGCGAAATCCCCGGCGGGGGTCACAGCCCGGCGCGCGCCACGCACCCTTGCGCGAGGGCCAGGGCCGCCCGGCGCGCCGGCGCCACGCCGGTTCCACGCCCATGCCGCGCGCGATGGCCCCCTGTTCCTCGGCCCGCACCCGACCTAGTCTGCGGCACGAGTTGGAGGAAGTCCCATGCCCGAAAGCGCCGTGGATACGAAATTGGCCCAGGAGACGCGCCTGCCGCTGGCCGGCCTGCGCGTGCTGGATCTCACCCTGGCCCGCGCCGGCCCGACCTGCGTGCGCCACCTGGCGGATTGGGGCGCCGAGATCATCCGCGTGGAACCCCCGGCGGCCGGCGATGGCCTGGGCGGCGCGCGCGACGGCTTCGACCAGATCAACCTGCACCGCAACAAGCGCGGCCTCAGCATCGACCTGAAGAACCCCGCCGGCCACGCCGCCTTCCTCAAGCTGGCGGCCACCTGCGACATCCTGGTCGAGAACATGCGGATGCAGGTGAAGCACCGCCTGAAGATCGCCTATGACGACCTGAAGGAGATCAACCCGCGGCTGATCTACGCGTCCATCTCCGGCTTCGGCCAGACCGGGCCGTACAGCAAGCGCGGCGGCGTGGACCAGATCGCCCAGGGCATGGGCGGGCTGATGACCATCACCGGCGAGGCCGGGCGCGGCCCGATGCGCGTGGGCATCCCGATCAACGACCTCACCGCCGGCAACCTGCTGGCGATGGGCATCATGATGAAGCTTTACGACCGTGAGCGCACCGGCAAGGGCGGCTATGTCCACACCTCGCTGCTGGAGGCGCAGGTCTTCATGCTGGACTTCCAGGCCAGCCGCTTCCTGATGGATGGCGAGGTCGCGGGCCAGGCCGGCAACGACCACCCGGTGAACATCCCGATGGGCGTGTTCCCGACCACCGACAAGCCGATCAACATCGCCGCTTCCAGCCCCAAGCTCTGGACCAATTTCTGCAAGGCCGCCGGCCATGAGGAATGGCTGGACGTGGAGGAGTGGAAGACCAATGGCGGCCGCAGCAAGGACCGCAAGCGGATCAACGAGATCATCGGCCAGGTCACTGCGCAGCACTCGTCGGAGTACTGGATCGACAAGCTCGAGGAAGCCGGCATCCCCTGCGGCCCGGTGAACAACATCAAGGAAGTGTTCGAGGACCCGCAGGTCCAGCACCTGGAGATGGCGATGCCGATGAAGCATCGCACCCGCGGCGACATCAAGGTGGTGGCGCAGCCGGTGAACATCGAGGGTGTCGAGACCGGCTTCTACCGGGACATCCCGGAACTGGGCGAGCACAACGAGGAAATCCTGGCCGAAGCCGGGCTTACCGCCGCGGAGATCGCGGCTCTCAAGGCAACTGGAGCACTCGGCTGATGGCCATGCAGGAACTCGCGGGCGGGAAGATCCTCGCCAGCCTCGAAGGCGGTGTCGGTACCATCGTCTTCAACCAGCCGGAAAAGCGCAACGCCATGTCGGTGGACATGTGGGGCGGCATGGGCGACGCGCTCGACCAGTTCGAGGCTTCCGGCCAGGTGCGCTGCGTGGTGCTGAAGGGCGCCGGCGACAAGGCGTTCGTGAGCGGCGCCGACATCTCGCAGTTCGACAAGGTGCGCTCGGACGCCAACGCGCAGGTCGAATACGACCGCATCACCAGCGCCGGCCGCGTCAAGCTGTCCAACTACAAGTGGCCGGTCATCGCGCAGATCCGTGGCTTCTGCATGGGTGGTGGCCTCGGCATCGCCATGGGGACCGATATCCGCATCGCGTCGGATGACAGCCAGTTCGGCATCCCCGCCGCCAAGCTGAGCATCGCCTATGGCTTCGACATGGTGCGCGCGCTGGTCGACCTGGTCGGCCCGGCCCACGCCAACATGATCCTGATGACCGGCGAGCGCTTCGGCGCCAAGGAGGCCGAGCGCATCGGCCTGGTCAACAAGGTGGTGCCGGTGGACCAGCTGGACGCGGAAGTGGCCAAGCTGGCCGCCACCATGGCCGGCAACGCCCCGCTGTCGCTGAAGACCAACAAGATGACGGTGAAGTCGGTCTGCAAGGACCGCAGTGACCGGGACATGGACGCCATCAAGGCCGCCATGGCCGCCTGCTTCGACAGCAACGACTACAAGGAAGGCCGTCGCGCCTTCATGGAAAAGCGCAAGCCGGCCTTCCAGGGCAACTGATGTCGGCCGACGAAGAGCTGGGCTGGCTCGGGGTGGCGGAACTCGCCGCCCTGTACCGCGCCCGGCAGCTTTCCCCGGTGGAGGTCGCGCAGGCGGTCCTCCGCCGGATCGAGCGGGTGGACCCCGGCGTCAACGCCATGGTGCGGCTGACGCCGGAGCACGCCCTTGCCGCCGCCCGCGCCTCCGAGGCGATCTTCCAGCGTGGCGAGACGCCCCGCCTGCTGGAAGGCGTACCGATGACGATCAAGGACCTGCACGCCACCGCCGGCGTACGGACCGACCAGGGCAGCCATATCTTCGACGGCCATGTCCCTACCCTGGATACGCCGCCCATCGCCCGGCTGCACGCCGCCGGCGGGGTCATGCTGGGCAAGACCACCTCCCCCGAATTCGGCTGGAAGGGCGTCAGCGAAAGCCCGCTCACCGGCATTACCCACAACCCCTGGCGGCATGGGCTGAACGCCGGCGCGTCCTCCGCCGGGGCCGGCGTGGCGGCGGCCTGTGGATACGGCCCGCTGCATGAGGGCGGCGACGGCGCCGGCTCCATCCGCATGCCCGCGGCCTTCAGCGGGGTCTATGGCTTCAAGCCCACCCATGGCCGGGTGCCGTGCGTGCCGAGTTCCAACAATGAGCTGGCGACGCATGTCGGGCCGCTGACGCGCAACGTGCGCGACGCGGCGCTGATGGTGCAGGCCATGGCCGGGCCGCACCCCTGGGACTTCGTCAGCCTGGAAGCCCCGCCGCAGGACTACGCCAGCAACCTGGCCTGCGACCTGCGCGGCAAGCGCATCGGCTTCAGCCGGGATTTCGGCCATGCCCGGGTGGACCCCGAGGTGGCCGCGCCGGTCGCGGCGGCGGTGCGCGTGTTCGAGGAGCTCGGCGCGATCGTCGAGGAAGTGACGCCGCCCTGGGGGCCGCTGGGGCCGGAGCTGGTGCGCTATTTCTGGCCCGCCGCCTTCGCCGCCAAGCGGCAATACCTGGCGGAGTGGCGGGACCGCATGGACCCCGGCCTGGTGGCGCTGCTGGAGGCCGCCGAGCACCAGACCGTGCCCGAGTTCATGCTGATGCGGGAACGCCGCTTCGCCTATATCCAGGCGATCCACCAGTTCATGCAAGGCTACGACTTCCTGCTCTCGCCGGCGGTCAGTGTTGCCGCCTTCCCGGCCACCCAGCTGCAGCCCAGCCATTGGCCGCAGCACCCTTGGGACTGGCTGATGTGGGCCGAGTTCTCCTACCCGTTCAACTGGTCCGGCAGCCCGGCGGCCAGCGTGCCCTGCGGCTTCACGCCGGACGGCCTGCCGGTGGGGCTGCAGATCGTCGGCCGCCGCTTCGACGACCTGGGCGTGCTGCAGGCCAGCGCGGCCTTCGAGGCGGCGCGGCCCTGGGCGCAGCATCGCCCGCCCTTGGCGGCGTGATGTAGGGCACCCGCCCTTGGCGGCGTGATGTAGGGCGCCCACCCCCGGCGGCGCGCATACGGCGCCGCCAACCAGCGCTGCGACCCAGTGCGCGCCGCCGCTATCGTGACCGCCCCGGCCGAAATTTCCGTGCGCCACGGCCCGGTTTCACCTAACATCGCTGCTCCGCTGCGCCGGCCAAGCAGAAGCCAGCCAGCGGTTGTACAGGCTCGCGCTAGGGCGAAGGATCAGTTCCGGGAATGGATGGTAATTTGGAAGGCCTCGTGGGCCAGGCGCCGCAGGGCAGCCCGGGCGATGACGCGCATGACGCACCGATCTCGCGGATCGTTGCCGAGGTGGCGGCGCGCTTCCCCGGGGAACGCATCACGCTGGGCGAAATGGCCGAGGCCTTCGGCGACCGCGCCTTCGGCCTGCTGATCCTGCTGCTGCTGCTGCCCTCGCTGCTGCCGGGCATGGCCTCGGTCTTCGGCACCCCGGTGCTGATCCTGGGGGTGCAGATGGGCCTGGGCCGGCGCACGCCCAAGCTGCCCGGCATCTTCGCCCGCCAGTCGATCAAGCGGTCGGACCTGCTGCGGCTGTCCGGCGCGTCCTCCAAATGGCTGAAGCGGGTGGAGCAGTTCGTCAAGCCGCGGCCGGGTTGGTTCGTCTCGCCGGTGGGCGACAAGCTGTTCGGCTGGCTGACCGCCTATGTCGCGATCATGCTGATCCTGCCCGGCCCCGGGACCAACGGCCCGCCGGCCTTCGGCAACATCGTCATGGCGCTGGGCCTGGTGGAAGCCGACAACCGCACCCTGGCCTGGGGCGTCGGCCTGACCATCGCCGGCTGCGTCTTCGCCACCACGGTGCTGGTGGTGCTGGGCTGGCTGGGCGTTGCCGCGCTGGGCATGCTGTTCTGAACCTGTTAACCCTTGGCCATGCGACGGTGTCGGGAACGCGCGACGTGGGGCAACCCGCCAAGCCGCGGCTGCCCCCGCAACTGTAGGCGGCGAGCCGGCCCCAGCAGCCATTGCGCGCAAGCGTGAGAAGGCGGGGCAGGTGATCCGGGCGGCTTGACCGCCCGGGAGAACCGCGAGCCAGGAGACCGGCCGACGCAGAGTTGTCTCGCGCGCATGGGGCGGGGTGCACCTGTGTATCGGACCAAGGGGCCTGGCTGAACCGCCAGGCGCTTCCGCATGCGGGAACGACGCAAGCTGTCCTTCCCCGGGCAACCGGGGCGGGGCGTTTCGTCACGCGCTCATGGGGAGACATCCATGCGCACCACCCGTCTCGCAACGCTGGCCATCCTGGCGGCGCTGCCCCTCAACGCCTTCGGGCAATCCGCCATCCCCGACACCATCGTCACCGCCACCCGCGTGCCCACGCCGGCCGAGCGCGTGCCGGCGGCGATCACCGTCATCACCCGCCAGCAGATCGAGGAGCGCGGCTACCAGTCGCTGTCCGAGGCGCTGGTCGCGGTGCCCGGCATGCGCCTGGCGCCCAGCGGAGGCCTCGGCCAACAGACCAGCGGCTTCCTGCGCGGCACCAACAGCACGCATACGCTGGTGCTGCTGGACGGCGTGCCGATCAACGACGCTTCCGGCCCGTCCAACGCCTTCGACTTCGGCCAGGACCTGCTGGGCGCGGTCGAGCGCATCGAGGTGGTGCGCGGCCCGGCCTCCTCGCTCTACGGCTCCTCGGCGCTGGGCGGGGTCGTCAACATCGTCACCCGCAAGGCGCCGGCGGACCGGCAATTCGCTCCCTTCGGCGACATTGCCGGCGGCACGCAGCGCACGCTGCGCGGTGGCCTCGGCGCCACCGGCACGGTCGGCCAGTTTGACTACCTGGTCGGCGGGCAGTCCATCACCACCCAGGGCTTCAACACCCTGGCGCGGCGGCTGCAGACCAGCGTGGGCGAGCGCGACGGCTTCCGCGGCCAGGCAGCCACGGCCCGGCTGGGCTGGACCCCGGCGGAGGGCACCAGGCTGGAAGGGCTGCTGCGCTGGCGGCAGAACCGCTTCGGGCTGGACGGCTTCAACGACAACTTCCAACTGGCCGACGACCCCAACTACACAGCCCAGGACCAGCGCTGGACCGGCCAGCTGCGCGGCGAGACCAGGCTGCTGAACGGCGCCTGGACCACCGGCCTGCGCGCCTACAATACCGAGGATCGGCGCCGCTACCTGAACACGCCGGACGCGCTTTCCACCCAGGCCACCAGCGACCTGTATCGCGGCCGCCGCGCCGGGCTGGAATGGGCCAATACGCTGCGCCTGCCAGGCTTCGGCCCGGCCAGCGACGGCGCGCTGTCCTTCGGCGCGCTGTACGGGCTGGAGCAGACCAACAGCCGCTCCGGCAATGAGTTCTTCACCACCACCGCACGGGCGCAGCAGCACAGCACGGGTGGCCATGCCAGCCTGCAGTACCGGCTGTGGGAACGGCTGGATCTGACCGCCGGGTTGCGGCAGGACGCCACCACCGGCTTCACCGATGCCACCACCTGGCGCACCGGCGCGGTGCTGGCGGTGCCGGAAATCAACAGCCGGATCCGCGCCGCGGTCGGCACCGCCTTCCGCGCGCCCGCCTTGTTTGAGCGCTTCGGCATCTCGCCCGGCTTCGTCGGCAATGCGGCGCTGCGGCCGGAACGCAGCCTGGGCTGGGAAGTGGGCACCGAGACCGACATCGCCGCGGCCGGCAAGCCAAACTTCGCCACGGCGGGGTGGACCTTCTTCCAGTCCCGCGTGCGCAGCCTGATCAACTACACCGCGCTGGATGCGGTGACCTTCACCCAGTCCAACGTGGACCGGGCGAAGATCCATGGCGCGGAGCTGGGGCTGACGCTGCGGCCCTTCGCCTGGGCCGAGGGCACGGTCGCCTGGACCATCACCGAGGCCTTCGACGCCACGACGCGCGAGCGCCTGGCGCGGCGGCCGGAGCATGTGCTGAGCCTGGCCGGGCGGGTGCAGCCGATGGCCAAGCTGGTTGTGGCACCGACGGTGCTGCTGACCGGCCGCAGCCCGGAGGGTGCCTTCGCCAGCTACACCAATACCGGCGACGGCAACCCGACGCCGCGCAGCAACCGCGCCGGCGCGGTGCTGAACCTGACCGCCACCTACCAGCTGATGCCGGAGGTCGCGGTCTTCCTGGAAGGCCGCAACCTGACCAACAGCCGGTGGGAGCCGATCAACGGCTTCGCCACGCCGGGGCGCAGCCTGCTGTTCGGCACGCGCTTCGCGCTGTAGCGGCTCAGCCGCCGATCAGGCGGCCCATGTCTTCCACCTGGTGGCCGGCGTTGCCCTGCAGGGCGGCGCGGGCCGCCAGGCCGGTGGCAACGGCGGCGACGATGGCGAGGATGAACAGAAGGGTGCCGAACATGGCGGGATATCCTGATCCGCGATGCTCGGCCCCATGGCCGTGAAGGGCACCGCGTTCCGGTAGTCACCATGCCGGGAAGGCGGCTTCACGACTTTGATGCGGCGCAACATGGCGCGAAATTCCGGCGCGGTTGCCGCAATTCACCGGGCGGCTATTCCCAGGTCAGCTTCTGCCGCTCCTCCACCTCCAGCTCCGCCGCGCCGCGGGCAAAGGCCCGGCCGGCGATGACCATGGCGATGCCGCCGCCGAAGATGCCGAAGAACAACCACATTCCAAGCATGGCAAAAGCCCCCCGCCGCCACGCCGAAGGGCTGGCTGGCTTGCCGTAAGCCTGGGCAGCAGCCATGAATCAGCGGTTGACCATGACAAAATGAGACGGCGCCCATGACCGCTCCACCCGCTGGCCTCCCCTGCGACCTGCTGCACGCGACCACCGATGTGCTGGTGGTGGGGGCCGGCGGCGCCGCCTGCCGTGCCGCGCTCTCGGCCGCCCAGGCCGGGGCGCGGGTGACGCTGCTGGCCAAGGCGCCGCTCGGCGTCGGCGGCTCCTCGGTGCATGGCGCGTCGGAGGTGATGGGCATCTCGGCCGCTGCCGGCTTCGGCGACGATGACGGGCCGGAGACCCACTACGCCGACACCATGCGCCTGGCCGAAGGCTTCGTGGACCCCGCCTTGGTGCAGGCCCTGGCAGAGGATGCCGGCCCGCGCGTGCACGACCTGGCCGCACTGGGCGTGCCCTTCGACCGCGCCGGCAACCGCTACGCCCTGCTGAAGTCCGACCACAACACCCGCGGCCGCACGCTGACCGCGCAGGGCCGCACCGGCACCGAGATCGTCCGCGCGCTGACCGCCGCCATACTGGCCGCCGGCGTGCAGGTGCATGCGCCCGCCATGCTGCTGGACCTGCTGCGCGACGCGGAGGGCCAGGTCTGCGGCGCCCTGGCCTGGGACCTGGCGCAGCGCCGCCTGGTGGCCTACCGGGCGCGGGCGGTGGTGCTGGCCACCGGCGGCATCCATGGCGCCTTCAGCAGCCAGGTCTCCACCGCCGAGATGACCGGCGACGGCCAGGCCATCGCCTTCCGCCACGGCGCGGAGCTGGTGAACCTGGAATTCCACCAATTCGGCCCGGCCATG
This sequence comes from Acetobacteraceae bacterium, assembly GCA_947455205.1. GTDB lineage: Bacteria > Pseudomonadota > Alphaproteobacteria > Acetobacterales > Acetobacteraceae > CAIMOR01. The sequence continues at coordinate 44,523 of CANGNF010000016.1, read as the reverse complement.
CTGCACCCCTATGTGCAGCTGTTCTCCGGCGCGCTGTTCCGGCTGCAGCCGCGCATCACCAACACGGCGGGGGAGGACGCGCTGGCCAAGCACCTGCCACCCGGCGTCGCGGCCGAGGAAGTCCACGCCGAGAAGGTCTTCCCCTTCACGACCAGCAATGCGTCGCGCTGGCTGGAGGTGGCGATGCAGCGCGAGGTCCAGGCAGGCCTGGGCACGCCGCGCGGCGGGCTGTGGTACAGCTTCGCCCACCATCCCGCCGCCGCGCTGCGTGCCCGCGCACCCAACACGTACCGCTGGCTGGCCGAGCGCGGGCTGGACATGGGGCGCGACGCGCTTGAGGTCGGCATCGCCTTCCAGTGCATGAATGGCGGCGTGCGGATGCTGGACGCCACCACCCGCGCCTCGCTGCCCGGCCTCTACGTCTGCGGCGAGGTGGCCGGCGGCGTGCGCGGGCCGGACCGCCCCGGCGGCAACTCGCTGGCGGAAGGCCAGGTCTTTGGCCATCGCGCCGGCCTGGCCGCCGCCACCGCCCCGGCAAAGGGCGAGCCGGTGACGCTGGCAACAAGCCTGGACCGCCTGGCCCAGGCCTTCGCCACGCCGGAGGAGCCGGCCCTGGCCGAGATGGCGCAGGCGCTGCGCCAGGCCATGCAGCGCCACTGCCTGGTGGAGAAGACCGCCGCCGGCCTGGCCGAGACGCTGGCCCTGGCGGAAGCGCTGGACGCTGCCGTGGCCGCCGCCCCCGGCCTGACCGCCGAGACCCTGCCCACCGCCCTGTCCCGCGCCAACCTGGCGCTCTGTGCCCGCCTGGTGCTGCGCGCCTGCCTGCACCGGGACGAGACGCGCGGCGCCCACAACCGGGTGGATTGCCCGACGCGCGACGACACCCGGCATCGGCACAGCTACGTGCTGCAACGCCAGGGCGAGACGCTGGCCCTGGCACCCCTGGCTTATTGATTGCCGCGCCGGCGGCGGCGCGCCAACATCCCCGCAACCAAGGAGGCGACGGGAATGCTGGGACGCAGAACCCTGCTGGGCACCATGGCGCTGGCCGCCGCCGCGCAGCGCCAGGGGCATGCCCAGGGCCAAGTAGCCCAAGGCTGGGTGCCGCAGAAGCCGCTGCAGATCATCGTCGGCTTCGCCCCCGGTGGCGGCAGCGACATCGTGGCGCGCGGCGTGCAGCAGGCGGCGCAGGAGCTGGTGCCGCAGCCGATCGTGGTGGTGAACCGCCCCGGCGCGGCCGGCGTGCTGGCGGCGCAGCAGGTGGCCCAGGCGGTGCCGGATGGCCATACCCTGCTGGTGACCGGCGGCAGCGAGAGCACCAGCGTGCCGCACTATCGGGAAGTCTCCTACGACCCGCAGCGCGACTTCCGCCACGTGATCCTGGTGGCGCGCTACCCCCTGGTGATGCTGGTGAAGGCGGACAGCCCGTTCCGCACGCCGCAGCAGCTGGTAGCGGAAGCCCGGCGCCGCCCGGGGCAACTGACCTATGGCAGTTCCGGCGTCGCCAGCCTGTACCAGTCCGTCTTCGTCGTGCTCGGCAAGCGCGCCGGGGTGGAGATGCTGCACGTGCCCTATACCGGCGGCGCCCCGGCGCTGACCGCGGTGGCCTCGGGCGAGGTGACCTGCACGGTGGCGACCCCGGATGAATGCAAGGCCATGGTGGAGGGCGGCGTGCTGCGCCCCATCGGCGTCGCCTCGCGTGAACGCTTCGCCGACTACCCCCACGCGCCGACGCTGATCGAGAGCGGCTGGGACGTGTACATGGAAAACCTGAAGGGACTCTCGGTGCCCGCCGCCACGCCGGCGCCGGTGGTGGCGGTGCTGTACGACGTGTTCCACCGCGCCCTGGCCACGCCGACCTGGCGCGGCTTCGCCCAGCGCGTCGGCATCACCACCGCCGACAAGGACGGCCCCGCCTTCACGCAGGATATCCAGGCCATGTCGGACGCGATCGCCACCGCGGTGAAGGGGTGAAGCCGATGCCGAACCGTCGTTCCCTGCTGGCCCTGCCCGCCCTGCTGCTGGCGCGCGGTGCCGCGGCGCAGCCGGCCTGGCCGTTCAAGCCGGTGCGCTACATCGTGCCCTACCCGCCCGGCGGCGGCGCCGACACGGTGGCGCGGATGTTCGTGCCGGTGTTCAACGAGATGCCGGGCGCGCCGCAGCTGGTCATCGACAATCGCGGCGGCGCCGGCGGCAATATCGGCGCGGAGATGCTGAGCAAGACCGCGCCGGATGGCGCCACGCTGGGACAGATCACCGTCGGCACCCACGGCACCAACCCGACGCTGTTTCCGCGCCAGGGCTTCGACCCGTTCAACGACTTCACCCCCATCGCGCTGATCGCGCAGCAGCCGGTGACCATCTCGGTCCACAAGGACAGCCCGGTACGCACCCCGGCGGACCTGCTGAAGCTGACCGGGGAGCTGACCTGCGGCAGCAGCGGCAACGGCACCAGCGGCCACCTGACCACGGAAGTGCTGAAGGCGCGCAGCGGGCTGAAGCTGCAGCATGTGCCCTATCGGGGCAGCGGCCCCTGCTGGGCCGACCTGGTGGCCAAGCGGATCGACCTGGTGGCCGAGAATATCCATGTCGCCCTACCGTTCCACCGGGCCGGCGACACGCGGATCATCGCCGTCACCGGCCGTGGCCGCAGCAGCCTGGTGCCGGAGGTGCCGGCGCTGCTGGAAGTGCTGCCGGAGAGCGTGGTGTACAGCTGGAACGGCATGGCCGGCCCGGCCGGGCTGCCGGCGCCGCTGGTGCGCCAGGCGGTGGCGGCGTGCAAGGCCGCCTTCGCCCAGCCCAGCCTGCAGGCGCGCTACGCCGAGCTGGGGCTGGAGACCACCGAGCCCGACCCCGACGCCTTCATGACCTTCATCCGCCAGGAGATCGCCTTCTGGCGGAAGATCATCACCGAGGCCGGGATCAAGCTGGAGTAGCCGGCCGTCCGATCGGCGCAGCGCCGCAGGGCGCGGAGCCGTGAATCGGCCGGCCAAACGGCCGCGCTGCTCAGGCCGGGAAGGGGTACTTGTCCAGGTACTTCTGGTAGTCCGGCTCCACGTCTATCGCCAGCGTCGCCAGCGTGCGGACCACGGCGCAGTAGAAGGCGGCGGTGACGGTCAGGTCCACCATCTGCTCGTTGTTCAGGTGGGCCTGCAACGCGCTGAAGGTTTCGGCCGACATGCCGCCGGCGTAGATCTCGCGGGCGCCCTTCAGCACCAGCAGCGTCAGCGCATCCAGGCCGGACGGCTTGCCGGCGCTGTCGGCGATCATGCCCTCGATATCCGCGTCGCTGACGCCGAAGTCGTAGCCGATCTTCACATGGTGCGACCATTCATAGGCCGACTTCGCCAGCCAGCCGACCTGCAGGATGGCCAGTTCGCGCAGCCGCGGGTCGATCTTGGCCTGGAAGCGGATATACTGGCCCAACCCACTGAACGCGCGCAGCGCGCCGGGGCTGTGCACCACGCAGCGATACAGGCTGATCATCCGCTTCAGCAGCGGGCGATCCGCCTCGGCCAGGTCTTCCGGGTTGAGGTAGGGCAGGCGAGCCATGCGTGTCTTCCTTAAACGCTGAACGGGGTGCCGAGCGGCGGCACGACAACCTTGGCCTTCGCACCCTCCATGGCCGCGACGAAGCCGGAAGCATCCGGCAGCAGCAGGCCAAAGGTGCCGAAGTGGCAGGGAATGGCGGTCTGCACGCTGGGCAGGAAGCGCTTCACCGCCACCGCCGCATGCTTCGGCCCCATGGTGAAGCGGTCCCCCACCGGCAGGATCGCGACCTTCGGGCGATAGAACTCGTCGATCAGCGCCATGTCGCTGAACACCGCGGTGTCGCCGGCATGGTAGACCACGGGCTCGGCCGCATCCTTCGGCGAGATCACCAGGCCCGTGGGATGGCCGAGCGACTGGGAGACGCCGTTGGCGTCGATCTCGGCGCTGCTGTGGAAGGCGATGGTCATCGCCACGGTGAACTCGCCCTGGTCGGTCTCGCCGCCGCTGTTCATCGGGTCCATGTTGCTGATGCCCTGGCGCGCCAGGAACATCGCCAGGTCGTAGTTGGTCACCAGCTTGGCGCCGGTGGCCTTGCAGATCGCCACGGCATCGCCGACGTGGTCGGCATGGCCATGGGTCAGCAGCACATGCGTGGCGCCGGCGCTGGCCGCTTCCACCGTGCCAGGGAACAGCGGATTGCCGGTGAAGAACGGGTCGATCAGGACGACCGAACTACCGAACTCCAGCCGGAAGGCCGAGTGGCCGAAATACGTCACCTTCACGCGTCGCTCTCCTTCTGCTTCTCGCGGTCCTGCAACTCCCGCCACAGGATTTTCCCCACCGGCGATTTCGGCAAGGCCTCCACGAACTCGATCACGCGCGGCACCTTGTAGGCCGCCATCTGCTGCCGCGCCCAGGCGATGATGCCGGCATCATCCTCCGGCGCGCCGTCGCGCAGCGCGATCACGGCCTTCACCGTCTCGCCCCGGTAGGCATCGGCGGTGCCGATCACGCAGGCCTCGCGCACGCTGGGGTGCTCGTACAGCTTGGCCTCCACCTCGGCCGGCCAGACCTTGAAGCCGGAGGCGTTGATCATCCGCTTCAGCCGGTCGGTCATGAAGAAGTAGCCTTCCTCATCCCCCCGGCCGATATCGCCGCTGCGGTAGTAGCGCCGGCCCTCGATCTCGGCGAAGGCATCCGCCGTGTCGCGCGGCTTGCCCCAATAGCCGCGGAACAGCTGCGGCCCGCTGATCAGGATCTCGCCACTCTCGCCAGGCTGCACCGGGGCCAGCGTGACGGGGTCCACCACCAGCGCATGGGTGTCGAAGAACGGGATGCCCGCGCATTCCGGCTTCGGCCGCTCCACCGGGTTCAGCAGCGCCGTCGCCGCGGTTTCCGTCGCGCCATAGGCCTCGACGAACTCCAGCCCGGTCACCGCCTTCAGCCGCTGCCACAGCGCCCCCGGCATGGTCGCGCCGCCGCTGGTGATGCGCTTGACGCTGGCCAGGTCGCTGGCGTCGAAGGCCGGGTTGGCCAGCATGTCGATGACCGCCGTCGGCGCCACGCCGAAATGCGTCACGCCGTAATGCTTCACCAGCGCCGGCACCAAGGTGCGGTCCCAGCGCGGCACCGGCACCACCATGCCGCCGGTGTAGACGGGCGAGTGGACGCAATGCATCAGCCCGCTGACATGGTACATCGGCGGCAGGCCCATGAAGACCGTGGCCGCGCTCATCTGGTGCCAGTGCAGTAGGCCCTGGATGTTGTGCTGGAAGCTGCGGTGGGCGTGCTCGCAGCCCTTCGGCATGCCGGTGGAGCCGCTGGTATAGGGCAGCAGCGCCAGGTCGTCGGCCATGGCCAGCGGCTCCGGCGCGCGGTCCGTGCAGGCCATCACCTCGGCCCAGGGCACCACGCCGCTGGCGGCCTGCGCGGGCGCGGTCAACCAGGGCGGCAGGGTGAAGACCGGCGCTTCCGGCAGGTAGTGCGCGTAATGCGCGGCCACCACGCGCAGCGTACCCCCGGCGGCTTCCAGCGCCACCGGCAGCAGGTCCTGCGCCGCCACCAGCACCTTCGCGCCGCTGTCGGCCAGCACATGGCGCAGCTCGCCGGCGCGGCTCATCGGGCTGACCGGCACGGCGACGCAATCCGCCCGCTGCGTGCCGTAATACGCCACCAGCCAGTTCGGCGAGTTCTGCGCGTACAACGCCACCCGCTCCCCGCGCTGTACCCCGGCGGGGCCGCGCAGCCAGCCGGCAAAGGCCTCCACCTGGTCGTTGAAGCCGCGCCAGGTCATCTCCCGCCCGAAGAAGCCGATGCCCGGCTGCGCGCCGAAGCGGTCCACCGTCACCCGCAGGTTATGCGCCAGCGTGGTCCGCATGGGCGGCAGGCTGCGCGGCAGGTGCGGCGGCCAGTAGGCGGTCATTCCCTCGCGTCTCCCCTGTGCTGTTGCGGCCAAGCCTGCGGCCTGCGCGCCGCTTTGACCAGAGCGGAAAAGCGCCGCAGATTGCGCGCCATTCGACCAACCGGGGGAAACCGCTTCATGGCCATCGCAACCACGCGCCGCGCCGCCCTGGCCGGGCTGGGCCTGCTGGCCGCCCCGCGCCTGGGCCGCGCCGCTGAATATCCGGACCGGACCATCCGCCTGATCGTGCCCTATGGCGGCGGCGGCCAGACCGACATCGTCAGCCGCATCACCGCCCAGGCGCTGGGCGAACGCCTGGGCCAGACCGTGCTGGCCGACAACCGCCCCGGCGGCGCCGGCAACCTGGCGGCCGAGGCGCTGGCCCGCAGCCCGGCCGATGGCTACACGCTGATGGTCGGCACCATGGGCACCAACAGCGGCGTCAACGCGCTGCTGTACCGCCAGCTGGGCTACAATTGGGAAACCGACTTCGCCCCGGTGGGCCAGTTCTGCTCCACGTCGAACGTGCTGCTGGTCCACACCAGCATCCCCGCCGCGACCTTTCCGGAGCTGATTTCCTGGATCAAGGCCAACCCCGGCAAGTTCACCTATGCCAGCGCCGGCGTCGGCGCCATCACCCACCTGATCATGGAAGACCTGGGCGCGCGGCTTGGGCTGGACATGGTGCACGTGCCCTACCGCCAGAGCACCCAGGCGATGACGGACCTGCTCTCCGGCCGCGTCCACGCCCGCTGCATCGGCATCCCCGAGGGCGATACCGTCCGCACCATGCCGACCATCCGCGCGTTGGCGGTGACGAAGGCCGAGCGCAGCCCGATGTGGCCGGGCGTGCCGACCATGGCGGAGACCGTGCCCGGCTTCGTCGGCGCCGGCTATTTCGGCATCGTGGCGCCGGCGCGGACGCCGGACGAGATCATCGCCCGCATCAACGGGGCGCTGAACGACGCCCTGAAGGACGACAAGCTGCGCGCCGGCTACGACCGCGTCGGCGCCGATATCGCCCCGCCCAATACGCCCGCGGAGTTCCGCGCCCTGACCCGCGCCGACGCGGCGAAGTGGGGCCCGCTGATCCGCCGTTTGAACCTGGTTGCCGAGTAAGGGAAACGCCGCAATGGCCGATGATTTCGACACCGCCGTGGAACAGGTGAAGCGCGACTGGCTGGGCCATGTCCGCATCACGCATGACGATGTCTCCCCCAGCATGCTGCGTCGCATTGCCGCCACGCTGGACCAGGACCCCGACGCCTATCCCCGCTGCACGCTGCTACCGCCGCACTGGTTCAGCTTCTTTTGCTGCGAAAGCGCGCGCCAGTCCGACATCGGCCCCGATGGCCACCCGAACAAGGGCGTGATCCTGCCGCCGATCCCGCTGCCGCGCCGCATGGGCGCGGGACGCCGGGTGAAGATCCCGGGCGAGCTGCGCGTCGGCGATGCGCTGGTGAAGAAGGCGGAGGTCGCCGCGATCGAGCCGAAGAAGGCGCGCACCGGGCAGATCTGCGTCCTGACCATGCGCCACACCTTTGAAGTGGCGGGCCAGGTTGTGGCGGTGGACGAGTTCGATGCGATCTACCGCGCCGCGGTGCCCGCGGGCACGAAGAGCCCGGTGAACGCCGGCACCCCCGCGCCGACCGATGCGGCCTGGAGCGAGAGCAAGCACCTCAGCAACCCCCTGGTGTTCCGCTACTCCGCCATCACCTGGAACGCGCATCGCATCCACTACGACGCCGACTATTCGCGTGACGAGGAAGGCTACCCGCAGATCGTGCAGAATGGCGGCCTGACCATGCAGCTGCTGCTGGACGCCGCGGTGAAGAACGCGCCTGGCAGCAAGCTGGTCGGCCTCTCCGCGCGGCTGACCCGGCCGATCTATGTCGGCGACACCATCACGCTGAACGGCCATGCGCTGAAGGACGGCCGCATGGATGTCTGGGTGGCGGACAGCCAGGGCATGCTCTGCGGCCAGATGGAGCTGGACTTCGTTTGATGGCGCCAGCCGACGACGGAGCGCTGCAAGCGCAGAGCGTGAATCGGCCGGTCCAAACCGGCCCGCTTGATGGCGTGAAGGTCGTGGACCTCACCACCGTGGTGGTGGGGCCGATCTGCACGCGCACCCTGGCCGACCAGGGCGCCGATGTGGTGAAGGTGGAAGCGCCCGGCGGCGATATCCTGCGTTTTCTCGCCGCTGGTTCGCGCACGCCGGCGATGAGCGGCAAGTTCATCAACTTCAACCGCAACAAGCGCAGCATCGGCCTCAACATCAAGCAGCCGGAAGGCCTGGCGGCGCTGAAGGCGCTGATCGCGGAGGCCGACGTCTTCGTCTCCAACGTGCGGCCGGAAGCGCTGCTGCGCGCGGGGCTGGACCACGCCTCGCTCTCGGCCGCCAACCCGCGGCTGATCCATTGCAGCATCCTCGCCTTCGGCCGTGGCGGCCGCTACTACAACCGCCCGGCCTATGACCCCATCATCCAGTCGCTCTCGGGCGTCGCCGGCACCTTCCACCGCGCCATCGGCGAACCGCGCTTCGTGCCCATGGTGATGACCGACCACACCACCGGCCTGATCGCCGCGCAGTCCATCGGCTTCGCGCTGTATCGGCGGGAGAAGACCGGCGTGGGCGAGGCCATCGACGTGCCGATGTTCGAGAACATGGCCAGCTTCGTCACGTCAGAGCATCTCGGCGCCGCCACCTTTGACCCGCCGGAAGGCCCCACCGGCGACGCGCGTCTGCTGAGCCCGGACTACCGCCCGCTGCCGACGCTGGATGGCTACATCACCGTCGGCCCCAACAACAACGCGCAGGCCTTCGCCTTCTTCGCCGCCATCGGCAAGCCGGAGCTGAAGGACGACCCGCGCTTCAACACCGCCATCACCCGCACGCAGAACGCGGACGCCTTCTTCAAGGTCCGCGTGGAGGGCCTGGCGCAGAAGACCACCGCCGAATGGCTGGAGATCTTCGCGGCCTGCGACGTGCCGGCGGCGCGCTACAACAGCATCGACGACCTGCTGGAAGACCCGCATCTGCTGGACACCGGCTTCTGGAATTTCGACGACCACCCGACCGAGGGCCGCATCCGCCGCACCAGCGTGGCCAACAAGTTCAGCGGCGGCATGCGGCAGGAAACCCTGCCAGCACCGCAACTGGGCCGTGACACGCGCGGCGTGCTGGCCGCCCTCGGCTACCCCGAGACACAGATCGAGGCGATGCTCGCCTCCGGCGCCGCTTTCGAAGGACTCTGAGACATGGCTGCTCCCAACTGGCGTTCCCTGCTGTTCGTGCCCGCCACGGCCGAGAAGTTCGTGGCCAAGGCGCATACCCGCGGCGCCGATGTCGTCATCCTGGACCTGGAGGACAGCATCCCGCCGGCCGAGAAGCTGGCCGCCCGCGCCGCGCTGCCGGCGGCGGTGAAGACCGTGGGCCAGGCTGGCGGCGCCGTCTGCGTCCGCATCAACCGCCAGCTGGAACTGGCGGTGCCGGATATCGAGGCCGCGGTGATCCCCGGCGTTTCCGTGCTGATGCTGCCCAAGGTCATGGGCGCCGAGCACATCAAGCTGCTCAGCGAAGTGGTCGCGGTGCGGGAAGCCGCGGTCGGCATTCCCGTCGGCCAAACGCGTTTCATCGCGCTGGTGGAAACCCCGGCGGCGCTGGCCAACCTCAACGCCATCGCCGCCGCCGACCCGCGCATGGCCGCCATGGGCGTCGGCAGCGAGGACCTGGCCACCGAGCTGGAAGCCGTGCCGGGCGCGGACGCGATGTACGTCTTCGCCATGATGAACATCGCGGCCTGCCGCGCCGCCGGCATTCTGCCGCTGGGCAGCGTCGGCGCCTTCGCCGATTTCTCCGACCTGGACGGCTACCGCACCAGCCTGCAGCGCTCGCGCAAGCTCGGCTTCGGCTGCGCCGCCTGCATTCACCCGCTGCACGTGCCGATCATCAACGAGGAATACGGTGCCTCCGCCGCCGAGGTGGACCGCGCCCGCCGGCTGATCGCCTGCTTCGAGGAAGCGCTGGCCAAGGGCCTTGGCGCCGTCGCCTTCGAGGGTGCGATGATCGACCTGCCGGTGGTGGACCGCGCCCGCAAGGTGCTGGCGCGCGCCCGCTGAACCCGGGCTAGACGTACTTCTTCGCCCGCCACGCCCTGGGGTTGTCGCTCGGCATCGCCAGGCCGGAGACGTCCAGCCCCAGGTTCACCAGCGTCTTCGCCTGCTCGATCGCGCAGCGATAGCCTTCCAGCACCGGGGCCTCCCAGCCCAGCGCGTCCAGCCGGGCCTGCAGCACCGGCGCCAGCCAATACGCCGCCGAGCAGCCGATGATGAAGCTCTCGGCGCCGTCATTCTCAATGGCGTCCACCGCCGCCGCCACGGCGGCCTCCACCATCTCGCTGCGCTCACCGCGGTCGGACTTCGCCTTCTCCTCGGCCATCGGCCGGTCGTTCGGCAGCACCGGGCGCGGCAGCGGGTAGTTCAGGTTGCGGATCGAGGCACAGTTGGGCGCGAACCCGTAATGCCGCACCAGCATGGCCATGTGCATGTTGTGCGCCTCCGAGATGTCCATCACCGTGAAGCGGTTGCCCAGCAACCTGGCCAGGTGCATCTGCGCGTGGGCGCAGCTGGTCACGGGAATGCGGAAGCGCCGGCCGATCTCGCGCGCCTCCTCGAAGCCCGGGTCGCCGCCGCCCAGCAGCACGATGCCGTTGTACTTCCCGCTCGCGCAGGCCTCGCGCACGATCTTCAACCGATTGACGCCGACGATGGCGAACTCCTCGCGCGTCTCCACGGGATGGTTGCCATGCGTCGCCAGCGCGCCGTCGTGCAGGTCCCAGTCCACATCGGCCAGCAGGTGGGCCACGCTGGCGTGGTTCATCAGCCGCCCCTCCTTCGGCCCGCCATTCGGGCGCATGCCGTAATTGGCCTCCCCAGGCAGCGAAAAGGCGTTGATCAGCAGGAAGCGGTAGCGCGCGGCGGCCATGGCGGGGTTCCCTCGGTGGCCCGGGCGGCTCCGTCCAGGCCCGCGCAGTCCACGGCAGAACGGCCAGCGGTTCAAGCCGGGTTTCACGGCCGGCGGCGCTCGCGGCTCTGTTAGCTGCGCCGACGCCCCTGCCGGACCACATAGTCCCCATAACCAGGGGGCGAAGCGTGTCAGTTCAGGGTGCCGGTGAAGCACAGGGCTTCGACAGCTACATCATCGGCTTGCGCGAACATGCCAGCCCCGACGCGCTGCTGCAGTTGCGGCCCGGTGCCCCGCTGCGGCTCTGCCCGGGCCGCGATGCCGGGCGGCATCGGCTGGAGATCCGCACCCTGCAGGGCGAGCCCCTGGGGTGGCTGCCGGCGGAAGACGGCATGGCGCTGGAGCAATACCCCAGCGGCTGGCCCGGCCTGGCCGCCCCGGCGCCCAAGGGGCGGCGCGGCGCCGAGCTCACGCCGCCATCCTCCTGGACGGCCGAAGTGCTGGCCCTGGTGCCAGCCCGGTTGCTGCCGCGCGTGCATATCCGAATCTTCATCCCTGCCCATAACCTGGTCGCCTGAGGCGAGGCGGCGGTTAAACCGCCGTAAACCCAGGCTTTCCCGGCCTTTCCGCGCGGCGAAACCGCCGGCGAGTGCTTGCCGTGCGGCGCGGCCGCGTGCTACCCGGAGTTGAAGCCAACCCGGCCGGCGACGCAGCGCGGCTGCGCCGCGGGCGCCGGGATTAGGCAGGCCGGCGGCGGCTGGCCCGCGGGGGCCGACCAGCTTCCGCAGGCGGCAGGCGCAGGCATCAAGGGCAACAATGATGGACCTTCCGGTCGCTTCCGATACCGCCGCCACCACGACCGACACGCCCCCCGACATCCATGGCCTGGCCGAGCGTGCGGGGCCGCGCAACCTCACGGGCTGGGCGTTGGACGGCTCGCGGCCCGGGCACCGGCTGCAGTTGGAATTGTACCTGGGCGAGCAGCTCATCAGCAGCGGCATCGCCGACCGGCCGCGCCCGGACCTGGAAGCCAATGGCATCGGCGACGGCCGCCACGCCTTCGAACTGCCGGTCGCGCCGGAGCTGTTGCCGCGCGTGGCCGAGTTCCGCCTGTTCGGCCTGGCCGCGGATGGCAGCAAGCGGCGCGTGCCGCTGCGGGTCCGGCGCCCGGCGGAAGCCCCGGCCGCTGCCGCCCCGGCGCCTGCGCCCGTGGTGGCGTCAGCGGAACTGGAAAGGCTGAAGGCTGATGTGGCGGCACTGGCGCAGCGCCTGGCGCGGCTGCCGGAAGCCAAGGCGCTGCACGACGCGCTGACGCAGCAGGCGGCCCTGGCCGGCCAGGTGGGGGCCACGGCCATCGCGCTGGACCGGCGCCTGGCCGGGCTGCCAGGTGCTGAGGCCTTTGCCGCGGTGATCACTTCCCAGGAAGCGCTGGCCAGCGGGCAGCAGGGCGTGGCGGACCGGCTGGCCACGCTGGAAACCTGGTTGGCGCGGCTGGAACGCCGCCTGGACGACATGCCGGCCGCCCAATCCGGCAGCGCGCCCGCGGCGCCGGGCCTGGATATCTGGCAGAAGGTGCTGTTCGGTGCCCTGGTCGGTGCGCTGGTCGGCGCCCTGGGGATCAGCCTGATCCTGCGCGCGCTTTAGCGCGCTCCGCGCCGGGGCGGAAAAGGCACGCCGGTCGCTACGCCGCCAAGGGGCGGTTCAGGCCACCAGCAGCTGCGCGTCGGCAAAGCCGGCGAACATGTAGCCGGCGCCACGCACCGTCTTGATCGCCTTTTCCTGGTCGCCGCCCAGCTTGCGCCGCAGCCGCAGCACCAGGTTGTCCACCGTGCGGTCCTCGGCGCGGAAGCTGCGGCGGAACACGGTGGCGGAGATGTCGTCGCGCGAAACCGGCACCCCGCCGGCCTCGACCAGCAGACGCAGCAGGTCGAACTCCGCGGTGGTCAGGTCGCATTCCAGCCCATCCGGGCGCAGCAGGCGGCGGTGCTGCGGTTGCAGCTTCCAGCCACGGCTCGGCGGCGGCCCGGCCAGGATGGGGGCCGGGGCCGGCTGCATCGGGGCCAGCAGTTCCGGCGGCCATTCCGCCCGGCGCAGCACGGCGCGGATCCGCGCCAGGATCGCGCGCATCGGCAGGCTGCGCTCGATGAAATCGTCGGCGCCGGCTTCCAGCGTCACGATATGGCTGGTGTCATCCGGTTCGGTGGACAGCACGATGCAGGGAACGCGCGACAGGTCGCGCAGGCGGCGCACCACCGGCAGCATGGAACCACCGTCCCCGCTCTCGCCCAGCATTACCAGGCGCGGCGGGTGCTGCTGCAGCAGCGCGAACAGCGCCGGCAGGTCCGGCACCAGCACGGCCTGCAGGCCCTGGTTGGCCAGATAGCCGACCAGCTGCTCGCCGTACTGCGTGTCCTGCTCGACGATGCTCAGACCAATCCGTCGCATCACGCCCTCGTGGTTCGCTGCGAAGATATTCTCGACACCGGTACTCGCAACTGCCCCGGCAAAATTCGTGCCCACCCCGGGTAGGGCGGGATTGCTGGCGGAAGGTGGCGTGGGTTCGACGGTGTTCACGTCGACAGTCTATGCCATCGCTTCCTGAAAAATGCATTACAGCCGCAGTACTCTCAAATTCAGGACATTTTCAAGGCAAGTTGGGCAATTTGGGAGGCAACCGGTTGCTGGCCACCGCATCCACCAGGGCCAGGTGCTGCGGCAGGGTGATCGAGCGCAGGTCGTACCTGGCCTGCACGGTGCGCCGCGCCTGCGCCCGCATTTCCCTGTAATCGTTGGGCTTTTCCAACGCGTGGATCACGGCTTCGGCTATCTCGCCGGGGTTGAAGAAGTCCACCAGCACGCCGTTCTCGCCGTGGCGGATCACTTCCTCCACCGGCGGGGTTGCCGAACCAATGAGCAGGCAGCCGCTCGCCATGGCCTCCAACATCGACCACGACAGCACGAAGGGGTAGGTCAAATAAACGTGAGCAGCAGAGATGCTGTACAGCGCCTGTAATTCCGCATGCGGAATTTTACCGGTGAAGTGCAGCCGGCTGAGGTCGAGCTGCCCCTCCAACTCCGCCAGCAACTGCGCCCGCCAGCTGACGGCGTCGCGCGGCTTGCTGCCGTAGTGCGGGTCGTCGCCGCCCACCAGCACCACCTGCGCGTTCGGCCGCGCCCGCAATATCGCCGGCAGTGCCCGCATGAAGGTGTGGAAGCCGCGATACGGCTCCAGCCCGCGACCGATGAAGGTGATCACCTCGTCGCCCGGGGCCAGCACCCGGCCATCCGCCAGGGTGTAGCGCGCCGCCGGATTGGGCTTGATCAGGGTGGTATCCACCCCCTCATGCACCGCGGAAATCCGCGGCCGCGCCCAGTCCGGGAAGCGGGAGCGCTGCCATTCCGTCGGCGTCTGCCCCCAATCCGCCACCTGGAGGGAGAGCAGGTGCGTCGTGTTCAGCGTCCGCACCCGGCAGGCTTCGTCCACGCTCACCGGCGCGCCAGGGGGGTCGAAGCCGACATCGGCGCCGCTGGATTGGTAGTAGAACTCGAAGTAGTACAGCGTCCGCGCCGCCGGCCAGATGTCCCGCAGGTACAGGCCCTCGCCCCAGCCGGGGTGGCAGCAGATCATGTCCGGGGTAAAGCCGCGCTGCTGCAGGGCCAGCGCCGCCCGCGCCACCACCTGGCCGCGCCGTACCGCCCCCTCGAACCGCTTGATGTACCGATGCGTCGCCGCGCCCGGGCCTTCCGGCGCCTTGTAGCGCACATGCTGCACGCCCGGCAGCGCCTCGCCGGCGTTCTCGCCCAGCCCGATCACCTGGTAGCCCGGCCGCGCCGCCAGCGCCGGCGCTATGTGCCGGTACTGGCCAGGGAAGTTCTGGTGGACGAAGAGGACCCTCATCGGGCGTTGGCACTCGCCTCGCTGCGGGTGGCGCCGACGCGGGACGCCAGGGCCGCGGCCATGAACTCGTCCAGCCCGCCGTCCAGCACCGCCGCGGGGTTGCCGCTTTCCACGTTGGTCCGCAGGTCCTTCACCAGCTGGTAGGGCTGCAGCACGTAGTTGCGGATCTGGTGACCCCAGCCGATATCGGTCTTGCCGGCCTCGATCCCCGCGCTGATCGCCTCGCGCTTCCGCAGCTCCAGCTCATACAGCCGCGCCTTCAGCATGTTCATGGCAATGGCGCGGTTCTTGTGCTGGCTGCGGTCCTGGGTGCTGGCCGCGACGATGCCGGTCGGCAAGTGGGTGAAGCGCACCCCCGATTCCGTCTTGTTCACGTGCTGCCCACCGGCGCCCGAGGCACGGAAGGTATCGGTCTTGATGTCCGCCGGGTTGATCTCGATCTCGATCTTGTCGTCCACCACCGGGTAGACATAGACGCTGGCAAAGCTGGTCTGCCGCTTGTCGTTGCCGCCGAACGGGCTGATCCGCACCAGCCGATGCACCCCGGTTTCGGTCTTGGCCCAGCCGAAGGCGTTGGGGCCGCTGATCTGCAAGGTCGCGGACTTGATGCCGGCTTCCTCGCCCTCGCTCTGTTCGGTCAGCACCGCCTTGTAGCCGCGCTTTTCCGCCCAGCGCTGGTACATCCGCAGCAGCATCTCGGCCCAGTCCTGGGCCTCGGTGCCGCCGGCGCCGGCGTTGACTTCCAGGTAGGCGTCGTTGCCATCGGCCTCGCCGGACAGCAGGCTCTCGATCTCGCGCCGCTTGGCTTCCTCGGCCAGCGCCACCAGGTCGGCCACCGCGGCGTCCGCCGTGTCGGCGTCGCCCTCGGCCTCCGCCAGTTCCACCAGTTCCAGCGCGTCCCGGACGGCTGCTTCCAGCTTGTGGACGCCGTCGATCTGGTCGGCCAGCCGGCCGCGCTCACGCATCAGCGTGTTGGCGGCGGTGGCGTCGTTCCACAGGCTCGGGTCTTCGGCCTTGGCGTTCAGCTCATCCAGGCGGCGTGTTGCGGCATCCCAGTCAAAGATGCCTCCTCAGCAGGGACACCGAGGCGGTGATCTGCTCGTTCAGTTGTTCAGCATCTGCGCGCATGGGCTTGCAGGTAGGGGATTGGGGCGCCGGAGGCAAGCATGCGACGCTGCCGGCATGACCGATGCCGCCCTCGCCTTCGCCGCCCATGTCGCCACCACGCGCTTCCACCACCTGCCGCCACCGGCGGTCGCGCGGGCCAAGGTCTTCCTGCTGGACACGCTGGGCGTGGCCATGGCCGGCAGCACCGCCCAGGGCGCCGCGGAGGTCTTGGCCGCCGCGCGCGGCTGGGGCGATGGCACGGGCGCCACGGTGCTGGGCACCAGCGCCCGGCTGCCGGCGCCGCAGGCGGTGCTGGTCAACGCCTTCCAGATCCACTGCCAGGAATATGACTGCCTGCACGAGGGCGCCGTGCTGCACGCCCTGGCCACGCTGCTGCCGGTGCTGCTGGCCGAGGCCGAGCGCCGCCCCGTCTCTGGCAAGGCGCTGCTGACCGCACTGGCGGTGGGCGTGGATGTCTCCTGCGGCCTCGGCTTGGCGGCCCGGCAGGGGCTGCGCTTCTTCCGCCCCGCCACGTCAGGCGGCTTCGGCGCCGTGGCGGGGCTGGCCAGCCTGCGCGGCTTCTCCGCCGAGACCACGCTGGCCGCCTTCGGCCTGCACTACGGCCAGGTCAGCGGCACCATGCAGCCGCATATCGAGGGCAGCCCGGTGCTGCCCTTGCAGGTCGGCGTCAACGCCCGCGCCGCCTGGTGCGCCGCCGACCTGGCGGAAGCCGGGCTGGCCGGCCTGACCGATGTCTTCGAGGGCCGCTTCGGCTACCTGCCGATGTTCGAGGGCGAGTGGGATGTGGCACCGGTGCTGGCCGGCCTCGGCCACCGCTGGCTGGTGGCGGAGCTGAGCCATAAGCCCTTCCCCAGCGGCCGCGCCACCCATGGCGGGGTGGAGGGCGTCATGGCGCTGCGCGCCGCCCATGGCTTCAGCGCCGAGGAGGTGGCCGAGGTGGTGGTCCACGGCCCGCCGCTGATCAACCGCCTGGTCAACCGGCCGCTGCCAGCCTCACCCAGCGCCAACTGGGCGCGGCTGTGCATGCCCTATGTGCTGGCCAAGCTGTTGCAGCATGGCGAGGTGGACCTGGCGCAGTTCCGCGGCGAAGCCCTGACCGACCCGGCCACCCACGCCCTGGCCACGCGCATCCGCATGGCCGACGACGGCAACCCGGACCCCAATGCCCTGGCGCCGCAGCGCGTGGAGATCCGCCTGCGCGACGGCCGGGTGCTGGCCCACGCGATCCCCGAGATGCTCGCCGGCCCGAACCGCCCGCTGACCGAGGCGCAGCACCTGACGAAATTCCGCCGCTGCCTGGCCTTCGCCGCCACGCCGCAGCCGCCTGCGGAAGCCTTGGTTGCGGCGGTCGCCGGTATCGAGGCAGCGACCGATGCAGCGGCCGCCCTACGTCTCCGCTGACGGCCACAGCCAGCCCACCACCAGCCGCGCCGCCGCCAAGGCAGCGTCGCGGTCATCATACCGCCCGCCGGAAAAGTAGCTGACCGGCGTCCACACGCCCCGGTCCTCGACATCCCGCCGAAACGCCTCGAAGCCGAAGCTGCCATCGGGCCGCTGGAACAGGTCCAGGCAGCGGTCGTGCTGTTCGTTCTCCAGGCTTTCCAGCACCAGCCATTCGCGCGGAATGCGGCCGCTCAATAAAGCCCGCCCAACCCGGTATCCACGCTGGCCGCCGTGCCACCCTGCGTCGCTTCCTCGGTCGGCGGCACCGCGCTGTTCTCGGTGCCCGGGCGGAAGGCCTCCAGGATCGTCTGGCCGTTGTCGGTGGTCATCCGCACCAGGGCCACGCCCGGCGGGGCGCGGAACGGCACCGGCGGGCTGCCGCGCAGCGCCACTTCCAATATGTCGTGGAAGATCGGCGCCGCGTTGCCGCCGCCGGTCTCGTTGTTGCCCAGGCTGCGCGGCTCGTCGAAGCCCATCCACACCGCGATAACGATGTCCGGCGTGAAGCCGACGAACCAGTTGTCCACGTAGTCATTGGTGGTGCCGGTCTTGCCGGCCACCGGCCGGTTCAGCCCGCGCCCGGCGGCGGTGCCGGTGCCGCGCTGCACCGCGCCCTGCAGCAGGTTGGTCATCTGGTAGGCCGAGATCGCGTCGGTGATCTGCCGCCGCTCATCGGTCAGCCGCGGCGGCTGCAGCGGCTGGTCGGCCTCGCAGCCCAGGCACCGGCGGGTGTCGTTGCGCCAGACCACCTTGCCCAGCTGGTCCTGCACGCTGTCGATGAAGCTGGGCGCCACCTGCCGGCCGCCATTGGCAAAGCTGGCATAGGCCGCGGCCTGGCGCAGCACGGTGGTCTCGCCGGAGCCGAGCGACATCGCCAGGTAGGGCGGCATGTTGGGGATCACGCCGAACCGCGCCGCGGTCTCGCTGACCTTGTCCATGCCCACCTGCTGGGCAATGCGGATCGTCACCAGGTTGAGCGACCGCTCCAGCGCGCCGCGCATGGTGAAGTACTGGTTGGACAGCGTGTCGCCGTAGTTGCCGGGGCGCCACGGCCCCTGCGGTGTCATGACCTCGATCGGCCCGTCCAGGTAGCGCTGGTTGGGCGGAATGCCCTGCTCCAGCGCCGTCAGGTAGACGAAGGGCTTGAACGAGGAGCCGGGCTGCCGCATCGCCTGCGTCGCCCGGTTGAACTGGCTGCGCTCGAAGCTCCAGCCGCCGGCCATGGCCAGCACGCGGCCGGTGGCCGGATCCAGCGCCACCACGGCGCCCTCCACCACCGGCACCTGGCGCAGCGCCAGGCGCTCCGGCCGGCCGGGCGTGCGGCCCTGGGCGGCGGTGGCGGGCAGCATGTCCACCAGCACCACCTCGCCCACCGCGACCACGTCGCCCAGCCTGCGCGGATTGGCGCCCAGCCGGCCGCCCTCCAGCGCGCGGCGCGCCCAGGTCACGTCCTCCAGGAACAGGGTCTGGCTGCGCGCCACCAGGTTGGCGCGGAACTCCGGCCGCTCCACCCAGGCCAGCTTCGCGGTGCGGTCCGTCACCTCCTGCACCACCGCCAGCTTCCACTGGGCCAGCGCCCCGGGCGGCCGGGCCACCGCCTCCAGCTGGGTCATCCAGTCGGCCGCCGTGGGGTTGATGCGCCCGACCGGGCCGCGCCAGCCGCCGCGCCGGCGGTCATAGGCCAGCAGGCCATTGTGCAGGGAGGTCTCGGCCGCCGCCTGCAGCGCCGGCTCCAGGCTGGTGCGGACCACCAGCCCGCCCATCTGGGTCTGTTCGGGGCCGAAGCGGTTCAGCAGCTCGCGCCGCACTTCCTCGGTGAAGTGCTGGCCCACCGCCACCATGTCCGGCCGGCGGGTCGGCCGCGGCACCAGCGCCTCGGCCTTGGCGGTCCGCGCCTCGGTGGCGGAGATCGCGCCATCCTCGGCCATCCGCTCCACCACCCAGTCGCGCCGGGCACGGGCGGCGTCGGGGAAGCGCAGCGGATTGTAGTTGTTCGGCGCCTTGGGCAGCGCGCCCAGGAAGGCGGCCTCGGCCACGCTCAGCTCGTCCAGGCTCTTGTTGAAGTAGGCCTGGGCGGCGGCGGCCACGCCATAGGCCTGGGCACCCAGGAAGATCTCGTTCAGGTACAGCTCAAGGATGCGTTCCTTGGACAGCGCCTGTTCCAGCCGGGTGGCCAGGATCGCCTCCCGCAGCTTGCGGGTCATGCTCCGCTCGGAGCCGACCAGCATGTTCTTCGCCACCTGCTGGGTGATGGTGGAGGCACCGGCCATGCGCCGGCCGGAACCGTAGGATTCCACGTTGCTGACCACGGCGCGCAGGATGCCCAGCGGGTCCACGCCATGGTGTTCCCAGAACCGCTGGTCCTCGGCGCTGACGAAGGCCTGCTGCACCCGGCGCGGAATCGCCTCGATCGGCACGAAGACCCGGCGCTCATTCGCCAGTTCCGCCATCAGCTTGCTGTCGGCGGCGTAGATCCGGCTCATCTGGGGCGGCTGGTAGTCGGCCAGCCAGCGGTAGTCCGGCAGGTCGGCGGAAACGCTCTGGTACAGCCCGAAGGCGGCCACGCCGCCACCCAGGACGCCCACGCCCATCAGCACCAGCAGCAGCTTGAGGATGCCGAAGCCGCGGAAACGGCGGCGCTTGCGGGGCGCCGGCGGCTCGCGCGGCGGCTCCCCGCCGCCGCCCTCCGGCGGAGGCGGCGGAGGTGCCCCGCGGTCGGGCAGGTCGCGCTGCATGGCACGGCGCATCCAGTCGCGGAACCCCAGGTGCCTGGCCGCCCGCTCCGGCGTCACGCGGCGGCGGCGCGGGGCCTCGTCGTCATGGATCTCGGGGATATGGGCGCCCGGCGGCCGGCGCGGGGAACGCGGGGCCATGGGCTGGTCGGCACGGAGGTCGGGCGGTGACATGGGGCCTTCATTACACCGGCTGGCAGGCCTGGGCGATGACAACGCAGCGCATATGGGCCCTGCGTGGTGGTTTTAAGGCGAAGCCGCCCCCGGCACCGCGCCGCCCAGCGCCGCCTGCTGGCTGCGCGCCAGGTAGCCCTGCACCGCCTGCACCAGCGCCGCCGCCAGCCGGGCCCGATGCGCCGGCTTGCCCAGCGCCTCCTCATCCTGCGGGTGGCTCAGGAAGCCCAGTTCCACCAGGGCGGCCGGCACGTCCGGCGCCTTCAGCACCACGAAGCCGGCGCGGCGGTGGCTGTGCGGCAGCATCGTCGTCTCGTCGTCCAGCGCCGCCACCACCAGCCGGGCCAGGCGCTCGCTGCCGGCGCGGGTTTCCTGCCGCATCAGGCTGAACAATATGGAGAGCACTTCCGGCGGCACGCTCGGCAGGCGCAGACCGCCGGCCTTGTCGGCCAGGTTCTCCCGCCGGGCCAGGGCGGCGGCCAGCGCGTCCGACGCCGTTTCGCCCAGCGTATACACGCTGGCGCCGCGGGCATGCCGGGCGGTCTCCGGCGGCGCGCTGTCGGCGTGAATCGACAGGAACAGCGCCGCCTGGTGCTTCCGCGCCACCTCCACCCGCTGCGCCAGCGGGATGAACACGTCGCGGGAGCGGGTCAGCGCCACCCGGCAGAAGCCGGCGGCCTCCAGCTGGCGCTTCAGCTCATGCGCCACCGCCAGGGTGATGCGCTTCTCATGCGTGCCATGGGCGCCGATGGCGCCGGGGTCGCGCCCGCCATGGCCGGGGTCCAGCACCACCAGCGGCAGGCTGGCGCTGGGCCGCCGCGCCGGCCCGGTGGACTGCGCCAGCCGGCCGGCCGCCGCCATGCGGGCAAAGGCCGGGCCGCCGCCGGGGCGGAGTTCCAGCATCAGCAGGCTATCGCGGCTGAGCACGCGCGGCGTGGCGATGGGCCCGGTCAGCAGCAGGGTCACCCGGGTGCCGGTGCGGGTATTGGCCACCCGCAGCGCGCTGACGCAGCCGGCCGCGGCCAGGCTGCTGGCGCCGTGCCAGGTGCCGCGCGGCAGGTCCAGCAGCAGGGCGGGCGGCTCGGCCTGGGCGGAAAGCTCCCAGCGCAGCCCGCCATCCAGCGTCAGCGCCAGGCGGGTGCGATGGCCTTCCTGGGTCAGGCTGGCGCGGCTGACACCGGCGGCCCGCGCCGCGCCGGGCAGCAGGGCCGGCAGCACCAGCCCGGCGGCGCCCAGCAGCAGCAGGCGGCGGCGGCGTTGGCCCGGCACGCCCGACTCCGGGCGATGATGGTGGTCCCCGGTCCCCACGGCCTGGATCACGTCCCCTGCTGGCGGCCTCCCCCGAGGCTGCCGACGCCTGCATATCACGCGCCGCCATGCACTTGCCACGCAAAGGTGAGGAACCGGTTGAGGCACAATCGCCAGCCGGCGGATTGTCTTGTGGAAATCCGCAAGCCGGGCGTATGGTGCCCTGCCCCGGCGGCGCCCGCTGCCGGAGGAGGTTCAGGGTGATCGCCCCGTTTCGGCCCGAGGGCCGGCGGGGCCTTCGGCGGCAGAGCCTGGCATGGGTGTCCATTGCGGCACCACGCTTCGCCAGGCCCGACCGGATCACCCCCCTCCCCCATTGCGGGACCGGACGCGCCACGGACCATTAGGCTCACCCGCCCCTGAATCCCAGGTGGGTAGCCCGGTTGCAGCGTGACGGAACGTCGCCCTGCCCGCAGCCTGGCTGCCGGGCTGGTTGGGGCATGCACCCCAGGGTGCGCCGTGCGCGCAATGCGGCACAGGCGCCCCGACGAGAGCAGGACGGATCGCCGCCTTTCGGTGCCGCGCTGCCCGCTCTCGGCCCATGCCACGCGTTTTCGCCGCAGGCGCGCCCGTTCGCGCCGCGGCGCGGAGCCACTGCTTCGATGACCAAGCGTATGTTGATCGACGCATCCCACAACGAGGAAACTCGCGTGGTGGTGCTGGATGGCAACCGGCTGGAGGAGTTCGACCTCGAGGCCGCCAACCGATTGCCGCTGAAGGGCAACATCTACCTGGCCAAGGTGGTCCGGGTGGAGCCCAGCCTGCAGGCCGCCTTCGTGGAATACGGTGGCAACCGCCACGGCTTCCTGGCCTTCGGCGAGATCCACCCCGACTACTACCAGATCCCGGTCGCCGACCGGCAGCGCCTGCTGGAGATGCAGGCCGCCGACGCCCGCGACGACGAGGATGAGGACGACGACGATGTCGGCGCCGACTACGCGGCGCGCCAGAACATCAGCGTCCCGGATGAGCCGGAGCAGGGCGAGGCCGCCCCGGCCGCGCTGGAATCCGCCGCCGAGCCCGTGCTGCCCGCCGGGCTGCCCGGCGACGAGGTGGTGAGCGAGGCGAATGCCGCCGAGGCGGTGCCTGCGCCCGACGCCACCGCCGAGGCCCCGGCCGACGCCGCGCCCACAGCCGCGCCGGAGGCACCGGCCGAGGCGCCGCTGCAGCTTTCCGCCGAGCAGCTGGTGGCCGAGGCGCCGCCGGCCGACGGCCACGACACCATCGCCGCCGCCGAGGCCACCCCCGCCGAAGCCACCGCCGGCGAGGCCGCCACGGCCGAGGACGACCACGGCGACGACCGCGAGGAAGAAGCCCCGCCGCCGGAGACCATCGGCGGCGAAGGCCCCGAGGAAAGCGACGGCGAAGGCCGCGCCGAGCGCCGCATCCCGCCGCGCTTCCTGCGCCACTACAAGATCCAGGAAGTGATCCGCCGCCGGCAGATCATGCTGGTGCAGGTGGTGAAGGAGGAGCGCGGCTCCAAGGGCGCCGCGCTGACCACCTACATCTCGCTGGCCGGCCGGTTCTCGGTGCTGATGCCGAACAGCCCGCGCGGCGGCGGCGTCTCCCGCAAGATCACGTCGGGCACTGACCGCAAGCGCCTGCGCGAGGTGATCGACGAGCTGCACCTGCCGCAGGGCATGAGCATCATCGTCCGCACCGCCGGCGCCCAGCGCCCCAAGCCGGAAATCCGCCGCGACTGCGAATACCTGCTGCGGCTGTGGGACAACATCCGCGAGCGCACGCTGCAGAGCGCCGCGCCGGCGCTGATCTATGAGGAAGCCGACCTCATCAAGCGCAGCATCCGCGACACGTTCAGCCGCGATGTCGAGGAAATCCACGTCGACGGCGAGCTGGCCTACAAGGATGCGCGCGAGTTCATGCGCATGCTGATGCCGCAGCATGTCCGCAAGATCCAGCTCTACCGCGACCCCGCCATGCCGCTGTTCGCCCGCCACCAGGTGGAAGCGCAGCTGGACGCGATGCATTCGCCGACGGTGCAGCTGAAGTCCGGCGGCTACCTGGTCATCAACCAGACCGAGGCGCTGGTCGCCATCGACGTGAACTCCGGGCGTTCCACCCGCGAGCGCCACATCGAGGACACCGCGCTGCGCACCAACCTGGAGGCCGCCGACGAGATCGGCCGCCAGCTGCGCCTGCGCGACCTGGCCGGGCTGATCGTGGTCGACTTCATCGACATGGAGTCGAACCGCAACGACGCCATGGTCGAGCGCCGGATGAAGGAGGCGCTGCGGCACGACCGCGCGCGCATCCAGCTCGGCCGCATCAGCCATTTCGGCCTGCTGGAGATGTCGCGCCAGCGGCTGCGGCCTTCCCTGGCCGAGACCACCTTCGTCACCTGCCCGCATTGCCAGGGCCGCGGCCAGGTCCGCAGCATCGAGAACAGCGCCCTGCACGTGCTGCGCGCGATCGAGGAGGAAGGCGGCAAGCGCCGCGCCGCCGAGATCCTGGTGCATGTCCACAGCTCGGTCGCGCTGTATCTGCTGAACCGCAAGCGCGACCGCCTGGCGCAGATCGAAGCGCGCTTCGGCATGGCCGTGCTGTTCGAGCCCGATGACACGCTGCTGGCCCCGGCCCTGCGGATCGACCGCGTCCGCGCCGCCGACCCCAACCGGGTGCCGGAGGAGCGCCACGCCCTGCGCATGGACTACGCGCCGGAAGTGGATGCCGAGGACGACCTGCCGGAGGCCGAGGTGGAGGACGAGGTGGAGGAAGCTCCCCCCGCCCGCGCCAATGGCCGCGCCGCCGCCGCAGCACCGGCCGAGGGCAGCGAAGCCGCCGCCGCGGCGGAAGCCGAGGCCGAGGGCCGTCGCCGCCGTCGTCGCCGCCGCCGCCGTGGTGGCAAGCGCGAGGATGGCAGCCCGCTGAACGGCACCGAGGGTGATGCCGAAGGCGAGACGGACGGCGACGCCGAAGGCGAGGAAGCCGAGGCCACCGCCGAGCCGCATGACGCGCTGGAAGCCGAACTGGTCGCCGCCGCGGCCGAAGCGGCGGAAGCCGGTGAAGCAGCGCCCGCCGAAGCCGATGGCGAGGGCCGTGACAGCCGTGGCCGCCGCCGCCGTGGCCGCCGTGGTGGCCGTGGGCGCCGCGAGGACGGCGCCCCGGGTGCCGAGGGCAGCACGACCGAGGAGGAACCGGCCGAGGCCGAGGCCGCCCCGGTGCAGGCCGCCCCGGTTGCCCCGGCGCCGCGCCAGCCGCGCCAGCCGCGCTACCAGGGGCCGACCCCGGCCGACCCCTTCGCCGGCCAGGTGGACGACATCTTCGCCGCGATGGAAGCCGCCGAGCGCGCCGCCGAGGAGGCCGCGATGCGGCCGCATCGCCCGGCGCCGCAGCCGGTGACGGAAGCCGCGCCGGAGCCGGTGGCCGAAGTTGCGCCGACGCCGGAGCCGGTTGCCGAAGCCGCGCCTGCGGTCGAAGCGCCGGTAGCGCCCGAGCCGGTGGCTGCGGCCCCTGAGCCGGTCGCCGAGGCAGCGCCGGAGCCGGTGGCCGAGGTTGTCGCCGCGCCGGAACCCGCCCCCGTGGCGGCGCCCGAGCCGGCCGCCCTGCCGGTGCCGGAAGCCGCCATGGCGGAACCCGCGCCCGCGCCGGAACCCGTGGCCGTTGCCCCCGCGGCGGAGCCGGTGGCCGAGCCGGTACAGGGCACCATCATCCAGCCGAAGCTGCTGGAGGAACTGCCGCCCGACGCGCCGAAGAAGCGCGGCTGGTGGAAGCGCTGACGCCTTAGCGCGACGCTACCCCCATCCAGGCCCACCGGCCTGGATGGGGTGTTTGCCACCTCACGGCGTTGCGCCTTTGGGCCGCCTCAGCGCCACGCCAGCCTGCCGCTACCCCCCGCGCCGTGCCGCCACCCGCCCCGCCAGCAGGCAAAGGATCTCGAACAGCAGGTTCGCCGCCACCATCGCGGTGCCGCCGGTCTGGTCGAAGGGCGGCGAGACCTCCACCAGATCCGCCGCGACGAAGTCCAGGCCCATCAGGCCGCGCAGCATGCGCTGCGCCTCGGCCGGGCTGTAGCCGCCAATCTCCGGCGTGCCGGTGCCGGGCGCGAAGGCCGGGTCGATCGCGTCGATGTCGAAGCTGAGATAGGTCGGGCCGTCGCCGACCACGCGCCGCGCCTCGGCCGCCACGGCCTCCGGCCCCAGCTTCCAGTATTCCTCGATGTAGACCACGCGCATGCCCTGCTGTTCGGCCCAGTCATTGTCCTCCAGGTCGTACATGCTGCCGCGGATGCCGATCTGGATGCAGCGCCTGGGGTCCAGCAGCCCTTCCTCGATCGCGCGGCGGAACGGAGTGCCATGGGTGTACTTCCACCCACCGAAATAGGTGTCCCAGGTATCGGAATGGCTGTCGAAGTGGATCAGCCCTAGCGGCCGGTCGCGCTTGGCCGCCCGCAACAGCGGCAGGGTGATCAGGTGGTCGCCGCCGACGCACAGCGGCACCGTGCCGGCGGCGTGCAGCGCGGCAACGCTGGCCATGATCTTCGCCAGGCTGTCCTGCAGATCCGCCGGGTTGACCAGCGCGTCGCCCATGTCGGCACAGCGCGCCAGGTCGAAGGGATACATCCCATGCGCCCGATGTGCCCGGCGGATCAGCGCCGAGGCATCCCGCACCTGGCGTGGCCCATGCCGCGCGCCGGGCCGGTTGGTGGTGCCCAGGTCGAAAGGCACGCCCATCAGCCCGATCTCCACTTGGCTGCGGCGCGGGTCGCCTTCCGGCACATGCGGCAGCCGCATGAAGCTGGCGATCTCGGTGAAGCGCGGCCGTTCATTGGCCGAGATCGGCTGGAAGGCGTCGTTCATCGGCTGGGCTACTCCGGGTAGATCATCTTGCGGGAAACACCGCCGTCGCTGAGGAATTCGGCGCCGGTGACGAAGCCTGCCTCCGGCCCCAGCAACCACGCAACCAGCGCGGCGATATCCTCGGCCCGGCCGACCCGCCCGGCGGGGTGGAAGGCATGTTCCTCGGAGGTCGGCGCTGGCCCCTTGGTGGCGATCCAGCCCGGGGAGACGGCGTTGACCCGGACATCCGGCCCCAGGCTCACCGCCAGCGCGTGGGTCAGCGCCAGCAGCCCGCCCTTGCTGGCGCTGTAGCTCTCGGTATCCGCCTCGCTCATATGGGCGCGGGTACTGGCCATGGTCACCACGGCGCCGCGGGCCTCGCGCAGCATCGCCTCGGCGGCGCGCACCAGCAGGAAGCTGCTGGTCAGGTTGGTCGCCAGCACGCTGTTCCAGTCGGCCAGGGTCAGGTCGCGCAGCGGCTTGCGGATCATGAAGCCGGCATTGCAGACCAGCCCGTCCAGCCTGCCCTCCTGCGCCGTCACCCCGGCCAGCAGCGCGCCGACGGCGGCTTCGTCGGCCACATCCAGTTGCACCGCCCGGTGCGGGGCCTCGGGCGCCGGGTCGCGGTCCGCCACCACGGTGCGCCAGCCATCGCGGGCCAGCCGGGCGGCCACCGCGGCGCCGATGCCGCGCGCGGCGCCGGTGATGAGTGCGACGCGCTGCGCCATCCGGTCCTCTCCCCTCAGCTTGCAGCCTTGGCAACGCGCGGCGGCGCGTCCCGGCTGAACAGGTAGCCCAGAATGCCCAGCGCCAGCGCCGCCGCCAGCGTGCCGAAGACGGCGGGCCAGGCCTGCGCCGGCGCCACCAGCCCCAGCACCCCCCCGGTCAGCGCCGGCAGCGCGGCGCTGCCGAGCGTCTGCGCCAGGTTCACCGTGGTGGCGCCGCGGCCCACCAGATGGTCCGGGAACAGGCTGCGGCCATGCGCCACCACCACCACCGGAAAGGCATTCAGCAGGCACAGCAGCACCAGCAGCCCCACCGCCAGCCACAGCGGCGCATCCGGCCACAGCGCCAGCGCCGCCAGCACCAGCGCCACGGCGGAGGCCAGCGGCACCACCAGCCATTTCCGCGTGTTCAGCCGCCGCTCCAGCGGCCCCACCGCGAACAGCCCGGCCGACAGCGCCAGTCCCATGCACAGCAGCACCGCGCCGCGCGGGCCGGGCGCCAGGCCATGCACCTCCGCCAGGTAAGGCCCGGCCCAGACGGCCAGCACGGTGGCCATGCCGGCATAGCCGACCAGATGCATGCACAGCACCGGCAGCAGCCCCGGCGTGCGCCAGACCGTGAGCTGCCCCAGCAGCGCCGCGCCCAACCCCTCGGCCGGGCGGCTCGGCGCCGGACGGTCCGGCGGGTCGTCGCGCACCCAGCCCAGCCACAGCGCCCCCAGCGCCAGCGTCGCCACCCCGCCCAGCGCATAGGCACCGCGCCAGCCCAACCAGTCAGCGGCGGCGGCAAACGGCGCCCCGGCCAGCAGGATGCCCAGCTGTGACAGCGCAAACACTTTTGATAGCGCCGAGGTCAGCGCGGCGCCGCCGAACCAGCGGCTGCACAGCACGACGCTGCTCATGAAGCTGGCGGCGCAGCCCAACCCCAGCAGGAAGCGCGCGACCAGGAACCACCGGGCATCCGGCGCCAGCGCCTGGCCAAGGGCGCCCAGCAGTGCCAGCGGCACCAGCCAGGCCACGGTGCGGCGCGGCCCCAGGCTGTCCAGCGCCAGCCCCACCGGCACCTGCACCAGCAGCAAGGCCAGGAAGAAGGCGCCATTGGCGCTGCCCAGCAGTCCGTTACCCTGCCCAAGGTCGCGCGCCAGCTCCGGCCCCACCACGCCCAGCGCGGCCCGATGGTATTGGCTGGCGGCGGTCATTAGCACCAGCGCCAGCAGCATCCGCGTGGCCGCGCTCATGCCGCCAGCCTGAGGCCCAGCGCCGCGTGCAGTTGCCGCGCCCCCTCCGGCGTCAGTGCCAGGCGGCGGCGGGCCAGGGCGGCGGCGCCCTCGGCCGGCGCCACCCGACGCAGCCATCCGCGCGCCAGGCAGCAGGTCGCGATCTCCCGCCCCAGCCCGCCGGCCAGATGCGGCCGCCGCTCGGACCAGTCCATGCAGTCGCAGGCGAAGCGCCGGGCGGTGCGGGCGGCGGCCACGTCCACGCCCAGGGCGGCCAGCCGGGCCTCGCCATCAGTGGTGGTGCCCCAGCCGCCGGCAACCGGGGCCAGCCAGCCCCGCCCGGCCAGCGCCTGGTGCAGCGCCACGCCCAGCCGCCCGGCCAGGTGGTCCCAGCACAGCCGGGCATCGCGCAGCACCTCGTCATGCGGCCAGCGCCGCACCGGCGCGGTTGAAAGCGTCAGGTTGCCCAGCGACTCCAGCGCGGCGGCCACTTCCTCGCTGGCCAGGGAATGGTACCGATGCCGCCCCTGCACATGCACGCTGACCAGGCCGCCTTCCACCAGCCGGGCCAGATGCGCGCTGGCGGTCGGCGCGGCGATGCCGGCCACCCGGGCCAACTCGGTCGCGGTCAGCGCCTGGCCGGCGAACAGCGCCTCCAGCATGGCGGCGCGGGCGGGTTCGCCCAGCAGGGCTGCGGTGGCGGCAAGGGCGTTCACGCTTGGCATGCGGGGAGCCTACCACCCCGGCCCGGCCCTGGCTTCGCCCCCCGGCGAAGGACAGCGCGCCGCCGCCATGGCAAGCTGCCCGCCGCATCAGCGTCTGATCGTCGCCGGTGAACCGGCCGGCGGCGTGAATCAGCCGCTCAAACAAAAGGCTGTCATGCGCGTCCACGCGCGTCTGACTGCCTCCAAGGGGAAGCGCAGATGATCGCGGTGATCTTCGAGGTCGAGCCGGCCGAGGGCCAGATGGACCACTACCTGGACCACGCCGCCGGGCTGCGCCCGGTGCTGGAGACGATGCCCGGCTTCATCAGCGTGGAGCGGTTCCGCAGCCTGACCAACCCGGACAAGCTGTTGAGCCTCAGCTTCTGGGCCGACGAAGCGGCGGTGGCCAATTGGCGCAACCAGGAAAAGCACCGCGCGGCGCAGTCCGCTGGCCGGCACGGGGTCTTCGCCGGCTATCGGCTGCGCGTGGCCAGCGTGCTGCGCGACTATGGGCTGGAGGAACGGCGCGACCAGGCACCGGCCGATTCGGTGGCGCGCCACCAGGGCTAGAGCCAAGGCGGAATCGCCGCAGCCGCGAATCAGTCCCTCGAAAACGGCCCGGGCAGAATCGCCGTTTCAGTACGCGGTGATCATGGCCTGACGGCGGCCGCTACCCGAAGTAGCCCAGCACCACGGCGGCGGCGATCATCGCCAGCAGCCAGTGCCCGCTGTCGATCAGCGTCAGCATCGGCTGGCGCCGGGCATAGGTGTAGTTGGTGGCCAGCGTCGCCAGCACGAAGCCCATCCACAGCACCATGGCCCAGGCCACGGCATTGCCGATGCCGGCGCTGAAGGTGCCGTGCAGCACCAGCGCCAGCACCCAGGACATCACCACATCGGCGACGAAGGACAGGATGAAGGGCACCGCGCTGGGCAGGCCCGGCGGCCGGGCCAGCGCCGCCTTGGTGGTGCCCAGCGCCGCCACCCACTTGCCGCCCAGCAGCCCGTACCAGACCGCGCCGGCCAGCCAGGCGGCCACGCCCGCGGCCAGGATGATGAGGGGTTCGATCATGCGCGCGGCTCCCGTTGCGCCGGCATCATGGCCCGGCCCTACCGCCCGAGGAAGGCCGCGATCCGCCCGGGCACCGCGGCCATGTCGGCCTCCGGCCCGCAATAGGTCAGCCGCAGGAAGCGACTGCCCCGCGCGCTGTCGAAATCCACCCCCGGCGTCACCGCCAGGCTCGCCTCGGCCAGCAGGCGGGCGCAGAATTCCGGGCTGTCATTGGTCAGGGCGGAGACATCGGCCCAGAGGTAGAAGGCGCCATCCGCCGGGGAGAGCCGGTCCAGCCCGGCCTTCGGCAACTCCCGCAGCAGCAGCGCGCGGTTGCGGCCGTAGCGCGCCAGGTTCTCGTCCAGCTCGGCCCGGCAGCCAAAGGCCGCCTCCGCCGCCACCTGCGCCACATGCGGCGCGCAGATGAACAGGTTCTGCGTCAGGCATTCCACCGGCCGAACCAGGTCTTCCGGCAGCACCAGCCAGCCGACCCGCCAGCCGGTCATGGAGAAGTACTTGGAGAAGCTGTTCACCACGATGGCGCTGGCCGAACACCCGGCAGCCGAGACCTCCGGCTGCTGGCCGTAGCTGAGGCCGTGGTAGATCTCGTCGGAGACCAGCCGCACCCCTTCCCGCTCGCACCAGGCGGCAATTGCCTGGAACTCGGCGGCGTCCATCATGGTGCCCGCGGGGTTGCAGGGGCTGGCGATGATCAGCCCGGAAGGGCGCGGGTCCAGCTTCTCCAGCATCGCCAGGGTGGGCTGCCAACGTGTGCTGGCATCGCATTCCAGCAGCAGGGGCTTCATGCCCAGCGCGGTCAGGATGTTGACGTAGGGCGGGTAGTAGGGGCTGGCCATGGCCACCGTGTCGCCGGCGTCGAAGGCCGCCAGGAAGGCCAGCGGGAAGGCACCGGACGCGCCCACCGTCACGCAGATGCGCGAAGCCGGCACCGCCAGCCCGTACTGCTCGGCATAGTACTGGCTGATCCGCTCCCGCAGGCTGCGCAGGCCGAAGGCCTCGGTGTAGCCCATCGGCGCGGCCGCCTGCAGCGCCGCGATCGCGGCCTCGGCGGCACCACGCGGCGCGCCGGTGCCGGGCTGGCCGACCTCCATGCGGATCACCTTGGGCGCATCCGCCGCCTGCGCCGCCGCCTTGGCGTTGGCGGCGGCGATCACGTCCATGACGATGAAGGGCGGCGCGAAGGCGCCCCGCCCGACCTTGAGCGTCACTGGCCCACCTTCACTGGTCCGTGGCGCCCAGCGCCACGCCGTGCCCGTCGGGGTCGCTGATCGCAACGCAGCGGCTCTCGGTGCCCGGCAGGTAGTTGGTGCAGATGCCGTACTGGCCACGCGCCGGCACCATGCGGCCGCTTTCCACCGCGCCCTGCGGCACCAGCCCGCCCTCGATCACCCGCGCCATCGGCCCGGCCACCGCCAGCGGCGCCGCATGCTGGCCGGAGCCCGCCGCCACCATGTGGAAGGCCGCCAGGTTCGGGCTCCAGGCAATGCCGGCCGAGAGCAGCGGCGGCTGTACCGCGCCCACCCCAGGTGCCGGCGCCAGCAGCACGCCCATGCCCGGCGTGACGCGCCCGGTGCCGAACAGGTTGTTCATGGTGAAGGCGCAGCTGACCGCATTGCCGTTGCGGTCGAACACCGCCAGCCCGGCCGAGGCCGGCAGCGGCCCGGTGCCGGCGGCCGGCACATTGGCGGTCAGCAGCGCATCGGCGTCACCGCCCGAGCGGCGCCAGGTGGCGGCCACGGCCTGGCCGCGCGCGGCGGCGGCCTCCAGGCTCTGGCCACCCTTGAGCGCCAGGTAGGTGGCGGCGCTGGCCAGGCCGCCATCGGCCGGCAGCGGCAGGAAGGCAACCTGGTCGCCATTGCGGCCCTGCACCGCCAGCGGCGGCATCACCGTCGGCACCGTACGCGGGCCGCGCAGCTCATCCACCGTCAGGTTGCCGCCAACCGGGCGAGAGGCTTCCTCCAGCCGGCGCGCCAGCAGGCCCTGGTGCAGGTCGCCCACGCCGGAAAGCCGCAGCTGCGTCAACGTGGTGGCCAGCAGCGGCTGCAGCAGCGGGTCGCCATTCACCTTCACCCGCCCATCCGGCCGGGCGAAGACGGCACGCGCGCCGGGGTCCGCCAGCAGCGGGCCGGAGACGGCGGCCAGGTCCTCGGCCAGCCCGCGGCTGACCGTGGTGCCGAGGCGGGCGCGCTGCTCGGCCGGCGCCATCAGTTCCTCGAAGGGCCGCACCGGGATGCGGGTGTGCAGCGCGAACAGGCCGCGCGCGAACATCGGCACCGCCGCCGGCCGGTCCGCACCCGGCGGCACGCTGGTGCGGGCGCCGGGCAGGAACATCACCGCCTCGGTCGCATTCTTGCGCTGGTCGTACACCAGGCAGGCGCCGCCACCGCCGACCCCGACCCGGCTGGGCAGGGTCACCGCCATCATCCAGGCGCCGGCCACGGCCGCGTCGGTGGCGCTGCCGCCGGCGGACAGCACTTCCCGCATCGCCAGCGCCGCGGCCGGGTCCTCGGCCGCCACGCCGCCCAGGAAGCCGCGGACATAGCCGGCCGAGCCGGCCGGCGCCCCGCCACCACCGGTCAGCGTGCTGAAGGTGCTGCTGACCGTGCTGCACCCCGGCAGCGCCAGCGCCAGCACGCCCGACAGCAGGCGATAGCCCAGCCGCGGGCGGGGCCTGGAATCCCGGCCCACCTTGATCTCAGCCATGCTCGTCATGCTGCGGTCTGCTGCCCCCGGAAATGCGGCGTCCTGGGCCGCGAATAGACGCCTTCGCGACCAGCGGCAACAGCGGGCTGGCGGCGCGGCCGGCGCTGGGGGATAAAGCCGGGCATCGCCCAGCCAGGAGCCGCCCGTGACGCCGCCCTTTCCCGCAGGTCGCCCGGCCCGTTCCGCCCTGGCTTCGGCCGCCCGCCTGGCCACGCCGCTGCTGCTGACCCTGGCGCTGCTGCTGCCCCCGGCCGGCGCCCAGGGCCAGCCGAACCCGGCGCCCAACCCCGCCCCCGGCTTCACCCCGGCCCAGCGCCAGGAGATCGTCGGCATCCTGCGTGACGCGCTGCGCGAGGACCCGACCATCCTGCGCGACGCCCTGGCCGCCATGGAAATGGCCGAGCAGCGCGACCGCGAGGGCCAGGCGCGCGGCGCCATCGCCCGCAACCGCGCCGCGCTGGTCGCCACCGCGACCGACCCGGTGCGCGGCAACCCCCAGGGCGCCATCACGGTGGTGGAGTTCTTCGACGCCCGCTGCCCCTACTGCAAGCGCATGGTGCCGGCCCTGGCGGAGCTGCTGCGCCGCAACCCCGACGTGCGCCTGGTGCAGAAGGACCTGCCGATCTTGGGGCCCAGCAGCGTGCTGGCCAGCCGCGCCCTGCTGGCCGCCCAGCGCCAGGGCAAGTACGGCGAATACCACGACGCCCTGCTGACGGTGCGGGAAGACCTGACCGAGCCGGTGCTGAAGCGCGAGGCGGAGAAGCTGGGCCTCAACTGGGCCCGGCTGCGCGCCGACATGGAATTGCCGGAGATCGCCCGCCGGCTGGACGCCAACCTGGCGCTGGCGCGGGAGATCGGCATCGAGGGCACGCCGGCCTATGTCGTCGGCGACCGGCTGGTGCCGGGCGCGGTGGACCTGGCCGGGCTGGAGCAGCTGGTGGCGTCGGCGCGGTAGCGCCCGCTACGGCCTGAAGGACGCGCCCGCTGCGCGGCAGCCGGTCAGGCCGCCGCCTCGGCCGGCAGCGGGTCGGGGCCGTAGCGGTTGGGGCCCACCGTGCCGCGGCTGCAGAACCACACCAGGAACAGGCCCACCACCACCAGCCAGGCCGCGGCGGAAAACAGCAGCGCCACCAGGCGCGGGCTCATTGCCGCCATCGCCTCGGCGGACATCCGGCCGCCGGTGCCCTGCATGTCCACCATCACGGCGCCGACGGCCAGGCCCAGCACCACCATCACCACCGCCGGCAGCGCCAGCCACCAGCCGCTGCGCTCGGTGTCGTGCAGCCGGCGCACCGCCACGGCCAGCCCGGGCAGAAAGGTCGCCAGGCTCCACACGCTGCCGATGGGGCCGGGGTTGCCCTGGGCGGCGCCGCCCTCAAGCCCGTGCAGCACCGCCGAGACCACGCCGCAGAACAGCACCCACAGCCAGTACTCGCTGCGCGGTGCCCGGCCACGGAAGCCGACATACTGCCGGAAGCAGGATTTGACCGCGGTCCAGAAATTCATGGCAGGCTCCCCCCGTGCAACTGCCCGGTAGCATAGCGCGCAAGGTTGCGGCGATGAAACTCGGGCGAAAGGTTCCGCCCATGCCGCATTTCATCTGCACCACCTGCGCCACCCAGTTCGCCGAGACCGAGTCGCCGCCACCGGCCTGCCCGATCTGCGAGGATGAGCGGCAATACGTCCCGGCCCGCGGCCAGGGCTGGACCACGCTGGCGGCGCTGCGCCGCGGCCATGCCAACAGCTGGCGGCTGCTGGAACCCGGCCTGTTCGCCATCTGCAGCGTGCCGTCGCTGGGCATCGACCAGCGGGCGCTGCTGCTGCAGACCCCGGCCGGCAACATCCTGTGGGACTGCGTTGGTTTGCTGGACCAGGCGACCATCGCCCTGGTGCAGGGCCTGGGCGGCCTGGCCGGCATCGCCATCAGCCACCCGCACTACTACAGCGCCATGGTGGAATGGGCCCACGCCTTCGGCTGCCCGGTCTGGCTGCATGCGGCCGACCGCGCGCACGTCATGCGCCCGGACCCCGCGCTGCGCTTCTGGCAGGGCGAGTCGCAGGCGCTGCTGCCCGGCGTCACGCTGCATCGGCTGGGCGGGCATTTCGCCGGCGGCACCGTGCTGCACTGGGCGGCGGCGGCGGGCGGCCAGGGCGCGCTGCTGTCGGGCGACATCCTGCAGGTGCTGCCGGACCGCGAGCACATCGGCTTCATGCGCAGCTACCCCTGCCTGATCCCGCTGCCACCGGCCGAGGTCCGCCGCATGGCCGCGCGCTGCGCCGAGCTGCCGTTCCAGGCGATCTACGGCGCCTTCCATGAACGCGAGATCGTGACCGGGGCCCAGGACGCCATCGCCCGCAGCGCCGAGCGGTACTGCGCCTGGGTCGCCGGCATGGTGGAACCCTGAGGCGCCCCCAGCCGTTGCGATAGGTTGTGGCCTTCGCCGGGCCATCTCCCTATAGCTGGGCGGCTGGTGGCCCCGATGCCGCCCCAAGACCCGCGGCCAAGCGCCCCGCCCTCGCCTTCCCCAGCCTTTCGCCTGCCACCGGTCCGCGCCGGTGGCCTGGGCTTCTGCACCCTTTCAAGGATTACCCATGCACATCAGCGCCGGCTGCCACATGACCTACGACTGCCCCCAGCCGACACCGATGCTGCTGACCATCAGCCCGCACCCCAGCCGCGCGCCGGACCTGGTGGCGCCGCAGAGCCTCAGCTTCAACCCGCCGATTCCCTACCGGCAGTACCTGGACGGCTTCGGCAATACCTGCACCCGCATCGTCGCCCCCGCCGGCCGGCTGGAGATTTCCACCGCGTTGATCGCCCGCGACAGCGGCCTGGTGGACCCGGTGCTGCCGATGGCCATGCAGCACCCGGTGGAGGACCTGCCGGACGAGATGCTGGTCTACCTGCTGGGCAGCCACTACTGCGACACCGACCGCCTGGCCGACATTGCCTGGAAGCTGTTCGGCCAGGGGCCGACCGGCTGGGGCCGGGTGCAGTCGATCTGCGACTTCACCCATAGCCGCATCAAGTTCGGCTATGAACACGCCCGGCCGACGCGCACCGCGTCCGAGGCCTTCTATGAACAGCGCGGCGTCTGCCGCGACTATGCCCACCTGGCGGTCACGCTGTGCCGCTGCGTCAACATCCCCGCGCGCTACTGCACAGGCTTCCTGGGGGATATCGGTACGCCGCCGCCCTGGGGCACCATGGACTTCGCCGCCTGGTTCGAGGTCTACCTGGACGGCGCCTGGCACACCTTCGACGCCCGCAACAACACGCCGCGCATCGGCCGCATCCTGATGGCGCGCGGGCGGGACGCGACGGACGTGGCCATTGCCACCACCTTCGGCCCCAACACCCTGTCCAACTTCACCGTTTTCACGGACGAAGTGCTGGCCGACGGGACGAAGGTGCCGACCTAACCTGCCCTGGCGGGCGGGGGCGCTGCTCCCGCCTTCCCCGACAGGGCCCTAGTTCCAGCCGGGCTCGCGCCACTCGGCGTTCTCGTCCAGCGGAAACACCGGCCGCGGCAGCCGGGCCCAGGGGAAGTTCTTCAGCACCGGGCTGGTCAGGCCCGGCGCATCCACCTCGAACACCCGGTCCGGCGTGAAGAACTCGTCGAAGCCGGCGCGGAAATGCCCGCGCGACTTCACCACCACCACCCGCGCCGCCGCGATGTCGATGCCATGCATCTCCAGCATGCGCGGCTCATGGCACTGCCGGCGCAGGCTGCCGACCACCACGCGCATGCCGCTGCCCTGCAGTTCCAGCAGCGCCGAGGCACCCAGGCTGAACCGCCGCCCGGCCATGGTGCCGCGCCGGCCGGTCTCCTCGGTATCCCGCAACAGCACGACGCGGGCGCGGGCGGTGAAACTCTTGCCGAACTGGTCCTCCACCCGGTTGAACACCGCGTCGAAGACGGCGTCCTCGCCCAGCGCATGGGCTTCCGCGGCCAAGGCCGGGTCGATGAAGTTGCCCAGCACGGCGCCCTGCACCCCCGCCTCATGCAGCGCCCGCAGCACGTAGGGCGTATTGCCGCGCCCGCCGCCGCCGGGGTTGTCGCCACTGTCCGAGAAGATCACCGGCTCATGCTCGCCACGCCCGGCCCGCAGCGCCAGGTCGGTCGCCTCGGCCACGCTGAGCAGGCGCCGCGTATGCCGCCCACGCTCGGCCCAGCCGCGCCGGGCCAGGCCCAGCGCCGCCTCCCGCGCCGCGCGCTGGTCGCCGCCGCGCGCCGTCACGGTGACGGTGACGCCGCATTTCGGCAGGTCGCTGAACACGAAGCCGCCGGCCACGGAAGCATTGGCGATGCGCGGATCTGCCGCCATCAGCGCCTCTGCATCGCGGATCAGGTCGGCATACGGCCCCTCCGCGGTCAGCAGGGTCACGGTCGGCGGCGCCAGCGGCAGGCGGATGAAGGCGGTGGCGAAGCGCTCGCCGGCCAGCGCCTCGCGGATCAGCCCGGCCGATTCGGCGGCCCGCGCGGCCATGTCGACATGCGGGTTGGTCCGGTAGACCACCAGGGCCGTCGCGCTCTCGACCAGCTTCTCGCTCACGTTGCAGTGCAAGTCGTGGCTGACCACCACCGGCACCGCCGGCCCGACGATGGCGCGCACCATGGCCAGCAGCGTGCCGTCGCTGTCCTCATCCGCCACGGCGGAGGACGCGCCATGGCTGCCGACATAGACCGCGTCCAGCGGCAGCGCGGCGGCCAGGCCCACGCGAATTTCATCCAGGAAGCCCTGGAACACCGCCTGGTCTATCGGCCCGCCCGGCGGCGCCGAGGCCACCAGCACCGGCACCGGCTGCCACGGCCCGGTCGCGTCCATATGCCCGTACAAGCCGGGGAATTCCGCCGGCAGCCCGCTGGTCTCGGCCCGCGCCAGCCGGCTGATCGCCTCGCCCCGCTCCAGGCATTGCTTCTCGAAATCCGCCAGCGTGGTCGGCGGGGCGAAGGCATTCGCCTCCAGGTGCAGCCCCAGTACCGCCACGCGCGGCGCGCCCGCCTTGCCCAAAGCCATCCGCAGACCCCCCGGTTTGCCGCTCTCGCCGGCCTGTATAGACTGCCCGCCATAAAAGCCGAGACAGGGAATGGCAGAGCTAGAGGAGGCAGTCGGCTTGCTGGCGCGCCTGGTGGCCTTCGACACCACCAGCCGCAACAGCAACCTGGACCTGATCCGCTGCATCGAGGCGGCGTTGGCCACGCATGGCATCGCCAGCGAGGTGCGGCTGGACGCGTCTGGCCGCAAGGCCAACCTGCACGCGGTGGTCGGCCCGCGCGTGGCCGGCGGCATCGCGCTGTCCGGCCATGTGGACACCGTGCCGGTGGACGGCCAGGCCTGGCTGGCCGACCCCTTCAGCCTGCGCCGCGCGGAAGGCCGGCTGACCGCGCGCGGCGCCTGCGACATGAAGGGCTTCGTCGCCTGCGCGGTGCTGGCCGCGATCGATGCCAGCAAGCGCGAGTTGGCCCGCCCGCTGCACCTGCTGATCACCTTCGACGAGGAAACCACTTTTGCGGGCGCCCGGCAGATGGCGCGCGACCTGCCCGCCAGCGCACCGTTGCCGGCCATGTGCGTGGTCGGGGAGCCGACCTCCATGGCCCCGGTCATCGCCCATAAGGGCTATGCCAGCTGGGATGCGCGCTTCACCGGGCTGTCCGGCCATTCCTCCCGCCAGGACACCACCGCCAACGCGCTGCACGCCGCCGCCGAGGCCATCGCCTGGCTCAGCGCCCGCGCCCGCTGGTTTGCGCGGGAAGGCCGGCGCGACCCCGGCTTCACGCCGCCGCACACCACGGTGCATGCCGGCACCTTCCACGCCGGAACGGTGCTGAACATCGTGCCCGACCTGGCCGAGTTCACCTTCGAGGTCCGCAGCGTCCCCGGCGACGACCCGCTGGCGCAGTTGGCCGAGCTGCGCGCCTTCGTCGAGGCCGAGGTGATGCCGCCGCTGCGCGCTGTCCACCCGGCCTGCGAGGCCCGCTTCACCGAACGCGCCTTCGCCCCGGCGCTGGCGCTGGCGGAAGACCACGCCCTGACGCTGCTGACCCAGCGCATCACCGGCCGCAACAGCGCCGGCCGGGTCAGCTACGGCACCGAGGCCGGATTCTACCAGGGCATCGGCATCCCAACCATCGTCTGCGGCCCCGGCGACATCGCCCAGGCGCACCAGCCGGAGGAATGGCTGCCCGAGGCCGACCTGGCCACCTGCCTGCACTACCTCGGCCGGCTGACGGACACGCTGGCGCCATGACCCAGGGCGGCTCCCCCGCGGACAATGCCCTGCCGCCGGCGCTGGCCGCGCTGCTGGCCGGCGCGCCCAACGCGCCGCGCCTGGCGGTGCAGGTGCCGCCGCCGGACATCCGCCCCTGGCTGGCCGGCAACGTGCTGCCCGGCGTCTGGCGCTTCGCCGCCGCGGAACCGGGCGCGCATGTCGTGGTGGTGGCGCTGATGCATGGCAACGAGATCGGTGGCGCCGTGCTGCTGGACCGCTGGCTGCGCGCCGGGCTGCGGCCGCTACGCGGCACGCTGACGCTGGTCTTCGCCAACCTGGACGCCTATGCGCGGTTCGACGCCGACGACCCCACCGCCAGCCGCTTCCTGGACGAGGACATGAACCGCGTCTGGGACGAGGACACGCTGGAGGGCGGCCGGCGCTCGGCCGAGCTGCGCCGCGCCCGCCTGCTGCGCCCGGTGTTCGAGGCCGCGGACGTGCTGCTGGACCTGCATTCCATGCTGTGGCCGGGCGACCCGCTGCTGCTGTGCGGCCAGGCGCCGCGCGCGGCGGCGCTGGCGCAGGCGCTGGGCACGCCCGCCCTGGCGGTGGCGGATGAAGGCCATGCCGGCGGCCGCCGCCTGCTGGATTACACGCC
This sequence comes from Acetobacteraceae bacterium, assembly GCA_947455205.1. GTDB lineage: Bacteria > Pseudomonadota > Alphaproteobacteria > Acetobacterales > Acetobacteraceae > CAIMOR01. Next base: position 4,892 of record CANGNF010000016.1, on the reverse strand, counting down.
GTTCAGCGCGGCCGGCGGCAGCAAGCGCGCCCTGCTGCTGGAAGCCGGGTCCCACTGGCAGCACGACACCGTGGCGCAGATGGAAACCAGCGCGACGCGGCTGCTGCAGTTGTGCGGCACCACCACGCCGGCCGCCGCGCTGCCGCCCGGCCGCGTTGCTAGGGTGACGCGCACGGTGACCGCGGAGACCAACCGCTTCGCCTTCCTGCGCCCGTTCCGTGGCGGGCAGGTGGTGCCCCAGCGCAACACGCTGATCGCGCTGGACGGCGACGCCGAGATCCGCACCCCGCACGACGACTGCGTTCTGGTGATGCCGAACCTCCGCGTCGGCCGGGGCCAGACGGCGGTGCGCCTCGCCCGCTACGCCTGATCAGGCGACCTGGCTGGCCGCCATGGTGCCGTTGCCCTGCGCCGCCAGCCAACGCTGCGCACCCAGCAGCGACTGGTTGATGACCTGGTGCATGTCCAGATACTGGTAGGTGCCGCAGCGGCCGATGAACTGCACCTCCGGCGTCCGCGCCGCCAGCGCCTGGTAGCGCTTCAGCGTGGCGACATGGCGGTTGTCGGCGGTCTTCACCGGGTAGTACCGCTCATAGCCGTTTTCCTTGTAGTCGCAGGGCGTCTCCCGCGTCGCCGTCACCAGCCCCTCCGCATTGCCGTGGCGCGGCAGCACGTGCCAATGCGTCTCCCGCGTCACCGGCCCGGCATCGGTGAAGTTGGTCACACCCCAGGTGATGGCGGGGTTGCGCGCCACGCTGCGGTGGCCGAAGCGGATCGAGCGGTACGGCAACTCGCCGAAGCGGCTGTCGAAGTACTCGTCGATCGGCACGCTGAGGAAGGCCGCCTGATGCCCGCGCAGCATCGTGGGGTGGAAGGTGGTCGCGGTGTGCAGCCGGATGCCCGGATGGTCCAGGATATTGGCGAAGATCGCGGTGTAGCCCTGCTCCGGCAGCATCTGGAACTTGTCGTTCGGAAAGTAGCGGTCCTCGTCATCGAAGCGCAGCGGAATGCGCTGCACCACGCTGGCATCCAGCTCCTCCAGGTCCAGCGCCCACATCTTCTTGGTGTAGGGGCGGAAGAACAGGTCGGTCAGCTGGGTGCCGATGCTGGCCCGCAGGTGTTCGGCGGCGTTGCGCGGCTGGGCGATGGGCTCCGCCACGCGGGCCAGCAGCGCCTGCGCCGCGGCGCCATCCGGCAGGGTGGTGTTGAACACCGCCTCCAGCGTGCGCCGGTTGATCGGCAGCGGCACGCGCTGGCCGTCCGGCAGCAGCGCCCGCACCCGGTGCTCATACGGCACCCAGGCACCGAAGCGACGCAACCAGTCGACCACACCCGCATTGTTGGTATGGAACAGGTGCGGGCCGTAGCGATGCACCCGCACGCCATTGGCGTCGCGTTCGTCATAGGCGTTGCCGCCGATATGCGGCCGCTGGTCCACCAGCGTCACCGCGTAACCGTGCTCCGCGAGCGTGCGGGCGTACACGGCACCGGCGAAGCCGGCACCCACCACCAGAATTGTCCCGGCCATGCCCGTCCTTCCTGTGCAAAGGCGGCGGGCACGGCCACACCACCTGACGCAGAAACGCGAGCAACCCATGCGGGGCGGCGTGACAACTCCGTGAGGGGTTAGGAGGTGGCGCCCTCGTCGCGCAGCAGTTGCGCCACCGCGTCCACCGGCACCTCGGCGCTGGTGAAGGCCTCGCCCGGGCGCTTCAGCAGCACGAAGCGCAGCGCGCCGTCGCGCACCTTCTTGTCCTTGCGCATGCGGCCGAGCAGCGCCTCCACCGCATAGGGGCGGGGCAGGTCGCGCACCCGCGCCGGCATGCCGCAGGCCTGCAGGTGGCCGATGACGCGGCCCGGCAGTTCCTGGCTGCAATGCCCCAGCCGCGCCGAGATGGCCGCCGCCAGCCCAAGGCCGACGCCCACCGCCTCGCCATGCAGCAGCTGGCCGCCATAGCCGCTCTCGGCCTCGAAGGCATGGCCGAAGGTGTGGCCCAGGTTCAGCAGCGCGCGGCCGCCCTCGGCGCTTTCCTCGCGCTCATCGCCGGCGACCACGGCGCTCTTCAGCTTGCAGCTTTCCAGCACGGCATGGGCCAGCGCGGCGCTGTCGCCGGCCACCAGCTTCTCACCATTCGCCTCGCACCAGCCCCAGAAATCCTCGCCGGAAAGCAGGCCGTGCTTGGCCACCTCGGCATAGCCGGCGCGCAGTTCGCGCGGCGGCAGGGTCTGCAGCGTGTCGGTATCGGCCAGCACCAGGCGCGGCTGGTGGAAGGCGCCGACCAGGTTCTTGCCCAGCGAGAGGTTCACGCCGGTCTTGCCGCCGACGCTGCTGTCCACCTGCGCCAGCAAGGTGGTCGGCACCTGCACGAAGGGCAGCCCGCGCAGCGCCACGGCCGCGGCAAACCCCGCGAGGTCGCCGACCACGCCGCCACCCAGCGCCACCACCGTGGTGCGGCGGTCCGCCCCGGCGGCCAACATCTGCTCCAGCACCCGCTGCAGCACCGAGAAATCCTTGCTGGACTCGCCGGGCGCCACGGTGATCTCGGCCAGCACCTGGAAGGCCGCGGCCTCCAGCCCCGCCCGCAGCGTCGGCAGGTGCACCGGCGCCACGTTCTCGTCGGTGATGACCACCACGCGGCGGCTGGGCAGCACCGGCGCCATCAGCGCCCCGGCCCGCGCCAGCAGCCCGGCGCCGATCAGGATGTCGTAGCTGCGGTCCCCCAGCGTCACCGGCAGGCTCAGCGGCGGCTGCCAGTTCTCCAGCGCCTCCGCCACGCGGCGGGTGGTCAGCTCGGGCGGTTCGTCGGTGCAGGCAATGACCATGTCGGCCTCGGCATAAAGGGGATGGCGCGCGGTCATCAACCGCTGCAGGACCTCGGCCGGGTCGGCGTTCAGGAACATCGGCCGATGCTCCCGCCCGGCCACCCGGCGCAACAGGGTGGGGATGCGGCATTGCAGCCACACGGCAATGGCCCCGGCATCGCGGATCGCCTGGCGGGTCCGCGTGTCGGCATAGGCGCCGCCGCCGGTCGCCAGCACCACCGGCGGGCCGGAGATCAGGCGGGAGATCACCCGCCGTTCCCCGTCGCGGAAATGCGGCTCGCCATAGCGGGCGAAGATCTCGGTGATCGGCAGGCCGGCGGCGGCCTCGATCTCGGTATCCGCGTCCAGGAAGGGCAGCCCGAATCGGGCCGCCAGCCGCCGCCCGATGGAGGACTTGCCGGCACCGGGCATGCCGACCAGCACGATGGACCGCCCGGCATGGCCGGCACGGCGCGGCGGGCCGGGCACGGCCTCGGGCATGGCCTCGGGCGCCGCCGCCGGGGGCTCCGGTGGCGGGGGGGCGGGGTCCATCGCCGGCTCTGGCCAGGGGACGTCGAAGGCGCTGTTGCGTGACACTGCCTGGACGGGTAGCACAGCCCCCCACCCAGGCGCGAGGGAGCGCTCGCCTTCATGTTTCGCCGGCCGGTCCTGCTGCTGGTCCTGTTCCTGCTCGTCCTGGCCGGCGCCGGCCTGCTGGCGGTGGGTGCCTTCCCGCCAGCCGCCTCTCCCACCACGGTGGAGCGGGTGCTGTCCAACGACCGGTTCCAGACGCGGTAGGTGGACCGCCACCTGGAGGCCTTCCTGGAAATGCTGGTGGCGGAGCGCGGCGCCGCCCGCAACACGCTGGCCGCCTACCAGGCCGATTTGCAGGACTTCGCCGCCTTCGCCCGCGCCCAGGGCACCGCGCCGGAGGCCGCCGACGGCGCCCTGCTGGGCCGCTACATGCAGCGCCTTTCGGACCTGGGCCTGGCCGCCCGCACCGCGGCGCGCCGGCTTTCCGCGCTGCGGCAATACTACCGCTTCCTGGCACGTGAGGGCATCCGCGCCGACGACCCCACGGAGTTGCTGGCGGGGCCCCGCCCCACCCCCAGCCTGCCCAAGGCCCTTGGGGAGGCCGAGGTGACCGCGCTGATCGATGGCGCCGCCACCCTGCCCGGGCTGCGCGGCCAGCAGGCGGTGGCGGCGCTGGAGCTGCTGTATTGCAGCGGGCTGCGCGCCAGCGAGCTGGTGGCCCTGCCGCTTGCCGCGCTGCGCGCCGATGAGCAGCTGGTGGCGGTGCGCGGCAAGGGAAGCAAGGAACGCCTGGTGCCGATCAGCCAGCGCGCCCGCAACGCCGCCCTGGCCGCCCGCGCCGCCTTGGTGGCCAAACCCAGCGCCAAACCGGTACCGCCGCGCTGGTTGTTCCCCGGCCGCGCCGCCTCCGGCCACATGACCCGCCAGGGGCTGGGCCTGTTGCTGAAGGACGCCGCCCTGGCCGCCGGGCTGGAGCCGGACCGCGTCTCCCCGCACGTGCTGCGGCACAGCTTCGCCAGCCACCTGCTGGGCCGCGGCGCCGACCTGCGGAGCCTGCAATTGCTGCTTGGCCACGCTGACATCGCCACCACGCAGATCTACACCAAGGTGCTGGAGGAACGGCTGCGCGCCCTGGTTGAAGCGCACCACCCCCTGGCCCAGCCCGTGGGCGCCGAGGACTGACCGGATGCATCTTTCGGCGATGACCATCGGCCGCGCCTTCTTCGAGCTGTACGGCGCCCCCGGCTGCCGCATCCTCGATGTCGGCTCCTACGACGTGAACGGCACGCTGCGCCCGGCGGCGCCGGAAGGCGCCAGCTATACCGGCATCGACCTCAGCGCCGGCCCCGGCGTGGACCTGGTGCTGAAGGATCCGCGCAGCTACCCCTTCCCGGCCGACAGCTTCGACCTAGTACTACTGTGTCATAAATAGTTTACGCTGCGTGAGGCGTTGGCAGCACGGGCATCGTGGCAGGGCGCGGGCGAGGACCCGAGCGATGCGATGCCGCATGGTGGTGATTGAGTTGGCGACGTGCCGTTCAGGCCGGATCGGCGGC
>CANGNF010000015.1 GCA_947455205.1 Acetobacteraceae bacterium | reverse complement strand
GCCGCCAGCGCCGCCGCGCCGGGGCGGGCCGGCGGCGGCTCGGCCGGCCGGGCGGGCCAAGCGGCGGCCAGCGCCACCGTCGCCGCAATGGTTGCGGCCTTCCACCGCGGCAGCCTAAACCCAGGGGCGAATATCATCGCGCGGGCTGGCGCCAGGCCACCGCGGCAACCGGAACGAGGCTGCGCCCATGTCCACCGCCCCCGAGCAGCGCCTGATGGAAACCCGCGAGACCCGGCGCTCCGCCGGGCTGTTCTACGGCATCATCGCGCCGCTGCTGTGCCTGGCGCTGATGGCCGGGCTGCCGATGCTGGAGTTGCATTTCCTGGGCCTGGACCCGCTGTACGAGGTTGCCGCCGGCGTCGGTACCGGCGGCGTGCTGCTGCTGTTGTGGTGGCTCAGCTTCATCGGCCGCCAGCACGTCACCGTCAGCAACGAACGCGTGCTGCTGGAAAGCGGCTTCTGGAACAAGGTCCGCGACGACGTGGAGGTGTTCCGCATCCGCGACGTGGTGGTGACCCGCAGCCTGTGGCAGCGCCTGATCGGCATCGGCGACGTGACCATCAAGGCCACCGAGGGCCGTGGCCAGCCGGAGGAGGTGCATGTGCTGCGGGGCGTGCCCAACCCGATCCACGTCTCGGAGGTGATCCGCGGCGCCTGGAAGTCCGTGGGCGTGCCGCGCACCACCACCAATGTGGATGGCTGAGGGCTGAGCGGCCAGGATCGCCGGCGTGGTCCAGCCCGTCGCGCGGCGCCAACCAGCCGGCGCCATGCGCGCTGGCGGGCCAAGCCATCCACGCCACGTTGCGTTGCCGGGGCGCAGCGCCAATTCAGCGCCCTGCCCAGGCCTCAGGCGTCCACCGCCTCCGCATCCATCCGCGCCGCGTTCTCCTGGATGAACTTGAAGCGCAGCTCCGGCTTGCGGCCCATCAGCGCCTCCATCAGCTCGGCGGTGGCGGCGCGGTCCTCGGCCGGCAGCACCACCTTCAGCAGGGTCCGCTTGCGCGGGTCCATGGTGGTCTCCTTCAGGCTGGCCGGCGGCATCTCGCCCAGGCCCTTGAAGCGGCTGACCTCCACCTTGGCGCTGGGCTTGAACTCCTTCTTCATCAGCCGCTCGCGGTCGGCGTCGTCCTTGGCATAGACGCTCTTGCCGCCATGCTGCAGCCGGTACAGCGGCGGCTGTGCCAGGAAGACCCGGCCCTCCCGCACCAGCACCGGCAGCTCCTTGTAGAAGAAGGTCATCAGCAGCGCCGCGATGTGGGCGCCGTCCACATCGGCGTCCGTCATGATGACGAGGCGGCCATACCGCAGCTTGGCCAGGTCGAAGCGGTCGCCGACGCCGCAGCCCAGCGCTTCGATCAGGTCCTTCAGCTCCTGGTTGCCACGCAGCTTTTCCGTGCTGGCACTGGCAACATTCAGGATCTTGCCGCGCAGCGGCAGCACCGCCTGGGTTTCCCGGTCGCGCGCCTGCTTGGCGCTGCCGCCGGCGCTGTCGCCCTCCACCAGGAACAACTCGGTCCCCTCGGCGCTTTCCCGCGCGCAGTCGGCCAGCTTGCCCGGCAGCCGCAGCTTGCGCGTGGCGCTCTTGCGCGGCGTGTCCTTCTGCTCGCGGCGCCTGATCCGGTCCTCGGCCCGCTCGATCGCCCAGGCCAGCAGGTTGTCGGCGGTGCCGGGGTCGCCGGTCAGCCAATGGTCGAAGTGGTCGCGCAGCGCCTGCTCGACATAGCGCGTGGCCTCCGGGCTGGTCAGCCGGTCCTTGGTCTGGCCCTGGAACTGCGGTTCGCGAATGAACACCGACAACATCCCGGCCATGCCGGTCAGCAAATCCTCCGCCGTGATGGTCGCCGCGCGCTTTTCCTTCTTCAACTCGCCATAGGCGCGCAGGCCCTTGACCAGTGCCGCCCGCAGCCCCGCCTCATGCGTGCCGCCTTGCGGCGTCGGGATGGTGTTGGCGTAGGTGTTGAGGAAGCCCTCGGCATGGTCCAGCCAGGTCACCGCCCATTCGCAGCGGCCCTGCCCCTCGGGGAAGTCGCCCTCGCCACACCAGGGCGCCGGCACCACCGCCGCCTTGCCCTGCACCGCCGCGGCCAGGAAGTCCCCCAGCCCGCCCGGGAAGTGCAGCACCGCGCTGGCCGGCACGTCCTGACTGGCCAACGACGCATCGCAGGCCCAGCGGATTTCCACGCCCCGGTACAGGTAGGCCTTGCTGCGGCAGAAGCGGTACAGCCGGGCCGCGCTGAACTCATGCTTGGCGAAGATCTCCGGGTCCGGCTTGAACCGGATCACCGTCCCGCGCCGGTTATGCACCGCGCCCGCGTTCTTCAGCTTGCCCTGCGGCACGCCGCGCGCGAAGGCCATGGTGTACAGCACGCGATCGCGCGCCACCTCCACCTCCAGCCGCTCGCTCAGCGCATTCACGACGGACGAGCCCACGCCATGCAACCCGCCGGAGGTCTCATACGCCTTGCCGGAGAACTTGCCGCCGGAGTGCAGCGTGGTGAGGATGACCTCCAGCGCGCTCTGCTTGGGGAATTTCGGGTGCGGGTCGGTCGGAATGCCGCGCCCATTGTCGCGCACCGTCAGCCAGTTGCCCGGCTCCAGCGTCACCTCGATGAAGTTGGCATGGCCGGCCACCGCCTCGTCCATCGCGTTGTCGATGATCTCGGACGCCAGGTGGTGCAGCGCGTTCTCATCGGTGCCGCCGATATACATGCCGGGACGGCGACGAACCGGCTCCAGCCCCTCCAGGACCTCGATGTCCTTGGCGGAATAGGAATCGGGTTCGGCGGCGCCGCCCTTCGGCGGCCGCTTGCCACCGAACAAATCGTTCATGTCTTGTTCCCCTGAGGCGGGTACCATAGCCTTGCGCGGCGCTGCTTACAACGCCCGGCGCGAGTCCGCCTAAGCCTACCGCAGGAACCGCTTCTCCACCCCGCGCATCGCTGCATCCCCCTGCAGGTCGAACACCTCCTGCACGCTGGCGATCTCGCCCTCCACCCCGGCGATGCTGCGTTCCGCCCGTATCCGCTTGAAGGTGGACCGCATGGCCGAGACGGCGGCCCGGATGGCGTGGTTGCCGCAGATCACCAGCCCCACCTTGCCCAGGGCGCCGATCGCGGCCTCGTCCAGCTGTGGGTAGCTGGTTGGCACCAGCACCAGCGGCACCCGGCCGGACCAGGCGCGGCAGAAGCTGACGATCTCGTCCGGCGTCTTCTGCTTGCTGTGGATCAGCACCGCATCCGCCCCGGCCTCGGCATAGGCCTCGCCCCGCGCCAGCGCCTCGGCCTCGCCCTGGCCGGCAATCAGCGCCTCGGTCCGCGCCACCACCAGGCAGCCGCTGTCGCCGCGGGCGTCGCAGGCGGCGGCGATCTTGCCCTGGAACTCCGCCACCGGCACCAAATGCTGCCGCCCACCGGGCCGCAGGCTGCTGTCCTTCGGGAAGGTCTTGTCCTCCATCACCACCGCGGCCGCCCCGGCGGCGACGAAGGCCGGCACCAGGTAATGCACGTTCACCGCATTGCCGAAGCCGGTGTCGATATCCGCGACAACGGGGATCCGCACCATCGCCGCCATGGCGCGCACGTTCTCCAACTGCGTGCCCATGGACAGGATATTGGCATCCGGCACCGCATGCAGGGCCGAAAGCTCGAACCCGCTGGCCCAGATCGCCTCGAACCCGGCTTCCTCGGCCAGCCTGGCCGAAAGCGGGCTATGCGCCGCCATCGCCACGGCGGGGCGATGGACGTTCAGGGCGGCACGCAGCGCGGCGGCGCGGGGGTCGGGCATCGGGCTTCCTCCTGGGGTTGCCGGCAGCATCGGCCAGCAATGCGCCCAGGGGAAGTCACCCGGGGGAAGCCACCCAGGGGAAGCCGCCCGCGCTATTCGCCCCGGCGCAGCCCGGCGCTGTCGATCAGGGTGCGGAACTTCGCATCCTCCTGCCGCATGTAGGCCCCTAGGTCGACGCGGTTGCGCCAGCGGATGTTCATGTCCACCCGCGCCAGCCCGGCCACCACGGCAGGGCTCCGCAGCATCCGCTCGCATCCCGCCTCATACCTGGCCAGCAGCGCATCCGGCGTGCCGGCGGGGGCGAAGATGCCGGTCCAGATGTCGAATTCCAGGTCGAACCCGGCCTCCCGCATCGTCGGCGTGTCCAGGAACTGCGCCGCCCGCTGCGCCGACCACACCACCACCGGATGCAGCCCGTATTGCCGCACCAGGCTGGCCTGGTCGGACAGCGTCTCCACGGTCCCGGCCAGCATCGCCTGCACCGCCTCGCCCGAGCCGCGGAAGGGAATGTGGTTCATCGGCGTCCGCGTCAGCCGGGCCAGCGCGATCATCGCCAGGTGCGGCCCGCTGCCGACGCCGGCGGTGGAATAGGCGTAGCCGCCATTGCCCTCCCGCGCGCGGTCCATGAACTGCGCCATGGTGCGCAGCCCGGTGCTGGGCGGCGTCATCGTCACCATCGGCGTCTCCACCACCTGGCAGATCGGCGCGAAGCTGGCGATGGTATAGGGCGCCGGCCGCTGGAAGTTGGGCGCGATGACGCTGCCGCCGGAAGGCGACAGCAGCAGCGTCTGCCCATCCGGCCTGGCCCGCGCCACCTCCGCCCCGCCGATGGCGCCCGACGCGCCCGCGCTGTTCTTGATGATGACCTGGGTGCCCCAGGCCTCCGCCAGCGCCGGCTGCATGATGCGGGCGATGATGTCGGTGGCGCCGCCGGCGACGTAGTTCACCACCAGGGTGATGGGCTGCTGCTGGGCGCGGGCGGTGGGCGCGGCAAGCAGCAGGGCAAGCACGACAGCTACGCTTCGCATGGCGTTTTCTCCCCGTGTTTTGGGGAAGCCTAGCCCCATTGCCGCCCGCCGCGTAACCTGTTTCCGAAAACCTGGAGGAACCGCCCCATGGCCGATGACAACCCCCTGCTGGTGCTGCGCGAAGGCCCCGTGGTCCGCGCCATCATGAACCGGCCGGACCGCCGCAACTCCATCAGCACCGCCATGGGGGAAGCCTGGTCCGCCCTGCTGGCCGAGCTGCGCGAGGACAGGACCGCCCGCGTGCTGGTCGTCAGCGGCGCCGGCGGGCATTTCTGCGCCGGCCTCGACCTGACCGAGGTGCAGAAGCCGATGTCCCCCGAGGCGAAGCTGGAAGCCCAGCGCGAGCGCAACGCCAAAACCGGCGCCCGCTTCGTCGGCATCTCGGAGCTGCCGCAGGTGGTCATCGCCGCCATCGAGGGCAGCTGCCACGCCGGCGGCCTCGGCTTCAACTGCTGCGCCGACATCGCCTTCGCCACCGCCAACGCCCGCTTCGCCGCGCCGGAGACGCGCCGCGGCCTGGTGCCGGCGCAGATCCTGCCCTGGCTGGTCCGCCGCATGGGCCGCGCCAACGCCACCCGCATGGTGCTGGAAGGCCGCGTGATCGACGCCACGGAAGCCGGCCGCATCGGCCTGGTGCATGAGGTGGTGGCCGACGCCGCCGCGCTGGAAGCCCTGGTGCAGCGCAGCGTGAAGGACGTGCTGGAAGGCGCCCCCAACGCGCTGGCCGAAACCAAGCTGCTGCTGCGCGCCCTCGGGCCTTTGTCGCCGGACGGCTACGCCGAGGCCGGTGCCGCCAGCTTCGGCCGCACCGCCAGCAGCCCGGAAGCGGCCGAGGGCATCGCCGCCTTCAAGGAAAAGCGCAAGCCGAGCTGGGTGGTGTGATGCGGGTCCGCCCGGTCACCGCGGCCGACTACGCAGGCTGGGCGCCGCTCTGGGCCGGCTACAACGCCTTCTATGAGCGCGTCGGGCCGTCTGCGGTGCCGGCGGCGACGACGCTGGTAACCTGGTCCCGCTTCCTCGACCCGGCCGAGCCGATGCACGCGCTGGTGGCCGAGCAGGAGGGCCGCCTGGTCGGCCTGGTGCACTACCTGTTCCACGGCAGCACCAACATGGTGGAGCCGAACTGCTACCTGGCCGACCTGTTCACCACGCCGGAAACCCGCGGCCAGGGCGTCGGCCGCGCCTTGATCGAGGCGGTCTACGCCCGCGCGAAGGCAGCCGGCGCCTTCCGCGTCTACTGGCAGACGCATGAGAGCAACGCCGCCGCCCAGGCGCTGTACAACAAGCTGGCCGAGCGCTCCGGCTTCATCATCTACCGCTACGCGCTTTGAGCCTGATCGGCTGCGGCGGTATCGCCGAAAGCCGTGAATCAGTCTCCCGAAGGAAGCTGGACGGTGATCATCGCTTCAGTGAGCGGTGATCACTGCCCGGCCGCGCGGGGCGGCGCCTCCGCGCTACTTCTTGGTCTCGTCGTAGTAGTGCAACTCCATCAGCACGCAGCCGGTCTCGCTCTTGAACGGCCCGTGCGCGGCGCCCGGCGGGCGGCAGGCATAGGCCATCTCGGTGAAGCTTTCGCCGCCCTTGCCATCCGCGTCGTTGCCGACGATCAAATCGCCGCTGACCAGCCACACCTCTTCCCAATAGTCGTGCACGAAGGGCGCCGTGGTGAACTTGCCCGGCGCGAAGCGCAGCAGCCGCGTGCGGTGGCCGCGCTTGTTCCCCTCATCCAGGAAGCCCGCCAGGATCTTCTGCTCGATCCCCTCGGGGTAGTAGTCGGGGTTGTGCCAGCCCTCGCTGAGGTCCGGCTTGTGGAATTCCAGGTGCTCTTTCTCGATCGCCATCGTCGTATCCCCTCAGAAATGCGCGGCCGGTCAGCGCTGTGGCGACCGGACGCTAGTTCGGCAGCCAGCGGGTGGTGTAGGCGTGGCGGATCGTCTCGCCGCGCACCGGGTCATGCAGCGAGAAGCGGAACTTCGCCCGCGCGCGGATGCCGCCATGCACCGGCAGCGTGCCGCCGAACATCAGCGTATCCGGCCCCGGCTTGCCCACCGCCGCCTCATAGCGCGTAATCAAATCGCGCGGGTCGCGCATGGCGGCGATGCTGCCCTGCTGGTAGGTGACGAAGCCGCTGCCGTCATCCACCTCGGAATGGATGACCAGCTGGTCCCAGTGGTCGGCCACCTCCTCGAACTTCCACAGCACGGGCGCCACGGGCTTCGGGCACATCTGCTTGGAAACCGTGATCGAATACGCCTCCACCTTGCGGTCGGTGTGGTCGCTGCCGGCGCCCACCCACCAGCCGTCTTCCCGCAGCAGCAGGAAGAACTCAGCCTCGCCGCTGCTCTCGGCGCCCAGGCAATCGATCTGGTCGTCGGTCGTCAGCAGCAGCGTGGACCCGCGGTAGAAGCAAGGCACCGTCGCCGGCGGCGCCACGCCGATCGCGGCCAGCTCCTCGATATGCTCCTGCACCTTGTGCATGTCGCGCCCGGTCCAGCCGGCGATGACCAGGTCGCGGATCGGCACGCTGCGATGCTCGCTGGCGCCCTTGCTGCGGAATTCGAAGTTCAGGTGATGCATCGTCGGTCCTGTTGCTGCGCCAGCGGCGACGCCCTGCGCGCCGGTTGGCCTGTCCCTAATCCGCCGTCGCGCCGGAAGCCCGCACGATCGCGCGCAGCCGCTCGGTTTCCTCGGCAATGAAGATGGTGAAGGCGGAAGCCCCCTGCGCCCGCGCCACGCTGCCGCCGGCCGAAACGCGCGCCACCACGGCGGGGTCGCGCATCGCGGCTTCCGCGGCGGCTTCCAGCCTGTCCACAATGCGCTGCGGCACGCCGGCCGGCACCACCAGCCCGAACCAGCCGACGGTGGTGACGTTGATCCCCACCTCCTTCAGCGTCGGCAACTCCGCGAAGGCCGGCACCCGGTCTTCGCCGGTGACGGCCAGCGCCTTCATCCGGCCGGTCTTGGCCAGATCCGTCACCGCGCCGGAGATCGATTGGAACAGCACCTGCACGCGGCCTTCCATCAGGTCGGTATTCACCTGGGCGCTCTCGCGGTACGGCACATGCACCATCTGCGTGCCCGTCAGCATGTTGAACTGCACGCCGGCCAGATGCTGGCTCGTCCCATTGCCGATGCTGCCGAAATTCACCGCCGCGCCCTGCGCCTTCGCCCAGGTGACGAACTCCTGCACCGTGTTCACCGGCAGGGAAGGCGGCACCACCATCAGGTTCGGCACCAGCGCCAGCAGCGACACGGGCGTGAAATCCGCATCCGGGTTGAATGGCAGGCTGCGGAACAGAAAGCGGTTCACCGCCAGCGTCCCGATCGCGCCCAGCCCCAGCGTGTAGCCATCCGCCGCCGCCCGCGCCACCTGCTCGGTGCCCAGGTTGCCGGCCGCGCCACCGCGATTCTCAATGACGATCGCCTGCCCGAGCGTGCGCGACATATGCTCCGCCGCGATCCGCGCGATGAAGTCGCTGGCCCCACCCGGCGGATACGGCACCACGAAGCGCAGCGACCGCGCCGGCCATGCCTCCTGCGCCGAAGCCAGCCCCGGCGTGGCCAGCGCCGCGCCCAGCAGCGCGCGGCGCGCGATCACTGGATTTCCTCCGCCCGCTTCAGGCTGCCCAGCATGGAGATGCCGAACAGATATTCCCGTGCCTTTGCCGGGTCGGCCGCCGTCTCGCTCAATCGCTGGCGGAAGGCGCGGGCGGCCTCGGGGTCCTTGGCCTCCAGGTTCTGCTTGTTCTGGATGGTCTGTTTCTGCACATGCTCCACCGTCACGCCGCGGCGCTGGCGGTCGTACAGGTCCAGCAGCGCGTCGCTCTCGCCCGCGATCACCCGCGCCAGCTTGGCGCCCAGGTTGACCGCGTCGTGCACGCCGCCATTCAGCCCCATGCCGCCGAGGGGATTGTTGATATGCGCGGCATCGCCGGCCAGCAGCACGCGGCCCTGGCGGAAGGTCTTCGCCACCCGCTGATGCACCCGGTACAGCGTCCGGTGCCGGATCTCATAGCCGCCGCGCCCCGGCAGCACCCCGGCCATGCGTTCCTCAGCGAAGGCGTCGGTCATCACCGTCTCCTCGCTCACCTCGGCCGCCACCGGGAACATCGCCCGCCACAGCCCGGGCACCCGCAGCAGAAAGAACCACTCGCCGGGGTCGGCGTAGTAGGTCACGTCCGCCAGGTTGGGGATCACGTCGCCGAACTCGAACGGCGTCGACAGCACCAGGAAGCGCTCGGCCCAGGTGAAGCCCTCGAACTCGATCCCCTGGCTGCGGCGCACCGCGCTGTGCGCGCCATCGGCGCCGATCAGCCAGGGCGTGTGCAGCACGCTGCCATCGGCCAGCGTCACCCGCACCTGGTCGCCCAGATCCTCGGCGCTCTCCACCTTGGCGTTGAAGCGCAGCTGGAACCCCGGCTTCGCTCCCAGCAACCCCGCGAGGATGTGGGTCAGCTTGAACTGCTCCACCTGCACCCGGTAGGGGTGCTTCACCAGGTCGCTGAGGCAGCGGAAGTCGAACTCCGCGATCATCTGCTGGTCGCGCGTGCGGTACTGCACGAAGGGCGCCACCAGCCCCTGCGCGATCATCGGCGCCGTCGCGCCGTACTGGTCCAGCATGTCCAGCGTGGGCGCGTGGAAGGTGCTGGCGCGCAGCTCATAGGGCAGGCCGGACTCGGCCTCCAGCACCAGCACATCCACACCGTGGCGCAGCAGCTCCGCCGCCGCGGCCAGCCCCACCGGGCCAGCGCCCGCCACGATCACCGGCGCATTCGCAACCGACATTCTCAACTCTCCGGGTTCGGCGTGATGGCGTTGTTGCGCGGCACTCTGCGGCGCGCCGGTTCAGCCCGCAAGCGGGCGACGCCGGCGCAACAACAGCGCGCCCACCGCCAGCCCGGCCAGCGCCACCTGCGCCGCCACCAGCAGGAAGGCCAGCCGCCAATCCCCGGTCGCCCCCACCAGCGCGGCAAACCCCGCCGGCCCCACCGTGTAGCCGCAGAAGATCACCAGCGTGCAGCCGCTGGTCGCGTCCGAGATCTTCGCGGGTGGCACCAGCCGCGCCACCTCGGCCAGCATCAGCCCGTTCCAGCTGGCGCCCAGCAGCCCGCACAGCCCGCACAGCAGCGCCACAAGCCCAAACCCGGCGTCGGCAGGCAGCAGCGCCAGCCCGGTGATGGCGCCGGCGGCCAGGAAGGCCTGCACCACCAGGTTGCGCGCGGTATTGCCGGTGCGGTCCGCCAGCATGGCCAGCAATATCCGCGCGACCATGCCGCAGCCCTGCATGGCGGCAAAGGCCAGCCCCGCCGCCGCCAGCGTCAGCCCGCGCAGCTCCACCAGCCAGGAAACCGTGAAGCTGAACAGGCAGCCCTGCACCACCGCGAAGGCCATGCCCAGCAGGGTCAGCGGCCACAGCAGCGGGTCCAGGGCCAGCGCCTTCAACGGGGAAGCCAGGTTGCGCCAGCTGAAGATCGCCCCCAGCCGGATCGGCGTGGCCGGCTCGCGTTCGGCATCCAGCTGTGCCCGCAGCGGCTGGATCAGCAGCGCCGCCACGGCCGAGATCGCCACCCCCAGCCAGATCGCCGCCGGCCAGCCGCCCCAGCCCGCCGCCAGCGGCGCCAGCAGCCCCGCGGCACCGCCGCCCAGCAGCGCGCCGGACTGCTTGATGGAAAAGATCAGCGTCCGATGCCCAGGCGGCGCCGTGGCCGCCAATATCCGGCTGCCCGCGGGCGCCGAAGGCCCATACCCCGCGCCCAACAGCAGGGAGGCCAGCAGCAGCGCCGGCGCGCCACCCAGCAGCGCCAGCCCCAGCCCCACAGCGGAAAGCAGCGCGCCGCCCTGCAAGGCGCGCACCGGGCCAAAGCGCGCCAGCAGCGGCCCGCCGCACAGCAGCACCAGCACCGTGCCGGCGGAACCTAGCCCGTTCAGCAGGCCAATCGCCTCCGGCCGCAGCCCAGCGCTGGCGGTCAGCAGCGGCGCCACCACGGGCAGGGTCTGGCTGAGGTAGCTGGCCACGGCCTGCATCAGCAGCGTGGCGCCCAGCGCGGCCACCCAGGTGGGGAATTTCATCACGACCATAGCGTAGCGTGTGATCGCCTGAGGCGGAATCGCCGAAAGGCGTGAATCACCCGCTCAAAGATTACCGGCTCGCTCCGGCTTGCCATCCGCCGCCGCTGCGGCGAAACATCCAGGGACAAGAATTCGGAGGAAGCGCCATGGCGCGCATCGGCTTCATAGGCCTTGGCATGATGGGCCTGCCCATGGCGCGCAGCCTGCTGCGCCACGGCCACCATGTGCTGGGCTGCGACAGCAACCCGGCCGCCCGCGACGCCCTGGCGGAAGGCACCAGCGCCGTCGCCTTCGCCGCCACGCCGGCCGAGGTTGCCGCCGGCGCCGAGGTGGTGGTGCTTATGCTGCCGGACAGCAAGGTGGTCGCGGCCGTCATGGAAGGGCAGGGCGGCCTGCTGGCGGCGCTGAAGCCAGGCCAGCTGGTCATCGACATGTCCTCCTCCCTGCCCGCGGAAACCCGCCGCCTGGCGCCGCTGGTGGCGGCCAGGGGCGCCATGTACGCCGACGCCCCGGTCTCCGGCGGTGTCGCCAAGGCGCGCGCCGGCACGCTGGCCATCATGTTCGGCGGCACCGACGACGCCTGGGCCAAGGCCCAGCCGGTGCTGGCCGGCATGGGGGAACAGCTGATCCGCTGCGGCGACGCCGGCGCTGGCCATGCCGCCAAGGCGCTGAACAACTTCCTCTACGGCGCCGGCCTGCTGGCGGCGGCCGAGGCCTTCCGCATGGGCGAGAAGCTGGGCCTGGACCTGAACGTGCTGACGGACGTGATCAACGCCTCCTCCGGCCGCAACGTGGCGACCGAGCTGAAGGCCCAGGCGATGATCCAGAAGACCTACCCGCCCAGCTTCCAGCTTGGCCTGATGCGCAAGGACCTGGCCACCGCCGCCGCCATCGCCGAGGAAACCGGCGAGCCCGCCGTGGCGCTGAAGGCGGCACTGGAGATGTTCAACGAAGCCGTTGATGTGCTGGGGCCGAAGGTCGACTGCACCGAAATCCACCGCTACCTCGGGATGATGCACTGATGCTGACGCGCCGCGCGGCTTTGGCCGCCCCCCTGATCCTGCCCAGCCTGGCCCGCGCGCAGGCGTGGCCGGACCGCCCCATCCGCATCATCATCGCCTTCCCGGCCGGCAGCGTGACGGACACGCTGCACCGCAACCTGGCGGAGCCGCTGGGCCGTGAGCTCGGCCAGCCCGTCATCATCGAGAACCGTGCCGGCGGCAACGGCGTGGTGGGCACCGAGGCCGGCGCCCGCGCCGCCGCGGATGGCCACACCTGGACCGTGCTGAGCGTGACCAACGGCGCGCTGAACAGCTACACCGTCCGCCGCCTGCCCTACGATCCGCTGAAGGATTTCGCCAGCATCGGCTACGTCGCCGACAACCCCTATGTGCTGGCGGTCAAGGCGGACCATCCGGCCAAGGATTTGCGCGGGTTGATCGAGCTGGCCAAGGCCAGCCCGGGCAAGCTGACCTACAGCACCGGCAATTCCTCGTCGCACATCGCCTCCGCCACGCTGGCCAGCATGGCGGGGGTGGAGATGACCAACATTCCCTATCGCGGCGGGCCGGAAGCGCTGACCGACGTGATGGCCGGGCGCATCGACAGCACCTTCACCGACATTCCCGCCGGGCTGGCGCAGCAGCGGGAAGGCCGCATCCGCCTGCTGGCCAGCACCTACCCCACCGACTTCGCGCTGCTGCCGGGCGTGCCGCCGGTGTCCAGCGTGCTGCCCGGCTATGGCTTCGTGTTCTGGTTCGGCATCTCGGTGCCCGCGGCCACGCCGGCGCCCATCATCGCCCGCGCCAACGCGGCGCTGAACAAGGTGCTGGCCGACCAGGCCATCGTCACCAAGCTGGCCGGGCTGGGCTATGTCCCCGGCCCGGGCGCGCCGGGCAAGTTCACCGACGTGCTGCGCCAGCAGATCCCCTGGCTGGCCGAGCGCGCCAGGGCGGCGGGGATCGAGCAGCAGTAGGGCAGGGGGTCGCGCGCCCTCCGGCGCTGCGGCTTACTCCGCCTTGATGTTGCCGGCGCGGATCACCTCGCGCCAGCGGGCCAGCTCGTTGGTCACCAGGGCGGTGTATTCCGCCGGGCCGCCGGTGCCCGGCACCACGCCGATATTGCCGAAGCGCTCGCGAGTCTTCGCATCGGCCAGCGCCTCATGGATCACGCCGACCCAGCGCTGCACCAGCGCCGCCGGCACGCCCGCCGGCACCGAGAAGCCGAACCAGTTGGTCGACTGCGCCGCGGCGTAGCCGGCCTCGGCGAAGGTCGGCACATCCGGCGTGGTCGCGGCGCGCGTGGCCTCGCTGGTGGCCAGGGGCCGCAGCCGCCCGGCGCGGATATGCGGCAGCGCGATCGGCAGGCTTTCCATGATCGCGGGTATCTGCCCGCCCATGGTGTCCGTCAGCGCCGGCGCACTGCCGCGATAGGGCACATGCGTCAGCTCCACCCCCGCCGCCTTGGCCAGCAGCTGGCCGCACAGGTGGTTCATGGTGCCGTTGCCGCCGCTGCCATAGCTGATGCCGCCGCGCTTCCGCGCCTCGGCGATGAACTCCGGCAGGGTGCGGGCGGGGAAATCCGTGTTCACGCACAGCACGCTGGGGAAGGTGCCCACCAGCGCGACATGCTGGAAGTTCCGCAGCGTGTCGTAGGGCACGTTGGCGTACAGCACCGGCCCGATGCCATGCGACGCAGCGTTGGACATGATGACGATATGCGTGTCGCCGCGCGCCTTGGCCACCAGGTCGGCGCCGACCATGCCGCCGGCGCCGGGCCGGTTCTCCGGCACCAGCGGCTGGCCCAGCTTGGCCCCGATGCTGTCGCACAGCGCGCGGGACAGCGTATCCGCCGCGCCGCCGGGCGGGAAGTTGATGATCCAGCGCACCGGATGGTCCGGCCAAGCTTGCGCCCGGGCAATGGCGGGCACGGCAAGCGCGGCAAGCAGCGAACGGCGAAGCATGCGGAAGTCCCTCAATCGGCCGGCGTGATGTTGGCGCTGCGGACCAGGTCGGTCCAGCGCTGCCGGTCGGCGGTGGCATAGGCGGTGAAGGCGGCGCGGTCGCCGACCATGGGCAGCATGCCCTGCGCCGCCAACCTGGCCTGGAAGGCGGGCCTGGCCACCAGCGCGGCCAGCACGGCGTTCAGCCGGGCCACCGCGGCTTCCGGCGTGGCGGCCGGCGCGTACAGCCCGTACCAGTTCAGTGCCTCATAGCCGGGCACCCCGGCCTCGGCCACCGTCGGCACATCCGGCAGGGTCGGGTTGCGCGCGGTGGTGCTGACCGCCAGCGCCCGGATGCGCCCGCCCTGGATATGCGGCAGCGCCGTCGGCAGCGTGTCCATCATCATGTTGATGCGCCCGGCGATGAGGTCCTGCATGGCCAGCGCGGTGCCCCGGTAGGGCACATGCTGCAACTCGATGCCCGCGAGTTGCGCAAGCAGCGCCCCCGCCAGGTGCGTGGAAGCCCCGATGCCGGCACTGCCATAGGTCACCGCGCCGGGCCGCGCCTTGGCCATGGCGATGAACTCGGCCAGCGTCCGCGCCGGCAGGTCGGCCGGCACCACCATCACGGCGGGCACGCCGGCTACCGGCCCAATCCCGGCGAGGTCGGCGATGGGGTCGAAGCTCAGCTTCTGCAGGGCGGGGTTGGTGGCGTGGGTGGCCTGGCTGCCCATCAGCAGGGTCAGGCCATCCGGCCGGGCGCGGACCACGGCCTCGGTGCCCACGCTGCCGCCGGCGCCGGTGCGGTTCTCCACCACCACCTGCTGGCCCAGCAGCGGCGTCATCTCCTCCGCCACCATGCGGGCGATCAGGTCGCTGGCGCCCCCGGCGGCGAAGGGGGCGACCATGCGGATGCTGCGGTCAGGAACCCACTGCGCCAGGGCAGGGGAAGGGAGGAGGGCGGCAAACAGGCTTCGGCGCTGGAACATGCGCCGAAGCCTGCAAACCTCATGCCGGCGCGTCGCAGAGGTAGCGCTTCAGGTGGTAGGGCTGCGCCGCCAGGCCGGGGCAGAAGCTGGCCACCACCGGCTCCAGCATGTCGTACATCTGCCTGTTCTCGGCGTTCAGCGCCTCCAGCCGCTCGCGCGCCGCCTCGGCTTCCACCGCCAGCTTCCGCAGGTCTAGCGTGGTGTGGCGCCCGTCCTTGAACACGAAGCGCCCGCCGATCATCACATGCCGCACGCCGGTGCCGTCCTCGGTATGCACCACCTGGTTCACGCTCCAGTTGTGCGGAATCCAGTTCAGCGTATCCAGCCCCAGGAAGACGATGTCGGCCTTCTTGCCCACCGCGATCTCGCCGATATCCTTGAAGCCCAGCGCCCGGGCCGAGCCCTTGGTCGCCGCCGCGTACACTTCCTCGACGCTGGCCCAGAAGCGCGGGTCCGGCGTCTGCACCTTGCTGAGCATGGAGGCGTAGCGCATCGCCTCGTACATGTTCTGGTTGTCGGCGCAGTTGGCGCCATCGGTGCCCAGGCCCACATTCACGCCCGCATCAACCGCCTGGCGGAAGCGGAACATCCCGTTGCCCAGCCGCATGTTGCTGCCGGGGTTATGCGCCAGCGACGCACCCTTGGCCGCCATGCGCTTGAAGTCGTCATCATCCAGCCACACCGCATGCGCCGCGGTGAAGTCCGGCCCGATCAGGCCGAGGTCATCCATATGCGCCACCAGCGTCTTGCCGTAGCGCTTCAGGCCCGTCACCGCCTGCACCTTGCTCTCGCCGACATGGCTGTGCAGCCCCACGCCGTGGTCGCGCGCCAGTTTGCCGCAGGCGCACATGAAGGCATCCGCGCAATGCAGCGGAATGGTCGGCGCCACCGCGAAGCGGATGTCGGCGCTGTTCCACTTCCACGCCTTCAGCGCGCCTTCCATGGCCGCCAAGGTATCGCCGAACGGCTTCAGCCGCAGCTTGTCCACCCGCGCCTGCAACCCGCTGGGCAGCGCGTCGTACAGGCCGGGGATCGCCTCATACATCGTGCGGTCGGCCACCATCGGCGCGATGACGGCGCGCATGCCGACCTCGGCATAGGCCTCGGCCACCGCATCCAGCCCATCCTGCGACGGCAGCGGAAACTCGTAGAACAGGTCATAGGCCGCGGTGCAGCCCTTGCTGACCATCTCGGCGGCGATGATCTGCGTCGTCAGCTTCTTGTCGGCCGTCGCCCGGTTGCCGGTGATCCACGGCGCCGCCGCCAGCAGCAACTCCAGCGTCCACTTGTCGCCCTGGCCGCGCGCCAGGCCGCCATGGCCATGGGTATGCGCGTTGATCAGGCCGGGGTGGATGATCATGTCAGCGGCATCCACCAGCTGCGCGCCCTCCGGCGCCGCCAGCCCCACGCCGATGGCGGCGATGACGCCATCCGTCACCAGCACATCGGTGGGCTCGGCCCGGCGCTTGCCGGGGTCCATCAGCCGGGCGCCCTTGATCAGCACATGGCCGGGTTGAATCTGCGCCATGACGGCTCTCCTCCTACATGCCAGCGGGCGGTTGGTCCGCCCCGCTGGACCAGGGAAACAACACTCGCTCCACCAGGCTCACCACCTGGAACAGCACGATGCCCATGACCGCCAGGATCACCACGGCGCCAAAGGCCAAGGGCGTCTTGAAGAAGGCCATGCTGGTCTGGATCAGATACCCCAGCCCCGCATCCGCCCCGACGAACTCGGCAACGACAGCGCCCACCACCGCCAGCGCCGCCGCCACCTTCAGGCCGCCGAACACGAAGGGCACCGCAAACGGCAGCCGTATCCGCGTCAGCTCCTGCAGCTTGCTGGCGCGGCAACTCCGCCCCAGCTCGATCAGCTCCGGCGGCGTTGCCAGCAGCCCGGCCACGGTGCCGACCACCAGCGGGAAGAACGCCACCAGGAAGGTCACGATGATCCGCGGCAGCTCATTCGACCCCAGCGCGATGATCAGGATCGGCGCCAGCGCCACCTTGGGGATGCTCTGCGTCACCACCAGCAGCGGATAGATCGCCGCCGAGATCGCCGGCGACGCCGCGATCAGCATGGCCAGCGGCAGCGAGATCACCACCGAGGCGGCAAAACCCCACATCACCGTGCCCAGCGTGGCCAGCGTGTGGTTCAGCACGCTCGGCCAGGCGGCATAGCTCTGCGCCCAGATCGCGCTGGGCGCCGGCAGCACGAATTCGCGGATGCCGAGGAAGCGGCACGCCGCCTCCCACCCCGCCACCACAAGCACCAGCGCGATCACGGATGGCATCGAACTACGCAGCACGCGGCACCCTCTCGCCATAGATCAGCGCGCGGATCCGCTGCGCTGCCGTCTGGAATTCAGGCGTGCCCTCCTGCTCGAAGCCACGCGGCCGCGGCAGGCCAACCTCGATCACCTCCGCCACCCGCCCCGGCCGCGGCGACATCACCACCACCCGGTCGGCCAGCAGCACCGCTTCCGAAATCGAGTGCGTCACGAACAGCACCGCCATCCTCAGCCCGGACCATATCCGCAGCAGCTCGATCGACATCTCCTCCCGCGTCAACGCATCCAGCGCGCCGAAGGGTTCGTCCATCAGCAGCACGCGCGGCTGCTGCAACAGCGCCCGGCAGATCGCCACGCGCTGCTGCATGCCGCCGGAAAGCTCCTTCGGCAGCCGGTTCTCGAAGCCCTTCAGCCCCGCCGTCTCCAGCAGCGCCCGCGCCCGCGCTTCCGTGTCGCCGCCCGCCTGCTTCATCAGCCGCAGCGGAAAGGTCACGTTGCGCAGCACATCCGCCCAGGGCAGCAGCGTCGGCGCCTGGAACACCATGGCGGTATCCGCGCGCGGCCCCACCACCGGCGTGCCATCCAGCACCACGCGGCCGGACGAAGCCGGCACCAAGCCGGCGACCAGCCGCAGCAGCGTGCTCTTGCCGCAGCCGGAGGCGCCGACGATGGCGACGAACTCCCCCGGCGCCACGTTCAGGGAAACGTCGCGCAGCGCCTCGACATCACCGCGGGCGAAGCGCTTGCCGACGCCTTCCAGCCGGATCACGGCAGCAGGCTCGTATCCACCGCCTGCGCCGGGTTCCAGCTGGCGTCCAGCTGCTGGCTCTCCGCCACCACGCGCCAGGTGAAGGCCAGCCGGTCCGGCGCCGCGCGCCCCAGCCCGGTCTGCTGCTGGTGCTCGTTGAACACGAAGCCCATCACCGCGCGCAGGCTGCCCTCGCAGTCATCCTGCTCCACTTCCGGGTTGGCGCGCACATGGATCCGGCAGGCCTCCGGCTGGTTGTCGCGGCTCCAGGCCAGGCTCTGATGTGCCGCGCGCAGGAAGCGCCTGGTCAGGTCCGGGTTGCGCTGGATCGTCTCATCGGTTGCCAACAGCGTGGCGGCGTAGATCGCGAAGCCGGTCTGCACGAAGGGCAGCACCACGATCTCCTCGCCCGCCCGCTGCGCCGCCTTGTTGGTGTAGTACCAATGGATCGAATAGAATGGCGAGGCATCCACCCGCCGCGTGATCAGCATCGCCGCCATGGCCGAGGCATCCGTGTTCACCCAGGTGATCCGCTCCGGGTCCGTGCCGGCGCGCCGCGCCACCTCGGGGAAGTACAGCCGGTGGCTGTTGCCGGGCGTGATGCTGATCCGCTTGCCCTCCAGGCCGCGGAAGCTGGTGATGCCCGACGACCGCAGCACGAACAGCGAATGCGGCGAATGGGTGTAGGTGATGCTGAGCGACTTCACCGGCATGTTCTGCCGCGCCCGCGCCGTCATCACCGCGCCCAGGTCGGCCACGCCGAACAGCGCCGCGCCGGCCGCCACCTTGTTCACGGTATCGCCGCTGCCATAGCCGCGGGTGATCGAAAGCTCGATGCCGTTCTGCCGGAAGAAGCCGCGGCCGAGCCCGGCATACCAGGCGGCATGCTCGCCGCTGGCCAACCAGTCCAGCTGGAACAGCACGCGGTCCGGCGCGGCGGGCGCCTGGGCGCGGGCAGGGGTTACGGCGGACAATGCAAGCGCGCACAATCCGGCCAGAATGCTGTTGCGAAGCATCGGCGGTCTCCCGGTTGTTGTTCCCGGCGCGGCGTCCCTTGTCGGGCAGGGAACGACAAATCAGCCGCTTGTGCAAGCCGCCCGGCTTGGCCAGTTTGCGCGGCAAGAACCCCTGGGGGAAACCACCATGCATCGCCGCCACCTGCTGCTGGCCACGCCCACGCTGCTGCTTGCCCGCCAGGCCGGGGCGCAGATGCCGGACCGCACCATCAACGTCATCGTCCCCTATCCCGCCGGCGGCCCCACCGATGCCGTCGCCCGCCTGGCCGCGGAAGCCATGGCGCGCGACCTGGCGCCGGATGGCGTGCCCGGCGTGGTGGTGGAGAATGTCAGCGGCGCCGGCGGCACCATCGGCAGCGCCCGCGTGGCCAATTCCCGGCCGGATGGCAGCACGCTGCTGATGCATCACCTGGGCCACGCCGCCAGCGCCACGCTGTACCGCAAGCTGCCCTACGACGTTGAAGCCAGCTTCGCCCCGCTCGGCCTGATCAACGACGTGCCGCTGCTGGTCTGCGCCCGCGCCGACTTTCCGGCCAAGGACCTGCGGGAGCTGATGGCCATGATGAAGGCGCGCGGTCTGGAGATCACCGCCGCCAATTCCGGCCTGGGCGGCACCGACCACCTGGGCGGCATGCTGCTGCAGCGCGAAGCCGGCGCCCAGATCACCACGGTGTCCTTTCGCGGCAGCGCCCCCGCCACCACGGAGGTCATCGCCGGCCGCATCGACCTGTTCTTCGGCCAGACCACCAGCACCGTCGCCCATCTCCGCGCCGGCCGGATGAAGGCCTATGCCATCACCTCGCCGACGCGTTCGCGCTTCGAGGGGCTGACCGAGGTGCCGACCGTGCTGGAGCAGGGCGCGCCGGGCCTGCTGATGCGGATCTGGCAGGGCATGCTGGCGCCCAAGGGCACGCCGGAGGCGGTGCAGCAGCGCCTGTCCCGCGCCATCCAGGTGGCGCTGCGGGATGAGAAGCTGCTCGGCCGCTTCCGCGACCTGGCGACCGAGGCGGTGCCGCAGGAACAGGCCACCCCCGCCGCCTTCACCCGCCAACTGGCCGAGGACGTCGCCCGCTGGCGCCCGATCATCACGGCGGCCGGGCAATACGCGGACTGACCACGGCCGGCTCGCCGGCGGCGGCGCTGGTTTTGCCAGTTGTTGACGCCGCACCCCGCCGGCTCGCCGGCGGCGGCGCTGGTTTTGCCAGTTGTTGACGCAGCCCCCCGCCGGCTCGCCGGCGGCGGCGCCACCTCCGCCACTTGTTGACGCAGCCCCCCGCCGGCCCGCAAGCTTCCGGAAACCAGAAGCAGGTGCCATGCCGGTGTTGGAAATCCGCCCCCTGTCCGACCGTGTCGGTGCCGAGATCATCGGCCTCGACCTCTCCCGGCCCTTCGACGAGCTGACCGTGGCGGCGCTGCACGGCGCCTATGCCCGCCACCACCTGCTGCTGCTGCGCGACCAGCCCTGCACCGCCGCCGACCAGGCCCGCTTCGCCCGGCTGTTCGGCGAGGTCGAGCTGCGCGAGCGCAACCGGATCCAGGCGATGGAGCCGGACACGCAGCACGTCTCCAACGTCCGCGCCGATGGCGTCTTCGGCAAGGGCGACCTGGACTTCCACCTGGACCAGCTGTTCCAGCCCATGCCGCTGAAGGCGCTGATCCTGGCCGCCATCGAGGTGCCGGAGGAGGGCGGCGACACCGTCTTCGCCGACGCCACCGCCGTGGCCGCCCTGCTGCCTGAAGACCTGCGGCGCGAAGCCGAGGTCGCCACCTGCCGCCACGCCTATACGTTCGCCGGCAGCCTGGCCGATGACTGGAACGTCACCGACGCCGCCACCACCACGCTGTCCCAGCTGCAACCCATGCTGTGGCCGGTGCCGGGCAGCGCCGACCGCGCGCTGTGGGTCAACAAGCTCACCACGGTGGAGGTCCTCGGCCGCTCGCCGGCCGAAAGCCGGGAGATGATGTCCGCCGTCCGCGCCCCGCTCTACGACGAGGCGATCCAGTACCGCCACCACTGGCAACCCGGCGACCTCGTGCTGTGGAACAACCGCACGCTGCAACACGCCCGCACCCCCTTCGACGAGAGCCTGCCCCGCACGCTCCGCCGCACCCCGATCAATTGAGGAGTCGCGCCATGATCCGCCCCCTGGTTCGCCCCTTGGTCGCCCTCGCCGCCGCCCTGCTGCTGGCCGCCCCGCGCCCCGCCCCGGCGCAGGAAACCGCCATCCGCCTGGTGATGAACAACGAGCTGCAGAGCCTCGACCCCATCCAGACCGTCTCCGTCGTCAGCCGCACCTTCGGCTTCCTGGTGTGGGACACGCTGGTCGGGGAGGACGCCAGCGGCACCTACCGCCCGCAGATGCTGGAGAAATGGGAGACCAGCGCCGACCGCCTGACCTGGACCTTCACGCTGCGCGACGGGCTGGAATGGCATGACGGCGCCCCGGTGACGGCGGAGGACTGCGTCGCCAGCCTGCGCCGCTGGGCCGCCAAGGACGGCCTGGGCCGCCAGATGCTGGCCGCCAGCAGCGACCTCCGCGTGGTGGACAGCAAGACCTTCGTCCTGCAGCTCACCCGCCCCTTCGGCCAGGTGATCGAGGCGCTGGGCAAGTCCGCCCCCTACGCCCCCTTCATGATGCCGGCGCGCCTGGCCGCCACCTCCCCCAGCGCGCAGATCCCGGAGATCATCGGCTCCGGCCCCTTCACCTTCAACCGCGCGGAATGGCGGCCGGGCGACCGCGCCGTGCTGCGCCGCAACACCCGCTACCGGCCGCGCGCGGAGCCGGCCGACGGCCTGGCCGGCGGCAAGGTGGTGCATGTGGACCGGGTGGACATCGTCTCCGTGCCGGACAGCTCCACCCGCGTCGCCGCGCTGCAGCAGGGCGAGATCGACTGGCTGGAACGCGCGCCGCTGGACTTCGTGGAGCGGATGAAGCGCGACCGCAACATCGTCGTCACGCCGGGCCTGGGGCGCAGCAGCATCTTCGGCGTCCTCACGCTCAACCACGCCCAGCCGCCGTTCAACAACCCCGCCATCCGCCGCGCCGCGCAGATGGCCATCGACCAATCGGAGGTCATGGCTGGCGTCGGCCTGCCGCGCGGCATGTACCTGGACCAGTGCCTCAGCGTGTACATGTGCGACGCGCCCTACAGCACGGAAGCCGGCGCCGACGCCTTCCGCCGCCCCAGCAGCGAACGCGCCCGCCAGATGCTGCGCGACGCCGGCTACAACAATGAACGCGTGGTGCTGCTGCACAGCGGCGACAGCGCGCTGATCAACCCGGTCAGCCTGGTCGCGATCGAGCACCTGAAGCGCGCCGGCTTCAACGTGGATGTCCGCAGCACCGACTGGTCGTCGGTGGCGCAGATGCGGCTGAACCGCAACCCGGTGGACCAGAACGGCTGGTCGGTCGTGCCGCTGGTGTGGACCGGCTTCGACATGGAAAACCCGCTGGCCAACCCGGCGGTGGTCTACAGCTGCACCAACGCCTATCCCGGCTGGTGGTGCGACCCCGCCCGCACGGCGCTGATCGAACGCTTCGCTGCCGAATACGACATGGCCAAGCGCCGCGAGATCGCCGCCGAGATCCAGCGCAGCGTGCATGACAACGTCAGCATCGTCATCCTCGGCCAGTTCGCCGGGCCCTCGGCCTATCGCGCCAACCTGCGCGGCGTGCTGGACGTGGGCTTCCCGGTCTTGTGGAACGTGCAGCGCGCTATGCGCTGACGGAACGTGCAGCACGCGGCGCGCTGACGGGGGCGCGCGCTGGACTAACCCGGCCGTTCCACCGCATCCTCCCGCCACAACACGGGGGGATGGTCCATGGAACTCAGGGGCAAGGTCGCGCTGGTCACCGGCGGCAATGGCGGGCTGGGGCAGCGCATCTGCCACGCCCTGGCGCGGGAAGGCGTGCACATCGCCGTCATGTACGCCGCCAGCAAGGACCAGGCGGAAGCCGTGGCCCGCGAACTGGCCAGCACCTACCAGGTCAACGCCGCCGCCTTCGCCTGCGACATCACCAGCCCCGCCGCCATCGACATCCTGGTGCAGGCCGTCACCCAGCGCTTCGGCCGGCTGGACATCCTGGTCAACGACGCCGCCTTCAACAAGGCCATCCCCTTCCCGGACCTGGACAGCCTGACGACCGAGGTCTGGGACAAGATCATCGCCGTCAACCTGACCGGCCCGATGCACCTGACCAAGGCGGTGGCGCCCATCATGAAGGCCCAGGGGTCGGGCCGCATCGTCAACATCTCCTCGGTCGCCGGCCTCGGCCCGCAGGGCAGCTCCATCGCCTATGCCGTCTCCAAGGCCGGGCTGATCCACCTGACCCGCTGCATGGCCGTGGCCCTGGCGCCGCAGGTGCTGGTCAACTGCGTCGCCCCCGGGTTGCTTGAGGGCACCCGCGCCACCGCCAACCTGCGCGAGGAACAGCTGACCTCCGCCGCCACCCTCTCCCTGCTGAAGAAGCCGGCGGACAAGGAGGATTGCGCCGAGATGGTCGTCACCATGTGCCGCAGCGAGACCATGACCGGCCAGACCGTGGTCATCGACAGCGGCCGCGTCTTCCACTGACCACCTCGCGCCACGCGGCAATGTGAGCGGCCCGCCCCGGGGCACGCATATTGCACCGCGGCATCGCCTGCCCAACTGCGGCAGGGCGTGACGCGGGAGGGGTGGCATGGCGGCGAAGCGGCTTTGGCACATCGGCCCCGGGGCCTGGCTGGCCCTGGCCCTGGCGGCCGCCCCCACCCCGGCCATGGCCGCCGACCTGCCGCGCCCGCCCTGCGAGGCGCCGCCCGAGCCGCACTACCCCAGCACCGCCGGTGGCCGCGCCAATGCCCTGGTGATGCAGGTCAACGATGCAGCGCCCAGCTGGGCGCCGCCGGCCTGCACCGGCTGGGCGCCCGCCGGCGCGCATGGCTACCACACGCTGGTGGCCCTGGCCGGCCGCTTCCGCCTGGCCGCCGGGCAGGGGCCGGAGGCCATCCTGCACCGCCTCGGCGCCATCTCCTCCATGCGCCAGCTGCGCTTCTGGTCCGAGCGCGCCGGCGACTGGCGCCCCTTCGCCACCGAGGCGACCGCGCTTTCCGCCCCGGACCCCGCCGCCCGCCGCGCCGACTTCACCGCGGCCGAGCTGGAATCCGGCCAGCCGCTGCACTTCCTGCAACGCTCCAACCGCCTGTCGGGGGAGGTGATCTACCGCATGCGCGTCGCCCGCCTGGGGCCAGACCGCCTGCTGGTGCACACCGAGAACGTCACCCCCGTGCGCTTCCTGCTGGTCACGCTGTTCCAGCCCGGCGCGTTGCAGAGCCTGCAGGTGGCGGAGCGCCTCTCCGCCACCGACTGGGGCTTCTACATCCTGTCCCGCTCCACCGAGGCCGGCACCAGCCCCTTGGCCAGCGGCCACAGCGCGGCCTACCTCAACCGCGCCGACGCGGTGTTCCGCCTGGCCGCCGGGCAGTTCTGACGCCCCGCGGCCGAGCAGGCGCTACAGGAAGGCGCCGTCCACCGGCAGCGCCACGCCGTTCACGTAGCTGGCGGCCTCGCTGCACAGGAAGCCGACCACCGCCGCCACCTCATGCGCCTCCCCGGCGCGGCCGGCGGGAATGTCCTGCACCATCGCCAGCCGGGCCGGCTCCGGCAGTGCCTCGTAGCGCTGGCGGATGCGGGTGCCCTGCTCCCCCAGGATCAGCGCCGGCAGCAGGCAGTTCACGGTGATCCCGTTCGCCGCCTCGTCCTTGGCCAGCTGGGCGGTGAAGCCGACGATCGCGGCCTTCGACGTGGCATAGGCCAGCCGCGCCCCCTGCGTGGTCACCGGCCCCTTGCGCCCGCGCGCATTGGTGCTGCTGAAGTTGACCACCCGGCCATAGCCGCGCTGGCGCATGCCCGGCACCACGGCGCGGGTGAACAGGAAGGCGCTCTTCAGGTTCAGGTCGATCACATGGTCCCAGGTGGCGTCGTCCATCTCCTCGATGGTCCGCACCGGGTGCGGCCCGCTGCCGCCGGCCACGTTGACCAGCACATCCACCCGGCCCAGCGCCGCGCCCCGCTCGGCCGCCGCCTTGGCCAGCGCCGGGTCGGTGGCATTGCCGGCCATCGCCTCGACCCGCGCCCCGGCCTCGCGCATCCGCTCGGCGGCGGCGTTCAGCGGCCCTTCCTGCAGGTCCAGCATCAGCAGGCAGAAACCCTGGCTGTGCAGTTGCCGGCATACGGCAATGCCGATGCCGCCTGCCGCCCCGGTGATGATCGCCCAGCGCTCGCCCATCCTCGCCCCCATTCTCTGCCCGGGCATTCCGGCCCATTGCGCCCCGCATGGCAAGCGCGCCACCATGGCCCCAACCCGGAGGCCGCCCATGCCCGAGATGCTCCGCCACCCCATCACCGATGCCAGCGCCTGGCGCCGCGCCGAGCTTGAGCGCGAGGAGGACTGGATCCTGCGCCTGACCCCGGCGCACCAGGCGGAGATCCTGGCCGCCGAGCGCGCTTTGGCCGCCCAGGGCGTCCGCGGCGGGGAGTTCACCCGCGCCGAGTTCCCGCTGCCCACCCTGGCGCCACTGCTGGACCAGGCCATGCACAGCCTGGAACACGGCCGCGGCCTGGTGCTGCTGCGCGGCCTGCCGGTGGACCGGCACGACGAGGAACGCGCGGCCCGCCTGCTCTGGGGCATCGGCCTCTACTTCGGCAAGGGCCTGAAGCAGCTGCCCCGGGTGAACCTGGGCAACTACAAGGACAACCTGATCGCCCACATCACCGACCAGGGCTACGACTACTCCAAGCCCAACGCCATCGGCTCCGGCACCTCGGCCGAGCAGATGCCGCATGTGGATGGCAGCGACGTGGTGGCACTCCTCTGCCTGCGCCCGGCGACCGATGGCGGCGGCGTCTCCCGCGTCGTCTCCTCCATGGCCATCCACAACACCCTGCTGGCCGAGGCGCCGGAGGTGCTGGCCCAGCTGTACGAGGGCTTCCACCACGACCTGCGCGGCGACGTCGCCAACCCCAACGGCCCGCAGGTCACCCCGCGCGTGCCCGTCTTCAGCTATTGCCAGGGCGTGCTGAGCTGCAACTTCAACAGCAAGACGGTGGAGCAGGCCGCCGCCAAGCTGGGCCGCCCGCTTTCCCCGCGCGAACGCACCGCGCTGGACGCCATGCTGGCCCTGGCGCTGGACCCCAGCTACGCCATCGAGATGCACTTCCAGACCGGCGACCTGCAACTGGTCAACAACTACACCGTGCTGCACAGCCGCACCGCCTGGGTGGACCCGGCCGACCCGCTGGAAAAGCGCCTGCTGCTGCGGCTGTGGCTGAAGAGCTTCCCCGACCGCCCGCTGGCCGCCAATGTCGTCGGCGGCTACGTCACCGGCGCGGTCCACGACACCACGGCCGCCTCGCTGCCCCGCTGAAAGCCTCGCCCATGCCTACCCGCCGCTCCCTTCCGCTTCTCGGCGCCGCCCTGCTGGGCGCCGGCAGCGCCGCCGCGCAACCGGCCTGGCCGGCCAAGCCGCTGCGCTTCGTGGTGCCCTGGCCGCCCGGCGGGCTGAACGATCTGCTGGCCCGCGCCTTCAACGACCAGGTCGGCCGGCAGATGGGCGTCACCATCGTCAACGACTTCAAGCCCGGCGCCGGCAGCCGCATCGGCGTGACCGAGGTGGCCCGCGCCGCGCCGGATGGCTACACCATCGGCATGGGCAACCTGGGCTCCATGACCATCTACCCGCATCTGTACCGGGACATGCCCTACGACGTGCAGCGCGACCTGGTGCCCATCGCCATGTTCGCCGCCTCGCCGCTGGTGCTGGTGGTCAACAAGGACCTGCCTGCCAACAGCGTGGCGGAGCTGATCGCGCTGGCAAAGGCGCGGCCGGGCAAGCTGAACTACGCCAGCATCGGCATCGGCAGCGCCCAGCACCTGCTGTTCGAGATGTTCAAGCTGAGAGACCACGCGGTCATGGAGCACATCCCCTACAAGGGCACGCCCGACAGCCTGCTGGCCATGGTGCAGAACGACGTGCAGGCGCAGTTCGAGACCCTGCCCAGCATGCTGCCGCCGATCCGCGACGGCCGGGTGAAGGCGCTGGCCGTGACCACGCCGCAGCGCGTGCCGCATCTGCCCAACGTGCCGACGCTGGCGGAGGTCGGCTACCCCGACATCAACATCGCCACCTGGTACGCCGTCATCGCGCCGACCGGGACGCCGCGCCCGGTGGTGGAACGGCTGTACCGCGAATACACCGCCGCCGGGCAGACGCCCGAAATCCAGAAGCTGCTGGCCGAGCAGGGGCTGATCACCCTGCCCAGCACCCAGGCGGAATTCGCCGCCCGCATCCAGGCGGAAACCGCCCGCTGGGGCCAGATCATCCGCGACCAGAACATCCGCCTGGAATAGCGCGCGAAGCCGGGGCGTCGCCGCCCCGGCAGCCCGCGCGCTCAGTGCCCGCCCGCGGGCCGAGCGGGCTAATGCCCGCCCGCGGTCATCTCCACCAGCTCAACCAGCACATTCCCCGTGCTCGCCGGGTCCAGGAAGGCGATCTGGTTGCCGCCATGGCCGGAACGCGGCACCTGGTCCAGCAGGCCCACGCCCTTGGCACGCAGCTCGTCCAGCGCGGCGTGGATGTCATCCACCTCCAGGCAGATGTGGTACAGACCCTCGCCCTTCTCCTGGATCCACTTGTCGGTGTTGTTGCCGGGCTTGTGGCTTTCCAGCAGCTCCAGGCTGCTCTCGCCGATCGGCAGCATGGCCAGCCGCACGCCGGGGCCTTCCAGCGTCTCCTCGTAGTCGCAGCCAATGCCCAGCTTGGCGAAGATGTCCCGGGTGGCGTCCAGGTTCTTCACCGCAATCGCCACATGCTCGATGCGCTTGATCTTCATGTCGTCTCTCCCATGGGCAAACGCCGTGGGCGGAAGCGCCCAAAGGCGTAATTTGCCCGCCTAAACCGAGTAGATCGCCCGCCAGACTGTCTCAGCCGTCAGCGGCATGTCCAGATGCCTGACGCCCCGCGGCGCCAGCGCGTCCAGCACCGCATGCACCACCACCTGCGGCGCCGCCATGCAGCCGGCCTGGCCGACGCCCTTCACCCCCAGCGGGTTGCGCGCCGTCGGCAGTTCCTTCAGCACCACGTCGATATCCGGCAGGTCGGCCGCGCGCGGCATGCAGTAGTCCTGGAAGCTGCCGGTCAGCATCTGCCCCTCGGCGTCGTAGACGATCCGTTCCATCAGCGCCTGGCCGATGCCCTGGGCCAGCCCGCCCTGCGCCTGGCCCACCGTCAGCATCGGGTTCACCAGCCGGCCATAATCATCCACCGCCAGGTAGCGGCACAACACAACCGCCCCGGTCTCCGGGTCCACCTCCACCTCCGCCAGATGCGCGCCCGAAGGGAAGACGATGTCGTTGCAGAGGTTCAGCACCTCCGCGTCCAGCGCCTCCGCCGCATGCACCGCGTCCAGGCCCACGGTCTGGTCGCCCAGGCTGAACGCGCCCGCCGCGAATACCAGGGCTTCCGGCGCGCATTGCAGCAGCCGCGCCGCCGTGGCCCGCGCCTTGTCCAGCAGCGCCTCCACCGCGCGCACCATGGCGAAGCCGCCCTGGTGCAGGCTGCGCGCGCCGCCATGCCCGTTGCCGAACGTGATCACCCCGGTATCCGCCTGCACCAGCCGGAACCGCTCCGGCGCCAGGCCCAGCATGTCGGCGGCTATCTGCGGAAAGCTGGTCTCGTGCCCCTGGCCATTGCTCTGCGTGCCCAGCATCAGGGAAACGCTGCCATCCGCCTCGAACCGCACCCGGCTCCACTCATTCGGTGCGCCCCGGCTGGTCTCCATGAAGCAGCCGACGCCGAGGCCGCGCAGCATCCCCCTCGCCTCGCTCTCGGCCCGCCGCACGGCAAAGCCGGCACGATCCGCCAGCCCTTCCAGATCCTCGATATTCGCGGCGTAGCGGCCGCAATCCATCAGGCTGCCCAGCGCCGCCTGGTAGGGAAACGCCGTGATCGCGTTGCGCCGCCTTATTTCCAGCCCATCCAGCCCCAGCTGGCGCGCCGCCGCGTCCAGCAGCCGCTCCACCATGTAGTTGGCCTCGGGCTTGCCGGCGCCCCTGTAGGCATCCACCGGCACGGTATTGGTGAACACGCCCTTCACCTGCAGCCAGATGGCGGGAATGGCATAGATGCCGCCCATCGCCGTCACCATCGCCACCGCATGGCAGCCCGGCCCGTTGGAGGACGCATAGGCGCCGAGGTCGCTGACCATGTCGGCGCCCAGCGCCAGCACCCGGCCATCAGCGTCCAGCGCCATCCGCGCCGTGCCGTACAGCGCCCGGCCATGCACGCTGCCCAAAAACTCCTCGCTGGCCTCGGCCACCCACTTCACCGGCCGGCCCAGCTCCCGCGCCGCCCACAGCGCCAGCACGTATTCCGGAAACAGGAAATTCTTCAGCCCGAAGCCACCGCCGACATCCGGCGCATGCACGCGCACGCGCTG
Organism: Acetobacteraceae bacterium; assembly: GCA_947455205.1. Lineage (GTDB taxonomy): Bacteria > Pseudomonadota > Alphaproteobacteria > Acetobacterales > Acetobacteraceae > CAIMOR01. Next base: position 69,541 of record CANGNF010000015.1, on the reverse strand, counting down.
CTCCTCCACATGGAAGACGGCATGCGCCAGCTGATGCCGCAGGGAATGCAGCGCCTGGCTGCTGCATTCCAGGTCCCAGCTCTCGGCGGCCGCATCCCACTGCGCCAGGCAGGCGCGCGGCTCCAACGGCGCCGCCGTCACCCGCTGGTTGGCCAGCGGCAGCTCCACCACATGCGCCGCCGCGGCGAAGGCCGCCTCCGTCGCCGCCTGGTCGCCCTTGCGGAAGTCGAAGCACAGGTTGCCAGGCGCCTCCGGCCATATCACCGGCGCGCCCGCTTCCTGCGCGGCCAGCGGCGCGACCACCGCCGGCAGCGGGTCGTACTCCACCGCCACCGCCTCGGCCGCGTCGCGCGCCTGCTCCGGCGTCTCCGCCAGCACCATGGCCACGGGCTCGCCGACATGCCGCACCGCGTCCAGCGCCAGCACGTGCCGCGCCGGCACGATCGGCGGCGCGAGGCTGGCCGGCGCGGCATGGCAGGGCAGGGTGCCCAGCCCGGCGGCGCGCAGCTCCACCCCGGTCAGCACCGCCCGCACCCCCGGCATGGCCCGCGCCGCCGCCGCGTCCAGCGCCACGATCCGCGCATGGGCGTGCGGCGAGCGCACCACCACCGCGTGCAGCATGCCCGCCAGCCCCGCATCGGCCAGGTAGCGCCCCTGCCCGGTCAGGAAGCGCCGGTCCTCCCGCCGTGGCAGCGACCGCCCGATGAAGCCTTCCGGCATGCCCAACGCCTCCCTTATCCAACCCGCATCCTGCCTCAGTGCGGCCACCCCTGGCCAGCACCGCCCGCTGCGCTAACATGCGCCGCAACGTCCAAGGACAAGACCCAATGACTGGCTCGACAACCCTGCCGCTGCTGTTCACCCCCATCACGCTGCGTGGCCTGACGCTGAAGAACCGCATCGTCGTCGCCCCCATGCACCAGTACGCCGCGGAAAAGGGCTTCACCACCGACTGGCACCTGATGAATGCCGGCCGCTTCGCCGCCGGTGGCGCCGGCATGGTCATGGTCGAGAGCACCAAGGTGGAACGCCGCGGCTGCGGCACGGCGGGCGATACCGGCCTGTGGGACGACGCGCATATCCCGGGCATGAAGCGCATCAGCGACTTCATCCGCGCGCATGGCAGCGTGCCGGCCATCCAGCTCGGCCATTCCGGCCGCAAGGCCCGCCGCTTCCGCCCGTGGGAGGGCGGCGCGCCGCTGACGCAGGAAGCCTCCGGCGTGGATGACTGGTCCGCCTGGGAACTCGTCGCCCCCAGCGCCATCCAGGCCCTGCCGGAAGACCCGATGCCCCGCGCCCTGTCGCGCGACGAAATTCCCGGCGTGATCCAGCACTGGGTCGAAGCCGCCAAGCGGGCGCTGGCCGCCGGCTTCGACGTGCTGGAAATCCACGGCGCCCACGGCTACCTGATCCACCAATTCCTCTCGCCCCAGGCCAACCGCCGCAACGACGACTACGGCGGCAGCGAACTCAACCGCATGCGCTTCTGCATCGAGATCGTGGAGGCCATCCGCGCCATCTGGCCGCAGGACAAGCCGCTCTTCCTGCGCCTCTCGGTCGAGGACGACGCCGGTTGGGGCCCCGAGGAAAGCACCCGCCTGGCCAAGATCGTCGGCCCCAAGGGCATCGATGTCATCGACTGCTCCTCGGGCGGCCTGACCGGCAGCGCCACCAACCAGGCCCGCCCCGGCTATGGCTACCAAGTGCCCTACGCCACCAAGCTGAAGCAGGAAGGCGGCGTCATGACCATGGCGGTCGGCCTGATCGTCCACGCCGACCAGGCCGAGGCGATCCTGCAGAACGGCCAGGCCGACCTGATCGCGGTGGGCCGTGAGATTCTCTACAACCCCAACTGGCCGACCGACGCCGCCCGCAAGCTGGGCGTGGAGACCGCCTTCGAGGCCATGCCGGAAGCGCAGAAGTTCTGGCTGGAAAAGCGCGCCCGCGCGATGAAGGGCATGGTCCCCAGCACCTACCAGACCGGCATCAACGCATGACGGCCCGGCGCGCGCTGCTGGCCGGCCTGCTCGCAGCGCCGCTGGCGGCGCGCGCCCAGCCGGAATGGACGCCGACCCGCCCGATCCGCCTGGTGGTCGGCTTCCCGCCCGGCGGCTCCGGCGACTTCCTCTGCCGCACGCTGATGGAGCCCTTCGGCCGCGAACTCGGCGCCAGCATCATCGTGGACAACCGCCCCGGCGCCGGCTCCAACATCGCCACCGAACACGTCGCCCACAGCGAGGGCGACGGCCATACCCTGCTGGTCGGCGGCAATTTCAGCCATGCGGTCAACCCGGCGCTGTACCGCCGCGTGCCCTTCGACCCCATCGCCGACTTCACCCCGATCAGCAAGCTGACCGACCTGCCGACCATCATCGCGGTGGCGTCCAACAGCGGCATCACCAGCCTGCGCCAACTCATCGAGCGCGTCCGCGCCGAACCCGGCCGCTGGAACTACTCCACCCCCGGCAACGGCACGCCGTCCCACCTGGCCGGCGCCCGGCTGTCCAAGGTGGCAGACATCCAGCTCACCCACATCCCGTTCCGCGGCGGCGCGCCCTCGGTGCAGGCGGTGCTGGCCGGCGACGTGCAGATCATCATCGGCACGCCGCCGGTGGTGCTGCCGCAGGTCCGCGCCGGGCGGCTGACCCCGCTCGCGCTGACCACGGCCGCTGCCTCGGCGGTCATCCCCGGCATCCCCGGCGCCGCCGAGGCCGGGCTGCCGGCGCTGGACATCGGCGGCTGGTGGGGGCTGTGGGCGCCGAAGGGCCTGGCCGCCCCGGTGCGCGACCGGCTCTTCGCCGCCATCAGCGCCACGCTGGCCAGCCCCGGCATCGCCCCCAAGCTGGCCGGAGAGGGGTTGCAGGCCACGCCCTCGGCCTCGCCCGCCGCGTTCGACGCCTATATCCGCACGGAGATCCCGTTCTGGGCGGATGTGGTCAAATCGGCGGGAGCGGTGCTGGAATAGCAGGCGATATGCGCGCGAAATAGGCAGCAACGTCACCAACGACGCCGCTGCTCGCTCCGGTTTCATCGGCACATTCATTGCATCGCGGTGCCCCGAACCCTCCGGGAGGACCGCCGCCATGACCATCGCTCGCCGTACCCTGCTCGCCGCCGGCCTGGCCCTGCCGGCCATCAATGCCCGTGCCCAGGCCACCACCGTCAAGATGGGCTCGCTGAAGCTCATCCACTCCATCGCCCCGCACTTCTATGAGAAGTTCGCCCCGGCCAACCTCCGCATCGAGATCATCCCGTTCGAGAGCCCGGCCGAGTGCAAGACCGCCGTGGTCACCAAGTCCGTCGACTTCGGCGCCTTCGGCATCGCCGCGGGCATCCTCGGCGCCGCGGCGCGGGAGCCGCTGACCATCATCGCCAGCTGCTGCGACAAGGGCATGGCCGTGGTCGCCCGCAAGGACGGCCCGATCAACACCCTGCAGGACCTGCGCGGCAAGCGCGTCGCCATCTGGCCCGGCTCGACGCAGGAGGTCTTCATCCTGGAGCGCATGAAGATGGAGGGCATGTCGATCCGCGACATCACCTCGGTCCGCGTCTCCTTCAGCGAAATGCACCTGGCCCTGGCCCGCGGCGACGTGGACGCCTATGTCGGCGCCGAACCCGCCCCCGGCGTCTCGGTGGCGTCCGGCATCGGCAAGATCGTGGAATACCCCTACAGCACGCCGATGGGCGCGCTGAACATGGTGTTCGGCGCCCATCATGAGACGGTGGCCACGCGCCCCGACCTGTGCCGCACCATGCTCGGCATCCACCGCCAGGCCAGCGAATACGCCATGGCCAACCGCGCGGCGATGATCGACATGGCCATCGCCAAGCTGGGCCAGCAGCGCGCGGCGCTGGAGATCAGCGCGCCCAACGTGGACCTGAACTGGAAGATGACGCCGACCATGCTGCAGCAGTCGCGCACCTATGCCGACCACATGCTGGCGCTGCGGCAGATCCGCGCCCTGCCGGATTTCGCCACCTTCTTCGACACCCGCTTCTCCGACGAGCTGGCGAAGAACGCGTGACGCAGCAGCCTGCCTGGCGTGGCCCGGCGCTGGCCGCGGCCTTCCCGCTGCTGGCGCTGGTGGCCTGGCACTTCGCCACCAGCGGCCGCGCCTACAGCCTGATCCCGCCGCCCTGGGAGGTCTGGCTGGAACTGCGCGACCTCGCGGTCGGCGGCATCTACGACGATGCCTTCTCCGAGACGCTCGGCACCCACGCCCTGGCCAGCATGAGCCGCGCCTATGGCGGCTTCGGCCTGGCGGCGCTGGTGGCGCTGCCCTTGGGCATGCTGATCGGCCGGGTGGAAATCATCCGCGCCATGCTGGACCCGACGCTGCAATTGCTGCGCCCGGTGCCGGTGACCGCCTGGTTGCCGCTGGCGATGATCGTCTTCGGCCTCGGCCCGCGCTCGGCCTTCTTCCTGGTCTTCCTCGGCGCCTTCTATCCCATCCTCATCAACACCATCTTCGGTGTCCGCAGCGTGGAGCCGCGGCTGTTCGAGGCCGCGGCCATGCTCGGCGTCTCGCCCTCGGCCACCTTCGCCAAGGTGGTGCTGCCGGCCTCGCTGCCGTCCATCTTCACCGGGTTGCGGCTCGGCCTCGGCCTGTCCTGGGTGGTCATCGTGGTCGGTGAGATGACCGGCGTGCAGACCGGCCTGGGCGCCATCATCATGGAGGCCCGCCAGCTGTCCCGCACCGACATCGTCATCTGCGGCATGGCCGTCATCGGCGTGCTCGGCTTCGCCTCCGACAAGCTCATCATGCTGTTCGGCCAATGGCTGCTGCGCTGGAGCCCGCAACATGGTTGAGCCCATCCTGGACGTGAAGAACGTCACCAAGCGCTTCGCCTTCAACAACGAGACCGTCACCGCCCTGGCCAATGCCAACCTGACGATCCAGAAGGGCGAGTTCGTCTGCCTGATCGGCCCGTCCGGCTGCGGCAAGTCCACGCTGCTCCGCATGGTCGCGGGCTTCGAGACCGCCAGCGAGGGCGAGCTGCTGATGTGGACCAAGCCGGTGCAGGGCCCAGGCCCCGACCGTGGCATGGTGTTCCAGGACTACGGCCTGTTTCCCTGGCTGACGGTGACGAAGAACATCGGCTTCGGCCCCGCCGCCCGTGGCCGCCCGGCCAAGGAAGTAAAGGAAACGGCGCGCCGCTTCGTGGAGATGGTCGGCCTGACCCGCTTCGCCGATGCCTTCCCGCACCAGCTCTCCGGCGGCATGAAGCAGCGCGTCGCCATCGCCCGCGTGCTGGCCAATGAAGCCGAGGTGGTGCTGATGGACGAACCCTTCGGCGCGCTGGACGCGATGACGCGGGAGCGCCTGCAGGCGGAGCTGCTGGAGATCTGGGAAGCGCAGAAGCTCACCGTGCTCTTCGTCACCCACGCCATTGAGGAAGCCATCGTCCTGGCCGACCGCGTCGTGGTCATGTCGCCTGGTCCCGGCCGCATCGTGGCCGATGAACGCATCGACATCCCGCGCCCCCGTGACCCCACCAGCCCAGAGTTCAACGAGTTGCGCCGTCGCCTTTCCGGCCTGCTGGCAGGCCATCACTGATGCCGGTTGCCGCTGCCGAAGCCGCACTGGCCCGCATCGAGGCCTGGGCCGACCCGGCCCTGTTCATCACCCGCATCCCGCCGGCCGCGGTGCGCGCCCGCGCCGCCGCGCTGGCGGCCGAGGGCGCGCAGGGCCGCCCGCTGTTCGGCCAGCCCTTCGTGGTCAAGGACAACATCGACGTGGCGGGCCTGCCCACCACGGCGGCGTGCCCGGCCTTCGCCTACACCCCCACCGAAACCGCCCCCGTGGTGCAGCGACTGCTGGATGCCGGCGCCATCCTGCTGGGCAAGGTCAACCTGGACCAATTCGCCACCGGCCTGGTCGGTGTGCGCAGCCCCTACGGCATTCCGCGCAATGCGCTGAACCCCAGGTTGATCCCCGGCGGCTCCTCCTCCGGCAGCGCCACGGCGGTGGCCGCCGGCATCGCCGCCTTCTCGTTGGGCACGGATACGGCGGGCAGTGGCCGCATCCCCGCCGCCGCCAACAACATCGTGGGGCTGAAGCCCAGCCTGGGCCTGGTGCCGACCAAGGGCGTGGTCCCCGCCTGCCGCAGCCTGGACTGCGTTTCCGTGTTTGCCCGCAGCATCGCGGAAGCCAGCGCGGTGCTGAACGTCATCGCCGGCGTGGAGCCGACCGACCGCTACAGCCGTGCCGCCCCCGCCACCTGGCGCGCCACGCCCGCACCGCAGCCGCACTGGCGCCTGGCCGCGCCGCTGCCGCACCAACTGGTCTTCGACACGCCGGATGACCAGGCGCTGTACGAAGCCATGCTGGCCAAGGCCGGCACCGTCCAGCGCGTGGACATCGCCCCGCTGCTCGCCATCGCCCAACGCCTGTACGACGGCGCCTGGGTGGCGGAACGCACCGCCGCGCTGCGCGGCATCCTGGAATCCGCGCCGGACCAGGTTCACCCGGTGACGCGCGGCATCCTCAACGCCGGCTTCGGCAAGCAGACGGTGGATGCCTGGGACGACCTGCACGCCGCCGCCGAGGCCCGCCGCTACGCCCGCGCCATCTTCGCGGGGGCCGACGCGTTGCTGCTGCCCACGGCGCCGGGCATCCCGACGCTGGCGATGCTGGAAGCCGAGCCGGTCGCGGCCAATTCGCGCCTGGGCACCTACACCAACTTCGTCAACATCTGCGACCTGGCGGCGCTGGCCATCCCCGCCGGCTTCCGCGGCGATGGCGTGCCCGCCGGCCTCACCCTGGTCGGCCCCGCCTTCAGCGAAGCGCGCCTCGCCGGCCTCGGCGCGGCGCTCATCAACGAGCCCTGCACCCCGCCCGCGCTGGCCGCCGACGAACTGCCGCTCTTCGCCATCGGCGCCCACATGGCGGGCTTGCCGCTGAACCCGCAGATGCTGCGCCACCACGGCCGCTTCATCGCCCAGGCCCGCACCGCGCCGACCTACCGCATGTACGACCTCGGCCCCCGCCCCGGCCTGGTGCGCGTGCCCCAGGGCGGCATGTCCCTGGCCGGCGAAATCTGGGCGCTGCCCGCCAGCAGCGTCGGGCCTTTCCTCGCGGAAATCCCGCCGCCGCTCGGCTTCGGCCGTGTCACGCTGCAGGATGGCAGCACCCCGCTCGGCTTCCTCTGCGAGGCCATCGGTGTAGAAGGCGCCGCCGACATTGCCCCCAGCACCGGCTGGCGGGACCACCTGATCCGCCGAGAGAGCAAGTAATGGACGTCGATATCCCTGAAGTGGTCGCCGAGATGCAGGCCATGTTCGCCGACTACGAAAACGCGCTGATGACCAACGACGTGGACCGCCTGCAGACCCTGTTCCGGCGCGACCCCCGCACCCTGCGCTATGGCCCCGGCGAGAACCTGTACGGCTGGGACCAGATCGGCGCCTTCCGCGCTGCGCGCCCCGCCGCCGGCCTGCAGCGCACGCTGCAGAACACCGTCATCACCACCTATGGCCGCGACCACGCCACGGCCAATACGGAGTTCCTGCGCAACGGCAAGCGCGGCCGGCAGAGCCAGACCTGGGTGCGCTTCCCCGGCGACGGCTGGCGCATCGTCGCCGCCCATGTCTCGATGATGGTGGAGTAGGGCGCCCGCCGAGGGGCGCCCGCCTTACCGCGCCGGCCTTGCGGCCGGGCGCCCCTACGCCTTCTCCATGTTCCAGTAGAACAGCGCCGGCCCCGGGATCACCCCGCGCAGGCTCTTCCGATGCGCGATCAGGCTGCGGTACTGCCCCAGCGGCGCCAGCGTCACCGCCTCGATGTGCAGCCGCTCGATCCGCTTCAGCACCTCCTGGCGCTTCGCCAGGTCGGTCTCGTAGGTCCAGGCTTCCATCAGCGGCGCCATCCGCGCGTCGCAGGCCCAGCCGAACCAGGCATCCGCGCAGGTTCTGGCAAAGGTGTTCAGCAGCGGGTTGCTGATGCCGGTGATCGTCGCATTGGTGATGAAGGCGTTCCAGCCGCCCTGGCTCGGCGGCGCCTTGCTGGACCGGCGCTGCACCAGCGCCGACCAGTCCATCACCTGAAGATCGACATTGATGCCCATCTTCTTCATCGCATCCGCCAGCACCAGCGCCGGCGGGTGCAGCACGGTGTTGTCGGCCGGGTCCATCACCAGCACCGGCTCGCCCTTGTAGCCGGCCTCGCGCAGCAGCTGGGCGCCGCGCGCCGGGTTGTACTCCGGCCAGCCCATCTGCTGGAATTGCGGGCCGTCATCGCCGAAGCAGCCGAACATCGCCGCGCATTCCCGCCACGGCGTCTTGGTGCCCACCACCGCCTGCATGAAGTCCGGCTGGTGGATGCCGTGCAGCAGCGCCTGGCGCGCCTTGATGTTGTCGAACGGCGCCACCGTCTGGTTCAGCGCGATGAACAGCTGGTAGCCCAGCGGGTCGTTGGACAGCACGTTCACGTCCGGGCTGCGCGCCATCCGCTCCGTCAGGTCCGGGGAAGGGCTTTCCAGGATGTCGAACTCGCCGGTCAGCAGCCCGCTCATCTGCGTGGCGGCGTCGGGCGTGTACAGCGACTCCACCCGGTCCACCTTCACCACCTTGCCGCCGGCGGCCTGGCTCGGCGGCTCGGCGCGCGGCACGTAGCGGTCGAAGCGGTCGTAGACCACCTTCACGCCGGGCACCCATTCCTCCCGCCGGAAGACGAAGGGGCCGGAGCCGATCACCTCGGTGATCGAGGTATTCGGGCTGGTCTGTGCCAGCCGCTCCGGCATCATGAAGGGCACGACGCTGTCGATCTTGCCCAGCGCATCCAGCACGAAGCCAACCGGGCGCGTCAGCTTCAGCCGGAAGCTGCGCGTATCCACCACCTCAATGGTCGCGGTCACCGCGGCCAGCGCCCGGCCCATGCCGTCCTTCTGGCCCCAGCGGCGGATGCTGGCGACGCAATCCGCCGGCGTCACCGGGTGGCCGTCATGCCACAGCAGCCCCGCGCGCAGCGTGAAGTCCCAGGTCAGCCCATCGGCGCTGCGCTGGTAATGCTCCACCATCTGCGGCTGCGGCCGGTTCTGCGCGTCCAGCGCAAACAGCGTGTCCCACACCAGGTAGGCGTGGTTCCGCGTCAGGTAGGTGGTGGTCCAGATCGGGTCGAAGGCCCGCAGGTCACCGATCGGCACGCTGCGGATGACTTTTCGCGCGCCCTGCGCCCGCGCCGGGGTGGCCAACAGGGCAGGGGCGCCCAACAGGGCCTGGAACAACGGCCGACGGCGAAAGCTCATGGCGGTCTCTCCTGTGTCGTCCCCACGCCTGCAATATCGGTGCCTGGAGCGGCGCCGGTCCAGGCCACCGCGATCAGACCGGCACGAACCCTTCCGGCTTGGCCAAATCCGGCCGCGTCGCGAACAGCTTGCCCCAGGCCCGCACGCCAATGCGCTGCGCCTCGGCCACGATGGCTTCCTCGTCCATGGTCACAATGCGCCCGTCGCGCATCACCCAGTCGCCGGCCACCATCACATCGGTCACGTCGCTGGGCTGGCCCTGGTGCAGCCAGGTGGAAACCGGCCGCAGCATCGGCACCATATGGGCCCGGTCCGCCCGCACCATGATCAGGTCCGCCTGGTTGCCCACCGCCAGCCAGCCGCCATCCTTGACGCCCATCGCGGCATAGCCGCCGCGCGTCGCCCAGGCATGCGCCTCCTCCGGCCGCGGCTCGCGCCCGTCCTCGCGCCGCACGCGTTCCATGAACAGCCCGGTGCGCATCACCTCCACCATGTCCTCGGCCATGTTGTCGCTGCCCATGCCGATGTTGCAGCCCTCGGCCTTCAGCACGGAAACCCGCGGCGACAACCCGCGCCGCGCCGCGATGGCGGAGTTGAACGACACGTTCACCCGCGCCTTCCCCAGCAGCTTCTCCTCGCTGTGCTGCATGCAGCGGCAATGCGCGCACACCAGGCGGTCATGCAGGAAGCCGATGCTGTCCAGGAACTCGGTCGGCAGCATGCCCCGGTGCGCCTGCACCGCCGCCACCTCGCCCCAGATCTGGTTCAGGTGGATGGTGCAGATGGTCTCCAGCTTCTGCTGCATCGCCCGCACCTGCATCAGCAGCTCCGGGCTGCACATGTCCGGCGCCCAGGCCGAGGCCCCGACGGTGATCCGCCCGCCCGCCTTGCCGTGCCAGGCGCTGTGCAGCCGCTGGATCCGCTCCAGCCCCGCATCCCCCGTCGCCTGGTTCCGCACGAAGGGGGCGGGGTCGCCGATGCCGCCGCCCTGGCGGTCCCAGGTACGCTCCGCCATGCAGACCCGCAGGCCGGAAGCCGCGATGGCCGGCGCCGCCCATTCGTTATGCGCGGCATCCTCCAGCAGCGCCGTGGTGCCGCAGCGAATCGCCTCCAGCAGCCCCAGCTGCACCATCACGGTGTTCTCCTCGGCGCTCACCGGCGGCAAGGGCAGCGGCGAGAGCCCGCCCTCGAAGGGCGGCTTGTGCGGCGGCGAGAGATCCTCGAACACGCCGCGCGCCAGGGTCATGTGCAGGTGGGTGTGGATATTGGCGAAGCCGGGCATAACCAGCCGGCCGCGCCCATCCACCAGGCTTGCCGCCGGATGCGCCGCACGCAGCGCCGCGCTTGGCCCCATCGCCGCCACCCGGCCATTTTCCAGCAGGATCCCGGCGTCGAAATGCAGCGTCTCCGCCGCATCCCCGGTGACGATGGTGGCGTCATGGATCAGCGTGCTCATGCCCGGCGCCCCGCGGCCTGCAAGGCTACCGCCACTGAATCAACCACTTGCGCCATCATCCTGTTCCTCGCCCGCAGCCAGCCCGACCAGTGAAGGCCCAGTGGTCCCGGCTGGCAAGGCACCGGGGCGCAACCGCAACGCGCTTGGGCCGCCGCATCCGCAGGTGTCGATGCCTTAATTACGCCGCAACCCGGTCGCACTTCCGTCGCCGCTGGGGGCGATTGTCCCCATGCCTAAGGGGTCCAGCCGGCATCCGGCACCCCAAGGGCGATGGACATGAGCCGGTGCCCCATCCTCCCCAGGCCCCGGGATACGCAGAGGTTCTCCGATGCCCGGCATGGATTCGCTCCATGGCTTCCGTCCTGACACCACGCCGCGCAGCACGCGGGTGGCGCGCAGCCTGGCTGGCGCGCTGATGCAGGACCTGCCGATGCTGCGGATGGCCTCGCCGGAGGCCAGCGCCGCGCTGGATGCCGCCCACGGCCTGAACCAGCCCCCGCTGGCGGAGGTGCTGCGCCCGCTGGCCAAGCGCACGCTGGACCTGATGGGCGCCGGCGCGCTGCTGCTGCTGCTGGGCCCTGCCTTCCTGCTGCTGGCGCTGCTGGTCCGCATGGATGGCGGCAAGGCCTTCTATGCCCATCCCCGCGTCGGCCGCGGCGGCAAGCTGTTCGGCTGCCTCAAGTTCCGCTCCATGGTCATGGACAGCCAGGCCCGCCTGGAAGCCCTGCTGGCCAGCGACCCGCAGGCCCGTGCCGAATGGGACGCCACCCGCAAGCTGAAGAACGACCCGCGCATCACCTGGGTCGGCCGCATCCTGCGCAAGACCAGCCTGGATGAGCTGCCGCAGCTGATCAACGTCCTGAAGGGCGAGATGAGCCTGGTCGGCCCCCGCCCGGTCACCGCCAGCGAGCTGGAGCAGTACTACGGCGCCGCCGCCGCCCACTACGCCACGGTGCGCCCCGGCATCACCGGCCTGTGGCAGGTCAGTGGCCGCAGCGAGACCAGCTACCGCCAGCGCGTGGAACTGGACGTGGCCTATGTCACCAGCCCCAGCCTGCTGGCCGACATCCGCATCCTGCTGCGCACCCCGGTCGCCGTCCTCTCCCGCCGCGGCGCCTGCTGAACCCGGCCGAGGCACCGCCCCCGGCCCAGGCCCGCCCCGCAACGGGCGGGCCTTTTTTCTGCCCGTCCCCGCCGCCGATTCTCGGCTAGAAGCACCCGCATGAGCACCCCCGCCACCGCGCCGCGCGACCGCCAGCTTCTGGGCGGCGTGGTCTGGAACCTGCTCGGCCGCGGCCTGCCGCTGGCGGTCGCCCTGGTGCTCACCCCCATCCTGGTCACGCAACTGGGCGTGGAGCGCTGGGGCCTGTTCACCCTGGCGCTGGCCATGTTCGGCGTCTTCGGCGTGTTCGATTTCGGCGTCGGCCAGGCGCTGACCCGCGCGCTGGCCGAACGCATGGGCCGCGACGACATGGCCGAGGCGCCCGCCCTGGTCGCCGCCGCCCTGGTCGCGCTGACCGGCTTCTCGGCGCTCGCCGCCGCGCTCCTCTTCGGCGCCATCCCGCTGCTGGTGGAGCGCGTCCTCAACGTGCCCCCCGCCCTGCAGCAGCAGGCCATCGACGCCATGCGCGTGCTGGTGGCCGCGGCCCCGCTGGTGGTGCTGAATGCCGCGCTCTGGGGTGTGCTGGCCGCCTGGCACAAGTTTCGCGCCGCCAACCTGGTCAGCATCCCCGTCTCGATCTTCTATTACCTCGGCCCCGTGCTGGTGCTGCTGGTGTGGGACAACCTGGCCGGCGTGATGCTGGCGCTGGTGGCCTGCCGGCTGGCCAACACGCTGTCCTATGCCTGGCTGGCCCGCCCGCTGCTGCCCGGCTTCACCCTGCGCGGCCTGCGCCTGCGGCTGGTGGTGCCGCTGCTGAAGCTCGGCGGCTGGATGACCTTCTCCGGCACGCTGTCCCAGGTGCTGCTCTACGCCGACCGCTTCCTGATCGGCGCGCTGCTGTCGCTGGCCGCCGTGGCCTACTACTCCACCCCGCTGGACCTGGTGCTGCGGATGTGGATCCTGCCCGTGGCGGTGGCGCAGACCCTGCTGCCCGCGCTGGCCGCCAGCTTCGCCACCGACCCCGCCCGCGCCGCCGCCGTCCTCCGCCGCGGCGCGCTGATCATCCTCAGCCTGGTCTTCCCCGCCTGCCTGGTGCTGGTCGGCGGCGCCGAGCTGCTGCTGCGCCTCTGGCTCGGCGCCAGCTTCGCCGAGGGCGGCGGCACCGTGCTGCGCATCCTCGGCGTCGGCATCCTGTTCAGCTGCGTCGCCTTCGCCCCCAATGCGCTGATCGACGCCATCGGCCGCCCGGACCTGACCGCGCGGCTGGGCCTGGGGCTGGCGGTCACCTTCCTGCCGCTCTCCGCCGCCGCGCTCTGGCTCGGCTTCGGTATCGAGGGCGCCGCCGCGGTCTGGGCACTGCGCGCCGCCACCGATTGCGCCGCCAAGCTCTGGCTCGGCGCCCGCGCCTACCCCGGTTCCACCCCCGCCGCGCGGCAGTTGCTGCCGCCGCTGCTCATCGCCGGCGCCGGCCTGGTCGCGGTGGCCGCGCTGCGCGACGTGCCGCTGCTGGAGGCCGCCGCCGCCGCCCTGGCGCTCCTCGGCTTCGCGGTGACGCTCTGGCGCGCCGTCACCCCGGCCGAGCGCAACCAGGCACTCACGAAACTGCGCCTGAAGGCCGCCGCCGCATGATGCCGCTTGCCCTGAACGGCCGCTTCGTCGGCCAGCGCTTCTCCGGCGTGCAGCGCTTCGCCACCGAGATCACCGCCGCCTGGGCCGCGCTGGCCGAGGCGCCGCGCCCGACGCTGCTGCTGCCCGCCGCCGCGCCGGAGCCGCCTTGGCCGCTGCCCAGCCAGCGCGTCGGCAGCCGCGGCGGCCAGCTGTGGGAACAGGCCGAGCTGCCCCGCGCGCTGGCCGGCCGCACCCTGGTCAACCTGGGCAACACCGCGCCGCTGCTGGCCGGCCGCCGCCAGGCCGTGGTCATCCACGATGCCGGCGTCTTCGACACGCCGGAGAGCTATTCCTGGCAGTTCCGCGCCTGGTATCGCCTGATGCACCACGTCCTGGCCTGGCGCGGCGCCCGCATCCTTACCGTCTCCGAATTCTCGCGCGGCCGCATCGCCCACCACCTCGGCATCGCGGCGGATCGCATCGGCGTGGTGGGGGAGGGCGGCGAGCACATCCTGCGTGAGCCGGCCGACCTGGCCGTGCTGGCGAAGTACGGCTTGGCGCCGCAGCGCTACGCGCTGAACGTCGGCAACCGCGCCGCGCACAAGAACCTCGGCGGCCAGGGCCAGGCCGCCGCGCTGCTGGCCGCGCGCGGCTGCAAGCTGGCCGCGGTGGGCGGTGGCGGCGCGGTCTTCGCCGGCGCCGAGGCCGCTGAGGGCGCCGCCGTGGTCCAACTCGGCCGCGTCTCCGACGCCGAACTCCGCGCGCTGTATGAAAACGCGCTCTGCCTGATCTTCCCCAGCCGCTATGAAGGCTTTGGCCTGCCGCCCATGGAAGCCTTCAACTGCCATTGCCCGGTGCTGGCGGCCAAGGCCGGCTCCCTGCCCGAGGTCTGCGGCGACGCCGCCCTGTGGTTCGACCCGGCCCAGCCTGCCACCCTGGCCGCCGCGCTGACGCAGCTGCTGGACACGCCTGCGCTGGCCGAGACGCTGCGCCAACGCGGCGCGGCCCAAGCCCAGCGCTACACCTGGCCCAACGGCGCCCGCGCCCTGCTGCGCCACCTGGAAGCATCCGCATGAAGGTCGCGATCATCCACGAATGGCTGGACAGCTACGCCGGCTCCGAGCGCGTGGTCGAGCAGTTCCTGAAGATCTGGCCGGACGCCGACCTGCATGTCGTCTGCGACTTCATGCCGCCGGCCGAGCGCGGCTGGCTGGGCAACCGCCCGGTCCGCACCAGCTTCATCCAGCGCCTGCCGGGCGCGGCCAAGCGGTTCCGCTGGTATCTCGGGCTCATGCCCATGGCGATCGAGCAATTCGACCTCAGCGCCTATGACCTCATCGTCTCGTCGTCGCACGCCGTCGCCAAGGGCGTGCTGACCGGCCCGGGCCAGCGCCACATCAGCTACGTGCATTCCCCCATGCGCTACGCCTGGGACCTGCAGCACCAGTACCTGCGGCAAGCGAACCTCGAACGCGGCCTGAAGGGCGCCTACACGCGCTGGTTGCTGCACAAGCTGCGCGCCTGGGACCAGCTCTCGGCGGCGCGGCCGGACGTGCTGCTGGCCAACAGCAGCTACATCGCCGAGCGCATCCGCAAATGCTGGCGCCGCGACGCCGAGGTGGTCTTCCCCCCGGTCGATACCGACCGCTTCACCCTGCACCAGGCCAAGCAGGACCACTTCCTCATCGCCTCCCGCATGGTGCCGTACAAGCGGATCGAGCTGGTCGCCGAGGCCTTCGCCCGCATGCCGCAGCACCGCCTGGTCATCTGCGGCGACGGCCCGTCGCTGCCGCTCGTCCAGGCCGCCGCGAAAGGCGCCCCGAACATTGAACTCCGCGGCCGCGTGCCGCAGGCCGAGCTGGTGCAACTGACCCAGACCGCCCGCGCCTGCGTCTTCGCCGCCGAGGAAGACTTCGGCATCGCCACGGTGGAGGCTCAGGCCTGCGGCACGCCGGTCATCGCCTTCGGCAAGGGCGGCGCCGTGGACATCGTGCTGCCGGGCGAAACCGGCGTGCTGTTCCCGCACCAAACGGTTGATTCGCTCTGCGATGCCGTGCAGCACTTCACCACCATGCAGCTTTCCCCCGCCGCCTGCCGCGCCAACGCCGAACGCTTCTCGGAAGCCGCCTTCCGCACGGCCATCCAGGCCGTGGCCGAGCGTCCGGCATGAGGTTCTCCCTCATCGTCGCCACGCGCGGCCGCGTGCGCGAACTGGACGAGCTCTTCGCCAGCCTGCTGGCCCAGGGCCGCACGGATTTCGAGGTCATCGTCGTCGACCAGAACGAGGATGAGCGCCTGGCGGAGGTCATCACTCGCTACGTGCAGAAATTCCCGCTGTTCTGGCAGCGCAGCAGCGTGCTGAACGCCAACCACGCGCGCAACCTGGGCCTCGGCCTGGCGCGCGGCGGCATCGTCGCATTCCCGGATGACGACTGCATCCTGCCGCCCGGCGTGTTGGACCTGGTGGACGCCGCCTTCGGCTACGACATCCGGCTGCAGATCCTCACCGGCCCCGCCGCATCGCCTGAAGGCGGCCTCGGCTCCGGCCGCTGGCGGCAGGAAGGCGGCGCCATCACGGATGAGAACGTCTGGACCAGCGTCATCGAGTTCAACCTGTTCCTGCGCCGCGCCGCCGCGCTGGCCCTCGGCGGCTTCGATGAAAAGCTCGGCCCCGGCACGCCCTTGGGCAGTGCCGAGGGCAACGACCTGGTGCTGCGCGGCATCCGCGCCGGGCAGAAGGCGATCTACGACCCCGAACTCCGCATCATCCACCCCGACAAGCGGCTGACGCCGGAAGCCACCAAGCGCGCCGAGACCTATGGCCGTGGCCTCGGCTTCGTGCTGCGCCGCCACGGCGTGCGCATGGGCGTCTGGCTTCCCTACTTCGTGCGTCCCATCGGCGGCATCCTGCTCAGCGCGCTGAAGCTGAACCTCCTGGCCGCCCGCTACTACGCCGCGACGCTGCGCGGCCGCCTGGCCGGCTTCCGCCACAAGGACGCGCCGCTGCCCTTCCGGCTCTCCCCCATGCGCTCCGACCACCCGCTGACGGGGCCGCTGTGATGCGCCTGGCCATCGGCATCGCCACCATCGGCCGCGCCGTGGTGCTGAAGGAGGTGCTGGCGGAACTGCACCGCCAGACCCGCGCGCCGGACCGCGTCATCATCTGCCACACCAAGCCGGCGGATGTGGAAGGCTGCGACGGCGCCTGGCCCGGCACCGAATACCTCACCAGCACCCCCGGCCTGCCGAAGCAGCGCAACGTCATCCTGGACGCCGCTGCCGATTGCGACGTGGTGCTGTTCCTCGACGACGACTTCCTGCCGCAGCCCGGCTACCTCGCCGCGCTGGAAGCCGCCTTCACCGCCAACCCGGCGCTGGTGGTGGCAACGGGAGAGGTCATCGCCGATGGCGCCAAGGGCCCCGGCCTGCAGGTGGCGGAGGGCCGCGCGATCCTGGCCGCCGACCGCCCGCCAGCCGACCCCGCCCCGGTGCCGGCCTTCAACGGCTATGGCTGCAACATGGCGGTCCGCATGGCCACCGTGCGCGCCCACGGCATCCGCGTGGATGAACGCCTGCCGCTCTACGCCTGGTACGAGGACCTGGACTTCACCCGCCTGCTCGGCCGCCACGGCGAAATCCGCCGGCTGCCGACCGCGCGCGGCGTCCACCTGGGGGTGAAATTCGGCCGCGGCTCCGGCGTGCGGCTGGGCTACAGCCAAGTCATCAACCCGGTCTACCTGGGCCGCAAGGGCACCTACCCCTGGAACCGCGGCCTGCGCAGCATCGCCCGGCATTGCGTGATGAACCTGCTGCGCAGCCCGGCGCCGGAACCCTGGGTGGACCGCTGGGGTCGCTTCCGCGGCAACCTGGCGGGGTTGGCGGACCTACTGCGCGGCAAGGCGGACCCGATGCGGGTGATGCGGCTTTAAGGCGCCGCGCCGGCCTTCGCCGCCGGCTTCACCTTCGCCGCATTCGCTACCTGCCACAAATACCACGCCGCCGTGCTGCGATACGGCGCCCAGGCTTCCCCAATCGCCGCCAATTCCTTCGGCTTCGGCTGCGCCTCCAGCCCGGCCGCGTGCTTCCAGCCCTCGCGCACGCCGAAATCGTCCACCGGCAGCACGTCCGGCCGCCCCAGCGTGAAGATCAGCAGCATCTCCACCGTCCAGCGCCCCACGCCGCGTATCGCCACCAGCCGCTCGATCAGCTCGGCATCGCTCAGCCGCTGCGCCGCCTTGCGCGTCGGCACCAGCCCGGCGGCGCTCTTCTCGGCAATGTCGCGAATGGCGGCGATCTTGCTGCCGGAAAACCCGCAGCCGCGCAGCACGTCGAACTCGGTGGCCAGCACCAGCTCCGGCGCCGGAAACGGCAGGCCCGGATACAGCGCGACGAAGCGCCCCAGCACCGCCTCCGCCGCCTTGCCATGCACCTGCTGGTGAGCAATCGAGCGCACCAGCGCCTCATACGGCTCGTAGCTGGAAACGCCCAGGTCGCAGGCACCGATCCGCTTGATCACGGCGGCCATCACCGGGTCCTGCCGCAGGTGCTTCAGGCTGGCGGCATCGCCGAAGGGTATCTTCGCCATCGGCTCAATCCACCGTCAGGCGGCTGTCGCGCGCCATCCGCGTCCACACCGCCTTCTCCCGCGCCAGCCAGGCGTCCAGCCCCGCTTCCGGCACCAGCAGCGGGTCCACGAAGCTGGCGCGCAGCTTGGCCTGCGTCGCCGCATCCATGGCGGTGGCGAAGGCCTGGCGCAGCCGCGCCACCACCGGCGCCGGCGCGCGCTTGCTGACCAGCAGCGTGTTCCAGACCGAAACCGCGTAGTCCTTCACCCCCGCCTCGGCCAGCGTCGGCACCTCCGGCAGCGCGGAAGCGCGCGTGCCCGTGCTGACGCCCAGCGCGCGGAAGGTCCCGGCCTGGATCTGCGGCGTGGAGGTCGCGGTGGTGTCGAACAGGAAGTCGAACTCCCCGGCCAGCAGCGCCGCCACCGCCGGCGAACTGCCGCGGTAGGGCACATGCGTCGCCTCGAAACCCGCCAGCCGCTGGAACAGCGTGGCGCAGAGGTGGGACGAACTGCCATTGCCGACCGAGCCATAGATCAGCCCGCCCGCCTTGCCCCGGGCCACCAGCCCCGCCACGTCCCGCACGTCCATCCGCTTCGGGTTCACCGACAGCACGTTGGCCATGTCGTTGATGGTGCCCAGCAGGTGGAAGTCGCGTTCCAGGTCCACGCCGGATTGGCCGTACAGCAGCGGGTTCACCCCGTACATCGCCGCCGTCGCCACCAGCAGGGTGTAGCCGTCCGGCTCCGCCTGGGTTGCCGCCACCGCGCCGATATTGCCGCCAGCGCCGGCCCGGTTCTCCACCAGCACCGGCTGGCCCAGCGCACGCGCCAGCGGCTCCACCACAATCCGCGCCACGATGTCGGTGACGCCGCCCGGCGGGTAGCCGACGATGACACGCAGCGGATGCGTCGGGTACACGCCCTGCGCCCTTGCGGCGGGGGCGGCAAGGGCGGCGGCAAGTCCAAGACCGGCGCGGCGAGAGATCATCGAGGCGTCTCCTGTTTGCGCCGTGCATAGCGCCGCCGCGCCGCCAACGGAACCGCCAAGGCGCTACCGCAGCAGCGCCATCGCCGCCCAGCCCAGCACCACCACCATGGCCATGGAGGGCAGCAGCAGCCGCCACAACTGCGCCGGCCTGGTGCCATCGGCCAGCAGCGCGCACAGCATGGCGGTCACGCCGAAGCTCATGCCCGCCCCGGCGCCACCGGCAAAGTTGTGCACCCCCGCCGCCAGCGCCGCCGGCAGCCCGGCCGCCTGGCCCAGCCCGGCCTGAATCGACATCAGCGCCGCGTTGGAGCCCACATTGCTGCCGGTGACGATGCCCGAGACCAGCCCCATCACCGGCACCGCATAGGGCGCCAGCCCGCCCATCGCCTCGGCCAGCGCCTGGGCCAGCCCCGCCGCCGCGCCGCTGCCGGCCAGCACCCTGCCCAGCAGCACGTACAGCAGCATGGCCAGCGCCGGCCGCCGCGCCCGCGCCAGGGCCGGGCCGGCGCGGTCCAGCGCGCCGCCGCGCCACAGCAGCCCCAGCGCCACCAGCCACAGCACCACCGCCACATGGGTCAGCGGAAAGCCGGGGAACTCGGCGAAGGGCCGGAGCGCCGGCGGGTCCCGCCACAGCCTGGCCAGCAGAATGCCCGCGGTCAGCAGCAGGTAGGGCGCCGCCGCCCGCAGCGGCCCGCGCCATTCGCTCGGTGGGTCCGCCCGCCACAACGCCAGCACCACGCCGATGCCGGTCGCCAGCACGCCGGCAACCTCGAACGGCAGATACAGGTTGGCCAGCAGCAGCACCGCCGCCATCAGCCCCAGCAGCCCCAACTGCGCCAGCTTCTCGGCTGCGCTGACCACCACCCCGGCGCGGCGCATCATCGCCCACAGCAGCGGCGCCAGCAGCAGCAGCCAGGCGGCGTTGGGCCAGGCCGCCACCAGCGCCACGTCGTGCCCCGGCAGCCCCGCCAGCGCCGCCCCCAGCGAGGTTCCCGGCCCCAGCCCGCCCCAGGGCACCAGCACCAGCGCCTGCAATGCCAGCGCGCCGCCGACCGCGCCCGCAATCCCCATGCCCCGCAGCGCCGAAAGCGCGAAGACCGCGCCCACCGCAAACCCGGTCACGCTCTCCAGGAAGGCGCCCAGCGGCAGCGTCACCGCGAAGATCCGCGCCGCCGTGGCCGGCCGCGCCGCCGCCTCCCCACTGCCGGAAACCGCGGCATGGAACAGCAGCCCGCCCGCCACCACCGCCACCGGCTGCAGCGCCAAAAAGACCCCGCGCCCGGCCTCGGCCAGCAGGAAGCCGGCGAAATCCACCCCCGCCGGCAGGCTGGCCAGCGCCGCCGGCAGCGCCAGCCCCAGCGCCACCAGGCAGGCGCCCACCGGCCCGGCGCGGCCGGCGGCCAGCAACGACAGCAGCGCCAGCAGCGGCGCCGCCTGCAATACCAGGGTCATGTGCGCTCCGTTTCCCGCTGCCGCGCCAGCATCGCCTCGCGCCGGGTGATGTAGACCGCGCTGCCGATGATCAGCACCGCGCCCAGCCCCAGCCAGGCATCCGGCACCTCGCCGAACAGCAGCACGCCGCTGCCGGTGGCGAAGATCAGCCGGGAATAGCCGATGGGCGACAGCACCGACGCATCCGCCAGCCGCAGCGCGGATATCCACACGAACATGGCCGCCGGCCCGACCACCGCCAGCGCCAGCAGCAGCCCGGCGTCGCGCCAGCCGGTCCAGGCCAGGTTGGGCAGGCCGAAGGGCAGGGCGGCCACCACGCTGACCAGGCCGATGTAGCACATGATGGTCTGCGTCCGCTCGCTGCGCGCCAGGTGCCGCGTGGTCAGGGTGATGCCGGCACTGACCAGGGCCGAGAGCAGGCTGGCCGCCAGCGGCCAGCTCAGCGGCACGCTGCCGGGCCGGACGATGCAGAGCACGCCGCAGAAGCCGACCAGCGCCGCGCTCCAGCGCCGCCAGCCGACCCGCTCCTTCAGCACCGGCCCGGCCAGCGCGGTGACGAACAGCACGGCGGTGAAGCCGAGCACCGTCGCGGTGGCCAGCGGCAGGCGGGAGAAGGCGTAGAAGTAGAACCCCCAGGTGCCGACCGAAAGGCAGCCGCGGAAGATCTGCATGCCCAGCTGCCGGGTCCGCAGCAGCGCCGGGCCATGGGCCAGCAGGGAGGGCAGCACGAACAGCAGCTGGCCCACCGCGCGGTCCAGCACCACCACGCTGATCGGCAGGTGCGCCAGCGCCTTGCCCAGCACGGTTTCCAGGTTGAAGCCGAAGGCCGCCACCACGGCCAGCAGCGCCGCGCGCACCAGGGGGTTCATGGCTGCTCCGGCCTGGATGGGTGGCCGGACGGCCGGTTCAGCGCGGGGTCTGCGCCGGGGCGGCGGGCGGGGTCTGCGCCGGGGCCGCCGCCGGGGTTTCGCCGGCCTGGCCCGGCCGCGGCCCCGGCAGGCCACGGGTGCGCGTCGGCGTGCCGGGGTAGCTGCGGTTCCGCGCCGCGCGGCGCTGCAACTCCGCCCGGCGCTGCGCCGCGGTGGTGCTTTCCGCGTTGTGCAGGTCCTGCCCGGTGTTCCAGCCCTGGCCGCTGACGTAGCCGGAGCTGTTCGGCGTGCGGGTGCCGCTCTGCGCCGCCGCCGGCAGCGCCAGCACGGGCAGCAGGGCAAGGGCGAGACAGACACGGCGCATGGCATTTCCCCCGGAAGCCGGCGCGGGCCACCGCCCGCGCCTGGCTGAACCCATCACACCCCGGCCGCCGAGGCAACCCAGGAGGGCGGCTACAGGCTCTGCAGCAACCCGGCCAGCAGTTTGGCGCGCGGCACCAGGCAATCCACCAGCAGGTGTTCCTCCAGCGTATGGCCGCCGGCGCCCTGCACGCCCAACCCGTCCAGCGTCGGAATGCCCATGGCGCCGGTGAAGTTGCCGTCGGAACCACCGCCCGCCGACTGGTGCTCGATATCGAAGCCGATGCGCTGGGCGATGCCGCGGGCCACGCCGTACAGCGCCATCACCTTCGCATCCGGCTCCCACACCGGGCGGGTCACGCCGCGCGTCACGGTCAGCTGTACGTCGTTGCCGGTGGCCTTGAGGCCCAGCATCACCTCCACCGCCGCGTCCAGGTCCTCCTGCCGCTTGGCCATGGACAGGCTCTCGGCGTCGCAATGCGTGGTGACGCAGTTGACCCACTGGCCGCCGCCGATCACGCCGACCGAATAGGTCACGTCGTCGGTGGTCATGTCCTCGATCTTCACCACCTGGCGGCACATCTCGCGGATCGCGCTGCGGCCATCCGCCAGCCGCGCCCCGGCATGGCTGGGGCGGCCGGTGGTCCGCAGGTTGAAGCGCGCAATGGCGTAGCGCCCGGTCACCACGCCGCCATTCGGCCGCGCCGGCTCCGGCACCAGCACGAAGGCGTGGCGCGCCGCCTCGGCCTCGATCAGGTCGCGCGTCGAGGGGCTGCCGATCTCCTCATCGCAGGTGAACAGCACCGTGACGGGCCGGCTGGTGGTGATGCCGGCCCGCACCAGCTGGCGAATGGCCTCCAGCGCGATGTAGTTGCCGCCCTTCATGTCATAGACGCCGGGGCCGTACAGCTTGTTGCCCTCCTGCCGCCAGGGCAGTGGGGTCAGCGTGCCCATCGGGTGCACCGTATCCAGGTGGCCCATCACCAGGATGCCCTTCTCGGTGCCCGCCAGCGGATGCGGGAAGGTCGCCCGCACGCAGTCACCGAAGCCCATCCGCCCCGGAATCGTCTCCACCCGCGCGCCCAGCAGGGCCAGCTCCCGCGCCGCAATCGCCATCATGCGGTTGACCGCGGCGGCGTCGAAGGTCGGGCTCTCGCAGCACACCCAGGGCTTCAGCCCCGCGATGATCTCCTGGGTGTCGAAGGGCAGGTCGAGGACGGTCATCGCGGGCTCCTGTGCGTCGCCCGCAACCCTGCGGCCGGTAGCGCGCGGCGGCAAGAGGCCGCACACTACGGCCGTTGTCGGGAGACTGATTCACCGCTCCGGCGATTCCGCCTGCGCGGATCAGGCTCCTGCGCTCGAATGGAGGCTCCGATGCGGCTGCTGCTGGCCAACGCCAACACCACGGAAGCGATCACCCAGCTCTGCGCCACAGCCGCCCGCGCGGCGGCGGCGCCGGGCACCCAGGTCATCCCCGCCACGCCACGCTTCGGCCCCGCCGTCATCAGCAGCCGGGTGGAGGACGCCATCGCCGCGCACGGCCTGCTGGACCTGCTGGCGCAGCACGCCGGCCAGGTGGATGCCGTCGTCCTCGCGGTCTCGCTGGACACCGCGCTCGAAGCCGCCCGCCAGCTGATGCCCTGCCCGGTGGTCGGCATGACCGAGGCCGCCTGCTTCACCGCCTGCCTCAGCGGCGGTCGCTTCGGCCTGGTGACGGTGGGCGGGGAGGAGAGCTACCGCGACCGCATCGCCGCCCATGGCTTGGCCGGGCGCCTGGCGGGGCTGGCCGGCGTTGCCGCCAGCGCGCAGGACGCGGTGCGCGACCCGGAAGGCGTCGCCGCGCTGCTGCTGCCGGAAATCGAGCGCCTGGCCGGGCAGGGTGCCGACAGCGTCATCCTCGGCGGCGCCGCCATGGCCGGCATGGCCGCCTGGCTGCAGGCCCGCACGTCAGTGCCGCTGCTGGACGGCATCGCCTGCGCGGTGAAGCAGGCCGAGGCGCTGGCCGCGCTGCGCCTGCCGAAAGCCACCACCGGCAGCTTCGCCGCGCCGCGCGGTCGGGACAGCCTGGGCCTTTCCCCGGCGCTGGCGGCGCTGCTGAAGGGTTGAACCCCGGCGGCGCACCGGCCACTCTGCGCCGAACGAGGAAACGCCCCATGCAACGACGCACGCTCCTGGCCGCCATGGCCGCGCCCCTGGCCGCGCCCGTCGTCGCCCGCGCGCAATCCGCCGGCAGCTTCCCGGACCACCCCATCCGCATCATCTCGCCCTATCCGCCCGGCGGCGGCACCGATACCTCCGCCCGGCTGATGGCGCCGCACATGACCGCGGTGCTGGGCCAGAACATCATCATCGAGAATCGCGGCGGCGCCGCCGGCGCCCTGGGCGCGGCCGTGGTCGCCGAGACCCCGCCCGACGGCTACACCCTGCTGGTGGACAGCCTGGGCCATGTGGTCAACCCACACATCCTGCGGGGCCTGCGCTTCGACTACGCCACCGCCTTCGCCCCCGTCTCCCTGCTGGTGGTGCTGCCGCAATTCCTGGTCATCCCCGCCAGCATCCCAGCCAACACGGTGGCCGAGTTCCTGGCCTGGTGCCGCGCCCGCCCGGGCCAGCTCTCCTACGGTTCCTCCGGCAACGGCACCGGCGCGCACCTGGCCGCGCTGCTCTTCGTGCGGGAAACCGGGCTGGACCTGACCCATGTGCCGTACCGCGGCGGCAGCGCCGTCATCCCGGACCTGGTCGCCGGCAATGTCAGCTTCGCCTTCGCCACCGTCAGCACCAGCATGGCGCTGATCCAGGATGGCCGGCTGAAGGCCCTGGCCGTCACCTACAAGGACCGCCTGCCCAGCATGCCCAACGTGCCGACCACGCGGGAACTCGGCATGCCCCGCGTGGATGTGGACGAGTGGAACGCCATGTACGCCCGCGGCGGCACGCCGGAACCCATCCTGGCCAGGCTGCACGCCGCCGCCGCCCACGCCCTGGCCCAGCCCAACGTGCAGCAGCGCTTCACCCAGCTGGGCGGCCTGATCGTCAACAGCAGCATGGCGGAAGCCGCCGCCTTCGTGCGCGAACGGCGGGAAGCCATGGGGCGCCTGGTGCGCGAAGCGCAGGTGGTGGTGGAATGATGCCCCCAGCTTGCACCACCCCACAAATGCTCTCATATGAAACCAATCATATCCGGGGAGTGTCGCCATGAACGTCGCGCTGTTATCCAGCCTGGTGCAGGGCACCGAAGCCGGCCTGCTCTCGGGCTTCGGCAATGAATTCGCCACCGAGGCCCTGCCCGGCGCGCTGCCGGTGGGCGCCAACAGCCCGCAGCGCGTGCCCTACGGCCTGTATGCGGAACAGCTCAGCGGCACCGCCTTCACCGTGCCGCGCAGCGAGGCGCGGCGCACCTGGCTCTACCGCATCCGCCCCAGCGCCGGGCACGGCGCCTTCCACCCGCTGCCGCACCCGACGCTGTGCGGCGCGCTGGCCCCGCACAACCCCAATCGCCTGCGCTGGAACCCGCTGCCGCTGCCGTCAGCGCCCACCGACTTCATCGCCGGCCTGACCACGCTGGGCCTCACCGGCGCGCCGGACGCACCGCACGGCATCAGCGTCCACCTCTACGCCGCCAACACCTCCATGCAGCGCGTCTTCATGGACGCGGATGGCGAGCTGCTGGTCGTGCCGCAGCTCGGCCGCCTGCTGGTCGCGACGGAATGCGGCCGGCTGGAGGTCCGCCCCGGCGAGCTGCTGGTGATCCCCTGCGGCATGAAGTTCCGCGTGGAACTGCCGGATGGTGCATCGCGCGGCTATATCGCCGAGAACCACGGCGCCGCCTTCCGCCTGCCGGACCTCGGCCCCATCGGCGCCAATGGCCTGGCCAACCCGCGGGACTTCCTCAGCCCGGTGGCCTGGTACGAGGACCGCGACGAACCGACCGAGCTGGTGCAGAAATACCAGGGTGCGCTGTGGGCCACGACGCTGGCCTGGTCGCCGCTGGATGTGGTGGCGTGGCACGGCAACAACGCGCCGTACAAGTACGACATGGCCCGCTTCATGGCCATCAACACCGTCACCTTCGACCACCCGGACCCCAGCATCTTCACGGTGCTGACCAGCCCGACGGATACGGCCGGCCTGGCCAACATGGACTTCGTGATCTTCCCGCCGCGCTGGATGGTGGCCGAGAACACGTTCCGCCCGCCCTGGTTTCACCGCAACACCATGAACGAATGCATGGGCCTGGTGCACGGCGTCTATGACGGCAAGGCGGAAGGCTTCCTCCCCGGCGGCGTCAGCCTGCACCCGCGCATGAGCGCGCATGGCCCCGACGCGCCGACGACGGAACGCGCCATCGCCGCCGACCTCAAGCCGCACAAGCTGGACGGCACGCTGGCCTTCATGTTCGAGACCTCGGGCGTGCTGCGCCCCACCGAAGCCTTCATGCACGGCCCGCACCTGCAGCAGAACTACGACGCCGCCTGGGCCGGCATCCCCAAGACCTTCACCGGAGCACGCTGACCGATGAGCCTCGACGCCACGCACGACCCCAAGCTGAAGAGCTGGGTCACCTCGGCCAATGGCCATGCCGAATTCCCCATCCAGAACCTGCCGCTTGGCGTGTTCTCGGTGAAGGACGGGCCGAAGCGTGGCGGCGTCGCCATCGGCGACCGCATCCTGCCGCTGGCGGAAGCGGTGCCCTACCTGAAGGGCGAAGCGAAGAAGGCCGCCAAGGCCGGCGCCGGCGCCACGCTGAACGCGCTGTTCGCCATGGGGCCGTCAGCGCGCCAGGCGCTGCGCCTGGGCCTCTCCGCGCTGCTGGCCAAAGGCAGTGAAGCCCGGCCGGAACTGGTGAAGATCAAGGACGCCACGCTGCACGTGCCCTGCACCATCGGCGACTACACGGACTTCTTCGCGGGCATCAACCACGCCACCAATGCCGGCAAGCAGTTCCGCCCGGAAAACCCGCTGCTGCCCAACTACAAGCACGTCCCCGTCGCCTACCACGGCCGCGCCAGCAGCATCCGCCCCAGCGGCACGCCGGTGGTGCGCCCCAACGGCCAGCGCAAGCCGGCCAGCGAGCCGGAGCCCAGCGTCGGCCCCAGCCGCAACCTGGACTACGAAATGGAGTTCGGCGTCTGGATCGGCAGCGGTAACGCCCAAGGGCAGCCCATCGCCATCGCCGATGCGGCCAACCACATCGCCGGCTACTGCCTGCTGAATGACTGGTCGGCCCGCGACATCCAGGGCTGGGAAGCGCAGCCGCTCGGCCCCTTCCTGGCCAAGAACTTCTGCACGTCCATCTCCCCCTGGGTGGTCACGCCGGAAGCCCTGGCCCCGTTCCGCGCCGCGCAGCCGCCGCGGCCGGAAGGCGACCCGCAACCCTTCCCCTATTTGTGGGACGAAGCCGACCAGGCCGCCGGCGCGCTGGACTGCGAGCTGGAAGTGCTGCTGCTGACGCCGCAGGTGAAGAAGGCCAAGGAAAAGCCCACGCGCCTGTCGCTGGCCAACACCACGCACCTGTACTGGACCTTCGCCCAGATGGTCGCGCATCACACCGTCGGCGGCTGCAACCTCAACCCCGGTGACCTCTTCGGCAGCGGCACCATCAGCAGCACGACGGAGGACGGCTTCGGCGCCCTGCTGGAAATCACCCAGGGCGGCCGCAAGCCGATCACCCTGCCGAACGGCGAGGTCCGCCGCTTCCTGGAGGACGGCGACGAGATCATCTTCCGCGCCCGCTGCATGCGCGACGGCGCCGCCCCCATCGGCTTCGGCGAATGCCGCGGCGTGATCCTGCCGGCCCGATGAGCACCGTCTCCGCCGCCACGCTGCGTGGCTTCATCACCCGCATCTACGTCGCCGCCGGCGTGCCGGAAGCCGACGCCGCGACGGTGGCGGCGCTGATGACGGAAGCCGACCTGAACGGCGCCGACAGCCACGGCGTCTTCCGCCTGCCGCAATATGTCCGCCGCATGCTGGCCGGCGGCATGAACAAGCAGGCCCGCCCGCACATCGTCGAGGAACGCGCCGCCAGCGCGCTGATCGACGGCGACAACGGCCTCGGCCACCTCGCGGTCTCGCTGGCCGCGCAGACCGCCATCGCCAAGGCGAAGACGGCCGGCGTCGCCTGGTGCGGCGTCCGCAACGGCAACCACGCCGGCCCGGCCTCGCTCTACGCCCGCATGCCGATGCAGGCGGGCATGATCGGCATGTACATGGCGGTCGGCAGCGCCAACCACCTGCCGCCCTGGGGCGGGCTGGAACTTCTACTTTCTACCAACCCCATCGCCATCGCCGTGCCGGCGGAGGAAGAGACGGACGTGGTGCTGGACATGGCCACCACCGTCGCCGCCTACGGCAAGGTGAAGGTCAAGGCGCAGCGCGGCGAGATGATGCCCGAAGGCTGGATGATCGACCGCCAGGGCAACCCGCTGCTGGACCCCAAGCGCAGCAGCGAAGGCCTGCTGCTGCCGATCGGCGGCTACAAGGGCTACGGCCTGGCGCTGATGCTCGGCCTGCTGGCCGGCACGCTGAACGGGGCCGCCATGGGCCGCGACGTGGTGGACTTCAACGCCGACGACACCAGCGTCACCAACACCGGCCAGGCCATCCTCGCCATCGACATCGCGGCCTTCGGCGACCCCGCGCAGTTCCGCCGCAACGTGGACAACCTGGTGCGCGACCTGCGCGACAGCGAACGCCTGCCCGGCACCGACCGCATCTGGATGCCCGGCGAGCAAAGCGCCCTCAAGCGCCGTGAACGCGAGGCTACGGGCATCCCCATCCCGCCGCCGTTGCGCGCCGTGCTGGA
This sequence comes from Acetobacteraceae bacterium, assembly GCA_947455205.1. Lineage (GTDB taxonomy): Bacteria > Pseudomonadota > Alphaproteobacteria > Acetobacterales > Acetobacteraceae > CAIMOR01. Next base: position 41,091 of record CANGNF010000015.1, on the reverse strand, counting down.
CACGCTGGCGGACCAGGTCGGGGCCGCGCGCCTCAGCGCCTGATCCGCGCAGGCGCGTCTGCGCCTACGGCGCCCGTGCCAGCAACCCGCCATCCACCAGCAGCTCGGTGCCCGTCACATACCGCGCCTCGTCGGAAGCCAAATACAGCGCGGCGTAGGCGATGTCCCAGCCATCGCCGCGCCGGCCCAGCGGCACCCGTGTCGCCGCCTCGGTCTTCAGCGTGGCCAGGTCGGCGCGGCCCTTCTGCTTCGCCACCCGCACTTCCAGCAGCGGCGTGTCGATCAACCCCGGCACCACGGTGTTCACCCGCACGCCGTGCCGCCCATAGCGCACCGCCAGCGCCTGCCCCAGCTTCACCAGCCCGGCCTTGCCCGCGGTATAGCCGGCATGGTCGTGCCCCAGATGCCGCGCCCCGCCCACCGAGCCGACATTGACGATGGCGCCCGCACCCTGCCGCACCATTACCGGCAACACCTGCTGGCAGGTCAAAAACACACTGCCGACATTCAAATCCAACTGCGCGCGGAACTGCGCGTAGCTCATCTCCTCCGGCCCGCCGGGGATGCTGCCGCCGACATTGTTGTGCAGCACATCCACGCGCCCGTGCCGCGCCAGCACCTCCGCCACCATCGCGGCGACGCTGGATTCGTCGGTCACGTCGCATTCCAGCACGCCGCACTGGAAGCCCTCGGCCTGGATGATCTCCGCCGTCGCCTCGGCCGCCGCCAGCACCGCATCCACCACCACCACCGTGGCACCTTCCCGCGCGAACAGCACCGCCGTCGCCCGCCCGTTGCCCCAGCCCGGCCCGACGCTGCCCGCCCCGGTCACAATGGCGACCTTGCCCGCCAACCGCCCCGCCATCGCGCCTACTCCTTCAGATCCACCCGGCGGCCGATATCGATCCAGCGCGCCACCAACTCCTCCGTCGCGCGCTGATGCGCCTCCGGCGTCGTCGCCAGCGGCGAGAACCCCATCTGCGCCAGCCGCGCCGCAACTTCCGGCTCCGCAAACGTCGCGGCGATCGCATCGCGCATCAGCCGCCGCGTGGCCAGTGGCGTCGCCGCCGGCGCATGCAGCCCCCAGATGCTGGTGATATCCACGCCGGCAAACCCCGCCTGCGCGAAGGTCGGCACATCCGGAATCGCCGGCTCCCGCCGCCCACCCGTCACCGCAATCGCCCGCACCTGCCCGGTCTCGATCAACTGCCGCGCCGAGCTCATTCCACCATACTGCATGTCCACCTGGCGCGAGAGCAGCGCTGTCACCGCCGGCCCCGAAGACCGGAACGGCACATGCAGCGTCTCGATCTCCGCCGAGAGATTGAACTGCACGCCCGCCAGATGCGTGCTCGCGCCAACACCGCCCGACGCATAGCTCAGCTTGCCCGGATTGGCCTTCGCATAGGCCACCAGCTCCGCCAGGTTGCGCGCGGGCACGCCGGGGTTCAGCAGCAGCACGACAGGCGCTTCCGCCAGCATCGTCACGCCGCTGAAGTCGCGGATCGTGTCGTAGGGCAGCGCACCGATCACGGCGGGGTTCTGGTAGAAACTGTTATCCGCCAGGTACAGCGTGTAGCCATCCGCCCGCGCATGCGCGACCAGCTCGGCGCCCAGCACCGCCGTCGCATCCGGCTTGTTCTCGATGACGACGCTCTGCCCCAGCCGCACGCCCAGCGGCCCCGCGAACACCCGCGCCAGGTTGTCGGAGCCTCCACCCGGCGCCCGCGGCACCACCAGCCGCACCGGCCGTTCCGGAAAGCTCTGCGCCCAGGCGCCGGAAGCCGCGAACAACCCGAGCAGTGACCGGCGTGGCAGACGCATCGCGCTCTCCTTCGTCGTCGCCCCTGTCAGCCCGGCGCGGGCGCGGGGCCGGCGCGCAAACTGTAGCGCCGTCCCGCCACCGCGCGCCAAGCCCTATTCGGCCTGCGCCCTGGCCCGCGCGAAGCAATCCGCCCGCGCCGCCGCCACCCGCGCCGCCACGGCCGCCACCGCTGCTTCATCCCGCGCCAGATCCGCGCGCCGCGCCACCAGCATGGCCGGCATGGTCGCCGGCCCACCCAGCACCGCCCGCGCCGCAATGTTGGCCGCGGGGTCCAGCGCCTGCGCCACCGCCGCCGCGCTCAGGCCCAATGGCTTGCCGAACAGCACCACCGCCGCGGCATCCACATCCGCGCTGCGCAGCGCGTCGCTGGTGCGCCCCGCCGCCAGCGCGTCCCGCACCACCAGCGCCACGACGTTATGCGCCATGCGGAAGCTCATGCCGGTCTCCCGCACGATCACATCCGCCAGCTCCGTCGCGCTGCCGAACCCCTGCGCCGCCGCGCTGGCCATGCGCGGCGCATTCAGCGTCAGGTGCGCGAACACCTCCTCCAGCAGCGCCAGTATCCGCCGTGTCCGCCCGCAGGCATCCAGCACCGGCTCGTTCACTGACGTCACCGCGTCGTTCACATCGGCGAACTCGGTATTCTTCGTCGCCGCCAGCGCCGCCACCAGCGCCCCCTGCACCGCGCCGGCGGCGGCTTTCAGATGCTCCAGCGCCACCGGGTTCTTCTTCTGCGGCATGATCGAGGACACCGCGGAATGCCGGTCCGCCAACTCGACGAACCCGTATTCCCAGGTGGACCAGTTCTGCAGGTTGGTCGCCAGCCGAGACAGGAAGGCCATCAGCACCGCCATCGCGCTCGCCGCCTCCAGCGCATCATCGCGCGAGGACACCGCGTCATACGCACTCTCCAACGGCGCCGCGAAACCCAGCAATTCCGTGGTGAAGCCGCGATCCAACGGAAACGCCGTCGTCGTCAGCGCCCCCGCCCCCAGCGGGTTCGCATCCGCATGCGCCAGCGCACCCATCAACCGCGCATGATCGCGCGCCAGCACGTCCGCCGCGCTCAACAGCCAATAGCCGAAGGTCACGGGCTGCGCGTGCTGCGTATGCGTGTAGCCGGGCATGACAACCTCGGCGTCCCGCTCCGCCAGCCGCAGCAGCGTGGCGCGCAGCGCACCGAGCAGACGCAGCACCTCCAGCAGCTCCGCCCGCAGCGCCATGCGCCAGGTGGTCACGTTCAGGTCGTTCCTGCTGCGCCCGGTATGCAGCCGGCCACCGACATCCGCGCCCAGCGCCTTGACCAGCGCCTTCTCCACGTAGCTGTACAGGTCCTCCTGCCGGTCATCCACCGCCACCGCGCCGGGTCCGGCCTCGGCCAGCCGCAGCACCTCGCGCAGTATCGCGTGCATCGCGTCGCCGGCGACAATGCCCTGCCGCGCCAGCATCAGCCCATGCGCCAGGTGCGCCCACATCTCATGCGCGTAGACATGCTGCTGCGCCCGCGCGACCGAGCCGCGATAATAGCTCGCCACCAGCAACTCGCTCGGTGGTTCCTTCACCCGCTCGCGCAGGCTGACATCCTCGGTCATCGGCTCAGTCCAAGGTAATGCGCGCGTCGCGGATCAGCTTGGCATTCGCCTCGCGGTCGCGCGCCAGGAAGGCGGCGAACTCCGCCGGCGTGGTCCCCAGCCCGATCGCGCCCAGCGCCGCCAGCCGCGCCTGCACGGCGTCCTGCGCCAGCGCGTTCAGGCAGGCCGCATGCAGCCGCGCCACCGCTTCCGCCGGCAGTCCCGCCGGGCCCCACAGCCCGTTCCACTCATTCTGGTCGTATCCCGGAAAGCCCTGCTCGGCCACGGTCGGCACGTCCGGCAGCGTGGTGATCCGCCGCGCGGAGGACGCCGCCAGCGCCTTCACCCTGCCATCCCGCGCCAGCGCCGTCGCCGAGGCCACGGTCGCGAACAGGCAGTCCAGGTCGCCCGAGAGCAGGCTCTGCACCGCCGGCCCGCCGCCGCGATACGGCACATGCGTCATCTCCACCCCCGCGCGGTTCACCAGCACCGCGCTGGCGATATGCGGCGCGCTGGCATTGCCGGAGGAGCCATAGGTGATCCGCCCCGGCGCCGCCTTCGCCGCCGCCAGCAACTGCGTCAGGCTGGTGTAGGGGCTGTTCGGCGGCACGATCAGGATCTGCGGTATCAGCATCACATGGCTGATCGGCGTGAAGCCGGTGGCGTAGTCGAAGTTCAGCCCGCGAATGAGGAACGGCGCCACGGTATGCCCGCTGGCATCCAGCAGCAGCGTCGCGCCATCCGGCGCCGCCCGCGCCACTTCGCCAGCGCCGATGGTGCTGCCGGCGCCCGGTCGGTTCTCCACCACCACGTTCTGGCCGAGGAAGGCGGTGAAGGCCGGCGCGAACAATCGCGCCGTGGTATCCGCGCCGCCGCCGGGCGGGTAGGGCACCACCATCCGCACGCCGCGCGGCGGCGCCCATTGCGCGTGCGCGGCGCCCGGCAGCATCGCCGCCGCCAGCAATCCCCGGCGCCCCATCATGCTGGCGTTCACTGGGGCTGCACCCCCGCCGCCTGCGCCAGCTTGCCGAAGGCTTCCACCTCCGCCCGGATGAAGCGCTGGAACGCATCGGCATCGCTGCCGACGGGGCGCAGCCCCAGCCCAAGGAAGCGTTGCGAGACCTCGTCCGACTTCGCCGCTGCCTGCGCCGCCTGCGAGAGTTGCTGCACGATGGCTTCCGGCGTGTTCTTCGGCGCCAGCAGCCCCCACCAGGTCGTCACCTTGTAGCCCGGCAGGCCGCTCGCGCTCAGCGTCGGCACGCCGGGCAGGGCGGGGCTCGGCACGTCATCCGTCACCGCCAGCGCCACCAGGCGCCCGCCCTCGATATGCGTCTTGCTCGCGGCGATGGACATGAAGCCGCATTCCACCGTGCCGCTGATGATCGCGGTGATCGCGTCCGAATCCCCCTGGTAGGGCACATGCTCCAGCCGCGTGCCGGTCATCTGCTGGAACAGCACGCCCGCCAGGTGCAGCGGCGCGCCAACGCCGGAGGAGGAGAAGTTCAGCTTGCCCGCCTGCGCCTTGGCCAGCGCGATGAACTCCGCCACGCTGCGCGCCCGGACGCTTGGGTGCACCACCAGCACATAGCCGGAAGCCGCGGCCTGGCTGATGGCGCGGAAGTCGCCGACGATGTCGTAGGGCAGGGTCTTGTACAGCGCCGGCGCCAGCGCATGCGCGCCGCCGCACATGAACAGCGTGTAGCCATCCGCCGCCGCCCGCGCCGCCACGCCGCCCACCAGCGTGCCGCCGGCGCCGGCGCGGTTCTCCACCACGAAGGGCTGGCTGAACGCCGCGCCCAGCCTGGCGCCGATGCTGCGCGCGATGATGTCGTTGGCCCCGCCCGGCGGATACCCCACCAGCACGGTCACGCTGCGCGCGGGGTAAGCCCCCTGCGCGCGCGCAACGGCCGGCGCCGCCAGCAGCGCACCAAGTGCCCGGCGCCCGATCATGGCCGGCCCTTCGCGGCGATCATCTTCTGCTGCCAATCGATCTCGGTCTGCAAGGCCTCGGGCGTCTCCAACTGCACATCCATGCCGATGATCAGCGACCCCGCCGCCAGGTAGAAGGCCGCGATCAGCGCCACATCGGTGATCTGCCGGTGCGAGAAATGCGCCATCATCGCCGCCATCACCGGCTGCGGAATGCCGCCGAAGCCGCTGAACGCCAGCACGTAGTCGCACAGCGCCCGCTCCGCCGCGCCCAGGTCGCCCGGCGTCCGCCCTTCCTTGAACTCCGCCAGCTGCGCCTCGGTGATGCCGACCGCCCGCGCCAGCCCCGAATGATGCGTCCACGCATAATGGATGCCGCGGCCGATGATGCAGACGGTCAGCTCCTTCTGCACCTCGGTCAGCTCGGTGTCATACCGCGCGTAGTGGCCCAGCCGCTGGAATTGCTGCAACCCGTCCGGCGCATGCGCCAGGCTGCGCATCAGGTTGGAGACGAAGCCGCGGCTTTCCTGCACGCGGCGGAAGCTCTCCTGCACCTCGGGCGAACTGGGTTCCGGCAGCACGGCCATGGCACTCTCCCTTTGGTTTCCCGGGCGCCAGCATAGCAGCCCGCGGCTTGTTGCCCACCACCATCCCGCCTAGCCTCCCCGCATGGAAACAGCAGCCCCCGTCATCATCATGGGCGCCGGCGCCATCGGCGGCTTCGTCGGCGGCCGCATGGCCCTGGCCGGCCAGAACATCATCCTGCTGGACCCCTGGGCCGAGCATGTCGAAGCCATCCGCCGCGACGGCCTGCGGATCGAAACGCCGGAAGGCATCGCGGTGGCGCACCCCCGCGCCCTGCACCTGCATGAACTGCACCTGCTGCGCCGCCGCGACGAAGCCGCGCCCGTCCTCGGCATCCTCGCGGCCAAGCTCTACGACACCGCCTGGGCCGCCCAGCTCCTCGCCGGCCTGCTGCCATCAGGCACCCCGGTGCTGATCCTGCAGAACGCGCTGGTGGAGGAACTCGTCGGCTCCATCTGCGGCCCGCAGCGCGTGCTGGGCGGCGTCGCTGGGCAGATGGACGTGCAACTCCTCGCCCCAGGCCACGTCAAGCGCAGCCGCCGCACCGGCGCCGCGCCGGAACCGGTGCTGAAGGTGGGCGAGACCACCGGCCGCGCCACGCCGCGCGCTGAAGCCATCGCCGCCCGCCTGCGCGCCGCCGAGACCTGCGTCGTCACCACCACCCTGTGGGAGGAACGCTGGACCAAGATGTGCATGAACACCGCCACGACAGGCCTCTCGGCGCTGGGTGGCATCAGCCTGAAGCGGGTCCTCTCGGACCCCGCGCTGCGCCCGATCTTCCTGCGTCTTTGTGCGGAGGCGCTGGCGGTTGGCGCCGCCATGGGCTTCATGCCCGCCAAGCTCTACGGCGTGCCCGCCGCCCTGTTCCCCGCCGCGCACAACGGCGACGCCGAGGCCGCCGCCACCATCGCCGAAGCCTTGAAGCGCCAGACCGACAGCATGGCGGAGGACGGCATCAGCGGCACCCTGCAGGACCTGCGCAAGGGCCGCCGGACGGAGGTCGATTTCTTCAACGGCTTCATCGCCGACCGCGGCGCCGCGCTGGGCGTGCCAGCCGCGACCCACGCCGCCATCGCCACCCGCATCCGCGCGGTGGAGGCCGGCGGCAACTCCCCCGGCCTAGCCGGACTTTAGCCTGCGCCGCAGCATCTCCAGCAGCATGGCGTTGAAGCTCTCCGGCGCCTCATACGCCACCCAATGCCCGGCGCCGGGGATCACCCCGGTCCAGGCCTCCGGCTGCACCTCGCGCAGCGCGACGAAGCGCTTCTCCATCTCCGGCCAGGCAATCGCGTCGCGCTCGCCATAGATCAGCGCCACCGGCGCCTGCGCCGAGCCAATCGCGTCCTTCAGGCTGGTGCTGCTGGCAAAGCCGCGGCTGCGGAACCGGCTGTTCACCGTGTTGTATTCCTGGATCACCAGCGCCAGGTCGTCGATCGCGGCGTCATCCGCCACCATCAGCGTCCGCAGGTTGTGCTTGTGCGCGGCGATCCGCGCCTCGCCCTGCTTGTCGCGGATCTTCATCAGGTCGGTGCGCGGCCGGTTCAGCCCCAGCGCGCCGGCGCCCACCAGCGTCACGCTCCGCAACTCATCCCGCGCCTGGCTGGCCACATGCCCGGCCAGCAGCGCGCCGAAGGAGAAGCCGGCCAGGTCGTACCGCGTGTCCTCGCCCAGCACCTTGGCAATGCCCTGCCGCACGATCGCGCCCACCGGCGCCGGGCTGTCCACCGGCGGCGGCATGTGGCTCTCGCCCAGCCCCGGCAGGTCGGGCACGATCACATGCCGATGTTTCGCCAGCGCCTCGATGTTCTTCGCCCAGTGCCGCCAGGATCCGCTGCCGCCATGCAGCAGCACCAGCGGCTCGCCCTCGCCCCATTCCCGCCAGGCCATGGTGCCTTCGCCGCACGGCGTCTCGCTGCGCTTCGCGCTGGCGTCCAGCCGGGCCAGGAATGCTTCGGGCGTTTCGGTCATCACGGGTGTCATCCACTTGCTTGCGGATATTCTATCGCCAGAAGCTCCACTTCCTCCACCCCCTGGGGCATCCGCACCTTCACCACATCCCCCACGCGCTTGCCCAACAGGGCCCGCGCCACCGGGGAGACCCAGGAAATCCGCCGCCGCGCGCCATCGGTCTCGTCCACGCCCACGATCGTCACGCTCTGCTCGGAATCATCCTCCCGCGCATAGGTCACGGTGGCGCCGAAGAACACCTGGTCCCGCCGGGTCTGCGCGGCGGGGTCCACCACCTGCACCTTCTCCAGCCGCTTGCGGAGGAACCGCACCCGCCTGTCGATCTCCCGCAGCCGGCGCTTGCCGTACTGGTAGTCGGCGTTCTCGCTGCGGTCGCCCTGCGCCGCGGCCCAGCTGACAATCGCCACCACCTTGGTGCGCTCGTCGTACCACAGCGCCCGCAACTCCTCGGCCAGCGCCGCCTGTCCCGCCGGGGTCATGTAGAACGGCGTTCCCGGGGGCAGCCCGGGCGGGCCGGCCTCGTCATCCTCGTCATCATCGCTCATCCCCCCTAGCTGCCCCGCCCGGCCGTTGCGGGCAAGCGCCGGAAGCGCGAAACTCCCCCCATAAGAGGAACCGCCATGGCCGACCTGACGCTCTACTGGTCCACCCGCTCGCCCTTCGTCCGCAAGGTGATGGTGGCGGCGCATGAACTCGGCGTCGCCGCGCGCATCCGCTGCGTGCCCACGCTGGTGGCCGCCACCGCGCCCAACATGGACCACCTGGCGGTCAATCCGCTGGGGCGCATCCCCACCATGGTCCTGGCCGACGGCACCGTGCTGTACGAAAGCCAGGCCATCATCGAATACCTCAACGAATACGCCCGTGGCTGGCTGGTGCCGCCGAATGGCCTGCCCCGGCTGCACGCCATGCGCTGGCACGCCCTGGGCACCGGCCTGCTGGAGGTGCTGGTGGCCTGGAACAGCGAACGCAACCGCAGCTTCAGCCACCAGGTCGCCATGGCGGGCTACGAGGCCAAGACCAAGGCCACGCTGGACCTGCTGGAGCGCGAGAGTGCCCGCCTGCGCGGGACCGACTTCAACATCGGCCACATCGCGGTGGGGTGCGCGCTGGGCTACCTGGACTTCCGCTTCCAGCCGCTGCACTGGCGGGAAGGTCGCCCGGGCCTGGCCGCCGTCGCCGCCGCCTTCGACGCCCGCCCCAGCGCCGAGGCGACCAAGCCCTTCGACGACCGCAAGTAGGAGGCCACCCATGCGCCCGACCCGCCGCGATGCAATCGCGCTCTCCGCGCGTGCCGTCCTTGCGCTGCCCGCCCTGCTGCCCGGCGTGGCGCGGGCGCAAAGCTGGCCGGACCAGCCCATCCGGCTGATCGTGCCGTTCCCGCCCGGCGGCCCCGCCGATTTCATCGCCCGCGTCATCGCCCAGGGCATCGGCGAAAAGCTCGGCCAGCAGATCGTCATCGAGGCCCGCTCCGGCGCCGGTGGCCTGGTCGGCACCGAGTTCGTGGCCAAGTCCCGGCCGGATGGCCTGACCCTGATCCACGCCAGCTCCGGCGCGCTGACCATCATGCCGCAGCTGATGCCGCGCATGGCCTTCGACCCGCTGAAGGACCTGGCGCCCATCGGCCAGATCCTGGCGGTGCCGCAGATCGTCGCCGTCACCAACAGCCTGCCGGTGCACAGCATCGCGGAGCTGATTGCCCTGGCCAAGCGCCAGCCCGGCAAGCTCAGCTATGGCAGCTCCGGCATCGGCGGTTCGCTGCACGTGGCCGGGGAGGTGTTCTGCCAGGCGGCGGGGGTGGAGATCGTCCACGTCCCCTATCGCGGCGCGGCGCCGGCGGTCACGGAACTCGTCGCCGGCCGCATCCAGCTGCTGCTGGCCGATGTGCCGGCGCTGCAGGCCCAGGTGCAGGCCGGCAGCGTCCGCGCCATCGGCATCACCAGCGCCCAGCGCCTGCCCATTCTGCCGACGCTGCCGACCATGGCCGAAAGCGGCCTGCCCAACGTGGTGACCGAGACCTGGTACGGCTGGCTGGCCCCCGCCGGCGTGCCGGAGGATCGCCTGGCCACGCTGTCCCGCGCCTTCCACGCCACGCTGGCGGAACCGGCGGTGCGCGCGCGGCTGGAGGAACAGGGCGGCCGCGTGGTCAACAGCAGCCCCGGCGAATTCGCCGCCCATATCCGCCGCGAGTTCACCGCCATGGCGGAAGTGGTCCGCCGCGCCGACATGAAGCTGGAATAGGGCAGGGCGGGGGCCCGCGCCCCCGCGCCCGTCAGCGGCTCAGCGGAACCCCATCCGCAGCGCCCCATCCACCCGGATCGTCTCGCCGTTCAGATACGGGTTCTCGACAATCTGCTGCGCCGTCATCGCGTATTCATCGGCGTCGCCCAGCCGCGCCGGGTTGGGCACGCTGGCCGCCAGGCTGGCGCGGATATTGTCCGGCAGCCGCCCCAGCATCGGCGTATCCATGATGCCCGGCGCAATGGTGCAGACGCGGATGTTGCGGCTGGCCAGGTCGCGCGCGGCGCAGATCGTCAGCCCGATCACCCCCGCCTTGCTGGCGGCATAGGGCGTCTGCCCGATCTGCCCCTCATACCCCGCAATGCTCGCGGTCATGATGCAGACCCCGCGCTCGCCCTCCACCGGCTCGTTCTTCGCCATGGCGGCGGAGGCCAGACGCACCGCGTTGAAGCTGCCGATCAGGTTGACATTCACGATATTGGCGAAGTGCGCCAGCGGCATCGGCGCGCCGTCCTTGTCCACCACGCGCTTGCTGCCGCCGATGCCGGCGCAATGCACCAATATCGCCACGCGCCCCATCGTCTCCGCCTTGGCCACCGCGGCGGCCATGCTGTCCTCCTCCGTCACATTGGCCGCGGCAAACTCCGTCCCGTGCCCCAGCCCGGCCGCCACCTCGGCGCCGTTGCTGCGCTCCAGGTCCACGATCAGCACGGTCGCGCCGGCGGCGATCAGCCGCTTCGTCGTCGCCAAGCCAAGCCCGGAAGCACCACCGGTGACGATGGCCACATTGCCCTTGATCTGCATCTTTGCCTGTTCCCTCAGATACGTTCGATGATCGTCGCGTTGGCCATGCCGCCGGCCTCGCACATGGTCTGCAGGCCGAAGCGCGCCCCGCTGCGCTCCATGGCGCCCAGCATGGTGGTCAGCAGCCTGGTCCCGCTGGCCCCCAGCGGATGCCCGAGTGCAATCGCGCCGCCCACCGGGTTCAGCCGATCGGCATCGCCGCCCAGCTCCTTCGCCCAGGCCAGCGGCACCGAGGCAAACGCCTCGTTCACCTCGACATGCTCTATCTGCCCCAGCTGCATCCCCGCCTTGGCCAGCACGCGCCGCGTCGCCGGAATCGGCGCCGTCAGCATCAGCAGCGGGTCGTCGCCAATGACATCGAACGCCACGAACCGCGCCCGCGCCCTGAGCCCCAGCCGCGCCGCCGCCGCCTCGCTCATGATCAGCACGGCCGAAGCGCCATCGGTGATCTGCGAGGAATTCCCCGCCGTCACCCCCCAGCCGACCTGCGGAAACCGCGCCGCGTCCTTCGGGTTCTCGAACGCCGCGCGCAGCCCGGCCAGGCTCTCCACCGTGGTCTGCGGGCGGATGGTCTCGTCGCGGGCAACCACGCCCGCCGGCGTCACCACCGGGACGATCTCGGCGCTGAAATCGGTCGCCGCCGCCCGCTGGTGGCTGCGCGCCGCATAGGCGTCCATCTCCGCCCGGCCCAGCCCCCACTTCGCCGCCACGATCTCCGCCGAGACGCCCTGGTTCACCAGCCCCGGCAGGTACCGCGCCTTGAAGGTCTCGCCATACGGGTCCTTGTCCACCCGGCTGCTGCCCATGGGCACGCGGGACATGCTCTCCACACCGCCGGCAATGACGATGTCATAGGCGCCGGCCATCACCCCCTGGGCGGCGAAATGCACCGCCTGCTGGCTGCTGCCGCACATCCGCTGAATGGTCGTGCTCGGCACATGCTCGGGGTAGCCCGCCGCCAGCCAGCCCAGCCGGCCCGGGTTCATGCTCTGCTCCCCCACCTGGGAGACGCAGCCGATGACGATGTCCTCCACGCTGCCGGGGTCCAGCTTGTTGCGCTGCACCAGCGCCGCCAGCACCGCCGCCATCAGGTCGGTCGGATGCACTTCTGAAAGCGCCCCGCCGGCCTTGCCCCGCCCCATCGGCGTGCGCACGGCGTCCACGATAACCGCATTGGCCATTGGCCGCGTCCCTTCCCTGCTTGCCGCATCCTTCCCGCCAAACCCGGCGCCGGGCAAGAGTTGACGCGCGGCACACCCCCGCTACACGCTGGCCCCAACAAGCGGGGGAGCGACACATGGACCACCTGGCGCGCTGGGCGGCGCAACAGCCGGGCAAGACCGCGCTGCACTTCCCCGAGGTGGGCGAAACCCGCAGCTACGCCCATCTGGACCACCGCGCCAACCTGGCCGCGCAATGGCTCATCAACCTGGGGCTGCAACCGGATGACACCGTCGCGCTGCTCTGCGACAACCGCCCCGAGTTCTTCGAGGTCGCCTTCGCCACCCGCCGCGCCGGGCTGCACTACACGCCGCTCTCCATCCACCTGCGCCCGCGAGAGATCGCCTACGTCCTGCAGGACAGCGGCGCCCGCGCGCTGATCGTCAGCGACGCCCTGGCCGAACTGGCGCAGGACCTCATCGCCCAAGGCGCGGTCGGCGACCGCCTGCGCTTCGCCATCGGCGGGCCAGTGCCGGGCTATGAAAGCTACGAAGCCGGCCTCGCGCCCCTGCAACCCGCCCCACTGCCGGCCCGCCCGGTCGGCCGCGTCTTCCTCTATTCCTCCGGCACCACCGGCCTGCCCAAGGGCATCCGCCGCACGCTGATGGGGCCGGAGCACCACGCCAGCCCCGAACCCGACATGCACTGGAAGCACTGGTACGGCTTCGACAGCAGCACGGTCTATCTCTCGCCGGCGCCGCTGTACCACGCCGCGCCCAACGCCTACTGCATGCGGACGCTGAACGAGGGCGGCAGCGTGGTGGTGCTGAAGAAGTTCGACGCCGCCGCCTGCCTCGCCGCCATCGAGCGCTACGGCGTCACCCACAGCCAATGGGTGCCCACCATGTTCCACCGCCTGCTGGCCCTGCCGGAGGCGGTGCGCGCGCAGCACGACCTGTCATCGCACCGCTGCGCCATCCACGCCGCCGCGCCCTGCCCACCCGCGGTGAAGCGCGCGATGATCACCTGGTGGGGCCCGATCCTGAAGGAATACTACGCGGGGTCCGAGAGCATCGGCACCACGGTGATCGACAGCGAGACCTGGCTGCGCAAGCCCGGCAGCGTCGGCCAGCCCGTGAACAACGTGAAGCTGCACATCCTGGACGAAGCCGGCGAGGAACTGCCGCCGCACGAGGTCGGCCAGATCTGGTTCGAGGGCGGCCCGCCCTTTGCCTACCACAACGCCGCCGACAAGACCGCCGCCGCCCGCAACGCGCAAGGCTGGCAAAGCCTCGGCGACCTCGGCAGCGTGGATGAGGAGGGCTTCCTGTTCCTCAGCGACCGCCGCGCCGACCTGATCCTCTCCGGCGGCGTCAACATCTACCCCGCCGAGATCGAGGCCGCGCTGGCGCAACACCCCGGCGTGCGCGAGGTCGCCGTCGTCGGCGTGCCGCATGCGGATTTCGGCGAGCAGGTGAAGGCCGTGGTGGTCCCCAGCGGCGCGCCCGCGGCGACACTGGCAGAAGACCTGCGCGACTTCGCCCGCCGCGACCTGGCCGGCCCGAAGGTGCCGCGCCTGATCGAGTTCGTCGACGAACTCCCGCGCAGCGAAGCCGGCAAGCTGCTGCGCCGGATCCTGAAGGAGCAGCATCGCGGAGGTTAGCCGCGTGGAAGAAGCGCGGCAGTTAAGCCGCGTGGCGGTCAGCCGCCGCTGGAAAGCCCCAGCCGCTTCACCCGCGCCTCCTCCATGTCGATCGTCTCGGCCATGAAGCGCGCGTAGTCCGCGCTGTTCAGGTACTCGTTCGGCTGGTCCAGCCGGTCCAGCGTCGCCAGATGCGCGGGGTCAAACTGCGCGCGCTTGAACCCCTCATGCAGCGCCGCCACCAGCCCAGGCTCCATCCCCGCCGGCCCGACGATCCCGTAGGGCGAGGTCACCACCATGCCCTGGTAGCCCAGCTCCAGCAGCGTCGGCACGGCCGGGAAGCGCTTCACCCGCTCCCGCGTCCAGAAGTTCAGGAAGCGCAGCGCCCCCTGCTGCACCAACTCGCCGGAACCCGTGCCGGTACTGGCGCATTCGATATGCCCGCCCAGCAGCGCCGGCGTCGCATCCGCCTCACCACGGAACGGCACGTGGATCACCTCAACCTTGTCGCGCTCCGCCAGGTCCACGTTGGTCAGATGCGGCGTGCCATTCGCGCCGGTATTGCCCCAGCGGATCTGCCCCGGCCGGCGCTTCATCTCCGCCACCAACTCGGCGTAGGTCTTCCACGGGCTGTCCGCCTTGACCAGCACGCCGAAGGTATAGCCGGTGACATGCATGATCGGCGTGAAGTCGGTGCGCGGGTTGAAGCTCATCCGCTGCATGAAGGGCAGCCGCATCCCCGGCAGGATCATCTGCGCCAGCGTGTAGCCATCCGGCCGCCCCCGCGCGACAGCCGCCATGCCCAGCACCGCGCCACCGCCAGGCCGGTTCTCGATCAGCACGGTCTGGCCGAAGGCGCGCGTCGCCGCCTCGGCCAGGGAGCGCATCTGCACATCCGTCGCCCCGCCGGCGGTGAAGGGAATGAGGATCGTGATCGGCTTGTCCGGAAACCGCGCCTGGGCGGCTGCGGCAAACGGCAACAGCGCGGGCGCAGCCAGCATCGCACGGCGAGTGATCACGGGATTCTCCTTGCTCACGGCAGCAACCCCAGCCGCCGGATCAGCGCCTGTTCCTGCGGCACCACCTGCTGCAGGAACGCGGCGTAGTCGGCGCTGTTCCGGTAGTCCACGTTCATGTCGAAGCGTTCCAGCACCGCCATGTGCGCCGGGTCCGCCATGGCGTCATGGAAGGCGTCGTGCAGCGTCTTCGTCACCGCCGGGTCCATCCCCGCCGGCCCGACCAGGCCATAGGGCCCGCTGACCACCATGCCCTCATAGCCCAGCTCCAGCAGCGTCGGCGCGTCGGGCCATTTGCGCGTGCGCTGCGCCGTCCAGGTGTTGAGCCATCGCGCCAGCCCATCCGTCACCATGGCGCCGCCCAGCGCCGTGGTGGCCGCGGCGTCGACATGCCCGCCCAGCACCGCCTGCGCGCTCTCGGCCTCACCGCGGTAGGGCACGTGCAGCAGCTCAATCCCCGCGCGCTGCGCCAGCTCCAGCGCGCCCAGGTGCGGCGTGCCATTGGTGCCGGCATTGCCGATGGTCAGCTTGCCCGGGTTGGCCTTCGCCTCGGCGACGAACTCCGCCCAGTTCCGCCAGCGCGCGTCCTTCTTCACGATAACGCCGAACAGATACCCGGTCAGGTGCACCACCGGCGTGAAGTCGCGCAGCACGTCGTAACTCAGCCGCTGCAGGAAGGTCAGCCGAATGGCCGAGTTGGGCAACTGCGTCAGCAGGTACCCATCCGGCCGCGCCCGCGCCACCGCCGCCGGGCCAAGCGAGCTGCCCGCCCCCGGCCGGTTCTCCACCAGCACCGGCTGCCCCAGCCGCCTGGTCGCCGCATCGGCCAGCGCGCGCATCACCACATCCGTGCTGCCACCGGCAACGAAAGGCACGATGATCGTCACCGGCCGGTCCGGAAACCGCCCCTGCGCCCGCGCCGCAAACGGCAGCACCAACGGCGCCGCCAGAACCGCCCTGCGCTGCATCACAGCGTTCCTCCTCAAAGCGTTCGGGCGATGATCTCCTTCATCACCTCCGAACTGCCGCCATAGATCCGTCCGACCCGCGCATCCGCCCAGGCCCGCGCCACCTTGGTCTCGGTCATGTAGCCCATGCCGCCATGGATCTGCAGGCAGTCATCCAGCACCTTGCAGTACAGCTCCGCGCCCATCAGCTTGGCCGTCGCCGCCATCTCCACGCTCAACTCGCCCTTCAGGTGCAGCGCCAGGCAGTGGTCGGCAAAGCTGCGATACATCACCGCGTTGGCCCGGCATTCCGCCAGCTTGAAGCGGTTGTGCTGCATGTCGAAGACCGTGCTGTCGAACAGCGTGCGGTTGCGCGCCCACTCGACAGTCTCCTCAATCGCCACTTCCATACCGGTCGCGGCGCGCATGGCGATGATCAGGCGTTCCTGCGGCAGGTTGGAGATGAGATAGCTGAAGCCGCGGCCTTCCTCGCCCAGCAGGTTGGCGCGCGGCACCCGCACGTCGTCGAAGAACAGCTCGCTGGTATCCTGCGCATGCAGCCCCAGCTTCTCCAGGTTCTTGCCCTTGGCGAAGCCCGGCGTGCCTTCCTCCACGCAGACCAGCGAAATCCCTTTCCGCCCGGCGGCAGGGTCGGTCTTGCAGCACAAAATCACCAGGTGCGCGTTCTGCCCGTTGGTGATGTAGGTCTTGCTGCCATTGATGACGTAGTCCTCGCCATCCTTGTCGGCGCGCGTCCGCATCGCCTTCAAGTCGCTGCCCATGCCCGGCTCGGTCATCGCAATCGCGGTGATCATCTCGCCGCGCGCCATCTTCGGCAGCCACTCGCGCTTCTTCGCCTCCGACGCGTAGCGCAGGATGTAAGGCGCGGTGATGTCGTTGTGCAGCGAGAACCCAACCCCGCTGGCCTGCACCCGCCCGGTCTCCTCGATCAGCACCGTCGAGAACCCAAAGTCCGCACCCGCACCGCCATATTCCTCGGGCATGCCGAGGCACAGCAACCCAGCCTCGCCGGCCGCCAACCACACCTCGCGCGGGACGATCCCGTCCTTCTCCCACTGCCGATGGAAGGGCACCACATGCTTGTCGAAGAAGCCGCGCACGGTGGCGCGGAACGCCTCATGCTCTTCCGTCAGCACCGTCCGCGGCGGAAACGCCGGCAACTTTTCCATGCTCACTTCCTCCCGCTGATGCTGGCGATCTCGGCCTCGCCATAGCCCAGGCCGCGCAGCACCTCATCGGTATGCTCGCCCCGCGTCGGTGGCGGCAGCGCGGCCTCGCCCGGTGTCTCGCTGAAGCGCGGCGCCGGCGCCGACTGCACCACGCCCTCGCGCTCCACAAAGGTGCGCCGCGCCACGTTGTGCGGATGCTTCGGCGCCTCGGCCATGCTCAGCACCGGCGCCACGCAGGCATCCGTGCCCTCGAACAGCGCCGCCCAATGGTCGCGCGGCTGGGTGGCGAACACCTCGGCCAGCTTCGCCTTCAACGCCGGCCAGGCCGCCGGCTGCATCCGGTCCCGGTGCGCGGCCGGATCAATCCCCAGCTTGCCCAGCATCAGGTCGAAGAACTGCGGCTCGATCGGCCCCACCGCCAGGAACCCGCCATCGGCGCAGGTATAGGTGTCGTACCAGGGCGCCGTGCCATCCAGCATGTTCACGCCGCGCTCCGGCTGCCAGCGGCCGCGCGCCATCATGCTGTAGATCGGCGCCATCAGCAGCGCGGCGCCATCGGTCATCGCCGCATCCACCACCTGGCCGCGGCCGGTGGAACGCGCGGACAGCACCGCCGCCAGCAACCCCAGCGCCAGCAGCATGCCGCCGCCGCCGTAATCGCCCACCAGGTTCAGCGGCGGGGCAGGGCGCTCGCCCGGCCTGCCCATGGCGTGCAGCGCGCCGGTCAGCGCAATGTAGTTCATGTCGTGCCCGGCCGCCTGCGCCAGCGGGCCGAACTGCCCCCAGCCGGTCATCCGCCCATAGGCCAGGCGCGGGTTGCGCCCCAGCACCACCTCCGGCCCCAGCCCCAGCCGCTCCATCACGCCGGGGCGAAACCCCTCGATCAGCGCATCCGCCCCGTCCAGCAGCCGCAGCGCCGCTTCCACCGCCGCTGGTTGCTTCAGGTCCAGGGTCACGCTCCGCCGCCCGCGCAGCACCGCGTCGCGCCGGTCCATCGGCGCGCCATCCGGCCGGTCCAGCCGCACCACCTCGGCGCCCATATCCGCCAGCACCATGGCGCAGAACGGCCCCGGCCCGATGCCCGCGAATTCGATGACCTTGATGCCGCTGAGCGGTCCCATGGGCGTCTCCCTTTGGCGCCAGCCTAGACCGTGATCGCTTCCGGCAGAAGCGCTCACGGTCCAGGCATTTTACCTGCGCGACCGATTCACGCCCTTCGGCGCCAGCGCCTCGGACGATCAGGCTCCGCAGCGCCCCCAGGATTTGACAGCACTGCCCGCGCGTTGGACCTTCCGCCCAGAAAAACGTCCCCGGAGCCAAGCATGTCCCGCCACACCGCCGCCCACTACTTCCTCGAAGGCCTGGTGGAGAGCGGGATCGACTACCTGTTCTGCAACCTCGGCACCGACCACGTTTCGATCATCGAGGAGATCGCCCGCTGGGACCAGACCAACCGCCCGCGCCCGCCGGTCATCACCGCCCCGCATGAGGTCGTGGCCGTCCACATGGCCGGCGGCTACGCGATCATGACCGGCAAGGGCCAGGCCGTGCTGGTGCATGTGGATGCCGGCACCGCCAACGCCGCCATGGGCATGCACAACCTCTGCCGCGGCCGCGTCCCGGTATTCCTGATGGCGGGCCGCGCGCCCTTCACCACCCGTGGCGAAATGGTGGGTTCCCGCGACACCTATGTCCACTTCATCCAGGACCCCTACGATATCGCCAGCATCGTCCGGCCCTACACCAAGTGGGAATACTGCCTGCCCAACGGCATCGTCGCCAAGGAACTGCTGGCCCGCGGCACCGCCATGATGATGAGCGAGCCAACCGGCCCGGTCTTCATGTCGCTGCCGCGTGAAACGCTGGCGGAAGAGATCGACGAGGAAAAGATCCGCAGCTACCCGCCGGCCCGCTACGGCGCCGTCATGGCCGGTGGCGCCGGGCCGGAAGTGGTGGCCAAGGTCGCCGCCGAGATCATGGCCGCCGACAACCCCGTGGCCTTCTGCGGCTATATCGGCCGCAAGCCGGAAGCGGTGGCCGCGCTGGCGGACCTGGCCATGCTGGCTGGCCTGCGCGTCGTCTCCCACTACCCCGTCTACATGAACTTCCCGGCCGACCACCCCGCCTTTGCCGGCTTCGAGCCTGGTGCCCTGCTGAAGGAATGCGACCTGGGCCTGCTGCTGGACGTGGACGTCCCCTGGGTGCCCACCACCCACCAGCACCGCGACGACACCTTCTTCATCCATGTCGATGTCGACGCCGCCAAGCGCGACCTGCCGATCTGGAACTTCCCCGGCGACATCCGCGTGCAGGGCGACTGCGCCATCGTCATCGGCCAGGTTGCCGCGGCCATCCGCGCCATGGCGGATGACGATTACCGCGCCCGCGTCGCCACCCGCATCGCCAGCTGGGACGCGCCGCGCACCGCGCGCCAGCGCAAGCTGGACGGCATGGCGGAACAGGCCGGCGCCGCCGACACCATCTCCGCCCCTTACCTGATGGCGGAACTCAACAAGCAACTCCGGCCGGAGGACATCGTCGTCAACGAGGCCATCCGCAACGGCGGCCACGTGCAGGACTTCATCGAGCGCACGCTGCCGCAGACCTATATCGGCTTCGCCGGCGGCGGCCTCGGCTTCTCCGGCGGCATGGCGCTGGGCGTGAAGCTGGCGCGGCCGGAAAACCGCGTGCTGCAGATCGTCGGCGACGGCAGCTACCACTTCGGCAGCCCCGACGCGGTCTACTCCGTGGCGCAGATGCACGGCCTGCCCATCTTCACCATCGTGCTGGACAATCGCGGCTGGGGCGCGGTGAAGAGTGCCGTCAACCGCGTCTACCCCGGTGGCGAGGCCGCCAAGGCCGAAGCCTTCTTCAGCCGCCTGGACAAGAACGCGGATGTCCGTCGCTTCGAGGATGTCGGCAAGGCCTTCGGCGCCCATGGCGAACGCGTCACCGAACCCAGCGAGGTCGCCGCCGCCCTGGCCCGCTGCCTGGAGCGGATCGAGGCCGGCCAGGCCGCGGTGCTGACCGTGCGCGTCACGCCGATCTGACCGCCATGCCGCAGTACCAGGGCTCCTGCCACTGCGGCACCGTCCGCTTCACCCTGCGGGCGGAGCTGGTGGAGCTGACCACCTGCGACTGCTCGCTCTGCGTCAAGAAGAACGCCCTGATGACCAAGGTGCATGAAAGCGCCCTGGTCATCACCGCCGGGCAGGACGCGCTCTCGCTGTACCAATGGAACACGCGGCGGGCGAAGCACTGGTTCTGCTCCCGCTGCGGGATCTACACCTTCCACCGCAAGCGGGCGCAGCCGGACCACTACGGCGTCAACATCCATTGCCTGGACGGGTTCGACCCCACCACCCTGCCGGTGCGCGCCACCGAGGGGCTGAACATGAGCGTGACCGACCCCGAGGCCCGGCCGGAATGGCCGGGACCGCGCGAGCCGGGTTGATCCACGGCCTGCGGCAACTCCGCCCAGGCCGCGCCCGCCGCTACTCTATCCGCACCCCGGTCTCGCGGATGATCCGCGCATAGCGCGCCCCATCCGCCCGCACCGTCGCCCGCAGCTGCTCCGGGGTGCCGGCATCCGGCACCTGGCCGATCCGCCGCAGCGCTTCCTTCGTCTCCGGCCGCCCCAGCCAGGCCACGGTCTCCGTGTTCACCCGCCGCACCACCGCCTCCGGCACGCCGGCCGGCGCGAACAGCCCGAACCACACCCCGGCGTCGAAGCCCTCGATCCCCGTTGCCTCCACCATCGTCGGCAGGTCCGGGAAGAAGCTGCTGCGCTGCGGCACCGCCGCCGCAATCGCCTTCACCGTGCCGGCCTGCAGCGCGCCGCCCACCACGGTCAGGTCGGCCAGCATCAGGTCCAGCCGGCCGCCCAGCATGTCGTTCAGCGCCTGCACGTAGCTGCGATACGGCACATGCACGATGTCCAGCTTCTGCGTCAGCTTCAGCAGCTCCATGCCCAGGTTGCCGGAGGTGCCGTTGCCGTTGCTGCCATAGCTCAGCTTGCCCGGTTGCCGCCGTGCCAGCGCCATCAGCTCCTGCATGCTGTTGGCCGGGGATGCCGCCGGCACGATGGCGAAGAACGGCGCCCGGCTCACCAGCCCCACCGGGGCGAAGTCGCGCTCCGGCTGGTAGGGCGCATTGGCCACCAGCAGCGGCACGCTGGCCATGGTGGAGTTGGAGCAGAACAGGAAGGTATAGCCATCCGGCGCGCTCTTCGCCGCGGCATCGGCGGCGATGACGGTATTGCCGCCGGGCCGGTTGTCGATGACGAAGGGCGCCCCCAGCACCCGGCCCAGATGCTCGCTCAGCAGCCGCGCCGGTACATCGGCGGCGCCGCCGGGCGGAAACGGCACCAGCAGCTTCACCGGCCGCGCCGGCCAGTCTCCCTGCGCCTGCGCCAGCGCCGGCGTGGCCAGGCAGGCGGCCAGCGCCGCCCGACGGGTGATCCCGCTCATATCCCCTCCCTCGGCCCCCGAAGGAGCTCTTGTCAGGGCGCAATCAGACGCTAGGGCAGCACCGCCTGCAAGCTTGTCCGCACCACGATCGCCCCCGGCCCTGGCGCGCGCAGCGCCTCGGCCAGCTTCGGCAGTTCGCTGTTGTCGTGCACGGTGGTGATCGGCGCGCGGAACGCCGCCGCCCAGGCCGCCATGTCCGGGTTCACCAGCGTGGTGCCGCTGACCCGGCCGGGATGCGCCTTTTCCTGGTGGATGCGGATGCTGGCATAGCTGCCATTGTCGCTCAGCAGCATCTTCATGTTCGCCCCGCGCGCCACGCCAACGGCGAACTCGCCGCCGGTCATCAGCGCGCCGCCATCACCGACGCAGCCCACCACCTGCCGCCCCGGGCAGCGCAGGCTGGCCGCCACCGCCGCCGGCATCCCAAACCCCATCGCGCCGGAGATCGGCACCAGCAGCCGCTGCCCCGGCTTCCACGCTACCTTGCGGTAGAACGGCGCGCCGAAGGTCCCGGCATCCAGCGTCACGATCGCGTCGTCGGCGACGGTCGCCTCCACCAGCTTGGCCACCTCGGCAAAGGCCACGCCATCCGGCAGCTCCCGCGGCTTCACGCCGCAATCCGCCACATGCAGCGCCCGCAGCCCGGCATTCCACGCGCCGCGCCCGGCCGGCGCCGCCGGCTTCTCCCCGGCCATCGCCGCCAGCAGGCCGCGCGCATCGGCGTTGATCGCCAATTCCGCCGGAAACAGCCAGCCCAGGAAGCGCGGGTCGGCGCAGACATGCACCAGGCGCTGCCCGGCCGCCGGCCAGCTCCAGCCCTGGGTCGTGATGTCGGTCAGCCTGGTGCCCAGCGCCACCACCAAATCGGCCTCGGCAAAGGCGGCGCGCTGCGCGTCCGGGTTCCGCAGGCCCAGGTCGCCGGCGTACAGCGCATGGGTGTTGTCGAACAGATCCTGCCGCCGGAAGCTGACCGCCACCGGCAGCTGCCATTCCTCGGCAAAGCGCGCCAGCGCGGCGCGGCCATCCAGCCCCGCCGGCGTATCCAGCCCATGCCCCACCAGCAATATCGGCCGCTCGGCCGCGCGCAGCATGGCCGCCAGTTGCGCCACATCCGCCGGAGCAGGGGGCGCGGAACGCGGCAAGGTCGCCGCCATCAACGGCGCCGCGCAGTCCTCGGCCAGCACGTCTTCCGGCAGGGAAAGCACCACCGGCCCCGGCACCCCGCCCATCGCCATGGCATAGGCCCGCGCAATCAGCTCCGGCACTTGGTCGGGGTTGGTCGCCTCGCCCACCCACTTGGCCACGCCGCGGAACATATTGGCGTAGTCGATCTCCTGGAACGCATTGCGCCGGAGGTCGCGCTTCTCCACCTGGCCGATCAGCAGGATCAGCGGCACCGCGTCCTGTTCCGCGGTGTGCACGGCAATGCTGGCGTTGCAGGCGCCGGGACCGCGGCTCACCAGCACCACGCCGGGCCGCCCGGTCAGCTTGGCATCCGCCACCGCCATGAAGCCGGCGCCGCCCTCGGTGCGGCAGGTCACCAGGTCCAGCCGGTTATGCGCGTGCAGCGCATCCAGCAGCGCGATGTAGCTCTCCCCCGGCACGCAGAAGGCGCGGTCCACGCCCTGCTGCGCCAGGAACTCCACGATCATCTCGGCGGCGGTCGGCATGCGGCACGGATCTCCCTTTGCCGATGTGCCTACCCCCACGCGCCCACTTCGCCAAGCCTCGGCGCCACGGCGCCCAGGCGCCGCTTCAGCGCCACGGCGCGCCGGCGCCGCTTCAGCGGATGTACACGCCCACCGCCGGCTCGATCGAGACCACCTGCACGCCATTGGCCTCCACATGGGTGCGGATCTGCGCCACGCGCCGGTCGCTGACCGCCCGCCGCCAAGTGCAGTCGTACCCGGTGTAGCGCTGCGGGTCGGGCAGGCAGCCGAAGCCGGCCTTCTCCAGCCGCGCCAGCAGGGAAACCAGGCTGGTACCGGCGGGGTGCTGCATGTTCAGGTCGCGGCTCAGCGCTTCCGTCCCCAGGCGCGGGCCCAGGCTGATGTAGCGCTCGAACTGGCTCGGCCCGGTGGAGGTGCCGCTGGCGCTGCTGGCCCAGGCCATGCCGGCCACGGTGCCAACCACCAGCGTGCCCGCCGTCAATGCCATGCGCGCACTGCGCAGGCCCTCGTTGGAAAACAGCATCGGAAAACTCCTTGGTCGGGGGGAGGGGGATCAGCCGCCGGTCTGCGCCACCGCCAGCGCGGCGGTGGTGGTGCGGCCCAGGGCGAAGACCGGCACCGGCGCCGTCACCGAGGCCAGCATGGTGCCGTTGGTGATGATGCGCGCCTGCAACTCGGCCACGCGGTCGAACAGCATGTGGCGGCGATAGGTGCAGTCATAGGCACCCGGCTCACGCAGGTTGGCGTCGCACTGGAAGCCGCCCTGCTGCATCCAGGCCAGCAGCGTGCTGGCATTGGCGCCCTGCGCCTGCTTGGCCATCAGGTCGCGGCGCAGCGCGCCCAGGGCGTCGTCCTGGCGCAGGTAGTCGTTGAACTGCGGCCGCTGCGGCGGCGGCGCGGGCTGGTGCGCGGTGACCGCATAGGCGGACACGGCGGTGAACAGCAGGCCCATGGAAGCACCAGCCATCATGCAGGTGCGGATGGTGTCGGCGTAGCGCTTGAAAGCCATGTTTGCTCTCCTCACGGGAAAATCTGGTGAGGAAGAGATAACCTGGGGTTGCGGAAAATACCCGTCGTGACCTGTCGTCTGTTGTCGGCCCGCAACCCCCGCGTGCGCCCGACGAAACCTGAAAAACCCAGGCGAACCCTGGCCTAGTGGGTGGTGCCCTGCTGCTGGAAGCCGACGCTCATCGACATCAGCCGGTCATTCGTCGCCCAGATTACAACCTGTACGAGCAATTGCCGGTTCTCCCGGGCCTGCAACCTGGCCGTGCACAGCAAGGTGCCGATGGCGGCCTCGGACGGCGCGCAGCGCAGCCCCAGCGCGCCCAGCCGCTGCACCAGCGGGGAGAGCTGGGTGCCCGGCGGGAACCCCGCCAGCAGGTCGCGCTGCATCGCCTCGGCCCCCGCGCTGGCGCCCAGCCGGGCGTAGTCGGCCAGCGGCCCCTTCGCCGCCGGCTCATGCAGCCCCCAGGTCAACAGCCCCAGCAGCGCCAGCAGCACGCCGCCGACCAGCGCCGCCTTGCGCATCGTCCCCGGCTCCCAGCCGAAGCCGCGCACCGGTCCGCCGCTCGGGGCAGCCATCAGCCGCGGTTGCGACGAATGAGCCGCCCCGGCGCCGCGCCGGTCATGCCGGTGGCGCCGACATAGGTCGCCACGCCATTGGTCCAGACCTGCTCGATCCCCTGGCTGGGGATGGTCGGCTGGTCGAAGGTGGCGCGGTCCACCACCGTATGCGGGTCGAACAGCACCAGGTCGGCAAAGGCGCCCGTGCGGATGACGCCGCGGTCCACCATGCCGAACAGCTCGGCGGTGCGCCCGGTCATCTTGTGCACGGCGGTCTCGAGATCAAACAGCCCGAGGTGGCGCGAGTAGTAGCCGAGCACGCGCGGGAAGGTGCCCCACAGCCGCGGGTGCGGATGCACGTCATGCGGAATGCCGTCCGACCCGATGATGCTCATCGGATGCGCCATGATCCGGCGGACATCATCCTCCTCCATCTGGAAGGTGATGGCGCCGGCCGGCAGCAGCTTCTCAGCCGCCGAGACCGGGTCCATGTTCCAGCCGCGCGCAATATCCGCCAGGTCCTTGCCGGTCATCTCCGGATGCGGCACCGACCAGCTGACGATCACGCGCAGCCCGTCGCGCAGCCGGTCCGGCATCAGCACCGTGGAGCCCGCGGGGTAGGGATACACGTCGAAGGCAATCTCCTGCGTGCGGTTGATCGCCTCCATCAGCGCCAGCGTCTGCACGCTGCGGCCGTAATTCTCCGGCATGCTGCACTTGTGGTGGCTGACATGCACCTGCACGCCCAGCCGCGCGCCGATCTTCGCCGTCTCCTCGATGCTCGCGCAGACGCGGTCGGCCTCGTCGCGCATATGCGTCGCATACAGCCCGCCGGCGGCCTTCAGCGGCTCGGCCACGGCGATGACCTCCTCGGTCGTCGCGTGCATGTTGGGCTTGTAGTACAGGCCTGTGGAGAAGCCGCTGGCGCCGGCCGCCAGGCTCTCCGCCACGTATTGCCGCATCCGCGCAATCTCGTGGTCCTTGGCCGCGCGCGTCAGGCAGTCATCGCCCATCACGATGGCGCGCAGCGTCTGGTGGCCGACGAAGGCGTAGGTATTCACCGCCGTGGGCGTCTTCCGCAGCGCCTCGGCATATTCGCCGAAATGCCCGTAGCGGAAACCCTCCTGGTCGCCCACCAGGTCCAGCGGCGGCGGCGGCCGCTTGCTGAAGGTGCCCGGCGAAAGGCTGACGCCGCAGTTGCCCACCACCACGCTGGTGACGCCCTGCGAGGACTTGCAGGTCATGCACCCCGGCCCGCACAGCACGGCCCGGTCGTCATGCGTATGGCTGTCGATGAACCCCGGTGCCAGCGCGCGCCCGGTGGCGATGACTTCCTTGTCCGCGGAAGCCGCGGAGAGGTCGCCAACGCCGACGATCCGCTCGCCAGTGACGCCGACATCCCCGGTGAAGCGCGGGTTGCCGGTGCCATCCAGAATGGTCGCGTCGCGGATGATCAGGTCACAACGAAGCGCCATGTCAGACCTCCACCCCATAGATCGCCTTGGCGTTGGCCGCCGTCACCAGCCCATCCGCCACGTCCTGCTTCACCAGCTCGGGGTCGCGCGCCTTCGGGTCGCCCATGCCGCCGCCGCCCGGCAGTTGCAGCACCAGGCGCCGGCCCTTCGGCACAATCTGGAACCCCTTGGTCCGCAGCACCGTGCCGTTGGCGTCGTTCAGCCCAACCCAACCGGCCGCGCCGCTCTCGCCGCCCTCGCGCCCCTTCGGCGGGTTCGCCACGCGGTCGAAGATCGCGTTCACCGCAAACTCCGCCTCGTTCTTGCAACCCACCACCATGGTCTGCCCGAACCCACCGCGCGTGCGCCCGGCGCCGGCGCTGTCCGGCCGCAACTGCTTCTCCCAGAAGATCACGGAAGCCACGTTCTCGGTCGCTTCCACCGGCATGGTCCGCACGCCGGACGGAAAGGCGATGCCGCTCAGCCCATCCTTCCCCGGCCGCGCACCCGTGCCGCCGGAGTTGAAGGTGATGACCTCGAAATCCTCGACCTCCGCCTGCTGGCCCGACACCTGGGCGCCGCCACGCAACGGCGGGTTCCACAGGCAGGAAGACCCTTCGGCATTCACCCGCCCCGGCACCGCCTGGTGCAGGCAGCCCATCATCAGGTCCGGCAGCAACTGCCCGACCACATGCCGCACGCTGACGGGGTAGGGCCGCGGCGTGTTCAGGATGCAGTCGTCCGGAATCTCCATCACGAAGGGCGCCAGCGACGCCCAGTTGTTCGGAATCTCCGGCGCCACCACGCACTTGATGCCGAAGCAGGAATACGCCCGGCAATACGCCGCCGGCACATTGATCCCGCGCTGCGAGAAGCCCGACGTCCCGGCATAATCCACCACGATCCTGTCGCTGTGGATCGTCATCGCCGCCTTCAGCGTCACCGGCGCTTCATAGCCATCCGAGACGATCTGCGCGGAATACGTCCCACGCGGCAGCTTCTCGATCTCCGCCAGCGTCGCCTTCAGCGAGCTGTCGAAGATGTACTCCGCGAGGGGATCGATCGAGTCCATGTGGAACTCGTCCATCATCTCCACCAGCCGCTTCGCCCCGGCGTCGTTGCAGGCGCACAGGCTGTAGATATCGCCCTCCAACTCCACCGGCGTGCGGCTGCCCGCGCGGATGAAATCGAAGAAGGTCTCGTTCGGCACGCCCTTGTCGAAGCATTTGACGATGGGGATATACAGCCCCTCCTCGAACACGCTCCGCCCCTCGGGCCCCATGCCCAACCCGCCGATATCGATGATATGCGCGGTATTGGCGAACAGCCCGACGCACTTGCCCTTGCGGAACGCCGGCGTCACCACCGTCAGGTCGTGCAGGTGCCCGGTGCCCAGCCAGGGGTCATTGGTGATGTAGTGGTCGCCCGGCTGCATCCCCGCGACGGGGAACTTCTTCAGGAAGTGCCCGACGCTTTCCATCATCGAATTCACGTGGCCCGGCGTGCCGGTCACGGCCTGCGCCAGCATCCGCGCATCCAGATCAAAGATGCCCGCCGAGAGGTCGCCGGCCTCGCGCACCGTGGTGCTGAAGGCGGTGCGGATCATCGTCTGCGCCTGCTCCTCCACCACCGCGATCAGCCGGTTCCATTGGATCTGACGCTGAATGGTTTCCAGTGCGATGTTCATGCCACCCGCTCCAGTTCCAGATACCCCAACCCATCCATCCGGCAGGTCCAGCCGCGGCCAACCAGCGTGCTGGTCTCCTCCTCGGCCACGATGCACGGCCCCTGCAACGTGCAGCCAGGCGCCATCTCCAGCCGGTCGTACACCGCCCAGGGCTCGCGCTGGCCGGTGCTGGTATCCAGCACCTGGTGATGCCGGATCGGCGCCGGCGCCGGCGCGGCGTCCACATTCGCCACCGGCTCCACCGCATCCACCACGGTCGCCACCGTCACCGCGAAGCTCATGATCTCGACATCGCTGCCCGGCACCGGCCGGTCGTAGAAGCGGCTGTACTCGGTGTCATACGCGGCGCGGATCAGCGCCACATCGGCATCCGTCAGGTCGCGCGCCGGCAGGAAGACGGCAATCTCATGCCCCTGGCCGACATAGCGCATGAAGGCTATGCGCGTCTGCGTCACCGGCGCATCGAAGGCCGCCTTTGCCACCACGCTGCTCGCCTCGTTCGCCATGCCCGCCAGCAGCGCATTCACCGCCGGCACATCGAAGGACGCGAAGCGCTGGTACAGCGACTTCACCACCTCATACGCCACCGGCGCGCGCAGGAAGCCGATCGCGGAACCAACACCCGCGCCCGAAGGCACCAGCATCCGGTTCACGCCGATCTTCTCGGCCACGCGGTAGCCATGCACCGGCCCGCCGCCGCCGAAGGCGATGATCGTCCGCCCCTCATAGCCCTTGCCGCTCTCGATGGCATGGACACGCGCCGCATTGGCCATGTTCTCATCCACCATCTCGACCACGCCGAGCCCGGCCATATCCGGCGCCAGCCCCAGCTTCTCGCCCACCGCGCTGCCTAGCGCCGAAAACGCCTCCGCCGGGTGCAGCTTCAACGCGCCACCGGCGAACAGATCCGGGTCGTACCGCCCCAGCGCCAGGTTGGCATCCGTCACCGCCGGCCGCGTGCCGCCGCGCCCATAGCAGGCCGGCCCGGGCGAGGCGCCGGCACTCTCCGGCCCCACCTGGATGCGCCCCATCGAATCAACCTGCGCCAGCGACCCACCGCCGGCGCCGATCTCCACCATCTCGATGACCGGTATCCGCAGCGGCAACCCGCTGCCCTTCTTGAACCGCCCGACGCGCGCCACCTCAAACGTCCGCGACGCCTGCGGCTGGAACTCATCGATCAGGCAGATCTTCGCCGTCGTGCCGCCCATGTCGAAGGACAGCACCTGCCGCAACCCGCGCTGCTTGGCGACATGCGCGCTGAAGATCGCGCCACCCGCCGGCCCGCTCTCCACCAGCCGGATCGGAAAGCGCGCCGCCGTCTCCAGCGTCGTCAGCCCACCGCCCGACAGCATCATGAACAGCGGGCAGGCCACGCCGGCCTTGCGCAACCCCGTCTCCAGCCGCCCGAGATAGCTCGCCATCAACGGCTGCACGTAAGCGTTGGCGACGGTGGTGGAAAACCGCTCCCACTCGCGCATTTCCGGCGAAACCTCGGACGAAAGCGAGATCGGCACCGCAGGCCAGATGCTGCGCACGATCGCCGCCGCCTGCCGCTCATGCGCCGCGTTGACGAAGGAATGCAGGAAGCCGATGGCCACGGCCTCGATCCCCTCCTGCATCATGAACTCAACCTGCCTGGCGACAGCCGCTTCATCCAGCGGCAGCAGCACGCGGCCGGTGTTGTCCAGCCGCTCCTGCACCGGCAGGCGCCAGCGCCGCGGCACCAGCGGCTGCGGCAGTTCGATGTTCAAATCGTACTGGTCGTAGCGGCTCTCATTCCCCAGCGCGAGAACGTCGCGGAACCCCTCGGTGGTCAGCAGCGCGGTCTTGGCGCCCTTGCGCTCAATGACGGCATTGGTCGCCAGCGTGGTGCCATGGATCACCAGCGCCAGGTCGGCGGCGGTCAGCCCGGCGCGCGCCAGCACCACCTTAACGCCCTCCAGCACGCCTTCTTCCGGGGCATGCGGCGTGGTCAGCACCTTGGCGGTCCAGCGCTGGTCGTCCAGCTCAATGGCCAGGTCGGTGAAGGTGCCGCCGATATCAACGGCCAGACGAGCGCTCACGCCGAAATCTCCGCGGCCCAACGCTGCGCCACGGCGCACGCCTTCGCAAAATCTTCCATCCGCATCGCTTCCTTCGGGTTGTGGCTGCCGTTCTGGTTCCTGACAAACAACATGCCAGCGGGAACCCCGGCCTGGGCGAAGGCGACCGCGTCATGCCCCCCGCCGCTCGCCATCGCATGAAAAGGTATGTCCAGCGCCAGCGCCGCGCGCTTCAGGCCGTCCTGCACGCCGGCATCCATCAGGCTGGCCGGGCTGCCGCTCTGCGCGCCCAGTTCAAACGTCACGCCGCGCCGTGCCTCAATCTCCGGCACCTTGTCGTACAGCACCTCCCAGATGGCATCGATGCTGTGCAGGTTCACGCTGCGAACATCCAGCTGGAAGGTCGCCTCGCCCGCCA
The DNA here is from genome assembly GCA_947455205.1 of Acetobacteraceae bacterium. Lineage (GTDB taxonomy): Bacteria > Pseudomonadota > Alphaproteobacteria > Acetobacterales > Acetobacteraceae > CAIMOR01. The sequence continues at coordinate 10,903 of CANGNF010000015.1, read as the reverse complement.
CCTTGGTGAAGCCGGCCTCTGCCGTGGTGCCCATGGTGCAGAAGGTGACGACCAGCTGCTGCCCGCGCGCATCCAGCCGGCACCAGGCCTCATCCAGCGCCACCGCCAAATCCGCCAGCGCAATCGCCGCGTCACGCCTGTATTTCCGCGGGGTCCCGCCGGAGTGGTTGTACTCGCCCAGCACCCGCCCGGTGCGCAGCCGCCGGCTGCCGGGAATGCCGGTGACGATCCCCACCGGAATCTCCATCGCATCCAGCACCGGCCCCTGCTCGATATGCACTTCCAGGTACGCCGCGACATTGTCCGGCCCCAGCACCTTGTCGCCACGCCGGGCAAAGCCGGGGTCGAAGCCTTCCTCCACCATGTGGTCCGCCAGCGAGCGCCCGCTGTCCAACCGCTTGATATCCAGCTCCTCCGCCCGCAGCGCGCCCAGCGCCCCGCGGCTGCCGGGGAAGCTGGTGGGAAACCAGGCCCCGGCTTCCTCCGCCCGCGTCACCATCACCGCCACGTCGCAGCGCGGCTGCCAGCCGGCCTGCTTCATCCCGGCCACCGCGGCCAGCCCCGCCAGCACGCCGGCGGCGCCATCGAAGTTGCCGCCATTCACCACCGTGTCCAGATGGCTGCCCAGCAGCACGCGCTTTGCCCCGCGGTCCGTCCCCGGCAGGGTGCAGTACAGGTTGCCGATGGGGTCGGCGTTCGTCTCCAGCCCCAGCGCCCCGGCGGCGTCCTTCACCAGCGCATGCGCCATCCGCTCGCCGGGCCCATAGGCCTCGCGCGTCATCCCCACGCCGTCGAAGCTGCGCACCCGCAGCTCCTCGAACAGCTTCTCCGCCAGCGCCACGTCAGGGGTCAGGTTGGGCAGCATCACTCAGCACTCCTCGGGAAGGCGGCACGGCTTTGCCGCGCCGCCGCGAAGCCACCTATCAATCGCCGCGCCAACACGGGGCCCCCGCGAAAGCGCGCAGCGATTTCGTGGGGATCTAAACCATCCCCCGCACGCGCCCGCCGTCGATGCGGATCATGCTGCCGGTCACGTAGCTGCCGGTATCGCCGGCCAGGAACGCGCCCATCGGGCCGTACTCGGAAGGCATGCCGTACCGCTTGGCCGGGATCTCCTTCGCCGCATCGGCGATCACCTGCTCCACCGAAATCCCCTTGGCCGCGGCATTCTTGGCCGAGGTCTCGGTCGTCCGATCCGTCAGGATGCTCCCGGGCGCCAGCACGTTCACCGTCACCCCGTCCTCGGCCACTTCGCCGCTCACGGTCTTCACCCAGGCCCAGACGCTGGCCCGCAGCGTGTTGGACAGCGCCAGGTAGCCGATCGGGTGCTGCATGCCCGTGCTGCCCACCACGATGATCCGCCCCCACTTCTGCGCCCGCATCGCCGGCAGCGCCAGGTTGGCGATCCGCAGCGGCGAGACGACAATGCTGGTGAACCAGGTCACCAGGTCGCTCTCCTTCATCTGCGTCGCGGTGCAGGGCGGCGGGCCGCCATGGTTCAGCACCAGGATGTCCACGCCACCCATCGCCTTCACCGCCGCGTCGTACAGCCGGTTCATGTCATCCGGTGTCGCCACGTCCCCCGGAAAGCCCACCGCGCTGGCCGCACCCGCCGCCTTCAGCTCCGCCGCCGCCTTGTCCAGCCGCCCCTGGTCGCGCCCGCTGATGACCAGCGCCGCACCCTCGCCGGCCAGCGAATCGGCAATGCTGCGCCCCAGCCCCTTGGTCCCGCCCATCACCAGGGCGCGCCGCCCCTTCAAACCCAGATCCATCTGCCGCGTCTCCCGCTTTCAAGGCCGCAGACCGTGCCCGCGCCGGCCCACCCTGGCAAGCCGCCCGCGCCGGCGTTATCACTGCGGCAACCCGAGGAAACGTCCCCCATGCCGACCCCTGCGCCGAAGCCCAGCCTCCTCCTCACCCGCCGCCTGCCCGAAGCCGTCCAGGCCCGTGCGAGCCGCGACTACGACGCCCAGCTGAACCTGGCCGACGACCTCTGGGCGCTGGACCCCGCCGAGATCGCCCGGCGCGCCGCCGCCTGCAACGCCAGCGCCATCCTCTGCGCCGCCGGCGACGCCATGAACGCCGCCTGCATCGCCGCCCTGCCGGCCAGCGTGAAGCTGATCGCCACCTTCAGCGTCGGCACCGACCACATCGACCTGGCCGCCGCCAAGGCGCGCGGCATCCCCGTCGCCAACACGCCGGACGTCCTCAGCTTCGCCACGGCCGAGATCGCCTTCACCCTCATGCTCATGGCCGCCCGCCGCGCCGGGGAGGGCGAGCGCCTGCTCCGCGCCGGCAACTGGGGCGGCTGGGCGCCGACGCAGCTGATGGGCGTGACGCTGGAAGGCAAGAAGCTCGGCATCCTCGGCATGGGCCGCATTGGGCGGGAACTGGCGAAGATGGCGCGCGGCTTCAGCATGGAAGTCCACTACCGCAACCGCTCGCGCCTTTCGGCCAGCGAGGAAGCCGGCGCGATCTTCCACGCCGAGGATGCCAGCTTCCTGGCCGGGATCGACGTGCTGAGCATGCACATCCCCGGCGGCGCGGCGACGCGCCAATGGCTGAACGCGGAACGGATCGGCCTGCTGAAGCGCGGCGCCATTGTGGTCAACACCGGCCGCGGCACCACGGTGGACGACGCGGCGCTGGTGGCGGCGCTGCAGTCCGGCCAGGTGCTGGCCGCCGGGCTGGACGTGTACGACGGCGAACCGCGCGTCTTCCCGGGCTACCTCGGCCTGGAGAACGTGGCCCTGCTGCCGCATTTGGGCAGCGGCGCGGTGGAGACGCGGGACGCGATGGGGTTCCGCGCGCTGGATAGCGTGGATGCGGTGGTGTTGCGCGGGGAGAAGGCGCCGTGGGAGGTGGGGTAACACCTTCGAACTGCCCAGTCGCCTGATCAGCTAGGAGCAAACACAAGACCAAGGGCTGAGGGTTTGGAAGGTTGGGGCGGCGCTGGAGATGCCTGCAAGCGCTTAAAGATCTGCATTTCTTGCACCATACATATTATTAGGCTTTCGCCATTAGCTAAAAGCATCCTCGCGTCAAGTTCGTTAAGTACTACGCGAGGGTGCATCAGCGGGTTTCTGTAATCGTCTTTCATTTGTTCAATGGCGACTATTACGCGAGAAGACGGGGACGATTGCGTTTGTCCAGCTAGGCAGGATTTGAAATCTTCAATGTAGTCTTTCCACAAAAGCAGGCCCTTTTTGCCAGCGGGACAAAACTCAGCGTGATATTTTTCTAACGCACCTTCAACTGCCCTTGCGACATGAAAACCCGATGCTGACCACAGACTAAGAGCTAAACATCGCCCAGCCTGCTTCCATTCATCTCTGGATTTTTGAGGTACCATGTCGCGGATATCTGCGGTGAAGGCTTCATCAGCATTATCAATCAGAAGGGGTGTTGCAAAAATACCTTTGCTTGGAACAAAATAAGTCGCCGCGCCACGAAGTTCGGCGCCGAACACCTTCTCAAAGGAAGTTATGGCGGTTCTTAGACCGGAGAATCGCCAGTAAGGAACTGGCGGATCGCCTGCTTCCGGGTATCGAAAAGACCTTGTGCCATCACTGTTGGCGGCTTGAAAGTGGTTCAGGAATATATCGTCCAAATGAGACTTTATCTGTTCGGCTTCATGCCTTGAGAGCTTAAGCGGAAAGAATTTTGCATCTAGTAGTTTTTCAACCGCCGTCTGGCTGTCCCACAGCGGCCAAAGCGCATCGGTGGCCGGAGTAGAGTCCTGCAGGTTGAGAGCGCTCTTCAACCCCTTCCCGATTTCATAAAACACGTACTGGTTGATCTGCTCCACGCGCGATTCCTCAGTAACTGTAGGACTCTTACGCTTCCATGGGCCAGCGCATCAACCCTGTCCGACGGCAAATCGATCCGGTAGTGTTTGACAATGTTCTCTAAATGTTCCATCATGGTGCTTCCCCAACCCCCTCCGGCCCCCCCCCCCGCATGTCCCCCAACCAAGCCGCCGCCCGCCCGCACTGGTCCACCCTCCCGGCCTTCAACCCGGCCAATCTCCGCCGCCCCGGCCTCACCAACCCGCGCCCCTGGCAACCCCTCTCGGACGAGGAACTCCGCGCCCTCTGGCCCTACTTCGTCCACAAGGGCAGCGGCCGCCCCATCTTCGATATCCGCGCCAGGCTGGACGCCATCTTCTGGGTCGCCTGCCATGACGGCCCCTGGAAGAACCTGCCGCCGGAAATGGGCCCCTGGGACACCGCGCATCGCCAGTTCCGCCGCTGGGTCCACAAGGGCACCTGGGCGGAGCTGCTGAAGGCCGTCGCGCTGAAGACCTGCCCGCCGGTGCTGCGCCGCCTGACCCATTGGCTCTGCCGCGCCTGGCGCCGCGCCACCCGCATCGTCGGCACCTACGCCATCCGCCTTGCCCGCCGCCTCGGCCTGCTTTCGGCGTTGAAGGGCCCGCACTGGATGCTGCCCGACCCGGATTTGTCCGATACGTTGCTGCCCATCGTCCAGCAGCGGGTCATGGAATGGCTCGCGGCCCGCAAATTCCACGACACCTCAGTCCTCAAGGCCGCCCGCAGCTTCCATTTCCTGGTCGGCGGCCGGCGCTACGTCCCCGCCTGCCTGGCCCCGCCATGAAGCCGGCGCTCAATCCCACAACCGCGCGGCGCCAAACACGCCGGAACTGTCGCCATGCGCGGCCCGCAGCAGCGGCGTGGTCACCGCATCGGCAAACACCCAGCGCGCCATCAACCCCGGCACCGCCTCATACAAGTGCGCCATGTTGGAAAGCCCGCCGCCCAGCACGATGCAGTCGGGGTCCAGCAGGTTCACCACATGCGCCAGCGCGCGGGCCAGCTGCCCGGCATGCCGCGCCAGGGCGCCCACCGCCGCGGCATCCGCCCGCCCCGGCAACCCGCTGGCATCCCGCGCCCCCGGCCCATCCGCCGCCGCCGCCAAGGCCGGCCCACATAGAAAAGTCTCGATGCACCCCCGGTGGCCGCACCAGCAGGCCGGGCCGGGAAACTCCGCCGCGGTCATCCAGGGCAGCGGGTTGTGCCCCCATTCCCCCGCCACCCGGTTGCGCCCCTCCACAATGCGCCCGTCGCGGACAATCCCTGCGCCCACCCCCGTCCCCAGGATCACCGCGAACACCGTGCCGAACCCGGCCCCGGCGCCATCGGCCGCCTCGCTCATCGCCAGGCAGTTGGCATCGTTGGAAAGCCGCACCGGCTGCCCCAGCGCGGCGGCCAGGTCCTCGCCCAGCCGCCCGCCATTCAGCCAGGTGGAATTCGCCCCCCGCACCAGCCCGGTCGAAGGGGAAATACTACCGGGAATCCCCACCCCCACGCTGCCGCCGGCGCCAAGCTCCGCCCGCGCCGCCGCCACCAGCCCGGCAATGCCGCGCACCACGCCTTCATAGGCCGGCGCCGTCGCCACCCGCCGCCGCAGCAGCACCTGGCCCTGGTCGCCCAGCGCCACGATCTCGGTCTTGGTGCCCCCAAGGTCTATGCCGAAGCGGATCATCGCCCCCAGCCTGCCACACCGGGGGGCACGCAGCCAACGCTTGCCCAAGCCCCGCCACGGTGCTGGACTCGGGGTATGCCCGACACCCTCCTCGACGTCCAAGGCCTCAGCTGCCCGCTGCCCGTGCTGAAGGCCAACAAGGCCCTGCGCGGCCTGCCCCCCGGCGCGGAACTGACGGTGCTGGCGACAGACCCCGCCAGCCAGGCGGATTTCCGCGCCTTCTGCACGGAAACCGGCCACGAGCTTCTGGCCAGCACGCAGGAAGGCAGCGTCTACCGCTACACGCTGCGGAAGCGGGCGGCGCCATGAACACGCTGCTGCTGACCCACCGCGCCTGCCTGCTGCACGAACCCGGGGACTACCACCCGGAATGCCCGGACCGCCTGCGCGCCGTGCTCAAGGCCCTGGATACCGAGGAATTCGCCGACCTGATCCGCGATGAAGCCCCGCAGGCCACGCCGGAGCAACTGAGCCTGGCCCACCCCCGCCACTACGTGGACGCCATCCTGGCGGTGCGGCCCGCGGAAGGGGAAACCCTGGCGCTGGATGGCGACACCATCATGAGCCACGGCAGCGCCGAGGCCGCACTGCGCGCCGCCGGGGCAGGTGTGGCGGCCGTGGACGCGGTTTGCCGGGGAGAGGTGCGCCACGCCTTCTGCGCCGTGCGCCCCCCGGGCCACCATGCGGAGCCAGGCACCCCAATGGGGTTCTGCCTCTTCGCCAACGCCGTCATCGCCGCCCGCCACGCCCAGCAGGCGCACGGGGTGGCGCGGGTCGCGATCCTGGATTTCGACGTCCACCACGGCAACGGCACCCAGGCCTGCGTCAAGGACGACCCCAGCATCTTCTACGGCAGCACCCACCAATTCCCGCTCTACCCCGGCACCGGGGACCGGCATGAGACCGGCATGGGCAACGTGGTCAACGCGCCCCTGCCGCCGGGCGCCGATGGCACGGCCTTCCGGGAAGCCTGGCAGGGCGGGATCCTCCCCGCGCTGGACGCCTTCGCCCCCGGCCTCATCGTCATCTCCGCCGGCTTCGACGCCCATGCCCGCGACCCCCTGGCCCAGCTGAGGGTGCGGGAGGCGGACTTCGCCTGGCTGACGGACCAGCTCTGCGCCCTGGCAGAGCGGCACTGCGGCGGCAAGGTCGTCAGCCTGCTGGAGGGGGGCTACGACCTGGAAGCGCTGGCGCTTTCAACCGCGGCCCATGTCCGCGCGTTGATGCGGGCATGAGGGTACAGCCACTCATTGCTTTACCCCCTCAACTGTGGCGTTTCGGAAACGCCTGTGTCTTTTCGGTAGCACCCCCCCGACGCCGACGCTTTGCCAAGATGGCCGGGGGCGTATACTTCCCCTTCAGACTTGTGCCAGCCGCTTCGCCACCAGGGGGAATTCCATGCCGCAGGCCGCTGGCCTCGAGGCCACGCCGACCGGTTCCAGTGTTGAGTCGCTCACCTTCGAGGCGGCGCTGGAGGAGCTTGAGCGGATCGTCAGGTCACTGGAAGGTGGGCAGGGCAACCTGGCCACCGCGATCGAGAGCTATGAGCGGGGGGTGGCGCTCCGCCAACGCTGCGAAAAGCTGTTGGCCGAGGCTGAAGCCAAGGTGCAGGCCATCGTCACCGCCCCGGCTGGTGGCGGCATGACCCTGCGCGATGTCGAGTAGGACAGGATGAGCACGCTTACACTGGAGAACCCCACCTCGCTGCCCCTGGCCATGACCCAGGCCGCGGCCGAGATCGACCAGGCGCTGGACGTGCTGCTGCCGGTGCCCGAGGGCGCCGAGGCCCGGCTGTTCGAGTCGATGCGCTACTCCGTCATCGGCGGCGGCAAGCGGCTGCGCGGCTTCCTGGTGCTGGAAGGGGCGCGGCAGTTCGGCGTCTCCCGCCAGGCCGCGCTGCGCGTCGCCTGCGCCATCGAGATGGTGCACGCCTACAGCCTGATCCATGACGACCTGCCGGCCATGGACAATGACGACCTGCGCCGCGGCAAGCCGACCAACCACAAGGCCTTCGACGAGGCCACCGCGATTTTGGCCGGGGACAGCCTGCAGTGCCACGCCTTCACCGTGCTGGGGGAGGAGGACACCCACCCCGACCCGGCGGTGCGGATCGAACTGGTCCGCATGCTGGCCAAGGCGGCGGGGCCGCGCGGCATGTGCGGCGGCCAGATGCTCGACATGATGGCCGAGCAGGGCAAGTCGCCGCAGGACGAGGCCGCGATCGGCCGGCTGCAGACGTTAAAAACCGGCAAGCTGATCGAATTTTCCGCCGAGGCCGGCGCGGTGCTGGGCAAGGCGAACCTGTCCCAGCGTCATGCGCTGCTCTCCTATGGGCGGGACCTCGGCGCCGCCTTCCAGATCGCCGATGACCTGCTGGACGCCACGGCAACCGCCGAGGAAGCCGGCAAGGCCACCGGCAAGGATGCCGCGATGGGCAAGGCCACCCTGGTCTCGCTTTATGGCCTGGACCGTGCGCGGTTGCAGGCTGAACGCCTTGTCACCCAGGCCAAGGGCCACCTTGACGCCTTCGGCGACAAGGCCGAGTTGCTGAAAATGCTCGCGAACTTCGTGATCGAGCGGAGGTCCTGATGTCTCCTGCCCCCCATACGCCGACGCTCGACCGGGTTAAGTTCCCGTCCGACATGCGGAACATGTCGAATGAGCAACTGAAGCAGCTGGCCGACGAGTTGCGGGCCGAGACCATCGACGCGGTCAGCGCCACCGGCGGGCACCTCGGTGCCTCGCTGGGCGTGGTCGAGTTGACGGTCGCGATCCACGCTGTGTTCGACACGCCCTCCGACCGGCTGATCTGGGATGTTGGCCACCAGGCCTACCCGCACAAGATCCTGACCGGGCGGCGCGACCGCATGCGGACCATCCGCCAGGGCGGCGGGCTCTCCGGCTTCACCAAGCGCAGCGAGAGCGAGTACGACCCCTTCGGCGCGGCGCATTCCAGCACCAGCATCTCCGCGGGCCTTGGCATGGCCATCGGCCAGGATCTGAAGGGCGAGACCGAGCGCCACGTCATCAGCGTGATCGGCGACGGCGCGATGAGCGCGGGCATGGCCTATGAGGCCATGAACAATGCCGGCGCCGCCAAGTCCAAGCTGATCGTGGTGCTGAACGACAACGACATGTCCATTGCGCCGCCGGTCGGCGCGATGAGCAACTACCTGTCGCGCACCATTTCCAGCCGCCCCTTCCTGAACCTGCGCGACCTGATGGCGCGGCTGGCCAAGCGGTTCCCGGCGCCGCTGGAGCGCGCCGCCAAGCGCGCCGACGAATATGCCCGCGGCCTGCTGACCGGCGGCACGCTGTTCGAGGAACTCGGCTTCTACTACGTCGGCCCGGTGGACGGGCACGACCTGGACACCCTGCTGCCGGTGCTGCGCAACATCCGCGACACCGACCACCAGGGGCCGATCCTGGTCCATGCGGTGACGCAGAAGGGCAAGGGCTACGCCCCGGCCGAGGCCAGCGCCGACAAGTACCATGGCGTGGTCAAGTTCAACGTCGTCACCGGCGAGCAGGTCAAGGCGCCCCCGGGGCCGCCGAGCTACACCAAGGTGTTCAGCAACGCCCTGGTGGCCGAGGCCGAGCTGGACGACCGGATCTGCGCGATCAATGCCGCCATGCCCTCCGGCACCGGGCTCGACGCCTTCGCCAAGAAGTTCCCGACCCGCAGCTTCGACGTGGGCATTGCCGAGCAGCATGCGGTGACCTTCGCTGCCGGCCTGGCGACCGAGGGCTTCAAGCCGTTCTGCGCGATCTATTCCACCTTCCTGCAACGCGCCTATGACCAGGTGATGCACGACGTGGCCCTGCAGAAGCTGCCGGTGCGCTTCGGCATGGACCGTGCGGGCCTGGTGGGTGCGGATGGCGCGACGCATGCCGGCAGCTTCGACATCGCCTACCTCGGCTGCCTGCCGAACATGGTGCTGTGCGCGGCGGCCGATGAGCTGGAGCTGATGCACATGGTCGCCACCGCGGCGGCCTATGACGAAGGCCCGATCGGCTTCCGCTACCCGCGTGGCGAGGGGCTGGGGCTGGAACTGCCGAAGCGCGGCACCGTGCTTGAGATCGGCAAGGGCCGCGTGGTGAAGGAGGGGACCAAGGTCGCCATCCTCAGCTACGGCACCCGGCTGGCCGAGGCGCTGAAGGCGGCCGAGGCGCTGGAGGCCCGCGGGCTTTCCACCACGGTGGCCGATGCGCGCTTCGCCAAGCCGCTGGACGCCCAGCTGACCGAGCGGCTGGCGCGCGAGCACCAGGTGCTGATCACCATCGAGGAAGGCTCGGTGGGTGGCTATGGCAGCTTCGTGGCGCACCACCTGGCGTGGCGCGGCCTGCTGGATGGCGGGCTGAAGTTCCGGCCGATGTGCATGCCGGACAGCTATATCGACCACGACAACCCGAAGAAGCAGTACGACGAGGCGCGGCTGAACGCCCAGCATGTCGTCGAGACGGCGCTGCAGGCCCTGGGCGTGGACGCGCTGGCGCTGCCCGCGCGGGCCTGACGCCTTGGCGAAGCAACGGGTCGACCAGATGATGGTCGACCGCGGGCTGGCGGAAAGCCGCACCCGCGCCCAGGCGCTGATCCTGGCCGGAAAGGTGTTTTCCGGCGAGCAGCGCATGGACAAGCCGGGCACTTCCGTGGCGCTGGACATTGCGCTGGAAGTGCGCGGCCAGGACCACCCTTGGGTTTCCCGCGGCGGGGTGAAGCTGGCGCATGGGCTGGGGCATTTCGGCCTGAGCGCGACCGGGCTGGTCTGCCTGGATGTCGGCGCCTCCACCGGCGGCTTCACCGATGTGCTGCTGCATGAGGGCGCCACCAAGGTCTATGCGGTGGATGTCGGCCATGGCCAGTTGGCCTGGAAGCTGCGCAACGACCCGCGCGTGGTGGTGAAGGAAAAGGTCAACGCCCGCTACCTGGACGCGTCAACGGTGCCGGAGCCGGTAGGGGCGCTGGTCTGCGACGCCAGCTTCATCGGGCTGCGGATGGTGCTGGACATGCCGCTGAAGCTCTGCGCGCCCGGCGCCTGGGCGGTGGCACTGATCAAACCGCAATTCGAGGTGGGGCCGGCGGTGGCCAAGGGCGGCGTGGTGCGCGACGCCAATGTGCATCGCACGGTCTGCGAGGGGATGCGCGCCTGGTGGGCGGCGCTGCCGGGCTGGGAGGTGCTGGGGATAGAGGCCAGCCCGATCCTGGGGCCGGAGGGGAACCGCGAGTTCCTGATCGCGGCGCGGAAAGCGGGCTAGTGTCCTGATTCTGTAGTTCCTCCGATTTGGAGTGTTCGCTGACAGAATCGTTGGATTGCGGCGAGGATGTCGTCGGCGGACTTGGTCCAGCGGAAGGGCTTGGGATTGGCGTTGTGGGTGTCGATGAAGGCGCGGATGTCGCGCT
>CANGNF010000014.1 GCA_947455205.1 Acetobacteraceae bacterium | reverse complement strand
GGAGGCAGCGCCGACCCGCCACGCCGCCCGCGCCACTGAACCCGCCAGCGCCCGCCCCGCCCGCGCCGGCCGCCCCACCGTCCAGCATGGCCGCAAGCCGCGCCAGCCCCGCGCCCCCGGCAGCCCGCCGGTGCTGCGCGACGCCCCGCAGGAATTGCTGCCGGCGCCGGAGAGCATGGACCTGGCCCGCGCCACCCTGCCCAGCACGCCGCGCGCCGCCTGCCTGGCCGCCGCCCGCCGCGCCGAGCAGGTGCACGAGCTGCCGCCCGGCCTGCTGGTGGCGGTGGCGATGAGCGAGAGCAGCCTGCACGCCCACGCCATCAAGCTCGGCAGCCGCAGCTACCACCCGCACGACCTGCACCGCGCGCGGGAAATCCTGGCCCAGGCGCCCAGCCGCGCCTCGCCCATGGTCGGCTGCGTGCAGGTCAACACCCGCGTCCACGCCCGTGGCAGCGACTGGCCGCTGGACCCGCTGCGCGCCACCGACTGGGCCGGCGGCATGCTGCGCCGCTGGCACCAGGAAACTGGCGACTGGGTGGAGGCGCTGCGCCGCTGGCATGGCGGTTCCGCCCGCACCGAACACGCGGTGCTGTGCCGCGTGCGCGCCAAGCTGGAAGTGGCCAACCCGGACAACGACATGCTGCGCGGCTACGCCTGCACGGAATCCGAGGTCGCCCGCGTCCGCCGCGCCGGCCGTAACATTCTGGAAGTGGCCGAGTACCCCGAGCGTGCCAGCGCCGAGACCCTGGCGGCGGCGAACCTGACCGAGGACTGACGGCGCGCGCCTGTCCTTTCGGTTGCGGAAGCCGGCTGGGCTTGAAACCGGCAATCGGGTCCTATCTGTCCTGCAGCCCCCGCCGGCTGGCGGCTGCCCGCCCGCACGCCGCCAAGCATGGCAGCACCGACCCAACCGCCCCCGGCCACACCAGGTGACGACCATGCCGCCGCCCGATGCCGCCCCGCCCCACCCCTATGCCAACCTGCCGGCCCGGGCCTTCTGGCGCCGCGCCGTCGCGGCCGAGCATCCCAGCCGGCTCTCCGGCCTGGCCGACGGCCTGCCCAGCCTGGCCGGGGCGCGCATCGCCACCGCCGGCAGCTGCTTCGCCCAGCATATCGGCCGCGCGCTGCGGGCCCAGGGCCTGGCCTGGATGGACCACGAGCCCGCCCCCGGCTTCCTGGGCGCCGAGGCGGCGGCCCGGCTGGGCTACGGCGTCTATTCCTGCCGCTACGGCAACATCTACTCCGCCCGGCAACTGCTGCAGCTGTTCCTGCAGGCCTTCGGCCAGTTCCAGCCGGCCGAGGCGGTGTGGACCCGCGACGGCCGCCACTACGACGCGCTGCGCCCCACGCTGGAACCCGGCGGCTTCGGCTCGGCCGAAGAAGTCCGCGCGCTGCGCGTCGCCCACCTGGCCCGCGTGAAGGACATGTTCCTGCGGCTGGACGTGCTGGTCTTCACCCTGGGCCTGACCGAGGCCTGGCTGGCCGCCGACGGCACCGTGCTGCCGGTGGCGCCCGGCGTGGTCGCCGGCGACTACGACCCGGCGCGGCACCGCTTCCACAACTTCCGCCACGCCGAGGTGCTGGCCGACCTGACCGCCTTCATGGCCGCGCTGCGCCAGGTCAACCCGCGGGCGCGGCTGCTGCTGACCGTCTCCCCGGTACCGCTGGTGGCCACCGCCAGCGGCCAGCACGTGCTGGTTGCCACCACCTACGCCAAGTCCGTGCTGCGTGCCGTGGCCGGAGAAATGGCGATGCACGAACCGGGGGTCAGCTATTTCCCGGCCTATGAGATCATCACCGGCCAGCCATCCCGCCACATGCACTACAATCCCGACCTGCGGACGGTCAGCGAAGCCGGCGTGGCCGAGGTGATGCGCCACTTCCTGGCCGCCACCGGGACGCCGCCCGCCACCGCCACCGCCACCACCACCACGGCCCCAGCCACCGCCGCCCCCGTCCCTCCGCCGCCGGGCTTCGAGTTCTGCGACGAGGTCCTGCTGGACCCCGGCGGGGCATGACCATGCTGCGGATCTTCGGGGACTCGCACGCGGCGCTGCTGCGGACCGCCGCCGCCCGGCTGCGCCCGCCGCCGCCGCCGATGGAGTTCCAGCACTGCCATGGCTGGAACTGGGTGGAGTTCACCCTTTCCATGCGCGAAGGCCGGCCGCATTGCCACGCCGACCGCGTGCCCGGCAGCCCGGCGCTGGACCACACGCTGGGCCCACCGCAGGCGCTGCACGTCTTCTCCTCCCCGCTGCACAGCGCGGTGGTGGTGCGGGACGCGGCCTGGCGGCGCTTCTGCCCCTGGGACCGGGCCGCGGCCAACCCGACGCTGACCCCGGTCTCGGACGCCGCGCTGGAGGCATGGTTCACCCAGCTGCTGGCCTGCCGCTTCGCCCTGATCCGGGAGTTGCGCCGCCTGGGCTACCGCCTGGCCGTGGTGGAGCCGCCGCGCCCGCTGCCGCAACTGCCCGCCCTGTTCACCCTGCGGCCGGACGTGATCCGCGCGGTGGACCAGCGCTACCGCGACCATGTCCGCGGCTGGCTGGCGGCCGAGGGCGTGCCGGTGATCGGGGTGCCGGAGGCCAGCATCGGCCCGGACGGCTTCACCACCCCGGCCTATGCCAGCCCCGACCCGCAGGACCCGCACCACGGCAGCGCCGCCTTCGCCTCCGAGATGCTGGCGCGCATCCTGGCCTTCGCCGCTACCCAGGACTGAGGGGGCGTCGCCTCAGCCGGCGCCGACATGGGTGGGGAACAGCAGCCGTGCCGTGGTGCCCTGGCCGGGCTCCGACTCCAGGGTCAGGTGGCCGCGCGACTGCCGCATGAAGCCGTAGACGCCGGCCAGCCCCAGCCCGGCGCCGTCGCGCCCCGGCTGGCTGCGCCGGGTGGTGAAGAAGGGTTCGGTGGCGCGCTGCAGCACATCCGGCGTCATGCCGTGGCCGCTGTCGCGCACCTGCAGCGCGCAGTAGCGGCCGGCCGAGACATGGCAGTGCGGCGGCCCCGGCTGCTCCACCGCCAGCGGCCCCGTGCCGATCACCACCCGGCCGCCGCCGGGCATGGCGTCGCGCGCATTGCTCAGCAGCGCCACCAGCGCCGCATGCACCTGGCCACGGTCCACCTCCACCGGGCATTCCTCGGGGTGCAGGTCCAGCTCCACCTGGATCGCCGGGCCCAGGCTGTGCCGCGCCATGCCGTCGAAGCCGCGCACCAGGGTGTTCAGCTCCTCCGCCCGGGGGTCCAGCTGCTGCATGCTGGCAAAGGCCAGCAACTGCGCGGTCAGCCGCTGCGCCCGGCTCACCGCCTCCCGCGCGCGGGCCAGGCTGCGCTGCCGCCGGGCCTCCGTCGCCTCGCCGCCCAACACCTCAAGCCCGCCCACCATCACGGTCAGCAGGTTGTTCAGGTCGTGCGCCACGCCGCTGGTCAGCGCCCCCACCGCCTGCATCTTCTGCAGGTGGCGCAGGGCCACCTCGCCGTCGTGCCGCGCGGTCACGTCGCGCTGGGTGCCGACGAAATGGCGCACCTCGCCATCCGGCCCCAGCACCGGGCTGACCGAGAGCGCGTTCCAGAAGGCGCTGCCATCCCGCCGGTAATTCCGCAGCTCCACCGTCACCGGCGCCCGTTCCGCCATGGCCTGGCGCAGCGTGGCGCGCACGGCGGGGTCGGTGCCGGGCCCCTGCAGGAAGCGGCAGTTGCGCCCCAGCACCTCCTCCACCGCGTAGCCGGTCATGTCGGCGAAGGCCTGGTTGGCGAAGATCACGGGCATGTCCGGCCGGTGCGGGTCGGCGATGGTGATCGGCAGCCCCGCCGCGGCCACGCAGGCGAACAGCGCCTCGTCCCGCCCTGCATCCTCAGCCTGTGCGTCGTCCGCACCCTCTGGTTTCGCCACGCGGTCGCTCCTTGCCCAAACTGGTCCCGCACACGGCCCCGTGCCGGGCGCCTCGGGGTCACAGCATCGGCGTCACGGAGTCGTCACCTGCTGTCGGGGCAACGCCTTGCCCGCCGCGCCAGTTGCACAGGGGAAGACGGAGAGTCGCTATGCCCCTGGCAAACCCCCCCCGCGGTCCGGCCCTGCTGGTGGTGGAGGATGACGCCCTTGTGCGGATGACCCTGGTGGATGTGCTGGCCGATGACGGCTTCGACGTGGTCGAGGCCGAGGACGCCGCCCAGGCGCTGGACCTGATCTGCACCAGACCGGAGATCGCGGCCATGCTGACCGACATCAACCTGCCCGGCGGCGCCGACGGCTTCGCCCTGGCCCAGGCGGTGCGGGTGGTGCGGCCGGGGCTGCCGGTGCTCTACGCCTCCGGCCGCTATACCGCGCTGGAATCGGGCAAGGCTGTCAGCGGCGCGCGCTTCCTGGCCAAGCCCTTCACCCCCGCCCTGGCCGCCATGGCGCTGCGGGAGCTGATGCGCGACCCCGGCCTGCCGCCGCACAGCGCGGTGCCACCGCCGGGGGCCGAGCCGAAGCAGGCCCGCCGGCAGTAGCGCCGCCGTCCGCCGCGCCTCAGCCCATGCCCAGCCAGGCCCGCCCGGCCGGGCTCAGGCTTACCTGGATTTCCCGCATGCCGCCCTGGCCGGGGCTGAGCGTGACCAGCCCGCGGTCGGTCGCTTCCTCCCACACCGCCAGGCGCGGGCAATGGGTGCGCCAGGCTTCCATGGTCGCGGCATAGCCGCGCGGCCCCTCGGCCAGCTGCGCCAGGAACTGCTTCAGCAGCAGCTCCAGCGCCAGGTTGGTGTCACGCATCGGCGGCCCTCCCTTCTCAACCCGGCAAGCCTGCCACCACCCGCGCCACGGAAGCCAATCCGAAGCGCGGATGACGGCGATAGGGCAGGGCGCCCCGCCGCCGGGTTCAGCGCACCGCCCGGTCCACCGCGCGGCCGACGCGCTCGGTCGGGCCCGGCGGGTCCAGCGTGTCGCGCACGCGCTCGCCGGCGCGGTCCAGGCTGCGGCCGGTGCGTTCGGCCGGGCCGGCGCGGTCGCAGGCCGCCAGCCCCAGGGGCAGCCCCAGCATGGCCAGCAGCAGCATTGCCTTGAAGGCGCGCATCTCACTCTCTCCTCGGGATGTCCGAGGGATGCCAGCGCGCGGCATCGCTGCCGGTTCGTTCAGCCCGTGGTGAGGCCGCGCGGCAGCGCCACCCCCATGGAGACATAGAGGCTGGTCAGCTCGTCGATCCCCAGCGCCGCCGGCCTGACCCAGGCTTCCGGCAGGAACAGCAGGCCGCCGCCCACCGGCACGGGGGCGGAGGGCACCAGCACCGCCCGGTAGCGCTGGCCATCCACCACCACCACCTCGGCACTCGGCAGCAGCGCCAGCACCATGGCGCCGCCCTCCGGCTTCGGCCCGCCGAACAGGCACCACACCGGCGACATGGCCTGCACGTCGCCGCCCTGGTTGGGCCCCAGCAGCCGCGCGAACCGCCCGGCCAGGCCGTAGATCGGCCCGACCAGCGGAATCCGCAGCACCAGCGCCTCCAGCAGGCCGAACAGCCAGTCCAGCAGGCGCGCCCGCACCAGCAGCCCGGTCAGCCAGAACGCCGCCAGCAGCAGCGCCACCCCGGCCAGCCAGGCGAAGGCCTCCGCCGTGACCACCGAAAGCCCGATGCGCCGCAGCCAGTCCCCGGCCAGGCTGCCGGGGCCGACATAGTCGCGCGCGGTCTGCCCGGCCCAGACCAGCAGCAGCCCGGTCAGCATCAGCGGCAGGAAGGCGACCACCCCGGCCAGCAGCGTGCCGCCCAGCCCCTTCAGCGCGCGTCCCAGCATCGTCGTGCGGCCTCGATCAGATTAGGTTAGCTAGATCGTTTAGGATTGAATATCCGAACTGCGGCGCATGACTGAAGGAGAATAGAGAGTGGTCATGGCCAATCCCAGGGAGGCAGTAAAATAGGAAATCATCCAAAGAACGATTCCACCAACGGGGCCGACAAAGTCAAAAAAAGCGATTGTGAAGCGTAGTTCACCACTGCCGTTGATTGAGATAAAAAAAGCTACAACACAGAAGCTTATTAAATAAGCTGAAAATGCCTTCCATATTTGGCCTAACCCATGGAGGTTCGCTCGTGCGTATCGTTCCGAGCCAGCGTAGGCGCTTATAACGATTACAGATAAGCATACCCAAAAGATGAAAATTGATGTCGTAATGATGGCGACGAGGATTTGTTGAATAAACAGAGGATTGAAATTCATACTCAGCACTCCGCATGGCTACGAAAGCGCAACCATGGCGGAACTGGACCGTCTGATCTAGAGTCTATGAAGAAATGCGCTTCAGCACGTTGTCGATGAAGACCTGGGTGCTGCCCAGGTAGGCGCTGGGGTCGCAGAGCTGCGCCACCTGCTGCGGCGTCAGCCGGGCGCTGACCTGCTGGTCCTGCATCAGCGCGCTGGCCAGCGGCAGCCCCTGCGCCAGGGCCAGGTCGCAGGCGTGGTGCACCACATGATGCGCCTCACCCCGGCCCAGCGCCGGGGCCAGCCCCATCATCACCTGCTCGGCCACGATCAGCCCGCCGGTGCTTTCCAGGTTGCGGCGCATGCGGGCGGCATCCACCGTCATGCCCTCCGCGATCACCCGCGCCTGCACCAGCGCGCCATGGCCCAGCAGGAAGGCCTGGCCGATCGCCAGTGGCTCGGCCTGCCAGGGGCCGGTGCCGCGTTCCTGGTCCTGCGCCATGGCGCCCAGCATCTGCGGCACCAGCGCCTGCACGCCGCGCGCCTGCGCCAGGATGTATTCGCAGCTGATCGGGTTGCGCTTCTGCGGCATGGTGCTGCTGCCGCCGCGCCCGGCCACATGCGGCTCCGCCACCTCGGCCACCTCGGTCTGCATCAGCAGCATCACGTCGGTCGCCAGCTTGCTCAGCGCGCCGGTCAGCAGCCCCAGGAAGCACACCGCCTCCGCCAGGCCATCCCGCGCGACGTGCCAGGGAATGTCCGGCACCGCCAGCCCCAGCTCGTTGCCGAGCTCCCGCTGCACCGCGATCCCGGCATCTCCCAGGCTGGCCAGGGTGCCGGCGGCGCCGCCGAATTGCAGCTTCTCCACCCGCGGCCGCAGTTGCTCCAGCCGCTCCTGCATGGTGATCAGCGGGGAAAGCCACACCGCCACCTTGTAGCCGAAGGTCACCGGCAGCGCCTGCTGCAGGTGGGTGCGCCCGGCCATGACGGTATGGCGCTGGGCATAGGCCAGCCGGCCCAGCGCGGCGTTCAGCCCCATCAGGTCGGCGCGGATCAGCGACAGCGCCTGGCGCACCTGCAGCACCACCGCGGTGTCCATGATGTCCTGCGTGGTGGCGCCCCAATGCGTCCACTTGCCGGCTTCCGGCCCCGCCAGCATGGAAAGCTGCCGCACCAGCCCCACCACGGGGTAGCCGGTGTTGCGGGTGGAGGCCGCCAACTCCGCCGTATCAAGCCGGTCCACCATCGCCGCCTGGGTGATGGCGGCGGCGGCCTCCGGCGGCACGATCCCCAGCCGCGCCTGCGCCCGCGCCAGCGCCGCCTCCACATCCAGCATGCGCTGGAGCAGGGCGCGCTCCCCCATCGCGGCGCGCATGGCATCGGTGCCGTACAGGGCGCCGAAGACCGGCGAATCAGCGGGGTTCACGCTCACGGTGTTCAGACCTCCAGGAAGTGTCCCTGGTTCTCACCTTGCCGCCGGAAGTCAAGGGACCGGATGCGTTGCGCGGACCGTCCAGGGCCGGAATTGCCATTGCGAGGCCGGTGCGACAGGCAGAGTGTACCGGCATTGCAACGGCCCGCCATTGCGGCCCGGCCCTTGTTGCTGGGATTGAACCGCATGCTGTTCCGTAGCCTCACCCTGATTCTCCTGTTGGCCGCGCCAGGGGCCATGGCCCAGCCCAGCCCCGCGCCCGTCAGCCAGGCCCCCGGCACCACCTTCCGCGATTGCGCCACCTGCCCTGAGATGATGGTGGTGCCAGCGGGCGGGTTCATCATGGGGGAGGATGGCGGCATGCGGACCATGCCGCGGCACCCCGTCACCATCGCCCGGCCCTTTGCCATCGGCGTCTATCTCGTGACCTTCGACGAGTGGGATGCCTGCGTGGCCGAGGGTGGCTGCGGCATGCTGCGGCTGCCCGACCAGGGCTGGGGTCGCGGGCGCCGCCCGGTCATCAACGTCAACTGGGACCAGGCGACGGCCTTCGCCACCTGGCTTGCCCGCAAGACCGGCCGGCCCTACCGCCTGCCGTCGGAAGCCGAATGGGAATATGCCGGCCGAGGCGGCACCTCCACCACCTATTGGTGGGGCAACGACGCCTATCCGGCCAACGCCAACTGCGCCACCTGCGGCAGCCCCTACGACGACCGCCAGACATCACCCGTGGGCAGCTTCCGCGCCAACCCCTTTGGCCTGTACGACATGGCCGGCAACGTGACCCAGTGGGTGGCGGACCCCTGGCACAGCAGCTACGAGGGTGCGCCGGCTGACGGCTCCGTCTGGGAACGCGCCGGCGACCCGCTGCGCCGCACGCTGCGGGGCGGGTCCTGGTACAATCGCCTTTCCTATTCCCGCGCGGCCTATCGCAACGGCGATTCCCCGCAGGTGCGCAACCACAAGATCGGCTTCCGCATCGCCCTGTCGCTGTAGCCGGCGCCGCGTGGCCGCGAGGGGGGGGGCGTTACCCGCCCCCGCAGGCCACGCTACACCTCCAGGAACACCGTTTCGCCTTCGCCCTGCAGCACGATGTCCAGCTGCCACACGCCCGCGCCCGCCGGCCGCGCGATCAACGTGCCGCGCCGCGCTTCCGGCACCTGGCCCAGCACCGGGTCGGTCTCGTTCAGCGCCTCGCCGCTGAAGTACAGCCGGGTGGAGACGTGGTTCATCAACCCGCGCGCGAAGACGCTGAGCGTGACATGCGGCGCCTGCGTCGCGTTGCCGCGGCCCTTCACCGCCCCCGGCTTCACCGTGGTGAAGTGGAAGCACCCATCGGCGTCGCAGCGGCTGCGGCCATAGCCGTGGAAGCCGGCCTCGTATTCGCCATCCGGCCCGGCCTGCCACAGCTCCACCACCGCATCGGGGCAGGTGGCGCCATCGCCATCGGTCACGCGCCCGGTCAGGGTGATCCGCTCGCCCTTGTCGTAGCCCGCATTCGGCCCGCCGGCGCGCAGCAGGTCGGCCCATTCCGGGTGTTCGATCAGCGCCCAGTACGGCCCGATGGTCTGCGCCGCGGTTGCGACAAGCTTGCTCATTGCGGGTTCTCCATCGGCGTGGCGTCGCGCCCGCGCAGCACGAAGTCGAAGCGATAGCCCAGCGCCCACTCCTCCTTGCCGATATCCATGTCCAGCGCCGCCACCAGGCGGTTGCGCGCCGCCACGTCCGGCGTGGCGTTGAACACCGGGTCCAGCGCCAGCAGCGGGTCACCGGGGAAGTACATCTGCGTCACCAGCCGCTGGGCGAAGCCATGGCCGAACAGGCTGTAGTGGATGTGGTTCGGCCGCCAGGCGTTCCTGTGGTTCCGCCAGGGGTAGGCACCCGGCTTGATGCTGACGAAGCTGTAGTTGCCATCGGCATCCGTGAAGACGCGGCCCTCGCCCTTGAAGTTGGGGTCCATCGGCGCGTCATGCGTGTCCAGCGGGTGGTGGTAGCGGCCGGTGCTGCACGCCTGCCAGATCTCCACCATGCAATGCGGCACCGGCTTGCCGTTCTCATCCAGCACGCGGCCACCGACGATGATCCGCTCGCCCTGCGCCTGCCGCCCCTCATGCACCGACATGTCGGCGAAGCTGGGGTAGTCGCGCTCCGTCATGCGCGGCGCCAGGCTTTCCGTCAGCGTCGGCGCGATGCGGATCGGCGCCTGCTTCGGGTGGCGCTTGTGGGTGCTGCCATAGCCGGGGCTGTCCAGCGGCGGCTGGGAGCCAGGTGCTACCTTCAGGTAGCCAGCGGGGTCGCTCATGCGTCCTCCTTCAGGATGTCCTTGGCGAGCTTCAACGCGGTATTCGCCGCCGGCACGCCGCCATAGACGGCCACCTGCAGCAGCACCTCCGCGATCTCCTCCGGCGTCACGCCGGTATTGCGCGTGGCGCGCACGTGCAGCTTGAACTCGTCATGGTGGCCCAGCGCCGCCAGCATGCCCAGGCACAGCAGCGAACGGTCGCGATGCGACAGCCCCGGCCGCGTCCACACCCCGCCCCAGGCGCCATCCAAAATGAAGTCGCGGAACGGCGCGTCCATCGGCGTCAACGCCGCCTCGCTGCGCGCCACATGCGCCTCGCCCAGCACGCGCTTCCGCACCGCCATCCCGGCCTCGCGCCGGTCCGCCGGCACGCTGACGGCATCCAGATGCGCCAGCAGCAGCCGCGTCATCAGCGCCGCCTGCTCGAAGTTCGGGATATGCGCGGCACCCGGCAACACATGCAGCGTGCTGCCGGGGATCACCGCCTGAATCTCACGCGCCTTGGCCGGCGTGGTGCCCGGGTCCTTCTCGCCGACCAGGATCGTCGTCGGCACGGTGATGCCCTTCACCTCATCCGCGCTGCAATCCCGCAGCGCCGCGCCGCAGCCGCAATAGCCGTCCACCGTCGTGGTCAGGATCATCTGCCGCAGCGCCTGGGCGGAGGGCGAGGCCTTGTCCAGCACCCAGCGCCCCAGCGTCGGCTCGGCCTGCGGCGCCATGCCCGTGGCGCGCACCTGGGCGATCCGGTCCGCCCACACCGCGCCCGGCTGAAAGTCCAGCGCGGTGTCGCAGGGCATCAGGCTCAGCACCCGCTCCGGCTTCAGCGCCGCCATCTGCAGGGCAATGCGCCCGCCGATGGAAACGCCGGCCACATGCGCCTTGGCAATGCCCAGCGCATCCAGCAGGGCGAAGCCGTCCTCCGCCAGGTCCGTCATGCTGTACTCGCCAGCCGGCGCGGTGGTCAGGCCATGGCCGCGCATGTCCATCGCCACCACGCGGTAGCGCTGGGCCATCGCCTCGGCCTGCGGGTCCCACATGTGCAGGTCCGTCGCCATGGAATGCAGCAGCAGCACCGCGGGGGCCGAAGCCGGTCCCCGCACCTGCGCATGCACCATCACCGCGCCAAGCTGGACGAACATCGGCTCAGACCCGCTCGATGATCATGGCGATGCCCTGGCCGACGCCGATGCACATGGTGCACAGCGCGTAGCGGCCCTTGCGGTTGTGCAGCTCCTGCGTCGCCGTCAGCACCAGGCGCGCGCCGCTCATGCCCAGCGGATGGCCGAGCGCGATCGCGCCGCCATTCGGGTTCACGAACTCCGCGTCATCAGGCAGGCCCAGGTCGCGCGTGACGGCCAGCGCCTGCGCGGCGAAGGCCTCGTTCAGCTCGATCACGTCCATGTCGGAAAGCTTCAGCCCGGCCTTCTCCAGCACGCGGCGCGTCGCCGGCGCCGGGCCGAACCCCATGATCCGCGGCGCCACGCCGGCCGTCGCGACGGCCACGATCCGCGCCCGCGGCGTCAGCCCGTGCTGCTTCGCGGCCTTCTCGCTGGCCACCAGAATGGCCGCCGCGCCGTCATTCACGCCCGAAGCATTGCCCGCGGTTACGCTGCCGCCTTCCTTGCGGAACGGCGCCGCCAGCTTGGCCAGCGCCTCCAGCGTCGTGTCCGGACGCAGGTGCTCATCCTGGTTCACCACCGCCGGGTCGCCGCGGCGCTTCGGGATCACCACATCGACGATCTCCTGCGCAAACCGCCCCTCGCGCTGCGCCCGCCCGGCGCGCTGCTGGCTGCGGAAGGCGAAGGCGTCCTGGTCGGCGCGGTTGATCTGGAAGTCCTGCGCCACGTTCTCCGCCGTCTCCGGCATGGAATCGACGCCGTGTTCCTTCTTCATCTTCGGGTTGACGAAGCGCCAGCCGATGGTGGTGTCGTAGATGTCCGGCGCGCGGCCGAACGCCTCGCTCTGCTTGCCCTGCACATAGGGTGCGCGGGTCATGCTCTCGACGCCGCCGGCGATCATGAACTCGGTCTCCCCGGCCTTGATCGCGCGGCCGGCGATGCCCACCGCATCCATGCCGCTGCCGCACAGCCGGTTGACCGTGCTGCCGCCGATCGTCCCCGGCAGCCCCGCCAGCAGCAGCGCCATGCGCGCCACGTTGCGGTTGTCCTCGCCGGCCTGGTTGGCGCAGCCGTAGATCACGTCCTCCACCGCCGCCCAGTCCACGCCGGGGTTGCGCGCCATCAGCGCCTGCAGCGGCACCGCGCCCAGATCGTCGGTGCGCACCGGGGCCAGCCCGCCGGCGTAACGGCCAATGGCGGTGCGGACGGCATCACAGATGAAGGCTTCGGCCATGGCGGCGCTCTCCCAAGGTTGCTTCTTGGCGGACCCTCGCGCGATGCCGGCGCGTGGTCAATCACTGGACGCGCCTGCTTTGCCCCGGCGCTGGCCGCCGGATCAATGGCGCGGGATTCATGCCTTGCATGACCGCCGCACCAGGGATGCAGCCTGGATGCGCCCGGCCATTGTGCCGCCGCCGCCGCCGGGCTACGCGCCGGGCGAACCACCGGGGCTGCCCGCATGATCCCGCTGCCCATCCCGACCACCACCCAGGCCGTGCTGCGCTGGGCCCGGCAGACGCCGGAACGCACCGCGGTGATGGCGCTGGGCCAGGCCTATTCCTGGGCGGCGCTGGCCAGCCATGTGGCGCTGGCCCGCCAGGCGCTGGCCGCGGCCGGCCTGGCGCCGGGCCAGATCGTCGCGCTGCACTGCCCCAACCGCTATTTGGCCCTGGTGATGGTGCTGGCGGCGGAGGCGCTGGGCGCCATCCACGCCACGCTGGCCTCCACCGACCTGGTGCCGGACCACCCGGCGGTGCGGCACGCCCAGCTGCTGGCGGTGGCGGATCCGCCCCCGACGCTGGCCACCGACCCCCGGCTGTTGCCGCTGGACCAGGCCTGGCTCGCAACCAGCTTCGCCGGCCCGGCCGACCTTGCGGTGCTGGAGCGGCCCGCCGCGCCGGCCGAAGGGGTGCGGCTCGGCTGGACCTCCGGCACCACCGGCACGCCGAAATTCATGCTGAACACGCGCGGCCAGGTCAGCGCGATCCTGCGGCAGTTCGACACGGTCTGCCGCCCCGTCACGCCCGACCATATCTGCCTCAGCTTCTACCCGCTGACGGTGCGCGGCATGTACCTGGACGTGATGCGCGCGCTGCAGGAAGGCAACCTGGTCTTCATGGTGGAGGATGGCAGCGGCGACCTCGCCACCGCCGGCCGGATCGACCGCGCCTATGCGCTGCTGCTGCCGCGCGAGGGCGAGATGCTGGCCCGCGCCTGCGCGGAAGCCGGCCGCTTCCTCAACCTGTACTACATCGACGTCATCGGCAGCATGCTGGCGCCGGCCATGCTGGGCCTGCTGCACCGCACGCTGACCCCGCACGTCTTCAGCGTCTATTCCAGCAACGAGACCAACTCGGTGGCGCTGGTGGCGCCCGACGGCCGCGCCCGCGTGGTGCCGGACTGCGAGGTGCGGATCCTGGACGAGGCCGGCGAGCCGGTGCCCCCCGGCCAGGCCGGGCGCGTCTCGGTCCGCGGCCCCCGCGTGATCGAGAGCTATTTGTGGGACGAGGCGCTGACCGCGCGGCATTTCCACGACGGCTGGTTCCTGATGAGCGACCTGGCGAGCATGCCGGCGCCGGGCGTGCTGCACGTGCTGGGCCGCGCCGACGACATGCTGAACATCGCCGGCATCAAGCTGGCGCCCTACCCGCTGGAGCAGGAGCTGGCCGCGCTGCCCGGCGTGCAGGAGGCGCTGCTGCTGCGGCAGGAGGACGCGCTGGGCCAGGGCGAACTGCTGGTGCTGCTGGAAAGCGCCGACCCCGCCGCGGCCACGGCGCTGCTGCCGCGCGTGCAGGAGATGTTGTCGCCGGTGGTCGGCCCGTTCCGGCTGCTGGCCACCACGGCGCTGCCCCGCACCGCCACGGGCAAGCCGCGGCGGGAGGAGGCGCTGCGGCAGGCCCTGGCGGGGGAGTGGGGTTAGCCCTCCGCCAATATCGCGTCGGCAATCCGCTCCGCCGTCATCATGGTCGGGAAGTTGGTGTTGGCGCAGGGCACCACCGGGAAGATGCTGGCATCCACCACCCGCAGCCCCTGCACGCCGCGCACCCGGCCGGTATTGTCCACCACCGCCATCGGGTCGTCCTCGGCCCCCATGCGGCAGCTGCAGCTGGCGTGCCACACCCCGATGCTGGCGGTGCGGACGAAGTCCTCCAGCGCCTCGTCATCGGTCATCAGCTGCTCGAAGCTGTAGCCCTCGATGATGAACTTCTCGATCAAGGCCCGCCGCAGCGCCGCCGGCCCGTCCAGCAGCTTCGCCATCACGCTGGTCAGGATGCGGTTCTTGGTGTTCACCACGCCCACCTTGCGGACCCGCTCGCTGTAGCTGGCCGGGAAGGGGTCGCTGGTGACGGCCCGCATCTCGGCGCTCATCTGCACCTCGCCCATCATGCGGAAGCCGCTCATCAGCCGCTCCACGTCGCGGCGGTCGCTCAGCAGGTTGAACTCCACCTCCGGCTCCACCCGCCAATCCCGGCTGGCCAGCCGCACCTGGCCGGTCTCCGACCAGGTCTTGTTGATGAAGGTCAGCATGGAGGAAACCTGCTCCCCCACCTTGTGCCAGACCGACTTGGACAGCACGGCGACGAACATGTCGCCCGCCGCCGTCTCCGGAATGCCCGACGAATAGCGCAGCCCCAGCAGCAGATGCCGCCGCGTGCGGTCGTTGATCCGCGCGGAAGGCTTGATGAAGGACGACAGCGCGATCGACGGATGATCCATCAGCCGCTGCCCCACGCCCGGCAGCGCGGACCGCACCTCGATCCCCAACTCCCTGAGATGCCCCACAGGCCCGATGCCGGCGCGCATCAGATGCGCCGGGGAATGGATGGCGCCGCAGCTCATGATCACCTGCGCCGCCCGGAACTTCTGCTCCTGCCCGGCCACCATGGCGGTCACGCCGACACAGCGCGTGCCCTCGAAGTCCAGCGCCTTCACCTGCGTGTTGGTCTGGATCATCAGGTTCGGCCGCGCCCGCACCTGGGTGTTCAGGTAGCCCATGGCGGCGGAGACGCGCTGTTCCTGCGCGTTGGAGATGGTGATCGGGAACCAGCCGTCGCGGAACTCGCCATTCTGGTCCGGCAGGTACTCATACCCCGCCGCGGTGAAGGCCCGCCCGGCCGCCAGCGCATGGCCGTTCCAGTCCGGCGGCATGATCCGCCGCACCGGGATGTGGCCGTCCTTGCCATGGTACGGGCCATCGAAATCCAGGTCCGTCTCCACCTTGCGGAAGTACGGCAGCACGCTGTCCCAGTTCCAGCCGGCGGCGCCGCGCGCCTCCCAGTCGTCGTAGTCGGTCGGCGC
Source organism: Acetobacteraceae bacterium (assembly GCA_947455205.1). Classification (GTDB taxonomy): domain Bacteria; phylum Pseudomonadota; class Alphaproteobacteria; order Acetobacterales; family Acetobacteraceae; genus CAIMOR01. The sequence continues at coordinate 93,245 of CANGNF010000014.1, read as the reverse complement.
GCCGCGATTGGCCAGCTGCCCGTTGATGCTGGACCCACCGCCCAGCACCCGCGCCTGCTCGTACTTCCGCAGCGGCGGCGGCGCGGCGGTGGGGTTGTTGTGGCTGACCACCTGGGTGCGGACCTTCAGTTCGGTCCAATGGAAGCGCGGGTCGAAATAGGCGGTGCCGGGGTAGCTGTCCTTGATCGGACCAGGTTCCTTGCCGGGCGGCGTATCCTGCCCGGCTTCCAGCACCAGCACGCGGTTGCTGCCGCGCGCGGAAAGCCGGTTGGCCAGCACGCTGCCGGCCGAGCCGCCGCCGACGATGATGAAGTCCCGGTCCATGGTCGTCTCTCCCCAATTCCGGAGAGACTACTGCGCCATCAGGTGCACCAGCCAGAGGCTGAGCCCCGGAAACGCCACGCACAGCCCCAGCCGCACGAAATCCGTCGCCAGAAACGGCAGCACGCCCTTGTAGATCGCCGAAATCGGCGCCCCCCGCGCCATGCTGGCAATGACGAACACGTTCAGCCCAATCGGCGGCGCCGTCAGCCCGATGCCGACCACGGTCAGCACCAGCACGCCGAACCAGATGGCGATGTCCTCGGTGCCGCCCAGGCCGAAATCCAGCGCCGTCACCACCGGGAAGAACACCGGCAGCGTCAGCAGGATCATCGCCAGCTCGTCCATCACGGCGCCCAGCAGCACGTAGAACAGCAGCAGCGCGATCAGCACGCCGTAGGGCGGCAGGCCGGAATTCGCCACCCATTCGGCCGCCAGGTCCGGCAGGCCGGACAGCGCCAGGAAGCCGTTGAACATCTCGGCGCCCAGCAGGATGGCGAAGATCATCCCCGTGGTCTCGGCGGTCGCCCGCAGCGCCTGGGCAATGTCGCCGCCCTTCAGGTCGCCGCGCGCCATGCCCATGGCCAGGGTCAGCGCGCTGCCCACCGCCGCGCTCTCGGTCGGGGTGAAGATGCCGACATACAGCCCCAGCACCACCACCACGGTGATGGCGACAATGGCCCAGACCCCGCGCAGCGCCTTCCAGCGCGCCGGCCAGTCCACCTTGGGCATGCTGGGCCACTGCGCCGGGTTGCGCCGCGCCAGCAGCCAGATCACCAGCATGTACAGCGCCGCGGCAATGCAGCCGGGGATCATGCTGGCCGCGAACAGCTTGGCGATGTTCTGCTCGGTGGTGATCGCGTAGATCACGAGAATGGTCGAAGGCGGGATCAAAATTCCCAGCGTGCCGCCCACCGCCAGCATCCCGGCGCTGGTCCCCACGGGGTAGCCGCGCTGGGTCAGCTCCGGCAAACACGCCCGCCCCATGGTGGCGGTGGTCGCGACGGAAGACCCGCAGACCGCGCCGAACACGGTGCAGCCCACCATCGCCCCCTGCGCCAGCCCGCCGCGCCGATGCCCCAGGAAGGCATTCGCCGCCTCGAACAGGTCGCGCGCCAGGCCGCCGCGCTCCATCAGCGCGCCCATCAGGATGAACAGCGGAATCGTCGTCAGCGTGTAGTTGGCAAACAGGTGCCAGGGCGTGGCGCGCGCCCAGTTCAGCAGCACGTCCATGCCGGCCAGCTGGTGGTAGCCGACCGCGCCCACCACCATCATCGCCAGCCCGACGGGCATGCGCAGCGCAATCAGCACCAGCATGCAGCCGAACCCGAAGGCGGCCATGATCGGCTCGGACATGGCGGAAACCCCTAGCCCCGCGGCGGCGCGGGTTTGAAGGCGGTGGCCAGCGCCACCACCGATGTCACGGCAAAGCAGCCGGCGGCCAGCGCCATGGCCCAGCCATAGGGAATGCCCAGCACCATGGAGGAGGTGTTGCTGGTGACGGTATCCTGCGCCCCCAGCGTCATCCGCCAGGCCAGCCCGGCCGAAATCCCGGCATAGACCAGGTTCCACAGCCCATCCAGCGCGCGGTTGAACCAGGCCGGCGCCCGCGTGGTGAAGCTGTCCACCAATATGTTGGCGCCGCGCTGCTGCGCCCAGGGCAGGCACAAAAATACCGCCAGCCCGCCGCCGATGCTGACGATCTCGAAGTCGCCCTGCACCGGGTTGGTGGTGACCCAGCGCTGCACCACGCTGTAGGTGGAAACCACCGCCACCAGCAGCATCAGCAGCCCGCCCAGCACGGCCAGCACGCGCGCCAGGCTGGCCAATGCCCCTTTCGGCGCGTGCTCGACCATGGGTGCCTCAGGCCGCGCTGCTGTGGCGCGCCACCAGGCCGCGCGCGTCGGCCAGCAGCGCCTGCGCGTCCAGCCCCTTCTCGGCGGCGGTCTTCAGCCAGTTGTCCACCACCGGGCGGGTGGTGATCTGCCAGCGCTCCTTCTCGGACTCGCTGATGGTGACGATCTTGTTGCCGCGCCGCCGCACATCGGCTTCCACCACCGGCCCGCGCTCATCCCACGGCGCCGCCGCCATGCGCGCCGCGGCCATGCCACTGTTGGCGTCCAGCACAGCCCGCAGGTCGGCCGGCAGGCCGGCATACTTCGCCTTGTTCATGCCCAGGATGAAGGTGGCGATGTACAGCGTCGGGCTGCCCGGAATCTCCGTGTGGTTCCGCACCATCTCCTGCAGGCGGATGCTCGGCACCACTTCCCACGGCACCACCGCGCCGTCGATCACGCCCTGGCTCATCGCCTCCGGAATCTGCGGCACCGGCATGCCCACCGGGCTCGCGCCCAGCGCGCGCAGCGCCTCGCCGTTCAGCCGGCTGGGGAAGCGCAGCTTCAGCCCGGCCAGGTCCTCCATCTTCGTCACCTCGCGGCGCGAATGGATCAGCCCTTCGCCATGGCCCCAGACGCACAGCGGGTGCACGTCGTTGAACTCGTCGCGGCAATGGCGCTCGGCGTATTCCTGCACCGCCAGCACGTTCACCGCCGCCCGCTTGTGGGACACGAAGGGCAGCTCGAACACCTCGATCTTCGGGAAGCGGCCCGGCGTGTTGCCCGGCAGCGTCCAGGTGATGTCGGCAATGCCGTCCCGCGCCTGGTCGAACAGCTGCGGCGGGGCGCCGCCCAGCTGCATGGCCGGGAAGATCTGGATGCGCAGCCGCCCGTTGCTCTCCTTGTTGATCTTGTCCGCCCAGGGCACCAGGAAGTAGCGGTGCACGTTGGACACGCCGGCCAGGAAGTGATGCAGCTTCAGCGTCACCTCCGGCGCCTGGGCATGGCCTTCGCGCAGCAGGGCAGGCATGGCGAGCAGCGTTGCGGCGCCGAGGCGCGCGAGATCGCGACGGGTGGTCATTGGCGGACGTCTCCCAACAGGCGGTCACTGAGGCGCTTCGCCGCGCCCTTCCCGTTGGTTTCAACCGCAACCGGTTGCCATAAGCAAGGCTTTCGCACGGCGGCGGCGGGCGCCGCCGCCCTCCGGCTCAGGCCAGCGCCGCCAGCAGCACCCGCGCCTTGCCCGCCACCACCTCGGCGGTATCCCCCGGCCGGTAGATCGCGCTGCCGATGCCGAAGCCGGCCGCCCCCGCCTCCCGCCACGGCCCCATCGTCGTCGCATCCATGCCGCCCACCGGCAGTACCGGCGTGCCCTTCGGCAGCACCGCCGCCAGCGCCTTCAGCACCGCCGGGCTGGCGGCCTCCGCCGGAAACAGCTTCAGCCCATCGGCGCCGGCCTCCAGGCATGAAAAGGCCTCGGCCGGGGTGAAGAAGCCGGGGCAGGCCAGCATGCCCACCGACTTCGCCTCCTGCACCAGCCGCGGCGCGGCGTGCGGCGTCACCAGCAGCTTGCCGCCGGCCGCCGCCACCTGGCGCACCTCGGTCGTCGTCATCACCGTGCCGGCGCCCACCAGCGCCCGGTCGCCCAGCCGCGCCGCCAGCCGGCGGATGCTCTCCATCGGCTCCGGCGAGTTCAGCGGCACTTCCACCACCTGGATGCCGGCGGCGACCAGCGCCTCGCCGATCGCCTCCACCTCCTCCGGCCGGACGCCGCGCAGAATGGCCACCAACGGGCAGCGGCCGAGCCAATCCTTCAACGTCATCATGCCTGCCCCAATCGCCACAGCCCTGTCGCCACCACGTCGTCGTCATGCCGCACCACCTGCGCGCCCAGCTGCGCCAGCGCCGCCGCATAGGGCGCCGCCAGCGTCGCCGCCGCCGCCAGATGCACCGCCTCCCGACCATCCCAGGCGGCGCGGATCTCGTGGCCGATCAGCAGGCCGCTCAGGTAGTCGGCGGTCTCCGCCTCGGCCAGCTCGCCCTGCAGCCCCAGGCCGCGGGTGCCGAACAGGTGGTGCAGCAGCCCGCCCGCCGCGCCCGCCCGTTCCACCCCGCGCCCGAAGGCCCCGGCGCTGGACCCCGACGCCGCCAGCCGCCCCAGGATGGAATGCGCCAGCAGCACCGCGCGCACCTCGCCGGTCATGTGGGTCTCGAAGCCCTCGATCCGCCCGCCGCGCAGCCGCGCCCACTTGCTGTGGGTGCCGGGCAGGCAGACCAGCCCCTCCACGCCGCCGGCCAGCAGGCCCAGCAGCTTGGTCTCCTCGCCGCGCATCACGTCCGGCACGCCGCCGGCGTCGCGCGTCAGCAGCCCCGGCACCAGCCGGGTCTCGGCATCCTCGAACGGCACCGCCATCAGCGCGGCGCAGATCTCGGCCGGGCCGGCCGGGCAGGGCAGGTACGGTGCCTCCACCCAGCCCTGCCGGCTGCCGACCATGCCGCACAGCAGCACCTGGCGTTCGCCATCCGCCAGCCAGTCGCCGACCACGCGGCGCAGCACGGCGGGAAAGCCACCTTCCGGCACGGTCAGGATGCCGTCGGCGCCGTCGCGCTTTTCCCGCACCTGGCCGTCCGCGCCCAGCCGATAGGCGCGCAGGCTGCTGGTGCCCCAATCCACCCCGATCATGTCAGCTCCTCCAGCCCCCGCATGCGGGAATAACCGCAGGGGCGGCAGGGTGTTCCGCCCCGGCATCCCCATGGGCGGAATATCCCGCCCGTTCACCTTGATGTCCGGCGCCCCGCCAGATCGGCGGCAGCGCCCGCCGCCGCTGCTCAGTCGCGACGGAATAACCCGGTCAGCCCGGCCGCGCCCAGCAGCAGCAACGCGCCGCCCAGCCATTGGTACAGCCGCCGCGCCCAGCCCCAGGCGCCGGCTTCCAGGCTGTCGCCGGCCACCTCGCAGCGTTCCGCCCAATGCAGGGGAATGCCGGGCACCGAAAGGTCCACCGCCATCCGCAGCGCCTCCAGCCCGGCGGCGCGGTCCGGCAGCGGCCAGGCCTGGTCCATTACCCGCACCTGCGGCAGTTCCGCCGGCATCCAGCAGGGCGCGGCATCGGCGGCGCTGTCCAGCAGCACGCCCCGCACATTGGCCGCCCACAGCCCGCCGACGCCCAGCAGCAGGTACAGCGCAAAGGTCACCAGCGTGCGCTGGGCCGAATAGAAATCGCCGAAGAAGCCGCCGGCCAGCGCATCCGCCCAGGCGCCCAGCGGCCGTTCCGCCACCCCGGCCTGGCGCCGCACCCGCCGCCGCGCGCGGGCGAACCAATCGGCATCGGCGCCATGACCGGCGCGCCGCAGCGCCTGCGCCACGGCGGTGAAGGCGCCGCCGCGATACTCCGCCGCATTCGGCCGCCCGCCGCGGAACTGCCGCAGCAGCCAGCCCAGCCGCAGGTCGCGCGCCGCGCGCCGGCCGCCCGGCACCTCCGCCAGCGCGCCGAAGCCGAAGCCGTCCAGCCGCAGCCGCACCCCACCACGCCCGGCCGAGACCCCCCAGCCGGCGCCGCCCTCATCCGCCAGCAGCGCCACCTGGGCGCCGCGCAGGTCGAACACGCCCTCGGCCTCGGCCGGCAGCGCCGAAACCCCCAGCCGCTTGCCCAGCCGGGCATCGCGGAGGGACAGCAGCACCTCCGGGTCGGCCAGCGGCACCGCGCCCGCCGCCGCTGGCGCCGCCGAAAGCGCCAGCTCGGCCAGCTCCAGCCCCTCGGCCAGCTCGGCGCGGTCCAGCCGCACCTGGCCGGAAATGCGCGCCCCGCCCAGCACCACCGCCTGCGCCCGCAGCCCGGCGCCGTCCAACGCGGTCAGCAGGCCCGGCCCGGCGGCCAGGTCCAGCGCCTCGGCCCGCAATGCGCCGCCAAGCACCGCCCCGGCCAGGTCCAGCCGGCCCAGCAGCGTGGCGCCCTGCAGCAGCAGGTTGCCGCCGACCGTCGCCTCGCCGGCCGCGATGGCCGCCTGGTGCGGCGCCTGCACCAGGGCGCCGCCGGTCAGCGCCAGGTCGCCGGCCAGTTGCGTGCCGCGCAGCGCCAGGCTGCCCTCCAGCCGCGCGCCGGCCAGCAGCACGCCGGCGGCCAGCACCGCGCCATCCAGCGCCAGCGCATCGCCGCCGGGCCTGCAGACCCGCGCCGCCGCGTCCAGCACCACCCCGGCGCCCAGCCGGGCGCGCAGCGCGCGGATCTCGCCGGCCACCTCGGTGCCGTCCTGCAGCAGCAGCCCGCCGCCCAGCGCCGCGCCATCCGCCAGCAGCGCCACGCCGCCGGGGTTGTGCAGCCGCGCGCCCCGGCCCAGCAGCACCGCGCCGCCCAGCTCCGCCTTCAGCAGCCGCAACTGGCCCCGCACCCGCACCCCGTGCAGCCGCAGCGCGCCGGAGACGCGGGCGGTATTGCCCAGCAGCGCCGGCTCCTCGCCGCCGGCCTGCAACTGGGCGCCGTCCAGCTGCACATCGCCATGCACCACCGCGCCCAGCAGCACCACCTGCCGCAGCCGCACCCCCGCCAGGCGCAGATGCCCGGCCACGCGCGCCCCGGCCAGGTTCAGCAGCGGCCAGCCCTGGCCGTCCCGCGCCGGGCCGATCCCGGCCAGGAAGGCCGGCCCGGTCAGCCGCGCGCCCTCCAGATCCACCCGGCCGTCGCCGGTGGCAATGGCCAGCCCGGTCAGCGTCAGCGCCGCGCAGTGCAGCCCCCGCGCCTCCAGCCGCGCCAGCCGGCTGTGCGAGAGGTCCAACTCCGCGAAGCTGGCGCCGCGCGCCAGGAAGGGAATGCCGGCGCCCTCGGCCGGCGTGCAGTGGCGCAGCCACAACGGCGCCGCCGCCGTGCCGCCGCCCAGCCCGTCCAGCAGCACCGGCCCGGCGATGCGCGCCCCGGCCAGCCGCACCCCGGCGGCGGTGCGCCGGCCACCGGCATTGTCGCCGGCCAGCAGCGCCGCCAGCAGCGCGCCGCGCACCACCTGCTCGGCCGGGCGCAGCGCCGCCAGCCGGGCTTCCGTGCCGGCCCGCGCCGCCGCCAGCAGCATCGCCTCGCCCCTGGTCTGGGCGGCGGGCAGGGGAGGGGTCGTGGGATCGGCCATCGGTGGGGGCGCCCGGGCAGTTATCAACCCCCGGTTAACACGCCGCGCCGCCGCGAGCATCCCCGGCGCGGGAACCAGGCACCGAAGTCCGCTTGCCTGCCGGCGCGCCAGCACCGAAACTGCCGGCAACTGGGGCATCGCCCCCAAGGGGAGAGGGACACCCAATGAAGAAGCTGCTGCTCGCCGGCGCCGCCGCGCTCGGCCTGCTGGCCACCCCCGCCGGGGCCCAGGTCGTCATTTCCGCCAACGACGCCAAGGTCACGCTGGTCAACGGCGTCGCCACCGTGGTGGCCAACCCAGTGCCGGACAGCATCACCGTCATGGACATCGTGGGCGGCCAGGTGCGGGTGCGCGGCAATGTCCCGGTGCCCACCAGCGTGGTCGGCCCGCCGCTGACCGTCGCGATCAGCCCGGACGAGAAGCTGGCCGTGGTCACCGCCAACCAGGTGATCGACCCGAACGACGCGACCAAGACCATCAACGGCAACTTCATGACCGTGGTGGAACTGGGCGCCACGCCGCGCGCGCTGGGCCGCGTGCCGACCGGCCCGGCCCCCGCCGGCCTGTCCTTCACGCCGGACGGCAAGCTGCTGCTGGTGGCGCATCGCGGCGACGGCTCGGTCTGGGTCTATCGCGTCAACGGCCAGACCATCACGGAGATCGCCAAGCTCAGCCTGGGCAACGCCGCCAGCCTGGTCAGCCATGTCGCTGTTACGCCGGACGGCAAGCACGCCCTGGTCAGCCGCTACGGCGACAACCGCATCAACGTGCTGGCCATCAATGGCGAGACGGTGACCAACACCCCGCGCCAGATCACCCCGGGCGTCAGCCCCTATGCGGTGGCCATCACCAATGATGGCAAGTGGGCGGTCAGCGCCAACATGGGCAGCGGCCAGGGCGATACCGACACCGTCTCGCTGATCGACCTGCGGACGGAACCCTTCCGCCTGGTGGACAGCCTCGCGGTCGGCCAGACGCCCGAGGGCATGATGGTCTCCCCGGACAACCGCCACATCGCCGTCACGGTGATGAACGGCTCCAACAAGCCGGACGCCTCGCCCTTCCGCGGCCCGGGCCAGCTCCGCCTGCTCCGCATCGACAACGGCCGGCTCCGCATCGTCTCCTCGGCGCGCATCGGCACCTGGGCGCAGGGCGCCGCCTTCAGCCGAGACGGCCGCACGATTTTGGCCGGCAACATGATCGAGCACACCATCCAGGTGTTCCGCATCAACGACGAAGGCCAGCTGGCCGACACCGGCCGCCCGATCCGCGTCTTCGGCGGCTCGGCCGCGCTGCGTGGCTCGGCCAACCGCTGATGGCCGGTCTGGTTCAGGGCAAGGTCGCCCTCGTCACCGGTGCCGCCATGGGTATCGGTGCCGCCACCGCCATCGCGCTGGCCCGTGAAGGCGCCGCGGTGCTGCTGACCGACGTGGACACCGCCACCGGCGAACAGACCGCCGCCGGCATCCGCGCCAGCGGCGGCCAGGCCCAATTCGTCCGGCAGGACGTCACGGACGAAGACGCCTGGCCCGCCGTGGTCGCGGAAGCCGAGGCGCGCTTCGGCAAGCTGGACGTGGCGGTGGCCAATGCCGGCATCGCCATCATGTGCGATCTGTTCAGCATGAGCCTCTCCGACTGGCGCAAGCAGACGGCGGTGAACCTGGACGGCGTCTTCCTCACTGCCAAGCACTGCGTCCCCGCCATGGCGCGCGCCGGCGGAGGCAGCCTGGTGATGATCTCCAGCGTCGCCGGCCTGCAAGGCAGCCCCAACCTGGCCGGCTACAGCGCCACCAAGGGCGGCGTGCGGCTGTTCAGCAAATCCGTCGCACTGGCCTGCGCCCAGGCCCGCAATGGCGTGCGCTGCAACAGCGTCCACCCCGGCATCATCGAAACCGCCATCTGGACCAAGATGCCCAGCGCCGCCGACAGCCGCCGCGGCAGCAATGCCGGCATCGACGCCCGCGCATTGGGCAGCGCCGTGGTGCCGATGGGCCACCACGGCACCGCGGCGGAAGTGGCCGATGGTATCGTCTTCCTGGCCAGCGACCGGTCTTCCCACATGACCGGCGCGGAACTGGTGATCGATGGCGGCATGACCGCCGGCCGCGCAGGAGCCAACGCCGCCGCGCCGCCGCGTTGAGCGGGCGGCGCCGGCCGGGGTTACTTCTCCCCGGCCATGCCCGGCGCTTTAGCCGGTCCGGAGACGGCCACCTGCACCAGCAGATCGACGATTTCGTCAGGCGTATAGCCGGCGCGTCGTGCGGCACTGGCGTTGAACTTCAACGGCCCTGCCGCGGAGGCAATGATGTTTTCCGCACTCTTGCCCCTTGCCCGAAGCCGGGCGGGGTCAGCGGCGCGCCGAGCCTTGTCGCCGCGCGCATCGGGCCCGATGCGCTCGTTAATCACCATGCAGGCCAGGCCAAGGATCAACATGGCCAGCGCGATCATGTCATTCATCCTCGTGGCTTTGGCCGAGCCCGCCGCATCATGACAAATAAATCAGTTATTAAAAATCATGAATATATTTTCTAAACTCTAAACCATCAATGAAATAAAAATAACAAGCGCTATTGCGGCGGCTATTGCTATGAAAAAACCTGTCCAGTCGTTATTTTGTTCTTTGTCATCTTTTCTAAAAGTGGGTGGATTTGCGTAGGTTTCCTTATATTCTTTGCTTGACATTTTGAGTATGTCCTCTCTTGAGGACCGTAAAATATTTCGGATTTTCGGCATGAGCAATGCAAGAATTTATAGTGATTCATGCCGGAGCATAGGCGAACGGATCATGGAGGTGCGGCGTCTGGTCCAGCGAGCCCTGGCACTGCGGCCAATAAACTGCCTCGCCGGCCACTGGCCCCCGGGCATGGCCGTGACCATGCTTCACACGGATGACCGCGTTCGCCGGTATCGCAGTGCACCCGTGGTCAACCGGCACATCGCCACCGACCGCATCAGCACCTTCTGGTGCCGTGACCATGTCTGGGACTGCCTGTTGCGGGAGATAATGCTCCACAGCCTGGCGGAAGACGCCGCCCTGCGCCTGATCCGCCTGCCAGAACTCGCCCACCGCACCGGCCTTTCGGTCGGCGCCGTGCAATACACCATCAAGCTGTCCATCGAGACTGGCGATTTCATCAAGGTAAGGTCGGCCTACGACAAGCGGACCAACGTCCTGATCCCTTCCGCCGAGCTCTATGCCTATTTCATCCAGGACATCCGCGACAACCTGCAAGGCTTCAGCGACTTCTGTGGTCGTCCGCGGCTGGACCCGGACATTTTGGCAAGGGTCGGTGGCAGCAGCTATGTCCGCTTGATGATCCGGTCGATGTCCATGCTGCAGGATGGGCTCAGCGAGAATGCCGTGGCCCTGGCCCGCCGCAACTTCTTCTATCTGATGTGGGACCTGCTGCTTGAACCGGAACTGGGCGGCCGCGGTTGCGTCGCAACCATGGCCAGGCGGCTGCAAATCTCGGCCACCACGGTCGCCAAGGTGGTGGAACGGGGGCGCGAACATGGCTGGTTCGAGCCTGTGGAAGACCTGGTTCCCAGCGCGCTGGCGCGGCACCGCTACGCCATGATGTTCAGCGTCTTCGAGGCACGTTGCAACCTGCTGCTGGATGCGCTGGACGCCGTACTGGCGGAACCCGGCCTGGCGCCTGCCCTGGACCCGCTGCTGTTGTAGCGCGGGCTTGCTGGCCTGGGTATCGCCGCCCCTTGGGCTGAAGCCCGATGGACCGCTCCGGCTCTGTCGCCAGCGTGGATCAGTCTCTACAACTGGCTGAATCCAGAGCAGAAAATCCTTTCTGCTGATTTCATCAGGAAGGAGTTTCCTTTAAGGTTGCCCCAACCAAGAGGGAAGCGACCCACTCATGCCGAACCATGGCATGGCCGCGACCACCGCCGCTTGCCATCGCAACATCAATGCGCCGCCACGTTGAGCAGTAAACCGCTCTGGCTCCGCGCCGCCCCCTTCATCTTCGTCGGCCTGTGGTCCGGCGGCTTCACCGCGGTCCGCCTGGCGCTGGACTACCTGGAGCCGCTGACCATGCAGGCGCTGCGCTACGGCATCATCGTGGTGGTGCTGGCGCCGCTGGCGCTGCTGCTGCGGCTGCGCGTTCCCAACCGCGCCACGCTGCGCGTGCTGGTGGTGATGGGCCTGCTGATCCAGTCGCTCTACTTCGCCGGCACCAACCTGGCCCAGGCTTACGGCGTCACCGCCGCCGGCCTGGCGCTGATCATCGCGCTGAATCCCATCCTGGTGGCGCTGCTCTCGCCCTGGCTCGCCGGCCAGCACGTCTCCCTGCGTGGTTGGGTGGGCCTGCTGCTCGGGCTGGCCGGCTGCGGCACCGTCATCCTCTCCGGCAATGCGGTGCATGTGGAAGGCTGGCTCGGCCTCGGCTTCGCGCTGATGGCGCTGGCCGGCATGGTCGCGGGCACGCTGTATGAAAAGCGCCACGGCCTGCCCTGCCACCCCGTCACCACCAACCTGGTGCAATACGCCGTCGGCCTGGTGGCCACGCTGCCGCTGGCGGCGGGCACCGAGAGCATGCACATCGACTGGTCCTGGGGCCTCGTCGGCCCGATGGCCTACCTCATCATCTCCAACTCACTCATCGCCACCTCGCTCCTCCTGGCCATGATCCGCGCCGGCGAGGCCGCCCGCGTGGCTTCCCTGTTCTTCCTGATCCCACCGCTGGCCGCCATCATCGCCTGGGTCGGCCTGGGCGAGGCGATGCCCCCCATCGGCTGGGCCGGCACCGCGCTGGCCGCCGCCGGCGTGGCCTTGGCCAATGCGCGCAAGCAAGGCTAGGCTTCACCCAACACATAACGGAACACCCAAGCCATGGCGCATCGCGGCCTCAAATTCGGCATCTTCCTCGCCCCCTTCCACAAGCCCGGCGACAACCCCAGCTACGCCATGCGCCGCGACATGGAAGTGATCGAGAAGCTCGACGAACTCGGCTACGACGAAGCCTGGATCGGCGAACACCATTCCGCGGGCTGGGAGATCATCGCCTCCCCGGAAATCTTCATCGCCGCCGCCGCCGAGCGCACCAAGCACATCATGCTGGGCTCCGGCGTCACCTCGCTGCCCTACCACCACCCCCTGCTGGTCGCGAACCGCTTCGTCCAGCTTGACCACATGACGCGCGGCCGCGTCATGCTCGGCTGCGGCCCCGGCGCGCTGGTGAGCGACGCCTACATGATGGGCATCCCCGCCGACGCCCAGCGCCGCCGCATGGAGGAATCGCTCGACGCCATCATGGCGCTGCTGAAGTGCGACGAACCCGTGACGATGAAGACCGACTGGTTCGAGCTGAAGGACGCCCGGCTGCACCTGGCGCCCTATACCTACCCGCACTTCCCCATCGCGGTGGCCAGCGTCACCACCCCCGCCGGCGTCATGGTCGCCGGCAAGCACGGCTTGGGCCTGCTCAGCATCGGCGCCGGCCTGCCCGGCGGCCCGCAGAAGCTGCACGACCAATGGAAGACCGGCGAGGCCGAGGCCGCCAAGACCGGCGCCACCTTCAGCCGCGAGGGCTGGCGCCTGGTCATCAACGTCCACGTCGCCGAAACCGATGAGCGCGCCCGCCAGGACGTCGCCATCGGCGAGCCGGCCGAGACCCTGTCCTACTTCAGCGAAACCCTCGGCCGCCCGCCGATGCGCAGCGAGGACCCGCTGGGCGACGGCCTGCGCGCCGGCACCACGCTGGTCGGCAGCCCGGACACGGTGGCGGCGGGCATCGAGCGCCTGCTGGCCCATACCGGCCAGGATGGCGAGATCAACGGGGCCTACGGCGCCGGCGGCGTGCTGTTCCGCGCCAATGACTGGGCCAACCGCGAGGACACGCTGCGCAGCTACGAGCTGTTCGCCCGCTGGGTGATGCCGCGCTTCCAGGGCAGCACCATCACCACCCATGCCAGCCGCGAATGGGCCAGCGCCAACCGCCACGGCATCTTCGGGCCTTCCATCGGCGCCATCAAGAAGGCCTTCGAGGATGCCGGCCAGGAAGCCCCGGACCACATCCGCATGCGCCTGCACACCGGGAAGGTAGACGTGAAATGACCGAGAGCTTCGTCGTCCCCGGCACGGTGGAATGGTCGGGCGAGAACCCCGGCATCTCCCTGAAGCTGGACCCCAACGGCCCCTTCACCGCCATGGCCAGCTTCTTCCGCGTCATCCTCTCGCCGCACGGGCGCGGCCATGCGCTGGTGCTGGCGCGCCAGCCTGGCCAGGCCGGTGGCGCCCTGGTGCTGACCGACAACGAACCGATGGCCCGCTGGCTGGTGGCGAACTACCTCAGCCACTTCGCCGCCTGGCGCGGCCTGCCATGCCTGGACGGGCTGCGCTATGCCAAGGCCGACAAGGTAAGCCCCAGCGGCGACCCCGCCGGCCCCAGCTACAGCGAGACGGTGCGCGGCGACGACCTTACGGTGGCGCTGACCTGGTCGGGCCTCGGCGCACCCTTCTGCTTCGCCCACCCGCCGGAGAACTCGGCCACCGGCGCCCACTGGATGCCCAGCCTGTTCGTGGGGTGCGACAGCGCCAGTATCACGGTCAACGGCGAACGCCTGCCCGGCGCGCCGGTGCCGCGCATGGTGGCGGGGCACGCCATCAGCACGGCCATGCTGGCCTTTGCCGAGACCTGGGTGCGGCCATAGGGCGGTTGCCCTCGCGCCGAAGCTCCGGCGGCATCCTGCCGGATCGGCGCCGATGCCGCCGCTACCGGTCCTGCGCGGCGTGCTAGACGCGCAGGATCACCACCGCTTGGTCCTGCACCTGATAGACGATGACGTAGGGCGGCACCGCCAGCAGTTCCCGCGTGCCCGCCACCAAGCCCAACCGGCCGCGATGGGGGAAGTCAGCCAAGCTGCCGGCGGCAGCGTCCAGCGCGGCGATCACCCGCAACGCCGCACTGGGAAACTCGGCTTCCAGGAAGTCGAGGTGCAACGCCCGGTCGGCCCAAGCCGCCGGCGACCAGAGAATCGGCATCAGCCGCCCGCCGCGTGCTTTCCGCCCTCGGCCAGCCGCGCCAGGATGCGCGCGCGACGCACCTGGCTGTCGCGCATCACCTCCTCATGCGGCACCCATTGCCCGGCCGCCACCTGCGCCCGCGCCTCGGCCACCGCCGCTTCAAGCGCCTGGCGTTCCAACTCGACCAACTCGGCTTCGGTGAGGGGGAGAGGGTCGCTCATGCCCCCATCCTAACGCGAGGCTGGCCGCCCCTGCGAAGCAATTACGCGCGCCCCCCACTACCCCCGCCGCAAATCCGGCCAGAACCGCACCCCCGCCCGCGCCAGCCCGCCGCCCAGCCCAATCGCGGTCCCATCCGCCCGCCAGCACGCCGCGCCCTCCAGCCCGCCATCGTCGAGGAAGCGCACCGCGTTCATCCCGCCCGCCACATGCGGCAGCGCCACCACGTCGTGCCCCATCGCCGCCAGCTGCGCGCGCACCGCCTCGGGCACCGCGCCTTCCACTTCCAGCGCCTGGCCCTGGGTCCAGATGCGCGGGGCCTCCACCGCTTCCTGCAGGCTCATGCCGTGGTCCACCAGGTTCAGCACCGCCTGCATGGCGCTGCCGAAGATCCGCAACCCGCCGGGCAGCCCCAGCGCCGCCCAGGGCTTGCCCTCCTTCAGCAGAATCAACGGCGACATGCTGGTGGTCAGCCGCTTGCCCGGCAGGATCGAAAGCGCATTGCCCGGCCGCGGGTCGAACAGCGCCATGTAGTTGTTCGGCACCATCCCCAGCCCGGGGATCAATATCCGCGCGCCGAACAGGCTGTTGATGGTCTGCGTCGCGCACCACACCCGGCCCTCATTGTCGGCCACGGTCACGTGGGTGGTATTGGCGCTCTCGCCCGCCGCCACCGCGGCCTGCCAGTCCTGCGCCCGCGCCGGGTCAATCGCCGCCCGGCGCTCCGACGCGTAGTCCTTGGACAGCAAGCGCGCGACCGGCACATCCACGAAGGCCGGATCCGCCGTCGCCGCCGCGCGGTCGGCAAAGGCGATCTTCAGCGCCTCCGCCACCAGATGCAGCGTCTCGGCCGTGCCGAAGCCCAGGCGCCCGATGTCGAACCCCTCCAGGATGTTCAGCATCTGCACCACATGCACCCCGCCGGAGGATGGCGGCGGCGGCCCCACCACCTCCACGCCCCGGTAGGTCCCGCGCACCGGCTGCCGCTCAATCACCTGGAACGCGCGCAGGTCGTCCTCGCCCAGCACGCCGCCCAGCTTCCGCACATGCGCCACCACGGCCGCGCCCAGCGCGCCGCCATGCACCGCGCCGGCGCCCTCGGCGGCAATCACCTCCAGCGCCGCCGCATACTCGGCCTGCACCACCCGATGCCCCACCGCAATCGGCTCGCCGCCCGGCAGGTACAGCGCGCTGATGGCGGCGTCCTTCACCATGTCGCGGGACGCTTCGCGCACGCACTCCACCAAATAGGGCGTCGCGGCAAAGCCGCGCTTGGCCAGCCGTATCGCCGGCGCCATCACATCCGCCAGCGGCAGCGTGCCGAACCGCGCCAGCGCCTGGGTCCAGCCCAGCAGGTTGCCCGGCGCGGCGATGGACTTGGCGCCGACCTCGTTCTCCCGCCCCTCGGTCACCAGCGCCGCCGGCCAGTCCTGGCTCACCGGCCGGTACATCCCCGGCGTCGCGGCGCGCGGCGCATGCGCCATGTTGTCCAGCACCAGATGCTCGCCGCCGGGCAGCCGCAGATGCGCCATGCCGCCACCGAGCAGCCCGACCATCATCGGCTCCACCACCGTCAGCGCGAACAGGCTAGCGACGCCGGCATCCACCGCATTGCCACCGGCCGCCAGCATCTCGGCCCCCGCCGCGCTGGCCAGCGGATGGTTGGTCACCACCATGCCGCGGCTGCCGCGCGCCGGCTGCTTCTCGGGCGTGAAGGGCGTGCCGGCGCGGCTGCGCCAGGTGTCGGTCGTGGTCATCGCGCGGTCTCCTGCGGGCGGCGCCCAGCCTGCCCCCACCGCGCCGGCGGCGAAAGCCCCGCCGCGTCAGGCGAAGACGATGCCGCCCGCCGTCACCCAGGGCGCCGAGTCCACCAGCCAGGGGCCCTCCGCCAGCTCCGCGAGCAGCGCGCTGACCGCGGCGCCCGCGTCCAGCCGCGCCTCCCATGCCGCCGCGTCCACCGACCCCGCCAGCCGCGCCAACGCCAAATCCAGCGTCGCCATGGCGGAGGCACCGGCATGCGCGCTGCCGAACTCCACGCTGCCCAGGAAGTCCCGCGCCACCTGGTCCAGGCTCTCGCCGGCCTGCATGGCGCCGACCCAATGCGCCCAGCCCGGCGCGTCCGGCGCGCGGCCCAGCACCAGCTGGTACAGCCGCGCCACCTCCGCGCCATCGCCGATGGGCACCCACAGGCCCTCGGCCAGGAGGCCATCGGTCGCCGCCTTCACCGGGTCGGCATTGGCCGCCGCCAGCAGCACCGCGCCGCGGTCCCAGCCCGCCTGCAACTGCGCCGCCGCCACCGCCAGTCCACCGCCATGCGTGGCCAGCAGCGCGGCGAAGCCGGCATCGTCCAGCCCGGCATGGGCCGCCAGGTATTCCGGGCTCTGCAAAAACAGCGCCGCCGCGTCGTGCAGGGAAAGCCCGGCCTGCACCCGCGCCAGCCAATCGACCAGCCCTGGCGTGTCCGGCGCCCGGCCCAGCGCCACGGCATACAGCCGGGCCAGCACCGCCGCTGGGTCCGCCGCATCCAGCGCCAGGTGGCCATCGGTGAAGGCCAGCGCCTCCACCCCGCTGAACCAGGCGGTGCCGCCCGGCGTCGTCACCACTCCGGCGCCCAGTTCCACCGCGGCCTCGGCGCGGGTTACCTGGAACAGCGCGGTATCCAGCCCGGCACCGCCGACCAGCGTATCCGCGCCGCCGCCGCCGGCCAGCACCGCGCCCAGGGCCGGCGCCGCCAGCACCTCATCGGCCAGCGTGCCCTGGCCGACCACCATGTGCCCCGCCTCATCCCAGCGCCACGACACGGCCGAGGCGCCGGGTGCGCCATACATCTCCTGCACCGCCAGCGCGTCCAGCGCGCGCGGCGCCTGCGCCACCCCGGCACGACCGAACTCGTAGGCCATCACCGTCGTGTCGGTATTCTGCAGCGCGGCATCGAGCTTGATGTCGCCGTCCCACGGGTGCTTCAGCCCCAGCGCATGGCCGATCTCATGCAGCAGCACGGTGAAACCGACGCGCGACGGGCTGGGCGCCAGGGTGTCGCCGGCAAACAGCACCAGGCTGAGCGCGATATTGCCGGAGGGCGGGAAATAGGTTTCCCCGGCCACGGAAAGGCTGCCCAGATCCTCCAGCCGGAAGCGCAGGTCCACGCCCAGGCCCTGGACCGTGTCCGGCACCTCCACGAACTGCACCCCGCAGACCGCCGCCCAGCGCGCCAGCGCCTCCCGGGCGGAGGCCTGCTGCGCCGCCGAGAAGGGCGCCCAGTGCCCGGCCGCCAGCGGCAGGCCGAAGCCGCCGCCGCCATCGGCCGCGAAGCTGTAGGTCACCACCAGGGGCGTGCCGTTGCCGGCGCCCCAGGGGGCGAAGGCCAACAGCGCTTCCAGGTTGGGGGTGGCGGGCATGCGCCAAGTGCTAACGCCGCCCTAACTCTTAACGCAACAGAAAAGAGGTTAAGAATACTTTTTGGTACAGGAGAGATTAAACAGTAAACAGCCTTCCCCAAGCAGACAAGCCCATCGTTGCCGCCCCGGCCGCCCGCATCCCGCCCCACAGCGACACCGCGATGCTGTCCAGGATCACGCAGCCCAACTCGGCTTCCAGCCGCGCCGCCAGCCGGGTGCCGCGGAAATTGGTGCAGTGGATGATGATGGCCTCCGGCTTCGCCGCCGCCGCCTCGCGCACCAGGCGCTCCACCGTTGCTTCGCTGTGCTCGGCAAAGCTGTAGTTGCCGGGGTCCTCCAGGTGCCGCTCGGCCACGCAGTCCAGCCCGGCGTCGGCCAGGTTGGCCACGATCGCCGCCTGCACGCTGCCCAGGTAGGGCGTCACCAGCGCCACCCGCCGGGCGCCCAGCAGCGCCAGCGACTCCATCAAGGCCAGGGTGCAGGTGGTGGCGGGAATGCCGGTCTCCGCCGTGCAGGCCGCCGCCAGCTCGCGGTCCGCCGCCAGCCCCAGCCAGGAGCCTGACGTGCCGTTCCAGCACAGCGACTGCACCTTGGCATCCGCCAGCAGCCCCGCTGCCGCCACCACCGGCCCGCCGGTGAACTGCGCGTTGGCCCCGGCATCCAGCCCGATGCTCAGCACCCGGAACCGGCCGAAATGCGCGGTGTGGTCGGTGCCCGCCAGCATCTCCGCCGTCATCGGCTCCAGCACCGTGTTGGAGGAGGGGGTCAGCATGCCCAAGCGCATCAACGTCACCTTTCGTCTCAAGGCGCCGCCGGGCCATTGTCGCCGCCGCGCACCGCCCCCATTCTCCGCCCGCCGAGGAGAAGTACCAAGACCATGACGCATGTGCCCGACATCAGCCCCGAGGAAACCTGGCAGGCCCTGCAGGCCGACCCCAAGGCCGTGCTGGTGGACGTGCGGACCGATGCCGAATGGAACTTCGTCGGCCTGGCCGACCTTTCGGCCGCCAACAAGCAGCCGCTGCTGATCCCCTGGCAGGTCTATCCGTCCATGCAGGTCAACGGCGCCTTCGCCGAGCACCTGAAGCAGGCCGGCGTCACCCCGGACCACAAGGTGTTCTACATCTGCCGCAGCGGGGTCCGCAGCCTGGCCGCCGGCGCCGCTGCCCAGGCCGCCGGCTTTGCCCACGCCTACAACGTGGCCGATGGCTTCGAGGGCCCGCCCGACGCGGAAGGCCATCGCGGCCAGGTCGCCGGCTGGAAGGCCGCCGGCCTGCCCTGGCGCCAGCGCTGAGCCGCAGCCCCGGCGTTTCCCAGCCGCCGCACGGAAGCCGGCGCGCGATCCATGCCGTAGGATCACGCTGCGGGTGCCGCTGGAGTGGCTGCTGCATCGTCCCGGCGGTGCCACCTTCGCGGATCAGGCACCAGGCCGCTGTTCGAGCAACCGCGCAATGCCGCGGGTGATTCCACCGCCGCCCATCCGGCGCTAACCTGCCGCGAACAGGCCCAGCGCACCCGGCGATTCCGCCGCACCGCGCCGGCCCACCGGAGGAACCGCGCCATGACGCCCTTGCCGCTCAACACCGAATTCCTGTTCCGCATGGTGCTGCACGCCGGCGCGCCGCAGATGACCACGCCGGACCTGCGCGTGGTCCCCGTCACCGGCGGCACCTTCGAGGGCCCCAACCTTAAGGGCGAGCTGGTCCCCGGCACCACCGCCGACTGGCTGCGCGTGGAGGCCGACGGCACCAGCCGCATGGACGTGCGCCTGGTGATGAAGACCGACAAGGGCCAGCACTTCTTCATGAACTACAGCGGCGTCCGCCACGGCCCGGCCGAGGTCATCGCAGCCCTGGGCCGTGGCGAGGCGGTGGACCCCGCCAGCTACTACTTCCGCATCGCCGTCCGGTTTGAGACCGGCGACGCCGAGCTGGCCTGGCTGAACAAGGTGGTCGCCGTCGGCGTCGGCCAGCGCCCGCCGGCGGGGCCGACCTATGACGTGTATGTCGTCAGGTAGCAGCTGACCGCCTGCTGCCGGCGCCCACGCGCCGGCAGCGGGTTCAGGCGAGCCTCACGCCGCCGGCAGCCAGGGCACCGGCACGAAGAAGCGCCCGCCCACCGTCTTCAGCGCGTTGTTGTCGCTGGCCATCGCCACCTCGCGCAGCGCCAGCAGCAGGGCACCGGCCTGGGTCTGCCGCCAGAACCACTGGTCGGCCTGCCGGGCGGAAGGCGGCGCGCCATCGGCCGCCGCGGCCTCGCCGTACATTGCCTTGATGTCGTCGCACAGGAAGCGCACCGCCAGCGCGGTGGTTGGGTGCAGCGCCACGCTGGGCAGACCGCCGGCCAGAACGGCGGCGGCGAAAGCCGGCCAGGCTTCCGGCGGCTGCCCCGCCAGGCCAACCGTGGTCCGCCCGCCATACCGCGCCTGCGCCCGCGCCCAGGCCGGGCGCAGCGCCGCCAGCTCAGCACCGAAAGCCGCGATGCTGAACGGCGCGGCATCCGGCGGCAGGGGCGGCGCCCAGCCCGGCGTATCCTGCCAGTTGGGGTCTTCCTCGGCGTAGTCGTCCAAGATCACCGGCCCGTCGGTCCTCTCCAGCAGGCCCAGCGCCGCCAGCAGCACCCGCCGCTGGAACGCCGCGTCACCCGGAAGCCCCATGGGCCGGCCAAGCTGGAACGGCACGAACAACGCCCGCGGTGGCCTGGTACGTTCGGCCTGGCCCCGCGCAATGGCAATGGCGACCGTCGGCGTCCCGCGTTCCTCAAGCATGTGGGCCAGCGCGCTCACGGCGCGCGTGCAGAGCGGTCAGACCGGGGTCAGCAGCACCGCATCCACGTTTTCCTGCTTCAGCTGGCCGCTGATCTGGTCCGCCGCCGCCACCATGCCCACGGGGTCGGACGAGCCCATGACGGTGTAGTTGGTCTCGGACAGGCCGCCGATCAGGCCCTCGGCCGCCAGTGCCCGCAGCCGCTCCAGCGGGAAGGCCACGTTGACGTCGCGCTCGAAGCCGTGGCGGTCGTAGTTGATCGAGACATGGCTCATCAGCAGCTCGCCGGGCGGCAGGCTGGCGGGCAGCAGGCGCGCCTCCGTGCTGCCGAAGGGGAAGGGCGCCTCGCCGCGCCGCACCAGGGCGGCGCTGCTGACGATGGCCACCTTGCGCTGGGCCAGCGGCTTGCCGGTGACGAAGGGCGTCGTGGCGAAGACCGGGCATTCGATATTGGCCACCGCCGTGCGCGTCGGCAGCGGGATATCCTCAAGCCGGGCCATGCTACTTGTCCTGCCAGGGGCGCCGCGCCCACAGGGCACGCAGCTGCGCTTCCTCGCGCAGCACATCGGCACGGTAATCGGCGCCGATGCGCGGCGCCAGTGGCAGCCCCACCCGCTCCGCCTCGCGCACGAAATCCGGGTCCGCCATCGCCGCGGCAAAGGCGCGTTCCAGCCGCGCCGTCACCTCGGCCGGCAGCCCGCCCGGCGCCGCGATGCCGCGCGTGGCGCCGCTGATCACCTCCAGCCCCTGCTCCTTCAGCGTCGGCACCTCGGCGGTCTGGCGCCAGCGCGTGGCGGCGGCCTGGCCCAGGCAGCGGATCGCCCCGGCGCGCAGCTGCGCCAGCCCCTCGCTCATGTTGAACGCGCCGAGCTGCAGGTGCCCGCCCATCAGGGAGGTCTGCAGCGGCGCGCTGCCGTTGAACGGCACGTGGTTCAGCGGCCGCAGCCGCGCCGCCTCCTCCACCGCGATCATCAGCAGGTGGTCGTCCGAGCCGATGCCGGTGGTGCCATAGGTCACCTCGCCCGGCTTCTCCCGCGCCGCGCGCAGCAGGTCGTCCAGCGTCCGCCATGGGGAAGCCGCGGCCACGAACAGCCCGCCGGGGTCGTCCACCACATTGGCGACATAGGTGTAGTCCGCCACCCGGTAGCGCGTCGTCCGCTCGATCGGGTAGGTCACCAGCGCCGGCACGCTGGTGGCCAGCAGCGTATAGCCATCCGGCGCGGCCAGTTGCCCGGCCTCGAACCCCAGCTGCCCGCCGGCCCCGGCCCGGTTGGTGATGACGAAGCGCGCCCCGTCCAGGTGCCGCGCCACCGCCTGGGTCACCAGGCGGGCCATGGCATCCACCCCGCCGCCGGGCGGATAGGGCACCACAACCTCGATCGGCCGGTCCGCCGGCCACGCGGCCCGCGCCAGGCGCGGCGCGGCAAGCGTGAAGGCGGCGGCCCCGGCAAGCAGCAGGCGGCGGCTGGTCATGGCGTTCTCCCATTCCGGGCGCCATTGGGCGGCGCCGCGTTCGGCGGGCATCCTACACCGCCGGCGCTGGGCCCGGCGACGGTTTCGCTGCGGCCCGTGCCAAACCAACGGCACGGCGCTTTTACCCGTGCAGAGGCGCCGAACGGCGCCCGCCGGTCGCGCGTCCCGCGCGCCTGCCGGCGCAACCCGGCGGAAGCCAAGCGGGCGTAGCGCGCGCTTCACGCCGGAGGCGTGCCCCAGGCACGACGCGCTTGAGGGCAAGAAAGTACTGATACCGGCGGCCAAAGGATTTGGCCGTTGGTATCAGTTGTTCTGCACGTTCATCTTGGCCAGGATCGGCCGCCACTGCGCCTCCTGGTCGCGCAGGAACTGGGCGAATTCCTCCGGCGTATTGCCGATGATGAACTGCGCGTCCTTCTCCAGCCGCTCACGGATGCGCGTGTCCTTCAGCGCCTCCACCGCGGCGCCGTGCAGCCGGCGCACCGCGGCGTCCGGCGTGCGCGCCGGCGCCAGCAGGCCGAACCAGCTCAGCGCCTCCAGCCCCGCCGCGTATTCGCCGGTGCAGGGCACTTCAGGCGTGCTGGGCATGCGCTGCTTGCTGGTCCAGATCAGCAGCTTGCCCTGGCGGTTCTCCTTCACCGGCAGCGCCGTGCCGCCGGCCACCACCAGCATGTCCAGGTTGCCGGCGACGAAGTCGTTCAGCGCCGCCGCGTCGCCCCGATAGGTCACGTCCTGCATGGTGATGCCGAGCTTCTCCAGCACCATCAGCATGGCGACATTGGTCAGCGTGGTCGGCCCGTTGGTGCCGTAGGTCATCGCGCCCGGCCGGCGCTTGGCCTCGGCGATCCAGGCCGCCACGTCCTGCGGCCCGCGGTTCTGCGCGATGACGGCGAAGGGATAGGTCGTGGCCAGGCTGATCGGCGCGAAGTCGCTGACCTTGTAGGGCAGGTTGGGCACCACCAGCGGGTTGATACTGAGCGTAGTGCCCGACGACATCAGGATGGTATGGCCATCCGGCTGCGCCCGCGCGACGTATTCGCCACCGACGATGGTATTGCCGCCGGCCCGGTTCTCCACCTGCACCGGGCTGCCCAGCACGGCGGTCATCCGCTCCGCCATCAACCGCGAGAGGATGTCGGTGGAGCCGCCGGGCGCGAAGGGCACCACGATGGTGACGGCGCGCTGCTGCGCGAAGGCGGGGCAGGGCAGGGCGCCCGCGGCGAGCGAGGCGCCCAGCAGGGCACGGCGAGTGGTCATGGCGGCATCCTCCGGCGGCATTGCCCCGGCTTCTGCCACCATGCGCGCCGGGGCGCTACCGCCGCGACCAGGTCCGGCGGGGCCGGGCTACCTTCTTCCGGCCAGCGCCTTGTTCTCCAGCCGGCTCAACACCCGCACCATGGGCCACAGCAGGATGAAGTAGATCACCGCCGCCGCCACGATCGGCGTGGCGTTGTAGGTCACGCTCTGCGCCTGGCGGGCCTGGAACAGCAACTCCGGCAGCGCCACCACGCTGGCGATGCTGGTCAGCTTCACCACCTCCAGCGTGTTGCTGATCAAATCCGGCAGCACGTTGCGGAAGGCCTGCGGCAGCACGATCCAGCGCATGGTCTGCCAGCGCGTCAGGCCGGTGCTGCGCGCCGCCTCCTGCTGGCCACGCGGCACGCTCTCGATGCCCGCGCGCAGGATTTCCCCGTAGTAGCTGCCGGTGTTCAGGAAGAACCCGATGGCGACGGCGCCCCAGGCGCTGATCTCCAACCCGGTGAAGGGCACGCCGGCATACAGGAAGATCAGCAGCACCAGCGGCGGCAGGGCGCGGAACACGTCGGTCCACACCGCCGCCGGCCAGCGCACCCAGGGGTTATGCACGGTGGAGAGCAGCGCCAGGATGGTGCCGCCCAGGAACCCCAGCGGCACCACCATGATCGACATCAGGATGGTGCGCTGCAGCCCGTCCCACAAGATCGGCCAGGCTTCGCTGACGATCTGCCAGGAGAAGAAGGCGAGTACGAAATCGTCCCAGGTCATCGCGGCGCCCCTACCGCTTCCACGCGAAGCGCGTCTCGACCCAGCGGCCGAAGATGACCACCGGCAGGAACAGCACCAGGTAGGCCGCCGCCCCCATGGTCAGCGGCGTCGGGTTGAAGCTGAAGCTCACCCCCGCATTGGCCGCGCCCAAAATATCCGGCACCGCCACCACGCTGGCCAGCGCGGTGCCCTTGGTGATGGCGATGGTCCGGTTGGTCAGCGGCGGAATGGTCATCCGCAGCGCCTGCGGCAGCACCACGTAGCCCAGCGTCTGCAAAAACCCGAGGCCGGTGGAGCGCGCCGCTTCCCACTGGCCCTTCGGCACCGCGGTGATACCGGCCCAGAAGATTTCCTCGGAGAACGCCATCAGCACCGCCGCCAGCGCGATCCAGGCGCAGACGAAGCCGTCCATGGAAAGCCCGGCCGCCGGCAGCCCGAAATACAGCAGCGCGATGATAACCAGCGGCGGCAGCGCGCGGAACAGGTCCACCACGAAGATGATCAGCAGGTTCACCACCCGCAGCCCGAAGGCACGGATCACCGCCAGCCCCAGCCCCGCCGCCAGGCCGGTGACGATGATGCAGGCCGCCAGCACGATGGTGAGCCAGAAGCCCTCGACGATCTTCGGAAAATACTCCGCGGCTACGCGGGCATTGAAGAAGCTGTCGACGAAGCGTTCCCAGTTGGTCACGGGTTCAATGCCGCCCGATCTGGCCGATGAAGGCCTTGGTCCGCTCATGCTGCGGGTTGCCGAAGACCTCGTCCGGCGTGCCCTGCTCCACGATGGCGCCATCGGCCATGAACACCACCCGGTCGGCGGCGGCCCGCGCAAACGCCATCTCGTGGGAGACGACGACCATCGTCATGCCGTCCTGCCGCAGCTCGCGCATCGCTTCCAGCACGCCGCCCACCAGCTCGGGGTCCAGCGCGGAGGTCGGCTCGTCGAACAGCATCACCCGCGGCTCCAGCGCAATGGCGCGGGCAATGGCCACGCGCTGCTGCTGCCCGCCGGAAAGCTGGCCCGGGAAATGCCCGGCGCGGTCCGCCAGGTGCACCCGGTCCAGCGCCGCCTGGCCGCGCTTCTCGGCCTCGGCCTTCGGCAGCCCCAGCACCTTCCGCAGCGCCAGCGTCACGTTCCCCAGCGCCGTCATGTGCGGGTACAGGTTGAAGCTCTGGAACACCATGCCGATGCGCTGCCGCGCCTTGTTGATGTCGGTGCGCGGGGAAAGCATGTCCACGCCATCAACGATGATGGCTCCGCCGGAGGGTTCCTCCAGCCGGT
Source organism: Acetobacteraceae bacterium (assembly GCA_947455205.1). Classification (GTDB taxonomy): domain Bacteria; phylum Pseudomonadota; class Alphaproteobacteria; order Acetobacterales; family Acetobacteraceae; genus CAIMOR01. Next base: position 67,836 of record CANGNF010000014.1, on the reverse strand, counting down.
TCAGGCAGCGCAGCAGCGTGGACTTGCCCGAGCCGGATGGCCCGATGACGAAGACCAGCTCCTTCTCCTGCACCACCAGGTCAACGCCCTTCAGCACGTGCAGGGCGCCGAAATGCTTGTGGATGCCGGTGGCCTCGACAATCGCCATCAGGCGCAACCCCCAATATCGCCGCGGGCGGGCGAAGGCCCACCCAACCGGCCGGCCCCGCGCCATGGCGGGGGCCGCGTCAACTCACCAGGGCCGCCGGCCGATGCCCCGTGCGCGGCAACCTGCCCGCACGGCGCACCCGCTGGCGGCCAGCCGCCTCAGCTGCAGGAAACCGCGTGCGGCGTGGCGTCATACCCCGGCATGCCCGGCACGCCGAAGCCCGGGAACACCGTCACTTCGCCATCATCCGGCTTCGGCGCGGCGCCGAACCACTTCTGCGAAAGCCGGGCGACGGTGCCGTCCTGCTTCATGCATTCCAGCACCCGCTCCATCGCGTCCCGCGCGGCGGTGTCGCCCTGGCGGAACGGCGTGCCCCAGTGGAAGCGCGTGCCCGGCAGCGCGAAGTCGGCGATGTACTGCGGCGTGCGCGCCGCGCTGTACTTGATGACCGTGTTGCCGGACAGGTTGGCATAGGCACGGCCCTGCAGCACCGCCTGCACCGCGTCCGGCTGGGTGTCGAAGGCCAGCAGCGTCAGGTTCAGCCGCTCGCGGTTGTTGTTCACCCAGGCCTCATACGGCGTGCCCTTGTTCACGCTGATCGTCTTGCCACGCAGGTCCTCCTCGGACCGGATCGGCGCGGTGCCGCGGCGGATGCCGAACTGCAGCTCGGTGTAGAGCGCACCCTCGGTGAACAGCAGGCTGGCGGCACGCTCCGGCGTCACCGTCGTCGGCGCGCAGAGGAAGTCGTAGCGCCCGGCATTCAGCGCCGGGATCAGGCCGGAGAAGCTGGCCGAGGTTATCTCGATCCGGCGGCCCATGCGCTTGCCGATCTCGTCGAACAGATCCACCTGGAAGCCCTGGGTCTTGCCATCCATGGTCGGGAAGGCGTGCGGCGCGAAGGTGCCGTCCACGCCGCAGCGCCAGGGCGGCAGGGTGGAGTTGGGTGCGCCGACGATGGTCTGCGCCTGGGCCGCGGCGCCAAGGCCGGAGGCAAGTGCAATGGCAAGCATGAAGCGACGCATGGGTTGGGTCCCCTTGTCCCGGTCAGTCGGGCGGGAGGTTCCGGGATTCGTCGCCTGAACGCAACCGGGCAGCGCCGCATTGCCGCCGCGCCTGGACGCAGAATGCCCGTTTTGCATGCAGGCGGGGCGCTGCCGCTGCCACGAAATCGCCCCCTCAGCGGCCCGAAGCTGCCCGACGCCGGGTGTTTAAGGCTGGGCAACGGAGAACACCCCATGCAACGCACGGCCTGCTCGCTGATCGCCCTGGCCCTGATCGCCTTCACCACCCTCGGCGCCATGCTGCTGGGCGACAGCTTCGCCCCCGCGCGGCTGCCGCCGCTGTTCGCCGGCTGCGCCGCCGGCGTGGCCGGGCTGGCGCTGATGCTGGGCCTGTGCCTGCTGGACCACCGCGGCGACGCCAAGCGCCAAGTGCGGTTCGGCTAGAACCGCACGCTTTCTAACGCCCGCGGTTCGGCCAGGACCGCGCGCCGTCCGCGCTTGCGGCTACACCTTCTCAGGATACAGCGCCGCCAGCCCCGCCTCGCTGGCATCGCAGCGCCCGCGCTCGGTGATCAACCCCGTCACCAGCCGCGCCGGCGTCACGTCGAAGGCCGGGTTCGCCGCCGGGCTACCGGGGCTGACCACGCGGATCGTCTCCAGCCGGCCATCGGCGGTGCGGCCGGTCAGGTCGGTCACCTCGGCGCCGCTGCGCTCCTCAATCGGTATCTCCAAAACCCCGTCCCGCACCCGCATGTCCAGCGTGGAATGCGGCAGCGCCACCCAGAACGGCACGCCATTGTCGCGCGCCGCCAGCGCCTTCAGGTAGGTGCCGATCTTGTTGGCCACGTCGCCGGTGCGGGTCACCCGGTCGGTGCCGACGATGCAGATATCCACCTGGCCGTGCTGCATCAAATGCCCGCCGGCATTGTCCGCCACCACGGTATGCGGCACGCCGTGCTTGCCGAGTTCGAACGCCGTCAGCGCCGCGCCCTGGTTCCGAGGCCGGGTCTCATCCACCCAGACATGCACCGGCAACCCCGCATCATGCGCCTGGTATATGGGCGAAAGCGCGGTGCCGTAGTCCACGGTCGCCAGCCAGCCGGCGTTGCAATGCGTCAGCACGTTGACGGTCTCGCCGGGCTTCCGCGCCGCAATCTCCTGCAGCAGCGGCAACCCGTTCTGGCCGATCATCCGGCAGGTCTCGGCATCATCGTCGGCAATCGCCAGCGCCTCGGCATAGGCCGCAGCCACGCGGTCCGCGGCCGGCAGGTTGTGCAGCCTGGCCAGCATGCGGTCCAAGGCCCAGCGCAGGTTGATCGCGGTCGGCCGCGTCTCCCCCAGCCGCGCCACGGTGGCTTCCAGCGCGGCGGTGCTGGCATCCGCCCGCAGCGCCAGCGCCACGCCATAGGCCGCCACGGCGCCGATCAGCGGCGCGCCCCGCGTCTGCATGGACCGGATCGCGTGCGCCACCCCGGCCTCATCCGTCAGGCGCAGGATCTCCACCTCCCAGGGCAGCCGCGTCTGGTCGAGGATGCGGACGGACCAGCCATCGGCCTGGTCGACCCAGACGCTGCGGAAAGGGGTGCCGTCGATCTTCATGCGGGCGCGGTCCATTCGGGCAAGGGCAGGGGAGCCGCCGGTCAGGGCCCGGTCCGCGCCAGCGCAATCGCCAGGGCGGTCAGTCGGTGCCTCGATCAACGGCCAGGGCGTGATCCATCGGAACGGGGCGCGCTCTAGCACATCCCGCCCCGGGGATGACAGCCGCCGCCCCCCGGCGATAGACTGTTCCGCATCGGTCCAGGCTGGGGAGAAGCTATTGGCACGGCTGGCCCTCCTGCTCGCGCTGCTGCTGCTGGCCGCCCCGGCCCAGGCGGAGAGGCGTGTTGCCCTGGTCATCGGCAATGCCGCCTACCGGGTGCAGCCGGCCCTGCCCAACCCGCGCAACGACGCAACCGCCATGGCCCGGCTGCTGGCCGACGAACTCGGCTTCGAGGTGCTGGCCCCCGTCCTCAACGCCACGCTGGCGGAGATGGACCAGACGCTGGAACGCTTCACCGCCGCCGCCGAGGGCGCCGACATCGCGCTGTTCTTCTACGCCGGCCATGGGCTGGAGATGGATGGCGCCAACCTGCTGGTGCCGGTGGAGGCGGTGCTGGCGCATGAACGCGACGCCCCGCGCCAGACCATCCGTCTGGAGCAGGTCCGCAAGGCCATGCGCGGCGCCCGCACCCAGGTGCTGCTGCTGGACGCCTGCCGCAACAACCCCATCGCCGGCCGCATGATCCGCAGCAACCCGCCCCGCGGCATCGTCGGCGGCCTGGTCGGGGACGAGGCGTCGGACGGCGTCGTCATCGCCTACTCGGCCGCGCCCGGCGCCACCGCCTCGGACGGCCGCGGCCCCAACAGCCCCTTCACCGCGGCGCTGCTGCGCTTCCTGCCCACCCCGGGGGAGGATCTGGGCCTGCTGCTGCGCGACGTGCGCCGCGCGGTGCGGCAGGAAACCGGCGGCCAGGACCCCTGGCTCAGCGAAAGCCTGAGCGGCCGGATCTACCTGAAGCCCGGCCCGGCCCAGCGCCTCGCCGGCACCGCGACACTGCTGCCCGAGCCCACGCCGGCGCGGCCCGCCGTGCCCAGCGGCGCCTGGGTCATCCCGCAGCTCACCGACCCCGCGCCGGAGCGGCCGGTGGCACCCGGCCCGGCCCCCACGCCCAGCGGCGCCTGGGTCATTCCGCAGCGCCCGGCCCCGCCGCCCCAACCGCTGCCGCCCCGCGGCGCGCCGGCGCCCCTCAGCGCCTGGGTCATCCCGCCCCTCCCGGCCCCGCCCGCCCAGCCCAGCGGCGCCCCGGCGTCCCAACCGATGCCGAAGCCGGCCCCCAGCCTCGCGGCCGGCGCCCCCGGATCGGTCTTCCGCGACTGCGCGGACTGCCCCGAGCTGGTGGTGATCCCGCCCGGCCGCTTCACCATGGGCTCCCCGGCCACCGAGCCCGAGCGCGACCCGGATGAGGGACCGCAGCAGGCCATCACCATCGCCCGCCGCTTTGCGCTCGGCCGCTACCCGGTCACCGTCGGCGAGTGGCGCGCCTTCGTCACCGCCACCGCCCGGCCGGACCCGCCCAGCTGCAGCATCCTGGTCAATGGCGAGGTGGTGGACCGGCGCGGCGCCAGCTGGCGCAACCGCGGCTTTCCGCAGACCGACCAGGACCCCGTGGTCTGCGTCAACCGGCAGGACGCGCTCGACTACGCCGCCTGGGTTTCCGCCCGCAGCGGCCAGCGCTACCGCCTGCCCACCGAGGCCGAATGGGAATACGCCGCCCGCGCCGGCGGGACCTCGGCCTGGTGGTGGGGCAGCGACGCCGCCCGGCAATGCGCCAGCGCCAATGGCGCCGACCAGGCCAGCCACCCCGGCGCCACGGCCGCCGTCGCCCCCTGCACGGACGGCTTCGCCCGCACAAACCCGGTCGGCCACTTCCCACCCAACGGCTTCAACCTGCACGACATGGGCGGCAATGCCCGGCAATGGGTGGCGGATTGCTATACCGAGAGCCTGGACGGCACCCCGGCCGATGGCAGCCCCCGCCCGGCAACGCCGGGCTGCGACGGCCTGCAGCGCGGCGGCAGCTGGGACGACGACCCGCGCGAGCTGCGCGTTGCCTTTCGCTGGGGCGTCCCGCCGGATCTCCGCGGGCACGACGCCGGCCTGCGCCTGGCCCGCGACCTGCCCTGAGCCAGGGCGGACCCGCGCGCCCTAGATCCGCTGATGCAGCGCGCACACCAGCGTAAACAACCGCCGCGCCGTCTCGAAATCCAGCTCCACGCGCCCCGCCAGCCGCGCCACCAGCAGCTCCGCGCCCTCGTTGTGCAGGCCGCGCCGGCCCATGTCGATCGCCTGGATGCGCGCCTCGTGGCCGCCCTCGGCCACCACCTGCTCATGGCTCTCCACCACCAGGTGGTAGTCCTTGATCAGCCGGCGGAACGGCCCCAGCGCCAGCACCAGCGCATGCAGCGGCGCGTCCTCGGCGTCGCGGATGTCGAACAGCAGCCGACCGTCGCGCACCGCCAGGTGCAGCGCGTAGGGGCCTGGCGGCAGCCCGGCGGGGGCGAAGACGTTGCGCGCCAGCAGGTCGCTCACCGCCTGGCGTCGGTCCGCCTCGGCATAGGGGGAGGGCAGCGGCGAGGCGTCCGGCAGTTCCAGCCGCACCAGCCGCGCCGTGGGCGGAGGCGGCACCCGCTGGCTGGCCACGTCAGGCATCGGTGGGTCGCGCCGGCGCCGGCGCCTCCGGCTCGCTCTCGAAGCCCAGCGCGCACATCCAGCCCACCACGGCGCCCTTGATCGGCCGCAGCAGCAGGATGCAGGCAAGGGTGAACAGCGGCAGCCACACCACCATGTGCAGCCACATCGGCGGCTCGTAGGCGCGCTCGACCATGAAGATGAAGGGCACCAGCAGGTGACCGGTCAGCAGGATGGTGAAGTAGGGCGGCGCGTCATCGGCCCGCAACTCGCCCAGCGGCGCGCGGCAGTGCTCGCACTTGTCCACCACCTTCAGCCAGTTCCGCAGCCCCGGCTTGAACACGGTGCCCTGGCCGCAGCAGGGGCAATGGTTGGCCAGGCCACGGCCCAGCCCGGCGCCGTAGGACGGCGCGGCCCAGGGCAGCGGGGCGGCTTCACGGTTCGGTTCCCAGCGCACGGCGCAATACTCCTCAGGGCCTGGAGGCCGCCGGATCGGGCGTGCGGCGCGGGCGCTTATTGTGCAACGCAATATGGCGCGGAAGGTGGCAAGGCTTCAAGGCCTGCGATCAACTATTGCGCAGATCGCCGCCTGCGCTGCCCGGGACTTGCGCCACAAGCCCTTCTCGCGCAAGGCTTGGCCGCATGAGCAACCGCATCCTTGTCATCAACCCGAACAGCTCCGTCAACTGCACGCGCGGCATGGCCGCCGCCATGGCTCCCTTCAACGCGCCGCACCTCGCTCCGTTCGAGGTCGTGTCGCTGCCGGGCGGGCCGCCGGCCATCGCCACCTGGCGGGACTGGTACAGCGTGGCCGAACCCCTGGCCCGCATGGTGGAGCGCGAGGACGCCGCCTGCTACGTCATCGGCTGCGTCAGCGACCCGGGGCTGGAAGCCGTCCGCATGGCGACGACCAAGCCGGTGCTGGGCATGCTGCGCTGCGCCGTGGCGGCGGCGCTGACCCGCGGGGAACGCTTCGGCATGATCGGCTTCATGGAAACCAGCCGCCCGCGCCAGCGCCGGGTGCTGCAGGCCATGGGGCTGGAGGCACGGCTGGCCGGCTTCATCCCGCTGAACCTGCCGATGGAAACCCTGACCGACCCGCAGGCCCCGCGCGCCCGGATCCAGCAGGCGGCGCGCGAGCTGGCCGCCGAGGGCGCCGAGGCGATCGTGCTGGGCTGCACCGGCCTGGCCAGCCACGCCGCCGCGGCCGAGGACGCCGCTGGCATACCTGTCATCGAACCCTGCCAGGCTGCCGGACTTGCAGCATTGCTGGCCGTGGCCGGCCGCGCCCCCGCCGCCATGCAACAGGTAGCCTGACCATGAAGCACGACGCCCACCTGCCCACCGCGCTGGGCCTGCTGGCCCATACCGGCAAGCCGCGCGGCAGCGTGCCGCCCCGCGACCTGGCGCCGGTGGCCTATGAGGAATCCGCCCGGCTGATGGAAGCCGCGCTGTCCCGCGCCGTGGCGGACCCGACCATGCTGGGCCATATCGGCGCCGCGCTGGGCCGCATGGGCCGCGACGCCGGCGGCTGAGGCCAGCGTCCGGCCCGCGCCGGCGGCTCGACCCGGCCGCTACCGCTGCGGGTTCATCCCGCCGGTCAGCGCGCCGCGCTCCCCGCCGGGTTCCAGCCGCCCGCCGACCTCCGGCCGCCCGACGCTCGGCCCGAGGGACCGGCGGTCATCCTCCATCGCCCGCGTGCTGGAAGGCCCTTCCGGGATCGGTCCGCGCAGGTCGCGCGCCTGGTCGCGCTGGCGGTCCTGCTCCAACGCGCGGTTCAGCCGGTTCTCGGCGCCGATCGCGGCGCCGGGGGTAGGGGCCTGCGCCCCGGCGGGCGCGGCGACCAGCAGCAGAAGCACGGCAACGGCATAGCGCATCGGGGCATCCTCCATGGGCGCCAACCATGCGCCCGCCGAGGCTGCAACGCCTTGCGCCGCCGCAAGTCGCGGCACGCCCAATCCGGCTTGCCGGATCACATCCCGGGCATGGTGCCGGCGCTACCCCTTCGGCGCCCACGCCGCCGGCGCCACGCTGCCGGTCTGCTCCACGATCCGGGTGTAGTGCTCCACCCGCCGATGCCGGGCGAAGTCGAAGATCGTGGTCCGCCCCAGCTCGCACATGTCCAGGTCGCAATCGGCGATGATCAGCTCGTCATCCCAACTGGTCGCCTGGGCCATGATCTCGCCCTGCGGGTTGACGATGATGGAATGGCCGAACAGCTCGTGCCCGTCCTCGGTCCCCGCCTTGGCCACGCCGGCGGCGAAGCAGCTGTTCTGGTAGCACCCGGCCTGAATGGCCAGGTGGCTGTGCGCCACCCGCAGGTGATGCGCCTCGAAACCGCGGTTCTCCGCGTTCAGGCTGGGCGTGTTGTAGCCGCACATCACCAGCTCCACCTGCTGCAGCCCCAGCACGCGCCAGGCTTCCGGCCAGCGCCGGTCATTGCAGATGAGGATACCGAGGTTGACCGGCCCGGCGCCACCAACCGGCGCCCGCACCACGGGGAAGCCCAGGTCGCCCGGCTCGAAATACCGCTTCTCCAGGTGCTGCACCTTGCGCACCGGGTCGAACTCCTTGTGCCCGGGCAGGTGCACCTTCCGGTACTTCAGCACGGTCTCGCCATTCGGGTGCACATACACAGCGGTGTTGTAGCGGTGCCCGTCCGGCGTCTTCTCGGCATAGCCCAGGTGGAAGCCGATGCCGTGCTTCCTGGCGGCCGCCCACAGCGGCGCCGTCTCGTTGGACGGCAGTGCGTGCTCGTACCAATGGTCGGCGTGGGAGAGGTCTTCCTCATACCAGCGCGGAAAGAACGTCGTCAGCGCCAGTTCGGGGAAGACCACCACCTCGGCACCCCGGCGCGCGGCGGTTTCCATCAGCCGCACCATGCGCGCCACGGCCACGTCGCGCCCCTCGGCCTTCTGGATCGGGCCGAGCTGTGCGGCGGCAAGGACGAGGCGACGGGTCATGCGGGGTCAACTCCAGGTTCGCGCCAGCATGCACCCCGCGCCCGCACAATCAAGCGGCGGCCGGCGTCTTCGGTCCGTCCCGCTCGCGGGCGGTGGCGCCTACCGCTTGCGTTCGGGCGCCCTCAATCCGCTCGCTCGCTGGCGGTGGCGCTTACCGCTTGCGGCCCGTAGCCTCCCTCAATCCGCCCGCTCGCGGGCGGTGGCGCTTACCGCTGCCGGCCGTCGCCTTCCTCAGTCCGCCCGCACATGCGCGGCGGCGGCAATCTCGGCCCACATCGGGCTTTCCTCGGCCACACGCGCGGCGAAGTCGCGCTGGCTGCACCAGTAGGCCTGGGCGCCCTGCGCGGCCAAGGCCTGCTTCAGCGCCGGCACCTCGCTGGCCTGGCGCAGCGCCGCCGACATCTTCTGCTGCACCGCCGCCGGCAACCGCGCCGGGCCGACGCAGGCGTACCAGTTCTCGGCCAGCAGCCGCGGGAAGCCATGCTCCACCGTGGTCGCCAGGTTGGGCAGGGAAGGGCTGCGCCGCCGCGCCGCCAGCGCCAGCGGCACCAGCGCCTCGGCGGCAATGTGCGGCATCAGCGGCGGCAGGTCGGCGAACAGCAGCTGGATCTGCCCGGCAATCAGGTCCGTCACCGCCGGCGCCGCGCCCCGATAGGTGATGACCTCCACCTCCGCCCCGGTCTGCCGCTTGAAGGACCAGGCCGCCAGGTGGCTGATCCCCGCCGCCCCGGCGGTGCCGATGTTCAGCTTGCCGGGCTGCCGCTTCGCCAGCTCCAGCAGCTCCGGCAGCGTCTTCACCCCCAGCCGCGGGCTGGCCACCAGCGCCTCCGGCACCTCCGTCACCACCGAGATCAGCGCCACCTCGTCCGGCACTTTGTACGGCATGGCCTGGGTATGCGGCGCGATCACCAGGCTGCCGCCGTCGCAGATCGCGAAGCTGGTGCCATCCGGCGCCGACTTCAGCACGGTATCGGTGCCGATCACGCCGGAGCCGCCGGCCCGGTTCTCCACCACCACCTGCTGCCCCAGTATCGGCCCCAGCTGCTGGGCATAGAGCCGCGCGAGGAAGTCGTTCGGCCCGCCCGGCGGATAGGGCACCACGATCCGCACCGGCTTGGACGGCCAGGCCTCCTGCGCGCGGCCGATGGCGGGCAGGGCAAGGCCGGGCAGGGCAAGCCCGGCGGCAATGAGATGGCGGCGCTGCATGGCGCGATCCTCCCGTGGTTTTACGGCAGGATGCCGGGCGCGCGGCCCGGCGGCAACTAACGCGAGGTTCGCCGGCTCAGGGCCGGGCTGGCGCCACCGCTGGGGCCGCGGGGGAGGCCGGTGGCGTCGGCCAGGCCGGCATGTTCAACGTAAAGCTGGGTTGCGGCGGCGGCGCACTGGTGCTGGCGACCCGCTCGTCCTGAAGATAGGCGAGGATATCGACGAACAGCGCGATGATCGCCAAAGCAATGCCGCCACCGGTGCCGAGCGCGGTCCAGACCGTGGCCTTAGTGGCAACCTGCCCGAGCTGGTCGCTGATGCGGTCGAGCTTTTCCTCCATCCGCGCCAGGCGAATGTCGGACTGGTCGGCGCGCTGCTTCAGAAGGGCGACCTCGGTTTCCATGCCTGGAGGATGGCCATCGCCGCCGCCGTGGGCAAGGGCCGCGTCGTTAGCGCCTTGGCGCTGAGCCAAACTTGCACGCCAGTAGTCCTGAGTTTCCCTCTCACGCGCCATCAGGCGCCTCCTCGAAGGCTTTCCGAAGCACTTCCAGGCCCCGACTTACGTGGGCTTCCGCAAGATCCAGATGCGGATCGCGTGGCGCCAGTGCATTGCGAGGCTGGATCACCTTCAGCGCCTCCTCGACCGCCAGCAACGCCGAGATTGCCGCTTTCACGCCTACGGTTGTGAGAACGCGGCCTTCGGCCACCTCCCGCCGCAGCGCCGTGATCTCGTCCTCCCGCTCGCTCACTTCGGTGGCACCGCGCCCACCTGCTCCACGATCGGCCCATACCACTGCGGCCGGCGGTGCTGGGCAAAGTTGAACATCTTCTCCTTGCCCTGCAGGCAGGCGTCGAAGTCCACATCGGCGATGATCAGCTCATCCCCCAGCGTCTTGGCCTGCGCCACCACGATGCCGTTGGGGTCCACGATGCAGGACCCGCCGATCAGCCCGGCGCCGTCCTCAACGCCGGCCTTGGCCACCGCAATGGCCCAGGTCGCGTTCATGTAGGCATTGGCCTGCGCCGCCAGCACGGAATGGAAGGTCCGCCGCTCCAGGTTCTCGTTCGGCCCGCCATTGGGGTCGTAGCTGGCGGAGTTGTACCCCACCATCACCAGTTCCACGCTCTGCAGGCCCAGCACGCGCCAGCCTTCCGGCCAGCGGCGGTCGTTGCAGACCAGCATGCCCAGCACCGGGCTGTTCCACACGGAAGGCCCGCGGAAGGCCGGGAAGCCCATGTCGCCGTATTCGAAGTAGCGCTTCTCCAGCTGCTGGAATTCCTGCGCCGGGCGGAAGTCCTTGCTGCCGGGCAGGTGAATCTTGCGGTACTTGCCCAGCACCGCCCCATCCGGCCCCACCGTGATGGCGGTGTTAAAGCGGTGCCCGTCCGGCGTCAGCTCGGCATAGCCCAGGTAGAAGCCCACCCCCAGCTGCTTCGCCCGGTCGAACAGCGCCTGGCAGGCCGGGTTGGGCATCGACTTCTCGAAGTAGCCCAGCAGCTCCGCATCGCCATCCGGCATGTACCAGCGCGGAAAGAAGGTGGTCAGCGCCAGCTCCGGAAACACCACCAGCTCGGCGCCGTCCTTCGCCGCCGCTTCCAGCAGCGCGATCAGCCGCTGCAGGGTCGCGGCGCGGCTATCGGCGCGCTGGATCGGCCCCAGCTGGGCACCGGCGAGGCGAATCTGACGAGGCATGGGCACACCCTGATGGCTTGGCGAAGCCGCCAAGCTGATGCGCCCGCCCGCCCCGGTCAACCTGCCGCGCCCGCGCCCGCGCCCGTGCCCGTGCCCCTGCGCGTGCCCGTGCCGGGCAACCCGTCCCGGTCAACCGGCGCCGATATAGATGTCCTTCCCCTGGCGCGGCACGAACCGCCCGGTCCCCGGCTTGGCCAGCACCGCGCTGCCGTCCCAGATGCACGACCCGCGCAGGAAGGTCGCCACCACCCGCGCCTGCACCTTGCGGCCGTCATACGGCGACCAGCGATTCTCCTCGCGGTCCTGGATATCCGCGGCGTTGAAGGTGAAGTCGCCTTCCTCCATCACGCACAGATCGGCGTCTGCGCCGATCCGGATCGCGCCCTTCTTCGGCGCCAGCCCATGGAAGCGCGCCGGCTCCTCGGCGCAGTACTTCGCCATCAAGGAAAGCGGCAGCCCGCGTTCCCGCAGCAGCGTGAACATCACCGGCGCGAAGCTCTGCATCCCCGTCAGCCCGGCGCCAGGGGCGAAGATATCGCCCTTGTAGACCTTCCGCTCGTACGGCCAGGGCGCATGGTCGGTGGAGATGTAGCTGACCTTGCCCGCCACCAGCGCGCCCCACATGCGCTCCACCTCCTCGGCGGTGCGGAAGGGTGGGTTGCACTTGCCGAAGCCTTCCAGCCGGACAATGTCCTCCTCGGTCATGCAGAGGTACTGCAGGCAGGCCTCGCCACTCGCCAGCCCGCCCATGCGGCGGAACAACTCGGCCTGTTCAAACCCGCGGGCGATGGAGCTGTGCGCGATGTGCACATGCGCCCCCGTCTCCAGCCCAATCTCGAAGATCTCCAGGTTCGCCATGCTCTCCGCCAGCGGCGGCCTGGTGCGGCAATGCATGATGGGATCGGTCCGGCCGGCGGCGCGCGCCTGCTCGGTCAGCTTCACCACCAGCTCCTGGTCCTCGTTGTGGATCGCCACCATCAGCCCGGTCCGGGCGATCTCATGGAAGGCCGCGACCATGGTCGGGTGGTCGATCCGCGGGAAGCGCACCGCGTCGTATTCATAGGTGGACAGCTTGAAGGAGCAGACACCCGCCTCGGCCAGCCCGGCGATGGCATCCACGCCACCTTCCTTCTTGATGGTCCCGTACAGCGCCATGTCCACATGCGACGTGGCGTTCACCACCTGGATCTTCTCGGCCAGGATCCCGGCATCCGTCACCGGGCGGGGAATGTCGTAGGGCATGTCCACGCAGGTGGTCACGCCGCCCGCCGCCGCCGTCTTGCTGGCCCCCTCGATCCCCGGCCAGCCAAGGGCCGAGGAGGTGTGCATGTGCCCGTCCACCAGCCCCGGCAGCACGAACCTGCCACGGAAATCCAGCGTCCCCTTGGCCGGCGGCGCCGCGCCCTGGCCGATGGCGGCGATCACCTCGCCCCGTATCGCCACGTAGCCGTCCCACAGCACGCCATCCGGCAGCACCAGGTCGCCCCGAATCACCCGGTCGAAAGCCAGCGGTTCCATCACTCAACTCCAAGCAGCACGTTGGGCGCAGCATCGCCGTGGAACAGCCGCCGCGCAACCGCCACCGCCGCCCGCGCCGCATCCGTCTCGCGCTCGGCGTTCCACACCAGCGCCACCGGCACTGACCCCACCGGGTCCGCCAGCGGGCGGAAGGTCACGCCCGTGGGCCGCAGCCGCGCCATGCCGGTGGAGACCAGCGCCACGCCCAGCCCCGCCGCCACGAAGGCCAGCTGCGCCATGGCGCTGCCCACCTCCCGCACCGTGTTCGGCTCAAACCCCGCGGCGCGGCAGGCGGTGATCAGCCGGTCGAAATAGGCCGGGCTGATGCTGCGCGGCAGCGCCATCAGTGTCTCCGCCGCCAGCGCGCCAAGCGGCAGCGGCCCTTCCTCCTGCGCCAGCGGATGCGCCTCCGGCAGCGCCGCCACCATCATCTCGTCGCCCAGCGGCAACACGCGCAGCGGCGGCCGGTCGGCGTCCAGCCGGGCCAGGGCGAAGTCCACCTCGCCCCGCCGCAGCGCCTCCACCGCGTCGGAGGTGTCCATCTCCTGCACGCTCATCGCCGCGTCCGGCAGCTCGCTCCGCAACGCCCGCACCAGCGGCGGCAGAAAGTCGAACAGCGCGGAGGTCACGCAGGCCAGCGCCATCGGCGCGTGCCGGCCGACGCGCAGCTCCCGCGCCAGGCTCTCCACCTGGCGGGCATCCTCGGCCAACCTTCTCACAATGGGCAGCAGCGCCTCGCCTTCGCGCGTCGGCCGGGCGCCCTTGCGGGTGCGCTCCAGCAACTGCACGCCAAGCTCCGCCTCCAGCGCCTGGATCTGCGCGGTCAGCGGCGGCTGGCTGATGCCGAGCCGCGCCGCCGCCCGGCCAAAATGCCCTTCCTCCGCCACCGCGAGGAAATGCCCGAGCCGCCTGACGATGCGAAAGTCCACGCGCCTGCCCCCTTGCGCCCCGGCTGAGAGCCACGGCCCGCCAGGGCCGCAAGGCCGAACGGCCGTCGCCGCTTGTGCGGCGCAAGCCAAGCCGCCGGATGGCGGCGCCCGGCGCTTGAGGGCATTCAATACGGAAAACCTATCGTGAGCGGCCGTCAATCGGAATGCCAAAGGGGCTGGTAAAGCCTTGCCAGCGGCGACACAAAGCGGCATCGCGCCATTGACCGCAAAGGGAACGCCGCACATGCAACTGCACGACGTCAAGGTTCACCCGTCCAAGGCACTGCTGAAGCGCGAGGACCAGCTTGCCTGGAAGATCGCCGGCGTCGCCGCCGACAAGGTCGCCGTCCAGAAGGACGTGCAGGAGATGATCATCAACCGGATCATCGACAACGCCTCGGTCGCCGTTGCCGCCATCAACCGCCGCCCGGTCACCTCGGCCCGCGACATGGCGCTGGGCCACGCGAAGAAGGGCGGCGCCACGGTGTTCGGCATGAAGAACACGGTCCGCGTCAGCCCGGAATGGGCCGCCTGGGCCAACGGCACCGCGGTGCGTGAACTGGACTTCCACGACACCTTCCTGGCCGCCGACTACTCCCACCCCGGCGACAACATCCCGCCGGTGCTGGCGGTCGCGCAGACCATGGAAAAGTCGGGCAAGGACCTGATCCGCGGCCTGGCCACCGGCTACGAGATCCAGATCGACCTGGTCCGCGCCATCTGCCTGCATGAACACCGCGTGGACCACATCGCCCACCTGGCGCCTTCCGCCGCCGCCGGCGTCGGCACGCTGCTGGGGCTGAAGCAGGACGTGATCTTCCAGGCGGTGCAGCAGGCGCTGCACACCTCCATCAGCTTCCGCCAGTCCCGCAAGGGCGAGATCAGCAGCTGGAAGGCCTTCGCCCCCGCCCATGCCGGCAAGTTGGCGATCGAGGCCGTGGACCGCGCCATGCGCGGCGAGGGCGCGCCGAACCCGATCTATGAAGGCGAGGACAGCGTCATCGCCTGGGTGCTTAACGGCCGCACGCAGGCCGACAGCAAGGGCCGCAAGACGGTCTACGACCCCACCTACTACCAGGTGCCGCTGCCCGGCGCCGGCGAAGCCAAGCGCGCCATCATGGACAGCTACACCAAGGAGCATTCCGCGGAGTACCAGTCCCAGGCGCTGATCGACCTGGCCTTCAAGATGAAGGCCGACATCGCCGAGAGCGGCCGCAAGCTGGAGGACATCGCGAAGATCGTGATCCACACCAGCCACCACACCCACTACGTGATCGGCACCGGCGCCAACGACCCGCAGAAGATGGACCCCAAGGCCAGCCGCGAAACGCTGGACCACTCCATCATGTACATCTTCACCGTCGCCCTGCAGGACGGCAGCTGGCACCACGTGGACAGCTACGCCCCCAAGCGCGCGGCGCGGAAGGACACCGTGGCGCTGTGGCACAAGATCGAGACCATCGAGGACCCGGAGTGGACCCGCAAGTATCACTCCAAGGACCCCAACGAGCTGTCCTTCGGCGGCAAGGTCGAGATCTTCTTCCAGGACGGCTCCAAGCTGGTGGATGAGCTGGGCGTCGCCAACGCCCACCCGAACGGCGCCCGCCCCTTCGGCCGGGAGCAGTACATCCACAAGTTCCGCACCCTGACGGACGGCATCCTGACGGCGCGCGAGGTCAACCGCTTCCTGGCGGATGTGCAGGACCTGGCGAAGATCCCGGCGGGGGAGCTGCACGTTCTCAACGTGACGCTGCCGGCCGGCACGCTGGCCGAAGGCAAGCCCGGCATCTTCTGATGCCCTCAGACGCGTCATGCCGAGGGGATGCCTTCGGCATGACGCGGCCGCATCCGCGGCCCTGGCGATCGCCGCATCCGCGGCCGGCGCCGTTCGGCGCCTCGGCACCAGGCCAGGCCTCGCGCCGTTAGTATATGCCTAGAACCCCTCCGCCGGGCCAACCCGGGGGAGGGGCCTCACCACCATCGAACGGGAGCGACCCCCATGAGCGGTTCCAACGAGCCCACCATCTACAAGGGCCTGGTCGGCGTCTATGCCGACGTGTCAGCGGTCTCCAAGGTGATGCCGGAGACCAACAGCCTGACCTATCGCGGCTACGCGGTGCAGGACCTGTGCGAGCTGTGCTGCTTCGAGGAAGTGGCCTACCTGCTGTGGAATGGCGAGCTGCCCACCGCCGCCCAGCTGGCCGACTTCCGCGCCGCCGAGGCCGCGGAGCGCGAGATCAGCCCGTCGCTGCACGCGGTGATCAAGGCGTTCCCGAAGGACGCGCACCCGATGGACGCGATCCGCACCTGCGTCAGCTTCCTGGGTCTTGAGGATCCCGAGGCCGGCGACACCAGCGACGCCGCCCAGCGCCGCAAGGCGATGCGCCTGCTGGCCAAGATCCCCACCTGCATCGCCGCGGCGACGCGCGCCGCCAAGGGCCTGCTGCCCGTCGCGCCGAACCCCAGCCACACCTTCGCCGAGAACTTCTTCAACCTGGTCTTCGACAAGGTGCCGGCGCCGGAGGTGCTGAAGAGCTTCGACGTGTCGCTGATCCTCTACGCCGAGCACACCTTCAACGCCTCCACCTTCACGGCGCGCACCGTCACCAGCACGATGGCCGACATCCACGGCGCCATCACCGCCGGCATCGCCGCGCTGAAGGGCCCGCTGCACGGTGGCGCCAACGAAGCCGTGATGCACATGCTGAAGGAAATCGGCAGCCCCGACGTGGCCGAGGAGTGGCTCTCCACCCGCTTCGACCACAAGGCGCTGGTGATGGGCTTCGGCCACCGCGTCTACAAGAGCGGCGACAGCCGCGTGCCGACGATGACCAAGTACGCCGAGAAGATGGCCGAGGTGGTCGGCGACCGCCGCTGGATGGAAACCAGCCGCGTGCTGGCGGCGAAGATGCTCAAGGAAAAGAACATCCACCCCAACCTCGATTTCCCGGCCGGCCCCGCCTACTACCTGATGGGCTTCGACATCCCCCTGTTCACGCCGATCTTCGTGGCCAGCCGCATCACCGGCTGGGCGGCGCATGTGTTCGAGCAGGGCGCCGACAACCGCCTGATCCGCCCGCTGAGCTACTACACCGGGCTGGAGCAGCGCGCCGTGCCGCCGATGTCGGCACGCTGAACCAAGAGGCACGCCTGCGGCGCGACGCCGCCTGTGTCGGCACGCTGAACCAAGGCGCGCTGCCGATGGCGGCGCGCTGACACCGCGGTGCCGCCATCCCTGGCGGCGGGTTGCACCGTATCGCACATCCCACACGGCCGCCGGTTCCCCCGGCGGCCGTTCGCGTTTGCGGCGCACGCACGCCGCGGGCGCGCATTAACCGGCGTTAAGCTGGCGCCTGTCCGTCAGCGCGGCATCACGCCGTTCACGCTTGCGCCGCGTCATCGCATCGGCGTCGCCGCACCGCGTGCATCAGCATCGCGGCGCACCACAACGCATCGTCGCGCGCATCACGCAGCGCATCGCGCATGCGCTGACGCAGCGCCACCATCGCGCCGCAATTGCACGCGCGACGTCGTCGCATGCACACATCGCGCGTGCTTGCACGCCGTCACGCAGAAAAATAGTGGGTGCGGATGCGGATTTTGTTGACAGTCCATACGTGCGTGCAGATAGCGTGATTCGCGCGCACCAAGTTTGCCGACGCGATTCGCAGGAGTGGGAATTCGCTGAAGCTGTCAACCAGTGCCGCAGCAGGGAAGGACGGTCCATGGACCGCAAACGCGCAGGGAAGGCGGCGTTACTTTCGTCGCAACACCCTCGCCGCAGCACGGCATCCGCTTGATGTTCGGCTGTGGGGAAGCAGGGGTCGGGCAACGGCGATGCTACGTCGTGATGCTGCCGCCGTGGCTTTCCGTTCGCAAGGCCTGGGCAGCGAACAGTGCGGCACCGCGTGCTTCGGGATCCGCGCCGTGTCGCCTTCGCACGACCAACCCCGCTGAGCTTCCTCTGCTTCAAGCCCAAGGAGATTCCGCATGACCGACGACACGATCGAAACCCCCGAGGCCCCGCGCGCCCAGGCGATGGCCATGGCCACCACCCGCCGCACCGCGAAGAAGCCGGCAACCGCCCGCGCCCGCGTCGCCGCGAAGAAGCCCGCCGCCAAGGCCGCCCCGAAGAAGGCCGCGCCGAAGAAGGCCGCTGCCGCGAAGAAGCCGGCGGCGAAGAAACCGGCCGCGAAGAAGGCCGCGCCGAAGAAGGTTGCCGCCCGCAAGCCGGCCGCGAAGAAGGCCGCCCCGAAGAAGGCCGCGCCGAAGAAAGCCGCGCCGAAGAAGGCCGCCGCCGCGAAGAAGCCGGCTGCCAAGAAGGCCGTGGCCAAGAAGGCCGTCGCCAAGAAGCCGGCCGCCAAGAAGGCCGCGGTGAAGAAGCCGGTGGCCGCGAAGAAGGCCGCGCCGAAGAAGGCCGCCGCCACGAAGAAGCCGGCCGCCCGCCGCGCCGCCGTCGCCAAGAAGCCGGCTGCCGCGCCGAAGAAGGCCGCGCCGAAGAAGGCCGTCGCCGCCCAGGCCGCGCCGTCCGCGCGTTCGGAAGCGGCGAAGAAGGCCGCTGCTACCCGCGCCGCGAAGAAGGCCGCTGCCGCCGCTGCCGCCGCCGCCCCGGCGCCGGAAGTGACCGAGACGACCGAGAGCTGATCGCCGCCTGATCCCGGCGAGAATGGGGCGCCACCCGCAGGGGTGGCGCCCTTTTCGTTTGCGCTGGCCTCAAGGCCACCAGGCCGCTCCACGCCGCCGGTGCTGCCACCGGCGGCGGTCAGCGGTCAGGCCGGCACCGGCCCACCATGCGGCCCACCGGCCAGCCACTGCGCGCCGCGTGCGTACAGCGCCGCCACGATGTCGCCCTTCAGGCCCGGCATGTCGGTCTTCACCTCGTAGCCGATCTGCGTCTGCGCATAGGCCAGGTGCCGATACCCCTCCGGGAACTTCTCCAGCAGCGCCGCGTCCAGCGCCAGGGTCGCGGAAGGGCTCACCGGGTCCATCCGATCCTTCTCATAGATCGGCTGGCGCAGCACCACGCCCCACTTGCCCTCGCGCTTCTCCAGGAAGTCGTAGAACCGCCCGGTGCAGACCACGTCCACCAGCACGCCATGAACCTCGGCGCGCTGGCTGATCGTCATCTTGGTCTGGCTGATCGCGCGCGTGCCGTTCACGTCCGCGCTGTGCCCGCCCAGGAAGTGCAGGATCGAGACACCCTTGTCCCACCCCGCCACCGAAGCGGCGATGAAGTCGCGCCAATGCGCCTGGCACCAGGTGGCCATCATGTAGCCGTCCTCGTGCCAGCAGGTGGCGAAGCGGTCCCAGTGGCCGGCATCGCGCCACACCGCCCAGTTCTCCACCAGGGCGCGGATCGCGATCCGGTCCGCGGTCTCCGCGTCCATCAGCCCTGCCACCCGCCGAAGAACGCGAACTCCTCCACCTTGCGGCGCACGCGCGGCGCGGTCTCGCGCTGCTTCAGCGCTTCCGGCAGCGCCTCGGCCGGGCCGGGGTAGCCCACCGTCAGCGCGCAGACGGGGTCGAAGCCCTCGGGGATGTTGAAGGCCTCGCGCGCCTTGGCGCCATCGAACCCGGCCATGGAATGCACCTGCAGGCCCAGCGGCCCCGCCTGCGCCGCCAGGTTGGCCACCGCCGCGCCGGTGTCGTACCAGGCATAGGGGTTGGGCGTGCCATCGGCCGGCTTGGTCGTGCGCGCCACCGCCAGCATCAGCACCGGCGCCTTGCCGGCCCAGCCCTGGTTGTTGACCGAAAGGCAGCCGAACAGCTTCTCATGCGCCGCGGCGTGTTCGTCCTTGCGCAGCACGATGAAGTTCCACGGCTGCAGGTTGAAGCAGCTGGCGCTCCAGCGCGCCGCTTCCAGCAGGCTGTGCAGCGCGCTCTGGCTCACCGTGGTCTCGGCGTAGCTGCGCGGGCTCCAGCGCCGGCGGATATTGGCCTCGATCGGGTGGTCGGCCGGGGCTTCGCGGTCCGGCGGGGTGGCAAGCTGCATGACGTGCTCCAGGGTCTACTGTTGGGGAATATTCGCGGTCATCACCAGCCGGCGCGCCCGCTCGATCTCATCCTGCACATAGGCGCCGGCGGCGGCGGGCGTGCTGCCGATGGGGGTCAGCCCCAGCCCGGCCAGGCGTTGCCGCAGCGCCGGCTTGCGCATCGCCGCCTCCAGCTCCGCCTGCAGGCGCCAGAGTATCGCCGCATCGGTCCCGCCGGGGAAGCCGATGGCGTACCAGGTGGCCTGCAGGAAGCCGTCCAGCCCGGCGCTCTCCTGCACCGCGGGCACGTCCGGCAGCGCGTCGAACCGCCGCGCCGTCGTCACCGCCAGCGCCCGCGCCTCGGCCGCGCGCACCTGGGGCAGCACGGCGGCGGCGGTCTCCATCACCGCCTGCACCTGGCCGGCGCGCAGCGCCACCAGCGCATCCGGCGTGCCGCGGTAGGGCACATGCGTCAGCCTGGTGCCGCTGGCCGCCTGCAGCGCCTCGGCGGCGAAGTGCTGGGTGCTGCCGACGCCGACGGTGGCGATGTTCAGCTCCCCCGGCTGCTGCCGCGCGGCGGTGAGGAAGCCTTCCAGGCTGCGCCAGGGCGCGTCCGGCGCCACCAGCAGCACCAGCGCCATGCTGGCGACCACGCTGGCCACCGCCACGTCGCGCGCGGGGTCGTAGGGCAGCCGGCGGAAGATGGCGGCCGAGGCCGCGAAGCCGTTGTTCAGCAGCATCATCGTGCTGCCATCCGGCCGGGCATGCGCCAGCGCCTCGGCCGCCAGCGTCCCACCGGCGCCGGGCCGGTTCTCCACCACCACCGGCTGGCCCAGCGCCGCCGCCAGCTCCGGCGCCAGCAGCCGGGCCAGGATGTCGGTGGTGCCGCCGGGCGCGAAGCCCTGGATGAAGCGGATCGGCCGGTCCGGCCACACCTGCGCCTGGGCAGCGAAGGGCAGGGCGGCCCCGGCCGCCAGCAGCGCCCGCCGCTTCATCCGAAAGTCCCCAGCAGGTCGTCGATCTCCGCCGGCGTCAGCAGCCGCGCCGGTTGGCCGCGCAGCATCAGCGCCAGCTTGGCGGCTTCCTCCAGCTCCTCGGCGGCATAAACGGCATCGTCCAAGGTCCTGCCGGAGACAACCGGCCCATGGTTCGCCAGCAGCACCGCCCGCGCATCGCGCGCCGCCTCGGCAATCGCCGGCTCCATCGCCGCGTCGCCGGGGCGGTAGTACTTCACCACCGGCAGCCGCCGGCCGACGCGCATGACGAAGTAGGGCGTCAGCGGCGGGATCGGCGCGTCCTCGCCCGGCGCGGCCAGGCAGGCAATGGCGGTCGCCTGCGTCGAATGCAGGTGCACCACCGCGCCCGCTTCCGGCCTGGTGTCCAGGAAGGCGCGATGCATGAACACCTCCTTGGAAGGCTTGTCGCCGCCGATATGCCGGTACTGCCGGTCGAGCTTGGAGATCCGCGCCGGGTCCAGCCGCCCGAGGCAGGAGTTGGTCGGGGTCATCAGGAACCCGTCCTCCAGCCGCACCGAGATATTGCCGGCACTGCCCACGGAATACCCGCGCGCGAACAGCGAAGCGCCATGCTCCGCCAGCCTTTCGCGCAGCCGCGCCTCCTCGCTCATGGCTGGGCCGCCCGATTCAGACCTTCGGGGCCTTCGCCCCTGCGGTCATCGGGGGCCGGCTGGGCCATCCGATTTAGCTCTCCGCGCCCTGCGGCGCTCCGACCATCGGGGCTCACTGCTCGAACGCCTTCAGGAAGAAGTCCCGCGTGCCGAAATTGCCGCTCTTCAGCGCCAGGTGCAGGCCCGCTGGTTCCGCGTAGGTCCACGGCACCCCGGGGTCGATCTCCCGCCCGATCCTGAGGCTCGTCACCCCAAGGCGCGAGACGACAGCGCCGGAGGTCTCACCCCCCGCCACCACCAGCCGCTTCACGCCCTGGCGCACCATGTACTCCGCCACCTCGGCCAGCGCGTGCTCCACCAGCGCGCCTGCGGCATCGCGCCCCAGCCTGGCCTGCAACGCCGCCACCTTGTCCGGCGGGGCACTCGCCGCCACCAGCACCGGGGAGGCGCCCAGCTTGCCCTCCAGCCAGGCCATCGCCTGCGCCGCCAGCGCCCCGGCATCCGGCGTCGCCAGCGCATCCAGCTCCAGCGTCGGGATATGGTCGCGCGCAAAGCCGATCTGCCCCAGCGTCGCGCGAGAGCAACTCCCCGCCAGCACCGCCGCATGCCCGACCATCGGCGGCAACTCGGCGGCGCTGTCGCCGCGCTCCGGCAGTAGCCCCTTGGCGCGGAAATTCGCCGGCAGCCCCATGGCAATGCCGCTGCCGCCGGTGATCAGCGCATGCTCGCTCGCCGCCTCGCCAATCGCCACCAGGTGCGCGTCGGTCACCGCATCCACAATGGCGTAGCGCCGCCCGCTCTCCTTCAGCACCGTCAGCGCCTTGCGGATCGCCTGGGCGCCCTGCTCCACGGTGACGAAGGGCACCAGCCCCACCGTGCCATCCGTCTGGCGCGACAGCACCCGCACCAGGTTGGCGTCCTTCATCGGCGTCAGCGGATGGTTCTCCATCCCGCTCTCGTTCAGCAGCATGCCGCCGACGAACAGGTGCCCCTGGTACACGGTGCGCCCATTGGTCGGAAACGCCGGGTTGGCCAGCGCGAAGCCGCAGCCCAACCGCTGTACCAGCGCATCCGCCACCGGCCCGATATTCCCCGCCTCCGTGCTATCGAAGGTCGAGCAGTACTTGAAGAACAACTGCCGCGCGCCCGCCTTCAGCAGCGCCTCGGCGGCCGCCAGGCTCTCCCCCACCGCCACGCCCACCGGCGCGGTGCGGCTCTTCAGCGCCACGATCACCACATCGGCGTCCGGCAGCGGGCCTTCCGGCACCCCGATGACCTGCACCGCGGTCATGCCGCCCTTCACCAGCGTATTCGCCAGGTCGGTCGCGCCCGTGAAATCATCGGCTATGCAGCCCAACAGCACCGGCATCACTCTCTCCCTCATTCCCGCGCAGGCAGTCGCAGCGCGCAGCCGCTAAAGCGGCGTCCCGTACCTTTTATCAGAGCGACGTCCCGTCGCGGCGGCTGTAGCGGTATTTTCCGTCCGCGCCCATCACCACTGCCAGGTCGTCATCCGGGTAGGTCGCGCCATCGCCCGGCTGCCGATCCCCCACCTCCAGCAGAAGCACATCCTGGGCGCTGCGGTTCACCAGGCAATGCGCGTCCCCGCTGCCGCCCTTGAACCCCGCGCACATCCCGGGCGCCAGCAGCGTCTCCCCGGCATCCGTCACCAAGGTCGGCGTGCCTTCCAGCACATAGACGAACTCATCCTGCACCGTATGCGCGTGGCGCAGGCTGCTCTGCGCCCCCGGCTTCAGCGTGGTCAGGTTGACGCCGAAGCTGCCCAGCCCGAACCGGTCGCCCAGCGCCCGCTTCAGCCGCCCGCGCACGCGGTCCTGCAAATCCGCCGGGTAGCCGCTGGCCTCGCGCGCCGGCACCTCGGCGGCGACGATGGCGATGGGCTTTTCCGTCATGCCGAACTCCCTCTACCCTGGGCCCCGAAGCAAAGGGGCGCACCAATGGAAAAGCAAGTCATCCAGGCCGGGGTGCCGGAAACCGCGGGGCCGTTCAACCTCTGCGTCCGCCATGGCGACATGGTCTACGTCTCCGGCCTGCCACCGTTCGAGGAAGACTACTGCGCCGCGCTGCGCGCCGCCCGCGGCCGTGGCGAGCCGCCGCCGCCCTTCCCGGACGTGCCGTTCGACCACCAGGTCCGCGTGGTGATGAACCACCTGAAGCGCCTGGTGGAGGCCGCCGGCAGCAACATGGACTGCCTGCTGAAGGTGATCGTCTGGCTGAAGGACCAGAAGCAGCAAGAAGCCTTCGACCGCATTTATCGGAGTTACTTCAGCAGCCAGGAAGTCCTGCCCGCCCGCACCCGCATGCAGGCCGGCGCCACCCCCATGGGCTGCGCGCTGGAAGTGGAGGCGGTCGCCTACGTGCCCCGCACGCCCTGAGGCGCGACGTGCCTAAGGGCTGAACCGCGCGGCAGCGTCGGGAGGGGCGGCGGCATCACACGCGCCCTTGATGGCAGGCGCGGCGCCGCTGCCGCCTATGCTGCGCGCCAGGGTCCGCACCCCGGCTCGGAGCATCCGCCATGCCCGCCCTGTCCCTACGGCTGC
Organism: Acetobacteraceae bacterium; assembly: GCA_947455205.1. GTDB lineage: Bacteria > Pseudomonadota > Alphaproteobacteria > Acetobacterales > Acetobacteraceae > CAIMOR01. The sequence goes on along the minus strand of CANGNF010000014.1, from coordinate 43,990 downwards.
CACTGGCCGCCGCGCCCCTGCTGCTTGCCTTGCTTGCGCCTGCGCCGGCCCGCGCGCAGGACCCCGGCGCCCCCTGCGGCCGCGACCAGAACGGCTACCCCCTGCAATGCGCCCGCCCCCCGGCCAACGTGAACCTGGAGGCCGCCTGCATCACCACCGGCCGGCCGGAAAACTGCGTGCCCTACCACCGCAACGCCTGCGAGATCCGTGGCTTCGCCTCGGCCTGCCGGCTCTACGCCATGGGCAGCAACTGCTTCGGCGGCGACCCCGCCACCTGCAATTACTATGTGTCCCTGCTGCGGGCCAACACCGCCTGCCAGCTGGACCGCAACCCAACCGCCTGCGCCTGGCTGCAGCAGCAGCGCTTCTGAAGCGCCCCGCTCCGCGCGGCCGTCGCGCTCAGCGTCGCCGACGCGGCAGGGCCGGCGCCATCGCCGCCCGCGCCGGCACCGGCGCCGCCGCCGGCCATCCCGCCTCCGGCGGCAGCGCCAGCACGTCCCGGTGCCCGATCCGCGCCTGCAGCCGCCCCAGGCTGCCCTGCTGCAACCGCCGCTCCCGCCACGCCGAGATCTGCGCGGCATGGCGGAAGTCCTGCGCGATCGCCGCCTCGGCATGGCCGAACACCAGCTCGCTCAGCAGGGATGTCGCGGGACCGCCGCGCAGCACCCAGTCGCTCGCCGCCGCCTGCACCTGGTAGCCCTGCGCGCCGAAGGCACGGGCGATCTCGGCCGCCGCCTTGGCCCCCAGCGCCCGGCCGCCGAACCCCTTGTCCCGCCCCTGGTCGCGGGCAAAGCCGCGCGCCACCAGCGCATCCCCCGGCACCGGCGGCAGGAAGCGGTCGCGCCCGTCCACGTTCAGCCCGGCATAGAACGGCACCCGGATCGCCGCCGCCATCCGCGCCAGCCAGGGCGCCGAAACCAGGTCGCACAGCGCGCTGCACACCACCGCATCGGCATTCTGCAGCGGCAGGTTGTCCGGCGCATGCGCCAGGTCGGCAATCAGCGCCTCCACCCGCCAGGCGCCGCCCGGCGCGTGCACCAGCAGCGTGCGGCGGTTGGGGAAGGTCACCTTCAGCCCCACCTGCTCGGCCCGGTCGGCAATGGTGTCGAAGGCCGCCTCGGTCATCTCGCGGTTCTGGTCCACCAGGGTCCAGGCCTGCGCCCGGCCGATGCGCGGTGCCAGCCAGCGGAACAGGCTGCCTGTGCCGGCGCCCAGATCCATCAGCCGCGGCCGCGCCGGCAGCCGGGCGATCAGCGCCTCGGCCAGTGCCTCGCTCCGCGCCGCCGCGTCATGCGGCTCCCGCAGGTCCAGCCAATCGAGCTCGAATTCCTCGCTCACGCCACGCGCTCCAGCTCAGCGGCAAACAGCGCCGCGCGGTCTTCCCAGCGCGGCAGCTGCTGCCCCGCCGCCCAGGCCGCATCCGCCATGGCGGCGCGCAGCCCGGTATCGAACAGCACCCGCCGCAGCCCCTTGGTGAAACTCACCACATCCCCGGGCGGCGAGACGATGCCCGCCTCCAGCGGCACCACCTCGGCGATCGCGCCGCCGGCCGTCACCGCCACCGGCAGGCCGCGCGCCAGCGCCTCGGCCGCGGCCATGCCGTAGCCTTCCCAATGCGTCGCCAGCGCGAACAGGTCGCTGCGGGCATACAGCGCCTCCAGCGCCGCGTCGCTGACCTCCCCGGCGAAGGTGACGCGCTGCGCCACGCCCAACTCCTCGGCCAGCGCCCGCAGGCCGTGGGCATGCACCGGGTCGCGTTCGCCGCCGGCAATGGTCAGCGACCACTCCACATCCGCCACCCCGGCCAGCGCCCGCAGCAGCACGTCGTGCCCCTTGCGCGGCACCACCGCGCCCACGCTCAGCACCGCCACGCCCGGGCCACCGCTGCCCGTCGCGCGCGAAGCCGCATCCGTCCCCGGCTCTACCACGCCGACGCGCCCGGCCTCCACGCCGAACTGCGCCACCAGGCGCTCCGCGGTGAAGCGATGCGTCACCACCAGCCGCGCCAGCGCGCCGAACAGCAGCCCCTCGGTGCTCCGCAGCCGCGCCTGGTCCTCCACCGAGAAGCCCGGCTCCAGCGCCGTCGGGTGATGGATCAGCCCGACCGCGCGGCGCACCACCAGCTCCCGCGCCAGCCCGGCGAAGGCCGGCAGCCCCAGCCCGTCGATCACCACCCGCGTCGTCATCGGCAGCCGCGCCAGCGCCGCCCGCGCGCTTGCCTCGGCGGCCTCGTCGGCCAGCGGGTGCCGTCCCGCCAGTTCCACCACCTCAACCTGATGCCCCAGCGCCCGCAGCCCCTGCACCAGCCGCCGGTCGTAGATATACCCGCCGGAGACAGCGTCGAACGGCCCCGGCACCAGCAGCGCGATGTTGAGTTTGGCCGACGGATTCAGCTCTCCGCGCGTGCCCTCGGGGTCCCCATGAAGCGATGCTTCATGGGGCAGGGCGGCGCTGCGACCATCCGGCGGCATGATTAAACGTCGCCCTCGAAGCTCGCCCAGGCATTCGGGCTTTCCCGCAGCGTCACCTTCAACCCCGTCACGCCCACGCCCTGGTTGCCCAGCTTGCCCGCCTTCACGCTGGCCGCCAGCTGCTGGTGGATGAACCGGCACAGGTACTCCGTGGTGGTGTTCTTCCCCGCATGCTCCGGCATGGCGTCCAGGTTCTGGTAGTTCAGCGCCCCCAGCACCACGCCCAGCTCCTGCTTCGCCAGCCCGATATCCACCAGCAGCCCCAGCCCGTCGATATCCACGGCGCGAAACTCCGCCTCCACCACGAAGGTGGCGCCGTGCAGCTTCTGCGCCGGGCCGAATTCCTCGCCGCGGAAGCTGTGCGCGATCATGATGTGGTCGCTGACGGTCAGGCTGAACATGCTGGTCTCACCTTATCGATAGGAAACAACGGGACACGGGCTCAGTAGGCAACAACCGGGCACAGCCCGGGCGCGCCGGGCGCCAGCAGCGCGGGCAGGGCGCTGGGCAGCGCGTCGAACGCCACCTCCGGACCCAGCAGCGCATCCAGCCGCGCATCATCCAGCAAGCCGAGGGCAAGACCAAGGCGCTGCCCATGCGTGCGCCGCCCGCGCATCACCGGCGCCACCGCGCCCACCTGGGTGGAGACCAGCCTCAACCGCTTGGCATGGAAGCCCTCGCCCAGCGGCAGCGAGACCTCGGCATCGCCATACCAGCTGGCCTCGACGATCCGCGCCTCGAACCCGCAGCTCCGCAGCGCCAGCCGCAGCCCGGCCTGGGAGGCACTGGCATGCACCACCAGATCCCGCTCGCCGGGCGCATCCTCAGGCAGCACGAACCGCGCGCCAAAGCTCTCCACCAGCTCGGCGCGGGAGGCATCCACGTCGCAGACCGCCACCTCCACCCCCGGCAGCCTGGCCAGCAGGAAGGCGCTGAGCAGCCCGACCACCCCGGCGCCCACCACCAGCACGCGTTCCCCCACCAGGGGCGCCGCGTCCCACATGATGTTGACGGCGGTTTCCATGTTGGCCGCCAGCACGGCGCGGCGGCTGGGCACGTGGTCCGGCACCGGCACGCACATCGCTTCCGGCGCCACGCAGATGTCCTGGTGCGGATGCAGGCAGAACACCCGCTGGCCATCCGCCCGGGTGCCCACCAGGCTGTAGCCGTACTTCACGGGAAAGGGGAATTCGCCCGCCATCAGCGGCGCGCGCATCACCGGCCATTGGCTTTCCGGCACCCGGCCGGCCAGCACCAGGCGTTCCGTCCCGCGCGAGATGCCGCTGTACAGCGTCCGCACCAGGCACTCATCCGGCCCTGGCGCGCGCGGCGGCTCAGAGCGCAGCTCCGCCACGCCGGGCGCGACGTACCAGAGTGCCCTCATGCGCCGTACCCCCTGCTGCCCGGCATGTCGCCTGGCCGGCCAGCGCCGATCCCACGGCCATGGCGCGCCCTCTCCGCGCGCGGCGCGCCCGGCGCCCGGCCCCATGCCCTCATGCGCAAACCCCCGGCCTGGCGCGGTCCAGCGCAATGTCCAGCAGCACATCCGGGCTGATCTCATGCACCGCCCAGGAAAACCGCAGCCCATCGGCTATCCGCGCCGCTTCCGGCAGGGTGAAGGCGGGGATGCCGCTGCCCAGCAGCACCGGCGCCACCGTCACATGCAGCCGGTCCAGGCAGCCCGCCGCCAGAAACCGCGACACCGTCACCCCGCCACCTTCCACGAAGACCCGCCGCAACCCGCGCCCCGCCAACATGGCCAGCACCGCCGAAAGGTCCAGCCCATCGCCGGCCCGCGGCACCCGCACCACCTCCGCGGCGCCGTGGCGCTCGCGAGCGGCGCCATGGCGCTCGCGCGCGGCGCCATGGCGCTCGGCAGCGGCACCGTGCGGCCCAGGCCCCGGCCCCGGTGCCGGCGCGTCTTCCGCCACCACCAGCAGGGTCGGCGGTCCCTCGGCGAAGATCCCGTAGGTCGCCGCCAACCGCCAGGACGGGTCCAGCACCACCCTGGTCGGGCTTGGCCCGGCGCATTCCCGTGTGGTCAGCCGCGGGTTGTCCGCCCGCACCGTGCCGGCGCCCACCAGCACCGCGTCGCACAGCGCCCGCAGCCGATGCGTGTGCAGGATATCGCCCGGCCCGCCGATCCACTGGCTGCTGCCGGAAACCGTGGCGATCCGCCCGTCCAGCGTCTGCGCCAGCCGCCCGACCACCACGCAGCCATCCGCCCCGCGCGGCGGCGCGAACAACGGCCCGAACAGCCGGCCCATCCCGCCCGCCGGCACCGGCCCGCCAGCCCGCAGCGCCAGCGCGGCGTCCCACTCGGCACCATCCGCGGGTGCGCCCTGAGCCCGCGCGCCTGTCGGCGTGCCCTGAGGCCGCGCGCCTGTCGGCGCGACGCTCATCGCATCCCCGCCAGCAGATGCGGGAACAGCGGCATCAGCGCCTCCGCGATCAGCCCCGCCAGCAGCGGCAGCGCCAATGAGGAGATGGTCCGCACCACCGCGAACCGCGCCCCCAGCACCGGGATTTCCCACATCACCACGCGGTGGAACGCCAGCACCGCCCAGCCGGTGATCAGCGCCACCATCTGCGCCGGCCCCGCCCCGGCCTTCAAAAAGGTCAGCACCAGCGGAAAACTCGCATAAGGCCCGCCCGGGATCAGCCCGCCGGCGAAGCTGGCCACCACCAGCCCGGTCAGCCCGCTCTCCGGCCCCAGCCAGCCGCTGGCCACATCCGCCGGCACCAGCTCCGCCAGAAAGGTCGCCATCGGCATCGCCACCAGCATCATCGGCATGATGCGCACCAGGTTGTCCCTGGTTTCCCGCAATGCCCGCAGCCCCGCCGGCCGGCCCTTGCGCAGCGCCAGGCCGAAGCACAGCAGCGCCAGCGCCGCCAGGATCAGGCGCCCGGTCATCGCGGCAGGCTCTCCGGCGGCGCCCAGCGCAGCGGCACCCGGCGAGAGATCCAGCCAGCGATGAACCCCATCGGCAGGCCCGAGAGGAAGCGCAGCAGCGCGAAATCCGGCCCCAGCAGCGGCACTTCCCACACCAGGATCCGGTTGAACCCGTTCAGCCCCCAGCAAACGATGAAGCTGATGACGCAGCCGATGTCAGCCCCGGCGCCACTCAGCACCAGCACCATGGGGAAGGCGGCCATCGGCCCGCCCGGCGTGGCGATCCCGACCGCCGAGGCGATGACCAGGCCCTTCCACCCGCTCTCCGCCCCCATCCACTTGGCCAGCGCGCCCGTGGGCACCAGCTGCCGGAGGGAGCCGGCCATCAGCATGCCCATCAGCATGGACGGCAATATGCCGATGACGAGATCGACCGACCCGCCCCAGGCATGCGCCACGGCGTCCGGCCCCTTCAGCACGCGCACCAGCACCACCGCCACCAGCGTGATGGCGGACAGCGCAAGCAGCGTGGAATGACGACGGGCGAGGGCAAGCATGCGGCGCGAACCTGCCTTGGCCTTCAAGCCAGGGCAAGCCGCGCCGGCATCACTACCGCCGACGCAGCCGGCTCACGTCCCGCACCGCGCCATAGGCCGCGCTCTTCGCCATCGCGCCATACGCCTGCAGAGCCGTGCTCACCACCCGCGTCCGCTTCTCGGTCGGCTGCCAGGCATCCGCGCCCCGCGCCTCCATCGCCGCCCGCCGCGCCGCGATCACGTCTTCCGCCACGCGCAGGTTGATCGTCCGGTTCGGGATGTCGATGTCGATCATGTCGCCATCCTCCACCAGCCCGATCAGCCCACCCTCCGCCGCTTCCGGCGACAGATGGCCGATCGAAAGCCCCGACGACCCGCCCGAGAACCGCCCATCCGTCACCAGCGCGCAGGCCTTCCCCAGGCCGACGCTCTTCAGGTAGCTGGTCGGGTACAGCATCTCCTGCATGCCAGGGCCGCCGCTCGGCCCCTCATACCGCACCACCACGATGTCCCCGGCCACGATCTTCTTGCCGAGGATCGCCGCCACCGAGCTGTCCTGGCTCTCGAACACCCGCGCCGGGCCGCTGAACTTCAGGATGCTCTCATCCACGCCCGCGGTCTTCACAATGCAGCCTTCCAGCGCCAGGTTGCCGAACAGCACGGCCAGCCCGCCATCCTGGCTGAACGCCTTGTCCTTGCGCCGGATCACGCCGGCATCGCGGTCGGTGTCCAGCTCCTCGAACCGGCTCGCCTGGCTGAACGCCACCTGCGTCGGCACCCCACCAGGCGCCGCGCTGTAGAAGGTCCGCACCGCCTCGGCCGGCTGGCGCATCAGGTCCCACTGGCTCAACGCCTCGCCCAGCGTCGGCGCATCCACCCGGCTGGTGCTGGTGTCCAGCAGCCCCGCGCGGTCCAGCTCCCCCAAAATCCCCATGATGCCACCGGCCCGGTGCACATCCTCGCAATGCACATTGATGATGGACGGCGCCACCTTGCACAGCACCGGCACCCGGCGGCTCAGCCGGTCGATATCCGCCATGGTGAAGTCCACGCCGCCTTCCTGCGCCGCGGCCAGCAGGTGCAGCACCGTGTTGGTGGACCCACCCATGGAGATGTCCAGCGTCATCGCATTCTCGAACGACTTCACGGTCGCGATGTTGCGCGGCAGCACGGAGGCATCCTCCGTCTCGTAATACGCCCGGGTGATCTCCACGATCTTGCGCCCCGCGGCCTCGAACAGCCCCTTCCGGTCCGCGTGCGTGGCCACGATGGTGCCATTGCCCGGCAGCGCCAGGCCCAGCGCCTCGGTCAGGCAGTTCATGCTGTTGGCGGTGAACATGCCGGAGCAGCTGCCGCAGGTGGGGCAGGAGGACCGCTCCACCGTCTCAACCTCGGCATCCGTCATGTTGGGGTCGGCGGCCATGATCATGGCGTCGATCAGGTCGACCTTCCGCTTCACGCCCTTGAGGTCAACGGTCCCGGCCTCCATCGGCCCACCGCTGACGAAGATGGTGGGGATGTTCAGCCGCATCGCCGCCATCAGCATGCCCGGCGTGATCTTGTCGCAATTGCTGATGCAGACCATGGCATCCGCGCAATGCGCGTTGACCATGTACTCCACGCTGTCGGCAATCAGCTCCCGGCTGGGCAGGCTGTACAGCATGCCGTCATGGCCCATGGCGATGCCGTCATCCACCGCAATGGTGTTGAACTCCTTCGCCACGCCGCCGGCGGCCTCGATCTGCCGGGCGACCAGCTGGCCCAGATCCTTCAGGTGCACATGCCCGGGCACGAACTGGGTGAAGCTGTTGGCCACCGCGATGATCGGCTTGCCGAAATCCCCATCCTTCATGCCCGTGGCGCGCCACAACCCGCGGGCGCCGGCCATGTTGCGGCCATGGGTGGTGGTGCGAGAGCGGTATGCGGGCATTTTTGGCGGTTCCCTCGGGTGGTGCGGCTGACAGATGGGGGGTCTGTAGCGCGGAGGGGAGGGGAGGGCCAGAGTGAGCCTGTCGCGGCCTACGGCCTATGCTTTGGCAACATAGGAACCTGTCTGACGGAAAGCCACCTCGGCCAACTTACTTGTTTCGTATACCAAAAGGAATATGAACGCAGGGCGTGTTCGCAGATGCCGGTTTTAAGTGCCCAAGCTGATCATCAAAAAATATCTGCGGCTTCATGACGTCGAGTATATTCTTCTTTTCAATGCCTCCCGTTAGAAATAGCTCGTCGGGCTCGATTCCGAGGTGCTTCATCGTAGTTATGAGCCGCTCGTGAGCCGGCGCATTGCGCGCCGTCACTATGGAAACCCGGACGGCTTTCTCACCATTTGTACGATTTGAGTTGATCGCTTCCATTTTTTGAATGGCAGAAATCCTCTGAAGCAGAGGCATGAGAGGACCTCCATTCAAAGGCTTATCTTTATTTTCGACCTCATGATACTGAAATAGAGGTAGGCCTCCGTCGGCATATTTAGTTTCTGCTTCGTCATCTACAAGGACGCCGTCGAAATCAAACGCTAGTCGAAGTTGGGTATCGTTTGTGTCATCAAACGACGTGCAGGGCAGTACATGCCCAGCCGGAAACCCCCCGTTTATCGCGTCTTTAACTTCTTCTTTGTTTGTGCTTAGGTAAAGGCATGCGTTCACTGCGGCCATGTACGGATATGGGGCTTTGCCGGAAAGGAAAAAAGCCCTAGTTATGTCAAGATCATAAAAAGAAACCGCATCCATGATCCGGAGACCGGCCTCCGGGTCATTTCTGGACAAAAATACTACTTCTACCGGCTTTTCATCGGGGAAAAGCTTGTTCAGATGTAGAAGTCGCTTAATGAATGGAAAGGCCGATCCCATCGGTGGAATTTTCGCACAGTTTTGCATTTGATAGGTACGAAATGCATCTAAGCCCTTAGTGAGGAATATCTCATGCTCGGCCGTAAGATCAAATAGAGCGGTAGACGTAATACCCACGACGAGTTTGTCTTCTATAGGGAAGGCCATAAAATCTCCGGGTTTGATGGCCAGAATGATACGGAGTCGTTTAAACTCCTGTCTACTGAATTTATGACAGATCAATCCCATAAGCGCCTCGACATCGGCATAAATTCCTACCACCCTGCGCGCCCCCCATCCCCCAGGCGCCCCACCCATGCTCTCCCGCCCCGGCTACCCCTCCCACTACGCCACCACCCGCCCCTGGGACCACCTCACCCCCAGCGAGTTCGCCGTCCTCCGCCCCTTCTTCGAAGCCCGACCCGGCCAGCGCGGCCCGGGCCGCCCGATCTTCGATTTGCGCGCCCGGCTGGACGCCATCTTCTGGGTAGCCTGCCACAACGGCCCCTGGCGCAACCTCCCGCCGGAAATGGGGCCGGCCGACACCGCCTCCCGCCAGTTCCGCCGCTGGGCGCATGCCGGGGTCTGGACCCGCCTGCTTCAGGCCATGGCCCACCCCGACTGCCCGCTGATGCTCCGCCGCATGCACCACTGGGTGTGCCGCTGCTACCGCCGCGCGCTCCGCATCCTCAAGCTGCCCGGCCTGGTCCTGGCCCAGAGGCTAGGACAGCTTTCCGCCCTGCCGGGCCCGTGGTGGCTGCTGCCCAAGCCGGATTTGTCCAAAAAGTGGCTTCCCGTCATGCGCCACCTGTTCATCCGGGCGCTGGAGGAGCCGAAGAGGCGCCTCCGCACCACCCTGCGGGAGCTGAAATGGATGCACCGCTTCATCGGCGGCCGCGTCAGCATCCCCAAACACCTGGCCCCACCCTGAACCCATGGGGCCCCGACGCCCCGCGTCGGGCGGGGTCCAGGGGCAGCGCCCCTGGCCTCCCCTACGCAACCACGTCCCGCGCGCCCTAGGCCAGCAACACCCGCGCGCCTCAGGCGCGACGCGCCAAGGCCAGCGCCGGCGCCTGCTTCGGCACGGTGCGCTGCCCGTACGCGCCGTAGCCGCCGGGCACGCTGCGGGGAATGGCGGCGCCGGCGATCGTCTCGATCACCCGGCTCTGAATGCCGATGGCGCGTTCCAGCAGCCGCCGGTTCTCGGCGCCCAGGCTCTCCAGCCGGGTGGTCAGCTCGGCGGTGGTCTTGCGGGTCGGGCCTTCGGCCTTCACCCCCAGCTTCACCGCGGCGGCAAAGGCGGCGGCGAAGGCGTCGCTCGCCTTTATCTTGTGGTCCGCCAGGCTGGCGGCGCGGCCCAGGTCCAGCGTGGCCAGGGCTTCGTTCTCGGCGCGCAGCGCTTCGGCCAGGCGCAGGCCGGCGGCGATCAGGCTGTCCATCATCATGGCTGTGTGTCCCTGTTGGCTTGCATGCGGATCATTTCGCGCAGCACCGGCTGCGCCAGGCCGAGGCCACCGGCCCCGGCAATTCGTTTGGCCATGGCGTCCACCAGCATCGGCTGCCAGGTGCTCTCGCCAGAGCCGCCACCCATGACGGTCTTGCTGGTGTCCACGGTGGCGAAGATCGGCCCCAGTAGCTGCGCCAGCGCCTGCGCCTCGAAGGCCTGGGCCGCCTGGCGCATCTTCGGCGTGGCGCGGGCCAGCAGAGGGTCGTGGGCGGGCAGGATCGCAACGGGGGTCATCAGCGCAGCTCCAGGTCGGCTTGCAGCGCGCCGGCTGCCTTTATGGTCTGCAGTATCGAGATCAGGTCGCGCGGCCCCACCCCCAGGGCGTTCAGCCCGCGCACCAGCTCCTGCAGGGAAACGCCCGGCTGCAGCACGCCCATGCGGCGCTCGTTCTGGTCGTCGATCTGAATGTTGGTCCGCGCCACGGTCGTGGTCTGCCCGTTGGAAAGCGGCCCGGGCTGGGAAACCTGCGGCGTCTCGGTCACCCGGATCGTCAGGTTGCCCTGGGCGATGGCCACGGTGGAAACCCGCACATCCGCGCCCATCACGATGGTGCCGGACGCTTCCTCGATGACGACTCGCGCCGCCATGTCCGGCTGCACCCGCAGCTGTTCGATATCGGTCAGGAAGCCGACGGGGTCCCGCCCGACCAGGTTCAGGGAAACGGTGCGCGGGTCGGTCGCCCGGGCCACGTCGGCGCGGACCGCGGTGTTGATCGCGTTGGCCATGCGGCGCGCCGTGGTCAGGTCCGGGTTGCGCAGGGAAATCCGCAAAGTGGTCCGCCCGGCCAGGGAGAAGGGCAGGTCGCGCTCCACCACCGCGCCGTTGGCGATGCGCGCCGCGGTGGGCACGCCGCGCTGCACGCTGGCGCCGGCGCCGCGCGCCGCAATGGCGCCGGTGGCAACGGCGCCCTGGGCCACGGCGTACACCTCGCCATCGGCGCCCAGCAGCGGCGTCACCAACAGGGTGCCGCCCTGCAGGTTGGTGGCGTCGCCGAGCGCCGAGACCGCCACGTCCACCCGGCTGCCGTTATGGGAAAAGGCGGGCAGGTTGGCGGTCACCATCACGGCGGCCACGTTGCGGGTATCCAGCTGCGCCGCGTTGTCGCGGGTGTTGACGCCCAGCCGCTCCAGCATGCCGATCAGGGTCTGCCGGGTGAAGACGCTGGTCCGCAGCTTGTCGCCGGTGCCGGCCAGGCCGACCACCAGGCCGTACCCGACAAGCTGGTTGTCGCGCACGCCCTCGAAGTCGGCGATGTCCTTGATCCGCACCGGCTGGGCCCAGGCCAAGGCCGGTGCCAGGGCAAGCACCAACATGGCGAGGGCCATCTTAGCCCTGAAGCAATCTATGCGCGCCACGTTGTGTGCCTCCAATCCATCCTGGTTGGCACAGGGCAAGGGCAAGGCCCGTGCCAGGGTTTTCCAGGCCGGAAGGGGTGTTTCGGGCGGCAGGCTTTGCCGGGTGGCGGCGGATGGTGCCGGGTCTGGGCACAAACCGGCTTCGACAGAAAAGGGCGAAGGTCATGCAGGGCATCGGCAGGGTAGGCGGGCCGGGCACGGCGGCGCCGGCGGCCAAGGTGCGCCCCGGCAAGGGCGGCTTCAGCCTGGGCGGCACCGAGGCTTCATCCGGTGCGGCGGAAGCGCGCCAGGCTGCGGCGGTGGCGGCACCGGGGCTCGGCCTGCTGGCGCTGCAATCCGGCCAGGGCGACGCCGAGCGCGACCAGGCGGCCCGCCGCCGCGCCGATTCCCTGCTGGAGGAGCTGGACGGCCTGCAGCGGGAGATGTTGGGCGGCGCGGCCGACCCCGCGCGCCTGCGCCGGCTGGCGGCGCTGGCGGAGGGCGAGGCGGGTGCCGACCCGGCGCTGCGGGACGTGGTGCAGGCCATCGCCTTGCGCGCCGCGGTGGAGGCGGCGCGGCGTGGCGGCTGAGTCATGGCAATGGCGTGAAACCGCCCCGCAACCGTGAATTGGAGGCATCCCCCCTATTGGCGGATGCACCGCTTGTGTTAATGGTCCGCCCGCTTCGGGAGACGGCTTGTTCGGGAGCCGCCCCGCTGTTCAAGGGGTCGTCCATCATGCTGAGCACCTTGCCGCCGGATTACCGCCCCTCGGACACCGAGGAGTTCATGAACCCCCAGCAGCTGGAATACTTCCGCCAGAAGCTGCTGAAGTGGCGCCAGGAACTGGTGCGGGAAGCCGGGGATACCCTGGCCAGCCTCTCCACCGCCGGCGGCATCGCCGAAAGCGACCTGACCGACCGCGCCAGCGTGGAAACCGACCGCGCCCTGGAACTCCGCACCCGCGACCGCGCCCGCAAGCTGATCGGCAAGATCGACCAGGCGCTGGAGCGCGTGGGCGATGGCAGCTACGGCTATTGCCAGGAGACGGGCGAGCCGATTGGCCTGCGCCGGCTGGAAGCGCGGCCGATCGCGACCATGAGCATCGAGGCGCAGGAGCGCCACGAGAAGATGGAGCGGGTGCATCGGGACGACTGACCCGTCCCGTCCAGGGGCGCCCCGCTCAGCCGGCGGGGACCTGCACCGCCCCATCGTCCAGATCGGCTGGAACCACCGCCAGCGGGTCCCGCTCCAGCAACCCCGCATCATTTTCCGCCACCTTGCCCACACGGGGCGAGACCGGCCACACCCGCAGCGCGGCCCCATCGAACGGCCGCAGCAGCGCCAGCACCGCCTCCGGCTCGGCCGGTTCCTCGGCCAGCCAGATGCTCCAGGCCTCCTTCGGCAAAATCACCGGCATGCGCTCATGCAGCGGGGCCAGCCTCGGCGTCGCCACCGTGGTGATGATGGTGAAGGTCCGCAGCACGGCGCCGTCCGGCCCGCGCCAGCCTTCCCACAACCCCGCCAGGGGCATCGGCTCGCCACTGGCCATGGCCACCGCGAAGGGCTGCTTGGCCTTGCCGTTGACCTGCCACTCATAGAAGCCGTCGGCGGTGGCGATGCAGCGGCGCTTCCAGATCGCCTCGCGGAAGGCGGGGCGTTCGGTGATGCCTTCGCTGCGGGCGTTGATCATGCGGGCGCCGCCGGATGCGTCCTTGCTCCAGCGCGGCACCAGGCCCCAGCGCAGCGGGTCCAGGTGGCGGGCGCCGGTCTCGGGGTGGCGGCGCAGCACCAGGCCGTCCTGCGTCGGCGCGCGGTTGAAGCTGGGCGGCGTATTGGCCAGCGGGTTGCCGGCCTGGAAGTAAGCGGCAATGGCGGCCGGCGCCCGGTACTGGAAGTAGCGTCCACACATGCCGCCCAGCCTGCCCCGGCCGGCGCCGCCGCGCCAGCCTGCTGCCGATGCAACAAAACGCGTGCTAGCCTGCCCGGACCAAGCAAGGGAGGGCCGGATGGCCGAGCTGGAAATCATCGGTGTGCCGTTCAGCAACTTCGTCTGGGCGGTGCGGGCGTGCTGCGCCTTCAAGGGCGTGGAGTACACGCTGAACCCGGCGCGCCCGCACAGCGCGGAGGTGCTGGCGATCCACCCCTTCGGCAAGATTCCCGTCATGCGCCACGGCGCGGTGCGGCTGTTCGAGACGCGGGCGATCATCGGCTACATCGACGCCGTCTTCCCGGGGCCGAAGCTGCTGCCGCAGGAGCCGGTGGCCATGGCCAAGGCCGAGGAATGGCTGAGCCTGATCAACACCACCATCGACCTGGTGATGATGCGCCAGTTCATCGTGCCGCTGGTCTTCGCCAAGGCGGAACGCGGCACGGTGGCGCCGGCGGTGAAGGCGCTGCAGGCCCAGGTGGCCTGGCTGGAGGAGGCGCTGGCCGGCGACTTCGCGCTGCCGATGGGCTTCTCGGCGGTCGATGCCGACCTGGTGCCGATCCTCAACTACATCAGGATGCAGCAGGAAGGCGCGGACGCCATTGCCGCGTCGCCGAAGGTGGCGGCCTACGTGAAGCGGCTGCTGGCGCACCCCGCCATGGTCGCCAGCGCGCCGCCGCCCCGGGGGTAGGTGGCGCGGGCCTGGTTGACGCCGGCCGCCGCGGCGCGCCAGCCTTCCGCCAGCGCCGGGCCTCGACGCCCGCGCCGGCACAACCAATGGAGGCACCGCCCATGTTCGACCTGCACTACTGGCCGACGCCGAACGGCAAGAAGGTCACGATATTGCTGGAGGAGCTGGGGGTGCCGTACCGGGTGGTGCCGGTCAACATCGGCCGCGGCGACCAGTTCACGCCAGAATTCCTGGCGCTGAACCCGAACCACCGCATGCCCGTGCTGGTGGACCACGCGCCGGCCGATGGCGGCCCGCCGCTCAGCGTGTTCGAGAGCGGCGCGATCATGCTGTACGTGGCCAGCAAGCTCGGCCGCTTCCTGCCGCAGGCGGCGCGGAAGAAGGCCGAGGTGCAGCAATGGCTGATCTGGCAGATGGCCAACCAGGGGCCGAAGCTGGGCGAGTGCGGTCACTTCCGCCGCCTGGGCGACACCAAGGGGGACCAGAGCTACGCCGTCCGCCGCTTCACGGATGAAGCCAACCGGCTGTACGGCGTGCTGAACAACCGGCTGCACGACCGCCGCTATCTGGCCGGGGACGAGTACACCGTGGCCGACATGTGCTGCTTCCCCTGGACCATCAACTGGAAGCTGCAGGGCCAGGACATCGAGGAGTTTCCCTACTTCAAGCGCTGGCACCAGGAGTTGGCGGCGCGGCCGGCGGTGCAGCGCGGCCTGGCGGTGGGGGCGGAGCTGTCGGAGGACGTGACCAAGCTGAGCCCGGAGGAACGGGATCGGCGCGCGGCCATCATGTACAACCAGCGCGCCCGCCCGGCGCCGGCCGGCGGGCTGCTGTAGCGGCGGGCCGCGGCGCGGCCGGTCCAGCATGGATGCGCGGACGGTTCCGCGCATCCGGCCGCAGGGCTGCGGTGGCGGTTCTGGGTTGGTGCTGCACGGCGCGCCCTGGACCACCGGGACAAGCCCGGTGGTTGCGGTGATGTGGCCGCCGCCGCAGGGGGGGGCCGCCGCTTCCGTGCGGGTTGCCACGCGGCGCCCCCGCTTGCCCCTTCCCGTTCGGGGCGCCACGCGGCGCCCCGTCCTGCGCTACCGCACCAGCGGGCAGCCGCCTTCCGTCAGCGGGCGGAAGGCGTCGGCCGGCGGGATGGTGGCGATGCGCTGGTAGTAGTCGTAGGGGCCGCGGCTCTCGGCCGGGGTCTTCACCCGGAAGACGTGCATCTCGTGCACCGCGCGGCCGTCCGGGCGCACCGTGACATCGCCGAACAGCGGGTCATGGGTCACGCCCTGGCGCATCTGCGCCACCACGCGTTCCCCCTGCACCGTGCCGGCGGCCTTCACCGCGGCCAGCCAGGCCATGGTGGCGGAGTACACGCCGGCCTGGTTGAAGGTGGGGCGGCGGTCATTCATGCGGGCGCCCCAGCGGGCGGACCAGGCGCGGGTGGTCTCGTTCAGGTCCCAGTAGAACGGCTCGGCCAGCAGCAGGCCCTGCGCCACCGGCAGGCCCAGCGCGTGGACATCCGAGATCTGCAGGAAGGTGGCGGCGATGCGCATGCGGCCGCCACGCAGCAGGCCGAACTCGCTGGCCTGCTTGATGGCGTTGATCGCATCCGTGCCGGTATTGGCCAGGGCGATGACGTTGGCGCCGGAGGACTGCGCCCGCACCAGCAGGGATGACATGTCGCCGGTGTTCAGCGGGTGCCGGGCGCTGCCGACATTGCGGCCGCCCAGGCGCATCACGGCGGCGGAGGTATCGGCTTCCAGCGCATGGCCCAGCGCGTAGTCCACGGTCAGGTAGTACCAGGCGTTGCCGCCCTGCTGCATCACGGCGCGGGCCACCGCGTTGCCCTGGGCCCAGGTGTCGCTGGTCCACTGCACCGTGGTCGGCGCGCAGGCGGCGCCGGTCACGGCGCTGCTGGCGGTGGAGGAAGCCAGCGCGGTCAGGTTGCGCTCCTTCATCACCTGGATCACCGCCAGGCCGACGCCGGAATTGGGCAGGTCCACAATGGCGTGGACGCCTTCGGTGTCCACCCAGCGGCGGGCGATGCCGCTGCCGACATCCGGCTTGTTCTGGTGGTCGGCGAAGACGATCTGCACGCGGAAGCCGGGGTTGGTGGCGTTGAAGTCCTCGGCCGCCATCTGCGCCGCGACGACGCTGCCCTGGCCGACCTGGTCGGCGAAGGGGCCGGACATGTCGGTCAGCACGCCCACGCGCACCACCTCCGGCAGTTGCGCGCGGGCGGCGGGCGCGGCGGCCAGCAGCGCGAGGACGGACAGGATCAGGCGCATGCGGGTGGCTCCTTCAGAACAGGTCGAAGTATTCGCGCTGCTCCCATTCCGAGACCTCCAGGTTGAACCTGGCGACCTCGGCGCGCTTGATGCGCAGGAAGTAGTCGATGAAGGCGTCGCCGAAGCCGGCGCGCAGCGTGGCGCTGGCGTCCAGCGCGGCCAGCGCATGCTCCAGCGTGGCGGGCAGCAGGGCGGCCTTGGTCTCGTAGGGCGTATCCGCCGAAGGCCCAGGGTCCAGCCGCGCGGCCAGGCCGGCGCGGCCGGCGACCACCTGGCTGGCCAAATAGAGGTACGGGTTGGCGGCGGGTTCGCCGACGCGGTTCTCCACATGGGTGGAGGGCTCGCCGGGCTGGCCGAGCACGCGCAGCATGACGCCACGGTTGTCGCGGCCCCACACCGCGCGGTCCGGCGCCAGGGAATAGGGGCGGAAGCGCTTGTAGCCGTTGATGGTCGGCGTGGTGAAGGCGGCGCTGCCTTGCGCTTCCGCCAGCAGCCCGCCCATCCAGTGCAGCGCGGTCGCCGACAGCATCTCGCCGTTGCTGCCGATGAAGGCGTTGTCGCCGCCCTTCAGCAGGGATTGGTGCAGGTGCCAGCCGCTGCTCATCACGTTGGGCAGGCGCGGGCGGCACATGAAGCTGGCGTGGAAGCCATGGCGGC
This sequence comes from Acetobacteraceae bacterium, assembly GCA_947455205.1. Lineage (GTDB taxonomy): Bacteria > Pseudomonadota > Alphaproteobacteria > Acetobacterales > Acetobacteraceae > CAIMOR01. The sequence goes on along the minus strand of CANGNF010000014.1, from coordinate 26,860 downwards.
GGGCCACCTGCTTCACCGCGGCACGGAACAGCACCATCTCGTCGGCGGGTTGCAGCCCCTCGGCGGGGCGGAAGGTGAACTCCACCTGGCTGGGACCGTACTCCACCTCGATGCTGCGGAGGCCGAGGTTCAGCGCCTGGATGTTGCGGCGGAGGATCTCCAGGATCGGCTCCATCTGGTCGAGGCGAAGCTCGGTCAGGTACTGGTAGCCCTGGGTCAGCAGCGCGACATCGGGTGGCGTGCCGGGCTGGCCTGCGTCTTCCGGCGCCAGCTTGGGGTCCAGCAGCCTGGTCAGGTGGAACTCCACCTCCAGCCCGCTGAACATCGCGTAGCCATCGGCGGCCAGGTCGGCCAGGGCGCGGCGGGCCAGGCTGCGGGTGCAGAACGGCATCGGCGCGCCGTTGGGGTAGGTAACGTCGCAGAGCAGCCAGCCGGTGTCCGGCAACCAAGGCAGCACGCGGAAGCTGAGGGGGTCCGGCACCATCAGCACGTCGGCGGCGCCTTCCAGCGCCTTCAGCCCCATGCCGGCACCGGCTGAGAACACCGGCACCACGGTGCGGTGCGACGTATCCTTCAGCAACAGCGTGGAGGTCAGCGAAACGCCGTTGCGGAACACCGCGGGCAGTTCCTCCGCCACCACCGCCTTGCCGCGCAGCATGCCGTGCTGGTCGGCGAAGGCCAGGCGCACCAGCTGGATGCCGTCCTTCGCCACGCGGTCCAGCACCTGGCGCGCGGCGTCCTGTTGCTCCCGGCTGTAGAGGCCGGCGCGCTCGATGACGCTCATGCTATTCGGCGGCCAGGCGAGACCACGGCGCATTGGCGCGGCGCCGGCGGTCCACTTCCGGCCAGTACTGCTGCCATCCCTCGGTCGGTCCCATGCCATCCATCGTGGCGGGTCCATGCAACTGGCGGGCCGCGGCTTCGTCCACGGCCAAGGGCGGGCGCTCGCCGGCCTCCACCGCCTTCATCGCCGCGAACATCATGCGGCGATAGGCGATGATGGCCTTGTCGCTGGTCGCCAGATGCTCTCGCCGGCGGTCCTGGATGGCGCCCTGGCTTTCCACCGCCCACTGGTCGTGCACGTTGATGTCCTGGCCCATGCCCGTGTAGGTGGCGCTGCGCTGTTCCTGCGCGCTGAAGCCGTAGTCGTTGTGCTTGCCGTATTTCGGGATGTAGTCGGGCAGGCTGTAGGTCTCCAGCCGCTGGCGACGCATCTCTGCCTTGTCTACCGGCGCGCCGAAGCTGGTGAAGATCGCGTACCAGTAGCAATGCGTGTCATCGACGGGCACGTGCCACTGGGTGATGGTCATCTCGCCGGAGAGCGGGATGTGGAAGGCCTGCGGGAAGACCAGGCCGGTGACGCGCACATGGGTCTTGGTGTCGCTGATCTTCCGCAGCGCGGTCAGGCGCAGGCCGTGGTCGGCGGCTTCCACCTCAATCACGGGGCGCGGGTATTCGCGCAGCACGGTGGTCATCGGCAGGTCGCTGTCGGCCGAGGTGGCGCGGAACTGGCGGCCGTAGTTCGCTGACGCGTCGGCATCCTCGAAGAAGCGATGCAGGAAGCTGGCATGGGCGGGGTCGATGCCGACCTCCAGCGCCTGCACCCAGTTGCAGCTGATCAGGCCCTTGAAGGCGAAGACATGCGTGTCCGGCGCGGTGAAGCAGTCGAAGGCGGGGAAGGCCGGGGCCGCGCCCTTGCCCAGATAGGCCCAGATGACGCCGCTGCGTTCCACCACGGGGTAGCTGGCCTGCCTGATGCGTTGGCAGAGCGTGCTGCCTTCCGGCTCGGCCGGGGTTTCCAGGCAGGTGCCGGCCACGTCGAACAGCCAGCCATGGAAGGGGCAGCGCAGCCCGCCATGTTCCAGCCGGCCGAAGGCCAGGTCGGCGTTGCGGTGCGGGCAGTCGCGGTCCAGCAGGCCGAGGCGCCCAGCTTCATCGCGGAACAGCACGAGGTCCTGGCCCAGCAGCTTCACCGGGCGCAGCGGGCGGTCGCCTTCCAACTCATCGGCCAGCGCCACCGGCTGCCAGTAGCAGCGCAGCAGCGCGCCGCCGGCGGTGCCGGGGCCGGCTTCGGTCAGCAGGCGGTTCTGTTCGGCGCTCATCATGGCGGCGGTCTCCACGGCATGGCCAGGCGGGGAGGGTAACGCAAAAACCGCGCCGCCGCAGCCGGGTGGCAGGGGCGACTTCCGTCAGCCTGACGTCAGCTTGCCCGCATAGGCTGCCAGGGTCGGAAAGTCGGAACTCGGGCATGAACGCAAAGCAACCGCCGCCGTCCTGGCCCCGGCGTCCCCCGGAGCAGGGTTGGAAAGCGGGCGACATCGCCCTTGCGGCGCTGCAGGTGGTGCTGGCCGGCATCGGCGTCGCCAGCATCGGCGCGACCTGCTTCGCGGTGCTGCGCGCCATCGCAACCTGAAGTGCGGCCGGGCGCTGGCGCCAGGGCGTGATCCGCTTGGAAGGACCGCCCTGCCTGTTGAACAGAAACGCCGCCGGCGAGGTCACCGGCGGCGGCGCGCGCTACAGCGGCTTCTGGGCGCGTTCCAGCAGGCGCTTGAAGAAGCCCGCGGGCTTGGCCGGGGCGGCTTCCGCCTTGGCGGCCTGCAGCGCCTTGGCGGCTTCGGCGGCTTCCTCGCGCTTCTCGCGTTCCCGCATGTTCAGCCACTTGTCCAGGCTGACCCCGGCCTTGGCGGCGCGGCGTTCCTCATAGGCCTTCTGGCCCTTGCTCATCTTCTGCTGGTCCATGCCGGGCCCCCCGAAATCGCTGCCCACCAAATGGACGAGGCGGCGGCGGGCCGCAAGCGGGGTTGGGGTGGATTCAGCCGCCCATGGCGATGGCAACGGCGTCCCGCTGCGCCGGGGTCAGGTGCAGCCCCAGCTTGCCGCGGCGCCACAGCACGTCCTCGGCGGTGCGGGCCCATTCCTCCCGCCGCAGCCAGTCCAGCTCGCGGTCGGTCAGGCCGGCGCCGTGGTCGGTGCCCAGGTCGGCCATGGCCTTGGCGTCGCCCAGCAGGGCGGAGGTCTCGGTGCCGTAGGCGCGGGCCAGGCGGGCGCGCAGCGCGGCGGGCAGCCAGGGGTGGCGGGCGGCCAGCGTCGCCTCCAGCGCCGGCAGCCCGCCTCGGAAGTCGCCGCCGGGCAGCGGGGCATCGGCGGTCCAGGGCTTGGCCGGCGCGTCCAGCAGCTCCAGCGCTTCCTCCGCCAAGCGGCGATAGGTCGTGATCTTGCCGCCGAACACGCTGAGCAGCGGGGCGCCGTCGCGGTCCAGCTTCAGCACGTAGTCGCGGGTGATGGCGCTGGGGTTGTCGGCGCCGTCATCATACAGCGGGCGCACACCGGAATAGCGCCAGACCACGTCCTCCGGCTTCGGCGCCACGCGGAACTGGCGGCCGACGGCGGCGCACAGGTACGCCACTTCCTCATCCGTGCAGACCGCCGGCGCGGTGGTGTCCTGCACCACGTCGGTGGTGCCGACCAGGCTGAAGCCGCCCTCATACGGGATGACGAAGACCACGCGGCCGTCGTCGTTCTGCAGGATGAAGGCGTGGTCGCCGGGGTACAGCGCGGGCAGCACGATGTGGCTGCCGCGCACCAGGCGGATGCGGCCGGGCGGCGGCGCCTGGGTGGTGGCCAGGGTCTGCATCACCCAGGGGCCGGCGGCGTTGACCAGCGCGCGGGCGCGCAGGGTGGAGCCATCCGAGAGGCGGGCGGTCCAGCCATCCGGGTCTCGGCTGGCGCCCAGGAATTCGCAGCCGCGCCGGATCTCGGCGCCGCGGCGGGCGGCGTCGCGGGCGTTCAGCACCACCAGGCGGCTGTCCTGCACCCAGCAGTCGGAATAGGCGAAGGCGCTGGTGATCTCGGGCTTCAGCGGGCTGCCGTTGGTGTCCCAGGTGGCGGCGCCGGGCAGGGAGACGCGGCGCGCCAGGTGGTCGTACAGGAACAGCCCGGCGCGGATCATCCAGCGCGGCCGCATGCTGGGCCGATGCGGCAGCACGAAGCGCAGCGGCCAGACGATGTGCGGCGCGATGCGGAGCATGACCTCGCGCTCCGCCAGGGCCTCGCGCACCAGGCGGAACTCGTACTGCTCCAGGTAGCGCAGGCCGCCATGGATCAGCTTGCTGCTGGAGGAGGAGGTGGCGCCGGCGAGGTCGCCGCGTTCCACCAGCGTGACCGCCATGCCCCGGCCGGCGGCGTCCCGCGCGATGCCGCAGCCGTTGACCCCGCCGCCGATGATCAGCAGGTCACGCATGCGGCGGGTATCCCGGCGCCGTGGCGCGGGCGGTGGCCGGCGCCTGGGTCAGCCGTGGGGCGCCGTGCAGCCGCATGGGGTCGTTCTCCGCAGGTCAGGGGCCATGGTGGCACGGCGAGGCGCCGCCGGGCATGGCCCGCCCCGCTGATCTGGGCCACGGCCGGCGCATGTGAAGCCCCCGCGCCGGCGGGCTATTCCGGCCGCATGCCGGCCAGGCGGGCGGCTTCCCGGTACTTGGCCAGTTCCTCATGCAGGTAGCTGGCCAGCCCGGCGGGAGAGGCTTCCTCCGGCGTGGCGGGATTGCAGCCCAGGCCCACCAGGCGCTGCACCACGCTGGGCATGGCCAGGCCGCCCAGCAGCGCCAGGCGCAGGCTGGCGATGATCTCGGCCGGCACGCCCTTGGGTGCCAGCAGCGCGGTGAAGCTGGTGCTGGTGAAGCCGGGGACGCCGCCCTCGATGAAGGTGGGGATCGTCGGCAGCTGGGTCACCCGCTGGGTGGATGCCACGGCCAGGATGCGGGCCTTGCCTTCCTGGTGCAGCGGCAGGGCGGTGGTCAGCTCCAGCAGGGCGCCGTCGAAATTGCCGGCCAGCAGGTCCGTGATCATGGAGCCGCCGCCGCGATAGGGCACATGGGTCAGCCGGGCGCCGACCTGGTGGTTCAGCATCTCCAGCCCGAAATGCGCCGTGGTGCCGATGGCCGGGGTGGCGACGTTGAGCTGGCCCGCCGTGGCCTTGGCCAAGGTGAGGAATTCCGGCCAGTTGCGGGCGCGGAAGCCGGGCGCCACCACCAGCACGATCGGCACGCGGGAGACCAGGCCGATGGGGGCGAAGTCGCGTTCGGTGTCGTAGGGCAGGCTGGCCTGCATCACCGGGTTGGCGGTCAGCGAGCCACCGGAGCCGGCCAGCAGCGTATGGCCATCCGGCAGCGCGCGCGCGGCCATCTCGGCGCCCAGGCTGCCGGCGCCGCCGGCGCGGTTCTCGATGACGAAGGGCTTGCCGATGATCTCCTGCATCGCCTGGGCGATGGTGCGGGCGACGACATCGGTGTTGCCGCCGGCGGCGAAGGGCACGATCACGCGGATCGGCCGCTCCGGCCAGGCGGCGCGGGCGGCGCGCGGCAGGGCAAGGGCAGGCAGGGCGGCAAGGCCCGCAAGCAGGGCGCGACGCGTGGTCATGGCGGTTCTCTCCCGGTTGCGGGGAGTAGAGCGCCGCGGGCGCGCCGAATCAACGGCGCGCGCCGGCTTCAGCCCAACGGGTTCAGCCCAGGGGCTTCAGGTCGCGGGCGAAGCGCTGCCAGTTGCGGACATAGCCGTCCGACGACTTCTGCTGCGCGGCGGCGGTCTCGGGCGGCAATTCCCGCACCACCTTGGCCGGGCTGCCGACGATCAGCGAATAGTCGGGGAAGACCTTGCCTTCGGTCACCAGCGCATTGGCGCCGACGATGCAGTGCTTGCCGATGACCGCGCCGTTCAGCACCGTGGCGCCCATGCCGATGAGGGTGGCGTCGCCGATGGTGCAGCCATGCAGGGTGACGCTGTGGCCGATGGTGCAGCCTTCCCCGATGGTCAGCGGCTGGCCGTGGTCGGTGTGGAGGACGCTGTTTTCCTGGATGTTGCTGCGGGCACCGATGGTGATCGGGTCGTTGTCGCCACGTAGCACGGCGCCGAACCAGATGCCGACATCCTGGCCCAGGCGGACATCGCCGATGACGGTGGCGTTGGGGGCGACCCAGTAGCGGTCGGCTTCCGGCAGGGTGGGGGTCTTGTCGCCCAGGGCGTAGATCGGCATCGCGGCGGTTTCCTCTGGCAGTGTTGGGGCGAGACTAGCCTTCCTCGCCGGGTTCGTCGCCGGGGTGCAGCATCAGGTTTGCGCCCACCGACATGGCGCAGATGCGCGACAGATGGGCGCGTGGCAGGCCGGTTTCCGCCGCCCAGGCGTTGAATTGCGCCTGGATCGCCTTCAGGTCGCGCTGGCTGGTGGGGTGGTCGGCAAGCTCCACGCCGCTGTCGCGCAGGCAGGCGATGACGTCGGGCGACAGGATGAAGCCGTCCCAGCCGAGGAAGCGCAGCAGGTATTGCCCGGTATTGCCGCCCAGCCGGGCGCCGCGCCTGGCCAGCAGCGCCAGCAGCCCCACCTGGTTGTCGGCCGGCCAGGCCGCCAGGAAGGCGCCGAAGCTGCCATGTTCCTGCGCGATATCGGCGATGAAGCGGGCATTGTCGCGCACCGCGCCGATCTTCTGGCCGTGGCGGACGATGCGCTTGTCGTTGGTCAGGCGCTCCCAGAACTCGGGCGGCTGGAACAGCAAGGGCGGGATCTGGAACTGCTCGAAGGCGGCCTCGAAGCCGTCCCACTTCTGGTCGATGACGCGCCAGACGAAGCCGGCGCAGAAGATGCGGCGGGTCATCTCCGCCAGCACCCGGTCATCCGGCAGCCGGGCCAGGGCGGCCGGGCCGGGAGGCGGCGGCGGCAGCAGGGCGGCCAGCTGGGCGCGGCCGCCCTTGCGCTTCGTCGCGCGGGCCAGGATGGGGGCGAAGCCGGCCATGCTACAGCCGGGCGGAGGGGACGGCGCTGTCCGGCGGCGGGGCCTGGCGCAGCAGCTCCAGGCAGGCCGGCACGTCGGCGGCCACCTGGAACAGCCGGCGGCCGCTCTCGGCGACGAAGCCCTGGCCGATCATCGCTTCCACCATCGCCAGGAAGGGCTGCGCCCAGCCGCCGATATCCAGCACCACGACCGGCTTGTCGTGCAGGCCCAGCTGGCGCCAGGTGAGGATCTCCACCAGCTCGTCCAGCGTGCCGAGGCCGCCGGACAGCGCGATGAAGCCGTCCGACAGCTCGAACATGCGGGTCTTGCGGGCGTGCATGCTGGGCACGACCTCCAGCGCCATGCCGCTGGGCGGCGGGCGTTCCGCGCGCAGCAGGAAGTCGGGGATGATGCCGTGGACCTGGCCGCCCTCGGCCAGGGCGGCGCCGGCGACCTCGCCCATCAGGCCGACGCCGCCGCCGCCATAGACCAGGCGGATGCCGGCCGTGGCCAGGCCCTGGCCCAGCGCCCGCGCGGCGGCCGCATGCGCCGGGTCGGCCCCGAAGCGCGAGCCGCAGAACACGGCGACGGAGCGGAGCGGGTGCGGCATGGAAACTCCTGCGTGCATTTCCGGTCAGTAAGGTAACGTAGTGTGGCCGGCCGGCGAACAGGCTTGCCGTGGCATGAATGTGTCAAATGGTCGAGGGGGACATTGGATGAAGAAGATTTGGCTTGCCGGCATCGCCGTGCTGGCGATGGGGGCCGCGACGGCGGCGTGGGCCCAGGGCGAGGTCATTTCGGCGCGGCGCGCCGGGCTGAAGCGCATGGGCGAGCATATGACCGCGATGAAGGCGGTGGCGGATGCGCGGGGCGCCGGCACCCAGTTCAATGCGACGATCGAGGAGATGATCAACTTCTACCAGGGGCTGCCCGCGCGCTTCCCGGTGGGCAGCGGCACCGGCGACACCAAGGCGCTGCCGACCATCTGGTCCGACTCCGTCGGCTTCAGTGGCGCGTCCGCCGATACGGTGGCCAAGCTGCAGGCACTGCGGACCGCCGCGGTGGGTGGCGACGGCGCTGCCTTCCAGGCCGCCTGGCAGGCGGTGGGCCCGACCTGCGGCGCCTGCCACCGGACCTATCGCGCGCGCTGAGCGCCGCACGAACCTAGCATTGGCGCCGGCCGGGATCGCTCCCGGCCGGCGCTGTTCGTTTGGGGCTGCCTTGCGGGTCAGCCCTGGGTGCTGAGCCACCAGGCCAGGCCGAGGCCGAGCGCCAGCAGTGCCACCGCCAGCAGGGGGTGGCCGAGCCGCGGCGCCACCATCCCGGCGGGCAGCCGCTTGAAGCCGGTGAGCATCGGCCGCACCAGGTCCTGCCGCTTCAGCACCGCATAGGCCACCACCGCCGCCACATGCAGGCAGATGGCGCCGACCAGCAGGTTGAAGCCGAGTTCATGCAATTCGGTCAGCAGGCCGCTCAGCCCATCCGTCACGCGCATCGCCAGGGGGCCGTGCGCGCCGTAGCTCTCGCCGGGTTCCTCGTTGGCGAACAGCCCGGTGCCGACCTGGGCCAGCAGCAGCGCCAGCAGCGCCAGCACCATCCAGCCGCCGGCGGCGTTGTGGCCCACCTCGGTATCCGGCTCGCGCCGGCGCAGGTGCTTCAGGTGCGCCAGGGCGGCCAGCGGGGATTGCACGAAGCGGGCGAAGCGCGCGGTGTCGCTGCCCAGCAGGCCCCAGCCCAGCCGGAACACCAGCAGCGCCAGCGCCAGGTAGCCCAGGCGGAAATGCCACTCCATCAGCGCCAGTTCCGCCGTGGCGTACTGCCCCACCACCAGCAGCACGATGGACCAGTGGAACAGCCGCACCCAGCCGTCCCAGACCTTCACTCTCTGCCACGCCTCGGTCATGCCTAGCCCCCTGTTGCCACCCCGGGCGGCGCCACGCCGCCGCTGCGTGCTTGAATATACCGGCAATAAGCGGAAAGTGATGCGGTGGCGCGGCCGAACCTGGGCCGAGTCCCGGATGGAGGCGGCAGCGTGCGGGCCATTGGGCTGATCGTACTTATCCTATTGGCGGCCATTGGCTCCGCCTGGCTGCTGCTGCCCGAGGCATTTCCCGGCCTGCGGCCGCGCGCCGGGCTGCAGGCGCCGACGCCGCCTGCCACCCCGGCCGCCGCGGTGACCGCGCCGGCCACCACCCCCGCACCCGCCGCCGGCACCACGCCCGCGCCGGCCCCGCCCGCCGCCGCCGTGGCCCCCGCGGTGCGGCCGCCGCGCTTCGACGTGGCGCGAATCGGCGCCCAGGGCACGCTGGTGACCGCCGGCCGGGCCGAGCCTGGCGCCGAGGTGGTGCTGACCGAGGGCGGCCGCGAATTGGGTCGGGCGCGGGCCGATGCGCGCGGCGAATGGGTGATCCTGCCCGGCGACCCGCTGGCCCCCGGCCTGCGGGAACTGGCGCTGACCGCCCGGCTGCCGGGGCAGGACCCGGTGCCCGGCGCCGAGACCGTGGTGCTGCTGGTGCCGGAACGCCCGGTGGCCGGCGCCCCGCCGGCGCCCGGGCTGCCCGCTGGCCAAGCGGTTGGCCAGCCCGCCAGCCAATCCGTCGCCCAGCCGGTGCCCAGCGCGCCGGCCGGCCCCATGGCCATGCTGCTGCCGCCCGTCGCCACGGAGGGCGCGCCCCGCCTGCTGCAGGCGCCGGTCGCGGCGGCGGAGCTGGGCCGGCTTTCGGTGGATGTGGTGGACTACAACGACGCCGGGGCGATGCGCTTCGCCGGTGGCGCCACGCCGGGCAGCACGGTGCGGCTGTATGTCGGGGAAGCCTTGCTGGGCGATGCGCGGGCCGATTCGGTTGGCCGCTGGGCGTTGACCCCGGGCACCCAGCCGGGGCCGGGGCGGCATTTGCTGCGGGCCGACCAGCTTTCCGCCGCCGGCACGGTGCTGGCGCGGGTGGAGGTGCCGTTCCAGCGCGACGTGGTGCCGCAGGACCAGCTGCGCGACGGCCGCGTGGTGGTGCAGCCGGGCCACAGCCTGTGGCGGCTTTCCCGTTTGGCCTATGGCCGGGGGGTTCGCTACACCGTGATCTACGAGGCGAACCGCGACCAGATCCGCGACCCCGCGCGGATCTACCCCGGCCAGGTCTTCGCGCTGCCGCGCTAGGGTCCGTCAGGCGCGGATGGAAGCGCCTGGCAGGCTCCAGCGACTGTTTTCACGTGTGTTTCGCGTCTCAGGCGACGATCACCCTCCGGGTCAGCGCACGCCCGCGCGTTCCAGCCGGTCCAGGTAGGGGTCCAGCGCCAGGGCGAAGCGCACCATGGCCGCGATCAGGCTGGTGGCGGTGGGCGGGCAGTCCAGCGTCGCCTCGGCCTGGACCTGCACCCGGTGGTCCGGCAGCAGCTTCACGCTCCAGCCCTTGGGCAGCAGCGCCGGCAGCCCGGCCAGCTCGGCGAAGGCGCGGCTGCGGTCAACGCCCGGTTCGGCCGAGGAGGGGATGCGCGCGGCGGCGCTGGCCAGGCGCAGGAAGGGTCCGTCCAGCTCGGCGTCGCAGGCCCTGCCGCGCCAGGCAAAGTGCAGCGCCGGCAGCGTCCCCGCGTCCAGGGGATGCAGGATGCCGTCGGGGGCGACGGAGAAGGGGCCGAGGGTGAGGGCGTTCATGATGGACGCCAGGGTTGTCCAGCCATGGTGAAAGGACCATAAACCGCGGCACAATGTCATTGACCCGAAGCCTCGCCATGGTGATGGCGCCGCCCCACCCGGCGGGCAAACCCTTCCTCATCGGTGGCGGCGTTGCCGCGCTGGTGGGCCTGCTGTTCCTTGGCACCTGGCTGTTCTGGCTCGGCCTGGCCTTCGTGGCCTTCTGCCTCTACTTCTTCCGGGACCCGGAACGGGTGGCGCCACCCCGGCCGGGGCTGGTCATTGCCCCCGCCGATGGCCGGGTGGTGCATGTGCAGACCGCCGTGCCGCCGGAGGAGCTGGGCCTGGGGCCCGAGCCGCGCACCCGGATCGCGATCTTCCTGTCCGTGCTGGACGTGCACGTCAACCGAAGCCCGGTTGATGGCGTGGTCACGCGCATCGCCTACCATGCCGGCGCCTTCCTCAATGCCAGCCTGGACAAGGCGAGCGAACTGAACGAGCGCAACGCCATGGCGATCCGCCTGGCGGATGGCCGCGACATCGCGGTGGTGCAGATCGCCGGGCTGATCGCACGGCGGATTCTGTGCGACGCCAAGCAGGGCGACATGCTGCGCGCCGGCGACCGCTTCGGCATCATCCGCTTCGGCAGCCGCACCGACGTATATCTGCCCGAGGGCGTGCGTCCGCTGGTGCTGGAAGGCCAGACCATGATCGGCGGCGAGACGGTACTGGCGGACCTGCGGGCGTGAGCGGCACGGGCCGGCCTGCGGGAGCTCCTGGGGGCAAGCCCGGCCTGCGCGGCAGGCTGCGGCGGTTCCGGCCACGCACCCGGCCGCGCTACAAGGGCCCCAGCTTCAACCGGCTGGTCCCCAACCTGATGACGCTGCTCGGCCTCTGCGCCGGCCTCACCGCCATTCGCGTGGCGCTGGATGGGCTGTGGCAGCAATCCGCGGCGCTGATCGTGGTGGCCGCCGTGATCGATGGCCTGGACGGGCGGCTGGCGCGGCTGCTGAAGGCGACCAGCCGGTTCGGCGCCGAATTCGACAGCCTGTCGGACTTCCTCTGCTTCGGTGTCGCGCCGGCGCTGATTTTGTACATGTGGGCGCTGCACGACATGCACGGGCTGGGCTTCGCGCCCTGCCTGATGTTCGCGGTGTGCAGCGCGCTGCGGCTGGCGCGGTTCAACGCCAGCATCGTGGAAGGCCCGCTGGCACTGGGGGCCGAGCCGCCGAAGCCGGCCTACAGCCAGAACTTCTTCACCGGGGTGCCGGCGCCGGCCGGGGCCGGGCTGGTGCTGTTCCCGCTCTTCGCCTCGCTGGCGCTGCGGGAATGGGACTTGCCGGTGCTGGCGGAACTGGTGCGGCACAAGGCCGTCGTCATCGTCTTCCTGGTGGCGGTGGGCGCGCTGATGGTCAGCACGCTGCCAACCTGGAGCTTTAAGAACTTCAAGGTGCCGGCGGAATACGTGCTGCCGCTGCTGCTGGGCGCCGCGGCCTACATCGCGCTGCTGGTCAGCGAACCCTGGATGGCGCTGGCCGCCGGCGGCTTCATCTATGCCGGCATGATCCCACTGGCGATGCGGAGCTACCTGCGGCTGAAGCGCGAGGCCGAGGCGCTGCTGGAGCCCGTTGTCGTGGCGGAGCGCGAGAACGGCTGAACGTCGCGCTCCGGCGCCCGTGCGGGCGCCGGTGGCGGGCTTGGCTCAGGCCGGCGCGGCGCTGGCCTTCAGCGGCGCGGCCAGCGCCGGCTCGGCGAAGCGCGGGGCGGGGGCGGCGGGCTTGGCCTCGGCATGACGCACCGCGCCGGAGAAGCGCGCACCGGGTTCCAGCGTCAGGACCTCGTGCATGATGTCGCCGGTCATGCGGGCGCTGGCGGTCAGCACCACTTCCCGCCCGGTGACGTTGCCGTCCAGCCGGCCGCAGACCCGCACCGTATCGGCCGTGACGTTGCCGGTGACGTTGGCGGTCTCGCCGATCACCAGGCGCTCGGCGTGGACATCGCCTTCCACCGTGCCGTCCAGGTGCAACTCCCCGGTGCTGCGGACCTCGCCCTTCAGCGTGGTGTCGGCGCTGATGATGGACGGCACGCGCGAGCGGCTGCCCCCGGTGGAGACGGCGAGCGGGGAGGTGGATTTCTTGCTGCCGAACATGGTGTCAACGGCCGGGGCCGTTCCCTGGGCTGGGGGTGGAGACGGGGGTGTAGCGACCCTGCATGAAGCGGGCGGGGTTCATGTGCTGGCCGCCCAGCAGCACCTCGTAGTGCAGGTGCGTGCCGGTGCTGCGGCCGGAGGAGCCCATGCGGCCGACGCGGGTGAAGCGGGCGACCTGCTGGTCCACCTCCACCGCGATGGCCGAGAGATGGGCGTAGCGGGTCCGCAGGCCGAAGCCGTGGTCGATCTCCACCACCCGGCCATAGCCGTTCTCCCACCCCGCCACGGTGACGCGGCCGGGGGCGGTGGCATGCACCGGGGTGCCGTGGTCGTCCGACAGGTCGATGCCGGTGTGGTGCGCGGCGCGGCCGCGGATGGGGTCGGCGCGGCGGCCGAAATTGCTCTCCACCTGGTAGCCGGGGGCCAGCGGCACCGAGACCGGGCTGGCCTGCAGCAGCACGGCCAGGCGCTTCAGCCAGGCGGCCTGCTGGTCGATGTCGCGGGCGGATTGCTGCATCGGCGTCAGCGGCGCGGGCGCCGGTGCCGGCGGCGACGAGAGTGTCAGCGAGGCCGGCACGAAGGGGCCGCCCCGGGCGCGGCGCGGGCGTTCCGGGCTGGGCGGGGCGCCGGGCGGCGGTGGCGGCGGGGCGGGCAGCAGGCGGGCGGGTTCCAGCCCGGCCTCGGCCAAAATCCGCTCCACCTCCGACACCGTGGTGGTGGTGCGGCGGTGCAGCCCGGCCAGGGTTTCCTCGTGCGCGCGGGTCGCCTCGGCCAGCCGCTGTTCCAGGCCGTGCTGGCGTTCGGCGGCGCTGCGCTCGGCCTCCTGCAGGCGCGCGGCGGCGTGGCGCTCGGCATCGCGGAAGCGGGTTTCGGCGTGGCGCTCGGCGTCGCGGAAGCGGCTCTCGGCGGCGCGCTCGGCCTCGCGGAAGCGGGCTTCGGCCAGGCGCTCGGTCTCATGCAGGCGGGCGGCGGCCTGGCGTTCGGTGGATCGCAGGCGCTCCGCCATCGCCTCGCGTTCCCGCGCAATGGCCTGGCGGTCGGCATGGGCCAGGTCCAGGCTGCTGCGGATGCCGTCCAGCGAGCCTTCCAGCTCCCCGATGCGGCCAAGCAGGCCGGCGATCTCGGTCTCCAACGCCGGCAGCGGCTGGGTGCCCTCGCCTGAGCGCTGGCGGCGCTCGGCGCCCTCGGCCAGCAGGCGGCCGAGCGTGGCGCGCTGGCCTTCCAGGCCCTTGCTGATGTCGGCGATGCGCATCTGCTGGCGCGACAGGTCGGCGATGGCGTTGCGGAAGGCCTCGGCGGCCTCGTCGGCCTGCTGCGACTGGTACCACAGGCCCAGGCTGGCGGCGCTGGCCCAGATCAGGCCCAGGGCGAGCACCCAGGCCATGGATTTCTGCAGCCAGGGCGCCAGGTACAGGCCATGCACCTGGTCGCCGTCGCGCAGGATCAGCTGGCGGGGGCGGAAGAACGGGCGCGGCTGGCCACTGGCCAAGGCACCGGGCGTGGCTTTGCGGCCTTGCTGCTTGGCTGCCAACGCAGGTCTCCCAGTGTGGCCATCCTGCGATAGGGGGGGTCCCACGCGGTGGCCGGTTTGTCTCCTTGCCCCGACTCCTGACGCGGACGGGCTGGCAGCGCAATCTCCAAAAGTTGAAGTTTTCCCTGTGTTCTTCCACTTGCGCGCGGGGCGCGAGCAGGTACGGGCCAACCCGTACCATTTTGCAGGCAGAATCTTGGCGGCCTGGACTCAGCCGCGCCGGCATGGATGCCGGACCGTGCCGCGCGGGGCCAGGCGACCCCCTGCGTGGGATCAGCCCTCGGTTTCCCGGGCGCTGTCGTGCCAGCGGCGCAGCAGCAGGTGCTGCACGAGGCCCAGCAGGGCGAAGATGGCGATGCCGCAGGCGCTGATCAGCGCCAGGGCGGCGAACATCCGGGGCACCTTCAGCTGGTAGCCGGCCTCCAGGATGCGGAAGGCCAGGCCGCTGCCGGTGCCGCCGGCGCCGGCGACGAACTCGGCGACGACGGCGCCGATCAGCGCCAGGCCGCCGGCCACCCGCAGCCCCGCCAGGAAATAGGGCAGGGCGCTTGGCAGGCGCAGCAGGAACAGGGTCTGCCAGCGGGTGGCGCCGTACAGCCGGAACAGTTCCAGTAGGTTGCGGTCGGCGCTGTTCAGCCCCAGCACGGTGTTGGACAGGATGGGGAAGAAGGCGACGATCCAGGCGCAGATCAGCAGCGCGAAGGTGACGCTGTCCACCCAGATGAGGATCAACGGCGCGATGGCGACGATGGGGGTGACCTGCAGGATGACGGCGTAGGGGAACAGCGCGCGTTCCACCATGCGGGACTGGGCGAAGCCGATGGCGAGCAGCCCGCCCAGCGTCACCGCCGCCAGCAGCGCCAGCAGCGCGATCTTCAGGGTGACGAGGAGGGAGGTGGCGAGCAGCGCCCGGTCCTCCACCAGCGCGGCCAGGATGGCGAGCGGGCCGGGCAGCACGTAGGGCGGCACCTGCAGCCCGCGGACCAGGACTTCCCACAGCACCAGCAGCAGCAGGCCGAGCGCGGCCGGGACGGCGCGGTCCAGCATCAGGCCATGCCCGCGGCCAGCGCCAGGGAGGCGTCGTGGCAAAGCTCCGCATAGGCGACCGAGGTGCGGAACCCCTGCGGCCGCGGGGAGGCGGCGGCGATGTGGAATTCCCGCGCGATGCGGCCGGGGCGGGGCGCCATGACGATGACGCGGGAGGCGAGGTAGACGCTCTCGGACACCGAATGGGTGACGAAGACCACGGTGACGCCGGTGCGGGCATGCAGCGCCAGCAGATCGTCGTTCAGCCGGTGGCGGGTCAGTTCGTCCAGCGCGGCGAAGGGCTCGTCCATCAGCAGCACCGCGGGGTTGGTGACCAGCGCGCGGGCGATGGAGACGCGCATCCGCATGCCGCCGGAAAGCTCGCGCGGCAGGGCATGCTCGAACCCGGCCAGGCCGACGGCGGCCAGCGCCTCGGCGGCGCGGGCGTTGCGTTCCCCGGGCGGCGTGCCGGCCAGGCGCAGCGGCAGGGCGGTGTTGGCCAGCGCATCGGCCCAGGGCAGCAGCGTGGCTTCCTGGAAGACGAAGCCGATGTCCCTCGGCCCCGGCGGCCGGGACCAATGGATGCTGCCGCTGCTGGGCGGCGCCAGCCCGGCCAGCAGCCGCAGCAGCGTGGACTTGCCGCAGCCGGAGGGGCCGAGGATGGCCAGGAACTCGCCGGCCGCGATGGCCAGGTCCACGCCGGCCAGCGCTTCCGTCCCCGAGGCGAAGCGCTTGCCGAGGCTGGTGAGGCTGACGAGCGCCGCGGTCACGCGCGGCCGATGCCCTTGTTGACGAAGCTGAGGTCGTAGGCGCGCCGAAAGTCCAGGCTGGCGGGCAGCACGCCCACGGCCGAGACGGCGCGGAAGAAGCTGCCCCAGCGCGCCTCCGTCATGGCGCCGATGCCGAGCGTCGCGGCGTCGCCGGAGCGGACGATGCCGGCCTCGTTCATCATGCGGGTGCCGTAGGCGATGACCTCGGCCGGCATGTCGGTGTTCTGGGCGCGGATGGCGCGGTTGGCGGCTGACGTGTCGAAGCCGCCGGCCGGGCCCTTCAGGTACTGGTCCCAGCCATGCATGGAGGCATCGACGAAGCGCTGGATCACCTCGCGCTTCTCGCTGATCAGGCGGCGGCTGATGTGGATGGTCTCGCCGTAATCCTCATACCCCGCGTCGTGGGTCAGCAGCACGTCCGGGTTCACCCCGGCCGCGCGGATGGTGAAGGGCTCGCTGCCCAGGTAGCCCTGCTGGACGAAGGTCCTGTCGGCCAGGAAGGGCTGCGGGTTGAAGGTGTAGGGGCGCACCTGCTCGTCCCGCAGGCCGTATTTCTGCTTGAGGAAGAGCCAGGCGGTGGCCCGCGTCTCGGCGCCGAGCAGGATGGGGCGGCCCCGCAGCGCCTCGAAGTTCGGCAGCGTGCCGGGGTGGCCCAGCAGCACCGCCATGTCCTTCTGGAAGATGGCGGCGATGGCGCAGAACGGGATGTTCTCGCGCACGAAGTTCAGCGCGCCGAGGCCATTGCCCATGGCCATGTCCACCCGGCCGCCCAGCAGCAGCTGGGACAGGTTGATCTGCGGGCCGCCGGAGCGGAGGTCGACCTCCAGCCCGGCCTGGCGGTACAGCCCGGCTTCCTGCGCCTGCCAGTAGCCGCCGTGTTCCGCCTGGGCGCGCCAGTTGGTGACGAAGCTGACCCGGTCCAGCCGGGGCTGGGCGAAGGCGCGGGGGGCGGCGGCCACCAGGGCCGGGCCGGCGGCCAGGCCCAGCGCGGCGCGGCGCGAGACGATGAAGCGTTGCCTGGACATTGCTGTGCTCCCGTGGCGGGCGGGGAGGTGACCCCGCCCGGCGCAAGGTGGCACGAACCGCCGGCGGCGCAAGGTTTCGCCGGCGACGGTGGCAACCGTTGGGGTTCAGCCGCGGCCCAGCAGCGGGCGCAGCATCAGCGCGGTGCCGAAGCCCCAGGCGCCGTTGTACAGCAGGCCGCGCCAGGGGATGGCGCCGTTCCAGGTCGGCAGGCCCTTCAGGTAGGGCACCAGCGTGACGGCGACGAAGGTCAGCGCCAGGGCGCCGAAGATGGCGCTGAACGCCAGGTCCGGCACGCGGACGCGGCGCAGGATGCTGGCCAGCACGATGCCCCAGATGCCACCCCAGAAGGCCTGACTGATCACCACCGGCACGCCCAGCGGCTTGGTCGGCGCCATGTTGAACGGTGCGTTGGTGCGGCCGAAGAAGCTGACCACCGACGGAATGTCGTTGCCGAAATTGTACAGCAACCAGGCGGTGCCCTGGTGGAACACCAGCACGGCGATGAAGCCGGCGATGAACCCCATCAGAATGGTCTTCTGCATCTCTGAACAACTCCCCCGTTGCGGCAAGCCTAGCCCAGCCGCGCCGGGCGCGGCCAGGAATTCGTAACGCCGGCGCCGCGACGCCTGGGCAGGCCGGCTTCCGCCGGAAGGCGCCTTCGCACGCCGTGCCTTGCGGCGGGCGGCTGGCTCAAGCACCCTGGCGGTCATTCCTTGGGAGAAGATCGCCGTGAACGGAGCCGAGAGCCTGGTCAGCACCCTGCTGGCCAGCGGGGTTGATGTCTGTTTCGCCAATCCCGGCACATCCGAGATGCACTTCGTCGCGGCGCTGGACCGGGTGCCCGGCATGCGCTGCGTGCTTGGCCTGCAGGAGAATATCGTCACCGGGGCGGCGGATGGTTACTTCCGCATGGCGGAAAAGCCGGCGGCGACCCTGCTGCATTGCGGCCCGGGCCTGGCCAACGGCCTGGCTGGCCTGCACGACGCGCGGCGGGCGCGCAGCGGCATCGTCAACATCCCCGGCGACATGGCGACCTATCACCGGATCTTCGACGCGCCGCTGACCGCCGATACCGAAGGCTGGGCGCGCGGCGTCTCGGCCTGGGTGAAGGTCTCGGCCACCGCGCCGGAAGTGGGCGCGGACGCCGCGCAGGCGGTGCAGGTGGCGCGGACCAGCCCGGGGCAGATCGCCACGCTGATCCTGCCCTCCGATTCGTCATGGGGCGATGGCGGCGTGGTGGCGCCCGCGCTGGCGGTGCCGCCGGTGCCGGCCGCCGACCCGCATTCGGTGCAGCAGGTGGCGCGCCTGCTGCGCGAGAAGAAGAACGTGCTGCTGCTGCTGGGCGGCCTGGCGCTGAAGGAAGGCGCGCAGAAGCAGGCGCACCGCATCGCCATGGCCACCGGCGCCAAGCTGATGTGCGAGGGCAGCAACGCCCGCGTGCAGCGCGGCCAGGGCCGCCTGCCGCTGGAGCGCGTGCCCTATGTGGTGGACCAGGCGACGGAAGCGCTGAAGGGGGTGGAGCACCTGGTGCTGGTGAACGCCAAGGCGCCGGTCGGCTTCTTCGGCTACCCCGGCAAGCCCAGCATCCTGTACCCGGCCGACGCCAACGTGGCGCTGCTGACGCGCTATGAGCAGGACGCCGAGGCGGCGCTGCGCGCGGTGGCCGACGAACTGGGCGCGCCGCAGGTGGCCATGCCGGACAACGGCCCGCGGCCGGGGCGCCAGCGCGGCGCGCTTTCCCCGGAAGGGCTGGCGCGGGCGATTGCCTCGGTCATGCCGGAAGACAGCATCATCGTGGACGAGGCTGTCACCTATGGGCGTGGTTTCTTCCCGTTCACCCATTCGGCGCCGGCGCATGACTGGCTGATGAACTGCGGCGGTGCCATCGGCTATGGCATTCCGGTGGCTATCGGCGCCGCCATCGGGGCGCCGGGGCGGCGGGTGATCGCGGCGCAGGCGGATGGCTCCGCCATGTACACGGTGCAGGGGCTGTGGACCCAGGCGCGGGAGAAACTGCCGATCACCACGATCCTGCTGTCCAACCGCAAGTACCAGATTTTGCTGGGGGAATACCGCAACGTGGGCGCCAACCCCGGGCGCACCGCCATGGACATGCTGGACCTGGGCAACCCGGATATCAGCTGGGTGCAGATGGCCAACTCCATGGGGGTGGAAGCCGCCCGGACCAACACGCTGGAAGGCGTGACCGAGCTGATGGAGCAGAGCTTCAACCAGCCGGGGCCGTTCCTGATCGAGCTGGATATCTGACGCACCGGCCAGGGTTGTTGCCGTGGTTTCAGCATTCACCCAGCAATCCGGTAAGCTTGGGTGGCGCAGGATGCCATGCTACGGCTGGTGAACATTGTCGCGACCTGCCCCCAAAAGCCGGGGGAGGGCGCGGCAAGCCCGGCCGGATGACCGCCCGGACTGATCTGGAACGACCATGAACGTGATTCACCAACAGCCGGCCAGCGGTACCGGGCACCAGGCGGGGATGCACCCCACCCAGGGCCTGCTGCCGGAGGTGGCGCCCGAGGAGGTTGAGGGGCTGCCGACCGGCGCCGCGCCGCCGCCGCCGGGACCAGCGCCGCGCCAGCATGGGCCGCGGCGTCGCTGGCTGTTGTGGGGTGGCGCCGCGGCGGCTGCGCTGGCGGTGGGCTGGATGCTGCTGGGCGGTGGCGAGCAGCACGCGCCGAAGCTGGCCGCCCCGGCCGGCCCGGTACTGCCGGCCGGCCAGTTTCGGCTGAACGAGAACGAGGTGAAGGCGCTGCGGATCGAGGCGATGGCGGTGCGGGAGTTCCGCGCCGAACGCGTCGCCGAGGGCCGCATCGCCTATAATGACGACCGCTCCACCCCGGTCTTCGCGCCGTATAACGGCCGCGTGGTGCGGGCGCTGGCCCGCCTGGGCGAGGATATCCAGGCCGGCGCCACCCTGCTGGAGGTGGAGACCACCGACTTGGCCGGGGCGGCGAACGACCTGCTTTCGGCCGCCGATGCCGCCGGCAAGGCGCGCGTCACGCTGGACCAGGCGCTGCGCGAGGAACGCCGGCAGGCCAGCCTGTTCGCCGCCCGCGCGGCCTCTCAGCGAGAGGTGGAGCAGGCCCGTGCCTCGGCCCGTGCGGCCGAATCCGACCTGAAGAGCGCCCAGGCCACCCTGGACGCGGCGCGCGACAAGCTGCGCGTGCTCGGCCGCCCGGCCGAGGAGATTGCCCAGATCGAGCAGACCCGCCGGGTGAACGCGGTGGTGCCGGTGGTGGCGCCCATCGCGGGTACCGTCACGCAGCGCCGCGTCGGCCCCGGGCAGTGGCTCTCCACCGGCAGTGCCGACCCGGTCTTCACCATCGCGGACCTGTCCAGCATGTGGCTGGTGGCGGCGGTGCGGGAAGTGGATGTGCCGGCGATGCGGCTGGGCCAGACGGTGACGGTGCGCGTGGGCGCGCTGCCCAACCGGGTGTTCGACGCCGTGATCACCACGCTGGGCACCGGGCTGGACCCGGTGACGCGCCGGCTGACGGTGCGGGCGGAGGTGCGCGACCCCGACCGGCTGCTGAAGCCGGAGATGTTCGCCAGCTTCCAGATCGAGGTCGGCGAGGCGACGCGCAACGTGGCGATCCCGCTGCAGGCGGTGATCTTCCGCGGCAGCGAGGCCAGCGTGTGGGCGGCGCTGGACGAACGAACCTTCGAGCTGCGCCGGGTAACGCTGGGCATGCGCAGCGGCAACATGCTGCAGGTGCTGGACGGGCTGCGCGAGGGTGAGCGCGTGGTGACCGGCGGGTCGCTGTTCATCGACCGCGCGGCCCGCATCGATTGACGCCTGGGCGTACCGGGCAAGGAATGTATTGGATGCTGAGCGTCGGTGACATGGTGCGGCGCGGTGCCGCCGTGATGCTGGGTATGGCCGCGCTTTCGGTGCCGCCGGCCGGGGCGCAGCAGCGCCCGGCGCCGGCGCCCCGCCCGGCGGCGCCCGGCACCGCCGCCGGCATGCAGCCGCTGCCGCTGCCCCAGGGCACCCCGGTGGTGACGCTGGACGTGGCCGAGAAGCTGCTGGTGGAGCGCAACCTGCTGGTGCTGTCGGCGCGGCGCGGCGTGGACATCGCCCGGGCCCAGCGCCTGGTGGCCGGCGCGCTACCGCCGCCGCAGGTGACGGTGGGCAATACCTCCGCCCAGTTCAATGAGACGCGGCGCGACCCGTTCGACGGCGCGCGGGGCCTGGGGCCGCAGAACAACATCAATGCCGGGCTTTCGGTGCTGGTGGAGCGCGGCGGCAAGCGCACGCTGCGGACCCGGCTGGCCGAGGAGAACATCTCGGTCGCCGAGACCCAGGTGCTGGATGCGCTGCGTGGCCAGCTGTTTGGGCTGCGGCAGAACTTCCTGGGTGCGTTGCAGGCGCGCGCCAACCTTGAGGTGGCGCTGGCCAACCGCGCCAGCCTGGACCGGACCGAGGCGCTGCTGCGCCGCCAGCTGCGCGACGGCGCGATTCCGGAAGGCGACCTGCTGCGGTTCCAGGCCAACCGCATCCAGTTCGAGGCGGATGTGACCAACAATGCCCAGGCCTATGCCCAGGGCGTGGCGCTGGTGGCGGCGCTGCTGGCTAGCGATGCCAGCGCCTTCCAGCCTGGCGCGGGGACGCTGGCTTCGCTTGGCATTGCGCCGAGCGTGCCGGAGGCGCCGAGGGTGCAGGTGCGGCCGGGGCGGGCCACGCCGCCGGCGCGTGGCGCCGAGCCGGCCAATGCGCCGACCACGGTGCGGACGGTGCTGAGCCCGGTGGCCTTCGATATCCGCGGGCGGTTCGACACCATCGCCGACCCGGGGGTCAGCCGCGACGAGATGGCCGAGGCGGTGCCGAACCGGCCAGACGTGCTGGTGGCGTTGCGCCAGGCCGGCGCGGCGGCGGCCAATACGCTGCTGGTGGAAGCCGCGCGGACCCGCGACGTGACGGTGGGTGCCAGCTGGAACCGCACCCGCCTGCCGCAGAACCTGCCGCAGATCTCGAATGCCACGCCCTACGCCAACAACCAGTTCGCGTTGTCGCTCTCGATACCCATCTTCACCCGGCCAATCACCGAGGGGAACCTGGCGGTGGCGGCGGCGCAGCAGGCCCAGTGGGAAGCGCAGGCGCGCCAGGCGCTGTTCCAGGCGCGGGCGGAGTTCGCCGGAGCCTGGGCGGGGTATGAGCAGGCGAAGGCCTTGCTGGGACTGTACAACGGCGGCGCGGTGGCGCGGGCGGAGGAAGCCTATGCGAGTTCGGAGCGCGCTTACTTGGCGGGCGGGCGCAGCCTGCTGGACGTGATGGACGCGCTGCGCACGCTGAACGGCACGCGGACCGCGGCGAACAATGCGCGCTATGCGTATCTTGTCGCGCTGGCCACGCTGGAACAGGCGACGGGGATTTCAGGGATCACGCCGCGGTTGTAGGGTGCGGCCCATCCAACGGGATGGGAGGTTCTGCATCATGGAAATGGAAATCGCTGGCAAGCGCGTGCTGGTCACCGGCGCGTCGAAGGGCATCGGCCTGGCCTGCGCCACGGCCTTCGCGGCCGAGGGCTGCGATGTGATCTTGGCCAGCCGCGACGGCGCGGCGTTGGACAAGGCCGCGGCCGGCATCAAGGCGCGCTACAACGTCAATGTCGCTACTCACGCCGCCGACCTGAGCGACCCCGCGGCGCGCGAGGGCCTCCACAAGGCCCATGGTGAGATCGACGTGCTGGTGAACAATGCCGGCGCCATCCCCGGTGGCACGGTGCACGACATCAGCCTGCCGAAGTGGATCGAGGCCTGGAACCTCAAGGTGTTCGGCTACATTCACCTAACGCAGCTCTATCTGCCGGGGTTGGAGGCGAGGGGCGCCGGCGTCATCGTCAACATCATCGGGATGGCCGGGCGGGCGCCACGCGCGGACTATATCTGCGGCGCTGCGGGCAATGCGGCGCTGATCGCCTTCACTGGCGCGCTCGGTGGCCGCAGCACGGACAAGGGTGTGCGCGTGGTGGGCATCGCGCCGGGTGCCACGATGACGGACCGAATTGTCACGCTCAGCAAGACGCGGGCGAAGAACAAGTTTGGCGACGAGAGCCGCTGGGAAGAGATGATGAGCGGGTTGTCGCTCGGCCGTGCCGGCAAGGCCGAGGAGATCGCCGACCTGGCGGTATTCTGCGCCAGCCCGCGCGGCGGCTATCTGAGCGGCAGCACGCTGGATGTGGACGCTGGGGCGCAGTTCCGCAGCTGATCATCGGCGTGATCCATTCGCTGACAAAACTGTAGAAGTTGCACTCGATCCGACCAGGCTCGTCTTGATCGACGAAGCCTGGGCCAGCGCGAACTTGGCTCGCACCCCCTGTCGGGCCCTGCGCACTGAGCGGCTGCGCGCTACAATTTTCCTGGCTACTGGAAGACAACCACCACCTCCGTGGCTGGCCTGCGCCACACCGGTAGGGGCCCAGCAATCCCGGCAGCCTTGCCGCAGCGATATCGGTGTCGCGGTCGCCGATCGTGAAGGACGCAACCTCGTCTACCGGCCATGTCTTCAACAGGTCGCTGATCATGCCCGGCGCTGGCTTCCGGCGGCGGCAGTCGATGAGCCGCGACCGAGCCGTCCGGGTGATGTGGGCAATACTTAACGGCATCGATACTGGCCCCGGCTGGTGCCCGTTGCTCCAGCATCCAAGCATCGAGCCTCTGAACAGTGGGCTTCGGGGAAGAATCCATGCGCCACGCCGGACCGTTGGCTGACGATGAAACCGAAATAACCCGCATCGTACAGCCGCTTCACCGGCGCAGCGGCCTCTGGCATCCAGCGCACCAGCGCAGCGCCGCTCGGGTATGCACGGCACCTCGACCCGCTCGGTCGATGACCTAGTGTCCCGACCGAGAAGTTTCTAGCCACACTGTTTCTGGACAGCGATGGTGCGGTGGCGGAACCGCTCGATAGAGGCGAGGATGTCGTTGGCGGTCTTGGTCCAACGGAATGGCTTAGGATCGGCGTTGCGGGCATCGATGTAGGCGGTGATCGCCGCTTCCAACTCTGCGGTGGAGCGATGAGCGCCGCTCCTGATCTGATCGTCGGTCATGAGCCCGAAGAAGCGTTCGACCTGATTGATCCAGGATGCCGAGGTTGGCGTGTAGTGCACGTGCCAGTTGGGCCGCCTGGCGAACCAGTCGCGGACCGACTTAGTCTTGTGGCTGGATGCGTTGTCCATGACGACGTGGATGTCGAGGTTCTTGGGCACGTTCTGTAGCGCGACGATCTGGCTGAAAGCGGGCGTCAATCAGGATGCATGGATTGATCGCGTTGCGTAGTGATGATTGTTGCTGAGGGGCGCGGTGGCAATGGCTGATTGTCGCGGCGCGACAATCAAGTTGTGGCGTTGATTGTCGCGGGCGGTGGTGCCTGCTTTGGCTTGCGGGCGTTGGCGGCGCGGCGGCGGTAGCTGTCGACGTTCATCTCGAAGATGACGCTGTGGTGGACGAGGCGGTCGACGGCGGCGAGGGTCATGGCGGGCTCGGGAAAAATGCTGCCCCACTCCTTGAACGGCTGGTTGGCGGTGATGAGCATGCTGCGGCGCTCGTAGCGGGCGGCTATGAGCTCGAACAAGACGCTGGTTTCGGCCTGGGATTTCTGGACGTAGGCGAGGTCGTCGAGGACCAGCAAGTGGTACTTGTCGAGCTTGGCGATGGCGGCTTCCAGGGCGAGTGCCTGGCGTGCGACCTGCAGTCGCTGCACCAGGTCGGTGGTGCGGGTGAACAGGACGCGAAAGCCGTTCTCGACCAATGCGTGGCCAAGGCCGGCGGCGAGGTGGGACTTTCCGGAGCCTGGCGGACCAAAACAAAGGATGTGGTGGCCGGCGTCGAGCCAGCCATCATTGGCGGCCAGCGCCAAGACATGGGCGCGGCTGACCATCGGCACGGCGGTGAAGTCGAAGCTGTCGAGGGTCTTGCCGGGCGGCAGGCGGGCCTCGAACAGGTGCCGCTCGATGCGGCGGCGGGCGCGGTCGGCCAGTTCGTGCTCCAGCAGGGCAGCGAGAAAGCGGGCGGCTGGCCAGCCCTCGCGGTTGGCCACCTCGGCCAGGTCGGGCCACGCCCGGGCGATGGTGGGCAGGCGGAGTTCGCCAAGCATCAGGGCCAGGCGGCCGGCATCGGTGGCTGCGGCATTGGTTGTGGTAGCGGTCATGCGCATCATCTCAGGCCGCGTACAGGCGGTCGTAGGCGTCGAGCGCTGGCAGGGTGACGGTGACCGCGGGCATGGCGCTGCTGGCCGGGGCAAAGCGGCGTTCCAACTCGGCCGGGTCCGGCAGGTCGCCGGCATCGAGGATTGCCTGCAACTCCACGGCCAGGGTGGCCTCGCAGTTCCGCTCATGCGCCAGCGCCAGCAGCGCCACCATGGCGCGGCAGGCCTGTCGCGGTGGCCCGGCCTCCAGCAGCCGGTCCCAGGTGTGGCGGTAGGCGGGGCGCGGAAAGAGCTGGTCGCGGTAGACCAGGTTCAGCAGGGCCTGCGGCTTGCGGCGCAGCGCATGGATGATGTGGCGGTAGTCCACCATGTGGCCACGCTGGCCGCGGGCGCTGCGGGCGGTGGAGATGCGGCCGCGCGGCAGGGTCAGCACCAGGCTGGTGCCGAGGAAGCATTCCAGTCGGTCGTCGTGCAGGCGGACCCGCAGGCGGTGGCCGATCAGGCGCGATGGCACGGTGTAGAACACCCGGCGCAGCACGAAGGCGCTGCTGCGGGTGACGGTGACCAGCGCCTGCTCGAAGTCGGCGGTGCGCATGGCCGGCAGTTGCCGCAGCGCTGCCCGCTCCAGGTCGACGGCACGGCGGCGGCCGGCGTTCTGGCGGCCGACCACGTCGTCGACGAAGCGGCGATAGGCATCGAGGTCGTCGAAGCCAGCGCTGCCGCGCAGCAGCAGGGCTTGCGCGAGGGCGGCCTTGAGATGGGCGTGCGGCCCCTCGATCGAGCCGTTCTCGTGGGCGACGCCGCGGTTGTTCCGGGTTGGCTGCATGCCGTAATGCGCGCAGAGCGCAGCGTATCGGGTTGTCAGATCGGCGGCGCTGTCCTCGGCGGCATTGTGGAACGCGGCCGACAGGCTGTCGCTGCGGTGTTCCGCCGGTGCCCCGCCCAGACCCCAGAGCGCGTTCTGCAGGCCGCTGGCCAGGGCGGTGAAGCTTTCGCCGCCCAGCACGACCTCGGCATGGGACCAGCCGGAGAAGGCCAGCCGGAAGTGATAGAGCCTGTGGTCCAGCGGCTGCCCGGCGATATGGACGCCCAGGCCGCTGGTGTCGGTGAAGTCCGACAGACCCTGGAGGCCCGGCGGATGGTCCTGGCGGAAGATGACATCGCGCTCCGGCCCATGCTGCGCCTGCCAATGCCGCACCCGGCGTTCCAGCGTGCGGCGGACGCCGTCCGACACGTCGGGATGGCGGCGCTGCATCTCCTCGAACAGCGTGACCGGCCGCAGCCCGGGCATGGCGGTCAGCATCGGCACCACCTCCGCCTCCCAGATCGCCGCCAGCGGATCAGGCCGGCGGCGGCCGCGTGGCAGTACCTTCTGCGACGGGAGGCGCGGATCGGCCTCCAGCCGGCTGCCGGTGCTGGCGCTGAAGCCAGCACGAGCCGCCGCGCTGTCCTGGGACATCGTCCGACGTCATGACATGTAGAGCCTCGCCTGCTGGTCGTTGATGGAACTGCCGGGCAACGGAGTGGCCCTCGTTTGAGAACCTTCCATCCCGACACGCCCCGCGATCGCAAGCGACGCCCCTCAGGACATCGCCAAAGTTCTGGGCCGGCCCGCGGGCCGGCCCAGAACTTCAACATTCATCCTGATTGACGCGCCCATTCATCCTGATTGTCGCTGTGCACGTTCTGCTCGACGGTGTCGAGAAAGCGGCGGAACTCCAGCGCGCGGTGACGCGGCAGGCATTTGCCGATGATGGTCCCGGCCTTCACGTCGAGCGCCGCGAAGAGCGAGGTTGTGCCGTGCCGTT